>NZ_JAANIG010000035.1 GCF_011174675.1 Perlabentimonas gracilis | reverse complement strand
GCGCGAGGCCATCATCGAGGAGAAGCGAATAAAACGCCTCAACGATAAGTCCATCCACAAGCTCATCAACTCGCCCAATAACATCGCCCCGCCGCTGGGCTAGCAATTTGCGCAATAATCTTAAAACAGATCGAGCTGCTTTGGCTCGTGCGATTGAAAAAACTCCATCCTACTTGGCATTCCCAATCTACTGCACTCCTCGTGGAATACTTTCGATAATCTTTTGTATTGTGGAGACCAACATTCGTAGCTTAATCCAAAAGCCTTAACATATTTAGTTTTTTGAAGAGGTAGATTAGCATCAAGTGCATTGTAAAAATACTCGCGAGAACCAGCTCTAAGAGTTAAACCAAACATGGGGATTATATACTTTGCCCCAGCATCGCTGGCCGATTTGATGATGTGCTGAATATTTTCAGTACTATCGTTTATAAAGGGAAGCAGGGGCATCATAGTAACACCAGCATAAATACCATTCTTAGCCAGCTGCTCTATAGCATTATAACGCTTGGATGTTGCTGGAGCAAAGGGTTCCACCTTGCGCCCCAACTCATCGTTGTGGGTGGTAATGGTGAAACTAACGGCAGCGTATACCTTAGCAATTTCTTGTATCACATCAATATCGCGGGTTACCAAATCACCTTTTGTAATAATATGTGCCGGAAAACGATTTTTAGCAATTACCTCAAGCGCCTTTCGGGTTAAACCAACGTTTTTCTCAATGGGCATATAGGGGTCGTTCATTGAGCCAGTGCCAATGGTTGCTCGCCTCCGTCTTTTGGCTGCCAATTCAATATTTAGCAACTCGATAGCATTCTGCTTTACCCTTATTTGTGAGATATCGCCAACTCCGTAGCAATCGCTGCGGGTGTCGCAGTATATGCATCCATGCTGGCATCCTCGGTACAAATTCATGTTGTAGGTAATGCCAAAGTAGGAGTCGGTACCCTTTACCTTGGAAAGAATGGATTTGGCCTGAATATATTGAATTGTGCTGTTGCTGGTCATACCTATAATGCCTCTAGCTAATCTGCCCAAAACTTATCCTTTCCTGCGTCATCTGCTCAATTTGCCTGAAAAGGATTTGGTTTTTAGGATTTGTAAGGGCTTTATCCTCATCAATAATATCGCTAGCAACTTGCCGGGCAAACTGAAGTATTTGACCATCCTTACTCAGCGATGCAATTTTAAAATCGAAAGGTAACCCACTCTGCTGTGTTCCTTCGATATCGCCAGGGCCACGAATCTGCATATCCACCTCGGCAATCTCGAAACCATCGTTGGTAGCTACCATTGTTTGCATACGCTTGCGCGACTCGTTGGTAAGTTTAACCCCTGACATAAGCACGCAGTAGCTCTCGTCGGCTCCACGCCCTACCCTTCCCCGAAGCTGGTGCAGCTGCGAAAGGCCAAATCGTTCGGCACTCTCTATTACCATAACCGTAGCGTTGGGAACGTTCACGCCTACCTCAATAACCGTGGTGGCAACCATTATGTGGGCTTTACCACTGGCAAATAGCTGCATAGATTCATCCTTCTCCTGGGGTTTCATCTTGCCATGAACAACAACCGTAACGTACTGAGGAGGAGGAAATGCCCTAGCAATGCTTTCGTAACCATCCATTAAATCTTTATAATCCATCTTCTCCGATTCATTGATCAGTGGGTACACCACGTACACCTGTCTTCCTTGCTTAATTTGTTCGCGCATTAGCCCAAACACAAGGTTACGCTTGGCATCGGTATAATGAATGGTTTTAATGGGTTTTCGACCAGGAGGCATTTGATCGATTACACTTACCTCCAAATCACCATAAATGGTCATGGCTAGGGTACGTGGAATTGGGGTAGCAGTCATCACCAATACGTGGGGTGGCTTGTCGTTCTTTTGCCAAAGCTTGGCCCGTTGGGCTACACCAAAGCGCTGCTGTTCATCGATAACTACTAACCCAAGGTTGTGGAACTGTACCACATCCTCTATCAGGGCATGTGTGCCTATGAGCAAATGCATGGAGCCACCCTCGAGCTGCGCATGGAGCGGCGCTCGCTCGCTGCGCTTGGTGCTTCCTGTAAGCAAACCTACATTAATACCTAACCCGTGGAGCATTCCTGAGATGGTCTCGTAGTGCTGAGTTGCCAAGATTTCGGTGGGAGCCATAATGCAGGCTTGGTAGCCATTGTCGACCGCAATAAGCATTGACATAAGTGCCACCAATGTTTTGCCGCTGCCCACATCGCCTTGCAAAAGCCTGTTCATCTGCTTTCCCGAGCCCATATCGCGCCTGATTTCCTTTATTACCCTTTTCTGCGCATCGGTTAGCGCAAAGGGTAACTTTTCTGCATAGAATCGGTTAAATGCTTCACCAACCTGACTAAAAACGTTACCCTGAACCTTAAGGTATCGAGTGTTTTTTTGGTAAAGCAAATTTAGCTGCACGTAGAATAGTTCCTCAAACTTAAGCCTCGCTTCGGCTTTTTTAAGTAGCGATACCGACGACGGAAAGTGAATGTTGCAGAGCGCTTCCCTAAGAGTCATTAGCTTTACCCTCTCTATAAGATATGGAGGAAGGGTTTCCTGCACAATATCGCTTATAGCACCATTTAATACCTGCTGAAGTTTAAGAATGGTTTTAGAGGTAACAAAGCTGCTTTTAAGCTTCTCTGTGGTATTGTAAACCGGCTGCAAGGCCGATCCTAAATTCTCTTGATCCGACTTATAATCCTCAACCTCGGGGTGGGCAATATTAAACTTTCCACCAAAAAGATTTGGCTTCCCAAAAACTACGTAAGTAACGTTGGGCTTAATCGATTTGACGACCCATTTTAAACCTTTGAACCAAACCAACTCAAGCGTTCCGGTTCCATCGGTAAAAATTGCTGTAAGCCTTTTCTTTCGTCCAACACCCACTTCCTGAAACCGGACTATTTTACCAACAACCTGTATATATGGCAAATCCTCAGAAATTTCTGAAATCTTGTAGAATCTCGATCTATCCACGTACCTAAAGGGAAAGTAGTAGAGCAAATCGCCAAAGGTGTGAATACTTAGTTCTGCCTTAAGCAGCTCTGCTCGCTTGGGGCCAACTCCAGCCAAATACATTATATCCGTGGAAAGACTTATCGCCATAATGCAAAAATATAAAATGCAGCATAAAATCTATTGTTTTATGAAAAATTGCCCCTGCAAAAGTTTTTCAAAAAAATAGAAGGTAAACACAATAAAGCCATCTTTTAATCGCTAAATTAGTATTGGCTGACAAAAACGAATTACAGTGACAGACATTGCTCATTTACTAAACATTACCAAGGATTACATCCTTTTTAAATGTACGGCCAAACCGCGGTCGGGACACGGAGTTCACTCTCCTATGGTGTACGAGTTCTCAAGAGCAGTGCTTTGCAATAAGAACAACTACGAACAGCCCAATGAGGTAGAATGGCTCAGAAATTGGCAAATCGATTCGTCGATTAGCCTTGCCCCAAGTGATTATGGTGCAGGAAGCAGGATGATGAAACGATCGGAGACATTAGGAGCCGTTATCAGAAAATCGTCAGTATCTCCAAAAAATGGGGCCTTTTTATACCGGTTGGCTAAGTGGAATAATTCGAAAAGCATTTTGGAGCTAGGCACCTCGGTTGGCATAAGCGCTATGTACCTTGCCAGCTCTAATCCCGACGCAATGGTACTAACCATTGAAGGCGACTGGCAACGTGCAGAATTGGCTAAAAACTCTTTCGATTTGTTTAACTTTAAAAACATTGAACTTATTGAGGGCGATTTTGAACAAGGTTTAAACAAAGCCCTAAACCAGCTGCCTGTCCTTGACCTTGTATTTTTTGATGGAAACCATAAGGCAGAACCCACCCTGCGCTACTTTAAACAGTGCCTAAAAAAAGTAAACGAGAACTCAATTTTTGTGTTTGATGATATTCGTTGGAGCAGAGAAATGTTTAAGGCGTGGAACGTAATTGCAAAGCATTCGAGCGTAAGCATTAGCATTGATCTATTTCATTTGGGAGTAGTTTTTTTTAGAAAAGGGATATTTAAACAGCATTTTAAGATAAACTTTTAGTAGGTTTGCTTAGTCAAACCAACATAATTTTTTTAATCGGACATCAATGGATAAAAAGATTCTAATTGACATAGAGAATATCAAAAAGTACTACAAAGTAGGAACTGTTGTTGTTAAAGCTCTTGAAGGTGTTTCATTACAAATTTATGAAAACGAATATGTTGCCATTATGGGGCCTTCGGGATCTGGCAAGTCTACTCTAATGAATATTCTTGGATGCCTTGACACCCCCACCTCAGGAAAATACGTACTTAACGGTACTGATGTTAGCAAGCTGGAGGACGATAGGTTAGCCGAGATTAGGAACAAAGAGATTGGGTTTGTTTTCCAAACATTCAACCTCCTCCCCCGCTATTCCGCTCTTGAAAATGTTATGCTTCCCTTGATTTATGCAGGAATTGGCAAACCCGAAAGGCTTAAAATGGCCGAAGGGGCACTAGGTAAAGTTAGCCTCACCGACAGGATGGAACACAAGCCCAACGAGCTATCGGGCGGACAACGCCAAAGGGTTGCCGTGGCAAGGGCGTTGGTAAACGACCCCTCAATAATTCTGGCCGACGAGCCTACGGGAAACCTCGATTCGAAAACCTCAATTGACATTATGAACCTGTTTGAGGATATTTACAACCAAGGAAACACCATTATTGTTGTTACCCATGAGGAGGACATTGCGCTTCATGCACGCCGAATAATTAGGCTTAGGGATGGTATAATTGAGTCGGACGAAGTTAACTCAAACCCCACCATGAAGCAAGAGGTGGTACTTAGAGAAGAGTAGTAGCGCGATGGGGCGATTTGTATTTGCAACTTGCCATATAACCTCTTTGGATTTGGCGTAAGCGTCCTGGGTTATCCACAGTATATAAACGATCTCAACGAGTTCCATTGGGATAACGATGCTGATCTTATTACCGATTTGAACTCGAACTACAGGCAGGCAAAGTTTTACAATGCGGGGGGTTGCACTGGGTTCCAAATTTGCCTATAGCAACAGCTGGTTGGCAGTGAACCAAAGGGCTCACGTTGGTGTTGGCTAGACGGAAAAATTTAACACCAGCATAGTGCAAAAGAGATTAACGGGAATTACAAACGGCTATACGAATACACGGTTACCCGAAACCCAAGCTTTACACAATCCCATAGTTTGAACTCAGACACAAGCTAATAACCCTTGCCAAATCAACAATAGGGTTAAAGTTTAGAGCTACTGCAGTAGTTTCGAACCGAACCCTAAATTACACACGAACAACCTACGAGTGGATCTACGATATTGGAGATAGCGAAAGCGTTGCTTTCGATTCTGAAGAATACGCTACCTTTGAAGCCGATTTGGATTTATACATAACATGGTAGTTGTGCTGTATAGTAAATAGAGATAATTTCACTTAAAATCAACAAAACATAAGTAACCATTGAACAATTTTGGTCGTACAGCATTACTACCAACAAACGTTTAGCAAGTAGCTATGAAAATATATACAAAAACAGGCGACAAAGGAGCCACCTCGCTAATTGGCGGCAAAAGAGTGCCAAAGAATCATCCACGAATAGATGCCTACGGCACGGTAGACGAGCTTATGGCTTTTGTTGCCCTGCTTCGCGACCAGGAGGCCGTTGATGGATATTGGAGGGTAGTACTAGCCGAAGTGCTCGACAGGTTGATGAGCTGTGCCTCTGTTCTGGCAGCGGATTGTTCCGACTGCAAGGTGAAGTTACCAGCTATTTCCGATGCGGACATAGAATTCCTAGAGCAGCAAATAGACGAAATGGACTCGCAGCTTGAGCCGCTAATCTCATTTGTACTTCCGGGTGGTCATCAGGCCGTTTCACTTTGCCATGTGGCTCGCACAATATGTCGTAGAGCCGAACGTTTAGCCATAAGTGTTGCTGAAAGCTCGCCTTTGCCCGAGAATGTTGTAAAGTACATCAACAGGTTAAGCGATTTTTTCTTCACATTATCACGATTGTTAGCTAAAAACCTTAAAATTGAGCAAATTCCTTGGGAACCTAGAGTATGATTTAGTTTTTTTTATATATTTGCATTAATAGGCTAACGCTTAAATATTTGTATATCAATTAATTAGATTATCTATATGTATTGGACACTAGAATTAGCATCAAAACTTGAAGATGCCCCTTGGCCCGCAACTAAGGATGAGCTTATCGATTTTGCTATCCGATCAGGTGCTCCGCTTGAGGTTATAGAAAACCTACAGGAGCTGGAGGATGAGGGTGACATCTATGAGAGCATTGAGGATATTTGGCCCGATTATCCAACCAAGGAAGACTTTTTCTTTAATGAGGATGAATACTAACCCGTTTTAAATCGTTAGAAAGATTAGGTTTCTTTAGTTCAAGCCCTTTATCCAAAGTAATCTCTTCAATTTTTTCCCCTGCTAAATCGTCAAGCGATTCGGCAGGGTTTCTTTTTTGGGCTCTATACCTGTCTGCCTTGCTCAGGATGGGTAGATAAAAGTTTACATCAAGGCCTGTTGGTATTATATCGTCTGGCGACTGGGGGCGTTTATCGGTATGCCAAGCAAATCCCTTAATCATTACATCCTGCAGCTCTACCTTATCGATAGGGAACAGTGTGGCAACTGGGCTTTCGCGAAACATTATGCTTACAACCTTATTATCTTTAATCCCAATGGATAGCCTACTGCTCTCGGCTTTATTTACTCCCACAAGTTCACCCTTATCACGACCGTAGTAAACTGTCTCCCCATTACCATTCACATCAAGACGAGTCAACTTGCCATTGGTGAAGAAACCAACCATATCACGCCCCTTTATCTGATTAAATCGAATTGAATCCTCTTGCGAAGTCACAAAAGATGATCCTGTGAATTTCATTCTGTGGATCGTTTCGTTCCTAAACTCGATGCTTACGTTATCAGCGGTCAGCTGATTTTCGGAATTCCACAAAATTGGGTCTTTGTGCATATAAAGTATCGAGTCGACACTATGGTAAAGCATTGAATCACAAACACCTTGAATATCATGTCGGAAAAATCGAACATCTCCCACCCCAACAAGCTGATTATACAACGTGGAATCGGTATAAACTGTATCCTTTACAGATATACCCAAAAGCCTATCGGCACGAAGATAAAGCGTGTCCGATTGTTCAGACACAAGCATTGCCAAAGGTTCATGCTTAACCTCAGCAAATTCCGTTTTCTGATTATAGGTTAAATGCTGACCGTATATATTTATACGCTGGGTGGTATCAATAACTAGTCCATTTCCCTCAATTATTGATACACCTGTGTTCCTATCGTAAAAAATGCTGTTGCCATATAGCTTCTGGTCTCCATTATCGATAAAAGCATTGATATGAAATTCAGACTCCTGAGTATCCCTATTATGTTGTCCTCTTTCGCTGTACAGGTAGTTCTCCTCATTGTAAATACGGGTTGAGCCATAAAACTTTATCAACTCAACCTCGGTATAGTACTCAAGCGAATCGGTATTTAAAAGGATATCTGGATCGATATATGCCACGTTACCCGCAGCAACAAAGCGCTTCTGGTTAGAGTAGTACTTGCCCCTGTCGCTTGAAAATCGGGAATCGGTGGTATTAATTACTGCGCCCCCGTAGTAGTTAACCGTTTTGTTGACGGTTTCAAAATCGAGAAAACGCGTAACCATGGTTGTTTCCTCATCTACCATTCTAACCACCTTGCCACGTACCTTACCCCTCTTGGTTACACCATTAAAGTTGAGGGTGTCGCCATAGAGCGTGGTGGTTTCCTGAAACACTTTCACATTGCTATACGCATCGAATTTATTCAGGCCTACATAATCGTATAGGCTGTCGCATGTGATGGTTGTTTCCTCGTGCCGAATGGAGACATTCCCAAGCAATCGACGGATATCCTTACCATCGACCTTTAGGTTGCGCATGCTGTCAGCATGGTTAATGAAGACCTCCCTTTTTTGTTGAGCAAAAAGAGTTTTACCACTACCCTGTAACAGGGTAATGGTAAGCACAGCAAGAGCCATTTTCAGTACTCGCATACCCGTTGGATTGGCAACTATCGCAACCATCCATCCATTTCGAAGCTACAGTTTCTGTAGGAAGGATCGATGCGAACATAGGTGGTTTTCACCTTTGATTTAACCCAGTCCATAAATACCTCATGCTGCTTTCCCATCTTCGTCATTTGCTGAATGATGGCGTAATCATCGTCAAGGTTAGCCCTGTGCTGGGGAATTATTTTACTAATCATCACCAGCTTATACACAACATTGGCGTGCTCATCGCGCGATTCAAATGGCTGGCTAATCTCGCCTGGTTTAAGGTTTCGAATAACGTAAAAGTCGGCTGGCAAGAAATGCTCGCGCTCAAAAAGTGATGTATTTGATTGAGGATTAATCATAAGCCCTCCGCTTAGCCGTGTATTCTCATCCTCAGAGAACATTTGGGCAGCCCGCCGAAAAGTTAACGTATCGGTTTTGATTAGATTGGAAATACTATCGAGCTTGGTTTGTGCTTTAAGTAGCTGGTCGGGTGAATAGGAAGGTCTCATAAGAATATGCCTAACGTTTACCTGATCGTTACGGCGCTCAATCATCTGGATAATATGAAATCCATACTCCGATTCAACAATCTGGCTAACCTGCCCCTCTCGAAGGTTAAAAGCAACATCGGCAAAGGATTTAACCAGCTGCTCACGCGACATAAACCCAAGTTCGCCCCCACGGGTTGCGGTAGCTCTGTCTTCGGAATAGGCCACGGCGAGAGTAGAGAATCGCTCGCCTTTAAGCACTCGCTCCCTAATGTCGAGTAGCTGCTCGCGTACAGCAAACTTAGCATCCTCACCTGCTGGTGGGTACATAACGATTTGGCGAACCTGATACTGATCGGGGATAATGGGTAGGCTATCCTGTGGAATATCACGATAAAATCGCCTTACTTCCGATGGGGTAACGGTTACATTCTCAACAATTTTACCTTGTACCTGCTGAGCCAATAAACCTTCTCTGATGGAAATTCTGAGGTCGGCCCTGATTTGGAACATCGTTTTGTTGAAATATTTCTCGAGAGCATCTTCTGAGCCAATCTGATTAATAAAGTAGCGTAACCTTCGCTCCATCTCTCCCTCAACCATTGATGGGGTTACCTCAATACTATCAATTGCAGCCTGATGAAGCAACAATTTATGGATCATCTGTTCCTCAAATATGCTGCATTTCATGTCGCCTTCAGCTGTTACGCCCTGCATCTGCATACGTAGGAGTTCCTGCTCAACGTCGGAAAGCAAAATCTTCTCACTTCCCACCACGCCAATCACTTGATCGACTACAAACTGAGCGTTAAGACTTTGTGCTGATAAAAGAAAAATAAATGCTGGAACTGCAAGTAGGGATCTGAATATTGCTCTAATTTTCATTGTAATACGTTATGTTAATCTATATAAATTTCAAAATTTTTATGGTTTCGAGCATCGTTGTAGATATTAGTCTCAAGGTCTAGTATCAACCGTTGCTTGCGCTTGTTTAGAATTATATTACGAATACTATTTGCCTCGAAATCAATGGGTGCTTGTTCGCCCTTTGCCAGCACATCCCTCAGGTTCACTAGGTATGCGTGTTTATCATCCGTCATCTCAATGCTACGATTGCGAAGCAGAAAATGATCGGGATTGTTAATGGGCTCTGGCAGCTCCCTGATAATCCGGGAGAATGGAATCCACCGATCGTTAAAATAATCGTACTTAATGGCCACCTGATAGGCCATATTGTCGAGGTTCTGAATATCCTCCTCCTTATTAGACTTGTACAGAGCCTTTATCCTATCGTAGTATGGGTCGTCGAGTCGAATTTTTATGAACAAAGCCTTAACTATGCCCTCGTTTAGGCTGAAGTTAGAGGAATTTTCGTTGTAAAACTCTTCTATCTCGTCAAAGGGGATTACGGTATCTAACTTTTGGCGGATAAACTCTTGCTCGTATTTAAAGATAAGTAGTGAAGAGCGGTAATCATCGAGCTGCTTGGATACATTCTTCTGGTTTTCGCTTAGGTTCTTCTCGGCACGATTGAGGAGCAGCTGCTTACGAACCCAGCGGTCAACATATCCCATAATTATCTGAAGGCTATCCTCTTTGGAAATATTATCGGGAAACATATCCTCAACCTCAGAGAAGTATAAGTTCTTACCATACACGGTTGCCAAAACCTTGCTATTATTGGTGTCGGTTTTCAAGCAACTCGGTAGCAGCAAACCTGCGGCAAGTAAGGTGAATAATGATATGGATAGGATTCGCATTTCTGTTCTGTTAGGAAACTATTCTATTACTAAATGGAAAACACAAAGGTTTATAAAATTATTCAGTGAATAAAGCTAATTAAGGTTAGAAATAACTTTTTGATAAACCTTCTTATTCACCTCCACAGGATACTTTTGCCTTAGCGACTCTACCCACTGTTGCTCAAGGTATTCCTGGTAATCTGCAATAACTTGTCCTCTAATTTCGCTCAAGGGGATAGGGTCATTTTGAACCGTTTTGGTATAGCGAATGAAATAGTATTCGCCATTATTCTCCTTGGTTTCAGAGAGCTGATCCTCCCAGCTAGCATAACCTTTTATAAGATCATCGTTGGGCATAACAGCATTGTTATCGATGGCCAGCAGGGTATCGCCTCGGCTAATGTAACGGTTCACAATGGCTTGGTCGGAGGCTCCTTGCCCACGCCTAGAGGTAATGTACCTTTTTGCTCTTTTTATGGTTCTTCTGTGGGTTGATGAAAACTTTTGAACATACACCCTTTCATCCCATGAATAGCTTAAAATATTCTTCTGATAAAACTCCTCGAGCCCCTTTTCGTCGCTGGAAGAGCGAGCCCATACGTTCTGATTCATTATCTCGAAAAGCAGTATGCCGTCGTAGTACTCCATGAGGAGATACTTAATCTCACGATTCTCTTTTATTAGCTTTTGCTCTTCGTAGGAAAGAATAGTTTCGGTAACCAGCTCGTTATAGCATCTATCTACTACTACGGCAAAAGGTACATCAATATTTCTATTTCTATCTTTCAGAATTTTATGAGCAAGTTCCGACATGGTGTGCGATTTTCCTGCAAAACCAAAGATGAACCGATTGCTATACATGCTGGGGAGGCTCCAGCTTCCATCATAATACGATGAATCGAGCAGTAACACCATTGTTTGAAGCGCATTGGTATCTAGCTCAAAATTGTACTTTTGCTTTAGCTGTTCAATAAAAACCTGTTGGCTAACCCGGCCTCTCTCATCTCGTGCCAGTCGTGCCTTAAGCTCAGGAGCAACCTCATCAAACGACCCAACGCCTCGTTTATCCAATAGCTTAATGATATGCCACCCAAATTGAGTTTGCACGGGTGGGGTAACTTCGCCTGGATTTTGAAGCGAGAATGCTGCTTTCTCAAACTGGGGTGGCATTTGTCGCATCCCAAACCACGGTAATTCACCACCATTCTGTGCACTCCCAGGGTCCTGGCTAAACTGCTGCGCTAACCTCTCAAAATTCTCGTTGGTTAACACTAAGGCGTATACAGAATCGGCCAAATGCTTTGCGCTTGCACTTTGCTCTGAAGTTGCGTTTTGAGGTGAGGCAATCATTATATGCGAAACCTTAACCTGACCAGGCGATGGCCGGGTGCTGTTCACCTTTACTATATGATAGCCAAAGCGAGAGCGTATGGGCATTGATATTTGTCCCACTGGCGTATTGTAAGCAGCGTTCTCAAATGGATACACCATTTGAAAAGCGGAAAAATATCCTAAATTACCACCATTCATCTTTACCGATGGATCATCACTTGTGGCGCGAGCCACCGACTCGAACGCTTCGCCCGATAATATTCTATTTCGAATATTTATGGTTTTATTATAGATAGCGGTTGTATCTTCAGGTGTAGCATTCTCGGGTATGGCAATGAGTATATGGCTAGCATTAACCTCCTTCTTCAATCTACCATACGCTTCCTTTAGCAACCTTTCCTGCTCCTGCTTGTCAATTAGGTGTGGTTGAACCAGCTGCTTTCGATAGCTTGCCAACTCTTCTTCAAAATCGGTGGTTTTGTTTAGCCCTTGTGCTTTAGCATCGGCAACCTTTAGCTTGTAAACAATAAATAGATCCAGATACTCATCGAGGCTTTTCTTATCGGTATCGGCCATCATCTGGCTATTCTTAAGGTAAATTTGCTCGAACACGTAACGGCTAACCGACTCTCCAGCCACAGTGAGCAGAATCTCGTCCTTGGTTTGCGCTATGGAAGACAAGCTACCTAGAACGCAAGCGACAATGATAAAAAAAGTACGGTTCATAACGTTGGTTTATTAGAATTAATGGTTTTTGGGCACTACTAGGATCGGCTATAGTTTGGTGCCTCGCGAGTAATGGCCACATCATGCGGATGGCTTTCGGCAATTCCTGCATTGGTTATTCGCACAAATTGGGCATCCTTCAGCTTTTCGATACTAGGTGCACCACAGTACCCCATACCGGCGCGTAAACCACCAATCATCTGATATAAGACTTCTTTTAGGGTGCCTTTGTATGGCACACGAGCCACTATGCCCTCGGGCACTAGCTTCTGGATATCGTCCTCTACATCCTGGAAATACCTATCCTTTGACCCCTGCTGCATTGCCTCAAGTGAACCCATACCACGGTACGACTTAAACTTACGCCCGTTGTAAATTATGGTTTCTCCGGGCGACTCATCAACACCAGCAAACATTGAGCCAGCCATAATTGAGTCAGCTCCAGCAGCCAATGCCTTAACAATATCACCAGAGTAACGAATTCCGCCATCGGCAATAACAGGCACACCAGTACCCTTCAGGGCTTTGGCCACATCGTAAATGGCATTAAGCTGAGGTACACCTACACCTGCAATAACACGAGTAGTACAGATAGAGCCAGGACCTATTCCCACCTTAACAGAGTCGGCACCTGCCTTAACCAGTTCGAGAGCAGCCTCAGCTGTGGCAATATTCCCCACAACCACCTCGAGTTCGGGAAATTCTGACTTTACCTTAGTTAACATCTCAAGTACACCTCGAGAGTGGCCGTGCGCTGTATCAATAACTATGGCATCGACCTTGGCTTGTACCAAAGCCCGAATGCGCTCGAGTGTGTCGTGAGTAACCCCCACACCTGCGGCTACACGCAACCTCCCTTTGGAATCTTTACAAGCATGGGGATTATCCTTAGCTTTGGTGATGTCTTTGTATGTGAGCAATCCGGCTAAACGAAAATTCTCATCAACAACGGGCAATTTTTCTATTTTATGCTCTTGTAGTATGGCTTCAGCCTCTTCGAGAGTAATGGTTTTGGTTGTAGTAATTAAACCTTCCGAGGTCATTACATTTTTAATAGGTGCCTCTAGTTTACGTTGGAACCGCAGGTCGCGATTGGTAACAATACCAATTAGAACTTTACCCTCATTCACCACAGGAATTCCACCGATTTTATAGTCCTTCATCAGCTTAAGCGCATCACCAATTGTTGCATCGGGGCTAATGGTAACTGGGTCGTAAATCATACCGCTCTCGGCACGTTTCACGATTCGCACCTGGCTAGCCTGTGCTTCAATGGACATGTTCTTATGTATAACGCCAATTCCTCCCTCGCGGGCAATTGCTATGGCAACACCCGCTTCGGTAACGGTATCCATGGCAGCCGAGACAATGGGTGAATTTATCTTAATATTCCTCGAGAAATTTGTGGAGATGTCAACATCTCGTGGAAGAACCTGAGAATATGCAGGAACCAAAAGCACGTCGTCGAACGTAAGGCCCTCAGCAACAACTTTTTCGTTTGCAAATGACATGGTGGTAGGTTTTTATTTTTTCGCCCGCCAAGTTACAAAAAAACTCATTAACAAGGGGCTTCTTTTCAGATATTACGCTTGTACTAATAACATTTCGGGTTACTTTTGTATGAAACCATAATTTGACTTGCAGGTTGAATCAATTCGAAAAAATACTATATCAATACTGGGGCTTTACTTCATTCCGAGCAGTTCAACAGGAGATAATTGAATCGGTGTATAGCGGGAAGGATACTCTTGCCTTGATGCCAACGGGCGGAGGCAAATCAATAACCTTTCAGGTTCCGGCCATGGCAAAGGAGGGGTTATGCCTAGTGGTAACACCGCTAATTGCCCTTATGAAGGATCAGGTTGAAAACCTGAAAAAAAGAGGGATTAAAGCTGCAGCACTGCACTCGGGGATGAAACGACACGAGTTGGAGGTAACGCTCGATAACTGTGCTTATGGCGATTATAAATTCCTTTACCTATCGCCCGAACGTCTTGGAACCGACCTGTTTAGAATGAGGTTGCGCAAAATGAATGTGAACCTTGTTGCAATAGACGAATCGCACTGTATATCGCAGTGGGGTTACGATTTCAGACCATCATACCTTAAGATTGTTGAACTCCGAGAGCTACTACCCGATGTACCATTCCTAGCGGTTACTGCCACGGCAACACCTGAGGTGGTTGAAGATATCCAGGAACGATTGGGTTTTACGCAAAAGCACGTTGTAAAAATGAGCTTTGAACGTAAGAACCTGGTTTACCTTGTTCGGAATGTTGAGGACAAGAATAAGCATCTGCTAAAAATTGTAAACGGGCTTCCAGGTACTGGAGTTGTATACGTTAGGAACAGGCTTAAAACCAAGGAAATTGCTCTGATGCTCCAAAACGAAGGAATTACTGCCGATTACTACCACGCAGGGCTTAGCTCCGAGGAGCGAAACGCAAAGCAAGACGATTGGCAGCACGACAGAACCCGCATAATTGTATCGACCAATGCTTTTGGAATGGGAATTGACAAACCCGATGTGCGCTTTGTGGTGCATATGGATCTGCCCGACTCACCAGAAGCCTACTTTCAGGAGGCTGGTCGAGGTGGCCGCGACGGGAAGCTAGCCTATGCCATCCTTCTGTACAACGAATCGGACAAAGCTAAGGTAGAACAACGAACACAAACCTCGTTCCCCGAACCAGAGGAAATTAAAAGAAGTTACCAAGCCCTATGCTCATTCCTGGGTGTTGCCATAGGTGCTGGTAAGGGCGAGGTTTACGATTTTAATCTTATTGAATTTGCAACAGCCTACAAGTTTAACTTTGCCCACGCTTTTAGTAGCCTAAAGTTTTTGGAACTTGAGGGCTACATCGAACTTACCGATGAGCTTGATAACCCAAGCCGTATAATGGTTACCGCAACTAAGAATGAACTCTACAAATACCAGGTAGCCCATGCCGAAATGGATCATTTTATTAAGGTGCTGCTTAGGAACTACGCCGGTCTGTTCAACGATTATGTGAAGATTGACGAAAAGCATTTAGCCCGAATCTCCGGCAAACAGCTACCCGAGGTTACAGAAAGCCTGATTAAGCTCAGCAGAGCGAAGATAATAAACTATATCCCCCGAAAAAAGACACCGCTCATAATCTTCACTGAAGAACGATTGGATGACAAAAACCTACGAATTAGCCCCGAAAACTATAACCTTAGAAAAGAAAGGTACACCAAGCGAATTGAAGCCATGGTGAACTATGCCTCGGGAACAGCCAAATGCCGCAGCATGGCCTTGCTTGAGTACTTTGGTGAGAAGAATGCCACCCGATGTGGGAAGTGCGATGTGTGCACCTCGCGAAATGAGCTGGATATGAGCAAGTATCAATTCGATCAAATACTTGAGCAAATAAAAACAAACATACTAACCGAAGGAAAATCGCTTGAGGCTCTGGTTGATTCTATAAAGTCTCCACCAGATAAAACAACCAGGGTAATTCGTTGGCTATTAGACAACAAAAAAATAGTAAAGGATAGCAGTGAACTTTTATTTTGGAACAAAACCGTGTAACTCGTTGTTTTTAATTAGTTTTATTATTTAAAATCAAACAGATTTGAAAGCAGCAATTATTGGTTCTGGTGTAGGTGGATTGGCAACAGCCATACGCCTGTCTGTAAAAGGATACAAAGTCACTGTTTTTGAGCAATCGCAAAATATTGGGGGCAAACTAAACCAGCTGCGAATGGGCGAATTCCGCTTCGATACAGGCCCTTCGCTTTTCACATTGCCTAACCTAGTTGATGAACTATTCGATATTGCTGGTGAGGGATATTCAAACACATTTGAATACAAGCAGCTAGAGAATGTTACCCGATATTTTTACCCCAACGGAAAGGTTCTGAATTCATGGGCCGATCCCAAACGGTTTGCCCACGAAGCTGAAACCGGTCTTAGTGAACCCGCCATAAATATTGAAAACTACCTAACCGAATGCGAGGAACTATATAACCTTACGGCAAACCTATTCATGTTTAGCCCCTTCCCCACTTGGGCAGGATTTAAATCGGAAGAGGCAAAGAGGATTGGCATGAACCTAAAAAAGCTGAAAGCTTTTGAGACTATGCACAAGGTTAACAAAAGGAGTTTCAAGCAGAAGGAAACCATTCAGCTTTTTAATCGCTTTGCCACTTACAATGGTTCCAACCCCTATAAAGCACCGGGTACGCTAACCATTATTCCTCATCTTGAACATAATATTGGCGCCTATTTCCCCAAAAAGGGAATGTACTCCATTGCCCAATCGATGTATGAACTGGCACAGAAGCTTGGGGTAACCTTTGAAATGAGCTGTCCGGTTCAAAGGATAGAATACAACAAAGGTAAAGTAACTGGCATTAAGGCAAATGGACTAGCCAACGCCTACGATCTGGTGATAAACAATACCGATATCTTTACCTCCTACCCAAAACATATGCCCCAAAACAAGCTTAGCTGGTTTTACAAACGCCATGAGCCCTCATCGTCGGCGCTAATCTTCTACTGGGGTGTAAAAGGAACGCACTCTCAGTTGGACGTACATAACATCCTATTTAGCAGCAACTATGCTAAGGAATTTGAAATGCTTGGGCAGAAAAGCATAACTAACGATCCAACGGTTTACATCTTTATCAGCAGTAAGGCCGTGCCTAGCGATGCCCCAGAAGGGCATGAGAACTGGTTTGTGATGGTGAATGTACCCCCCGATTACGGACAGGACTGGAAGGAGCTAACAGCCCGAACCAAAAACAATATCATTGCCAAAATAAAAAGGGAACTTAATATTGATATTGAACCAAAAATTTTGTGCGAGGAGATATTAAATCCTCCAATGATAGAGCAAAAAACGGGATCGTATCGCGGTGCTCTGTACGGCATAAGTTCAAACAATCGATTTGCTGCCTTTAGCAGACATCCAAACCGCTCAAAGAGCATTAAGGGGCTATACTTTGTTGGCGGAAGCGTTCACCCTGGGGGCGGCATACCGCTATGCCTTGCCTCGGCAAAAATTGTTGATAATATGATAAAACCCATATAGCATGAAATCGTTCCTTGATAAATACAAGCAACATCTGGCCCTAACACTAATTATTGGTGGGTACGGCATTTCTATTCCTGGGCTGTGGATTATGCGCGATAACCCTCAAGTATTTCAGCTGAGCTGGGTATTCACTACCCTTACGCTTGCAATTTTATTGATATTTCATCGACCCTACAGCTGGAAATTCTGGCTTGCCATTCTTGCTGTGGGAGTTGCCGGCTGGACGGTTGAAGCCATTGGTACGAATACGGGAGTAATTTTTGGTGGCTATGCCTATGGACCATCGCTGGGGCCAAAAGTTTGGGCAACTCCCATAGCCATGGTGGTTAACTGGATGATTTCGGTTTACCTAATTACCATGGTGTTACGATCGAAAATTATCAACATTTGGCGATTGGGTTTTGCAGGAGCTCTGCTCATGGTTATTTACGATATATTGCTAGAACCCGTTGCCATAAGGCTTGATATGTGGAGCTGGAAAACCGTTACACCTCCTCTACAAAACTACATCGCATGGTTTATCATCTCATTCCCCCTTGTAATGCTTTTGGGGAAATACGTTAAGAATAGTAATAACCCACTAAGCACCATTGTGCTGGTTTGCCAGCTGTTATTTTTTGCCTTGCTAAACCTTATGATTGCGTTTGGTAATTTGTGATGATTTAGGCAAATACAACGGTTGGGGATTTTGAGCAGTGGGGGATGGCGTGGCACAGCGTCGTCATCGGCCGTTAGGGTCGCCCTGTGGGGGCTCTGCTTACCCGAAGTCATCACATCCCCCACACCTGCCAGCCGGCAGGCTGGTTGGGTACACCCCTTGTTACAGGCTGGCTTTTTATTCTTTTGTCAATAGATCTTCTACCTCTTTCCTGAGCTTCGGCAGGTGATTGGAAATGATTCCCCAGATAACCACATCGTCCACTTTGTCGTACCCGCGTATAACCCAGTTCCTGGTGTCCACAATTTGCCTAGCATTCTCTATTTGGATATCCGGGGCGATTTTCATAATACGGTTCATCGCTTCTCCAATTATTTCAATTTCTCGCTCAATTCCTCGTCTTAGCAGCTTGTTATTCTGGTATTCGAAAAAGTTTCTCTTTTCCCCGAGGAAGTCAAAAATTGATTCAACGGACGTTTTAATGTCGAAGAGATATTTTTTGGCTTCACGCTTCATAAATCAGTTGCTTCGATTCGTTGATGCTTTCAATAAAGTAGGGATTAGAGAGCGTTCTTTCGGTCACAATGTCGATTTCCCTGTCAAAAAGTTCTCTAAGCTTGTAGTGAAGGGTGAAGTAGTTTTGCGTGTATTCTTCAACGGACAAGTTTTCAGCAAATGAAATTAAAAAGTCGATGTCGCTATCATCTCTAAACTTGTCTGACACGACTGATCCAAAGGCGTAAAGCCTTTTGATGTTAAGTGCCTTACATAATGCAATCAAGTCCTTCTTCCGTTTCTCTATAAGCTGCTGCATCCTATTCTTTTTTTTCAAAGATACAAATTTTTGAGAACGGCTCCGATTTTTCCGTCAGAGTTTGCCTGTAACTTTAGGATAATACTACTTCCCTAGCCCCACCGCCAATATTGACCTCAATAAAATCGGGGGCATACCCAAACTTATTGGTAAAATACGTTGAGACTAGTTCCTTGAAGGTAGATACCTCATCCTTTCTTACTAGGTTAATGGTGCAACCACCAAACCCACCGCCCATCATCCTTGATCCCAACACGCCCTCGATGTTTTTTGTGGCCTCTACCAGTGCATCTAGTTCATCGCAACTCACGTGGTATTTTGCTCGTAAGCCCTCATGCGACTGGTACATCAACTCACCCAGCAGCTGCAAGTTACCATTGTCAATGGCATCAGCAGCCTGCACAACACGCTCAATCTCCTCTGTTACATACTCACACCTCAAAAAAACTTCCTCTCCCAAAATGCCTTTGTAGGGATAAACATCCTTTGAGCGCACGTCGCGTAAACTCCTAACCTGGGGCATTTGTGAGCTTAGCATCATAACCCCCTCCTCGCAATTCCATTTACGCCGGTTATACTCCGATGAGGCAAGGCTGTGCTTCACCTTGGTATCGGCCAGCACAAATTCATAATCGTCAATTTTAATGGGTAAGTACTTGTACTCTAACGAACGACAATCGAGAAGAATGGCGTGCCCCTGTTTCCCAAAAATGGATGCGAACTGATCCATGATACCGCACATTACACCCACGTAATTGTGTTCAGCCTTCTGCCCTATTTTAGCCAGAGTTAGGTTATCAATATCAAAATTAAAAATGTTTCTGATTGCGTATGCAAAAGCACTCTCGAGAGCAGCCGAGGACGATAAGCCAGCACCCGAGGGAATATCGCCACCGAATACCGCGTTAAAACCACCCATATAGTGGCCAAGATTTTTGAGTTCTTGTATAACGCCAAATGGAAACTTAGCCCAATGAGGTAAATCTTCAGCTGTATCGGCCACAGAAAAAGTTGTGGCTTGCTGAAAATCAACCGAAAAAATATTATAAGCCTCGCTCCCATTAGGCTGTATAGCTAGGTATATACACTTATCGATAGCTGCCGGAAGCACAAAACCGTTGTTATAATCGGTATGCTCGCCAATTATATTAATTCTGCCGGGTGCTGAAAATAGCCTAAAATCCTTACCAAATCTTTCGACAAACGATTCCCTTACTTTATCTAATATCATTCACTTTAAAACTTTGATTATGGACACGTTTTACTAGCATTTATCTAATATGAATTTGCCACTACCAAAACACGGTGTATAGTACAACCAGAATTAGTAGTATTGCATAGGCTGCAATATTAAAGTTCTTCCCCGTTTTAAAGGTTTCCTTTGGCAACGGAATTGACTTTGGATCCTCATCGGTTTTGGCCGTTAGCAAGCTTACCATAATTATAACCACCATAGTGATTAGGCAGGTATACATCATTTGATCGAGGAAAGGCATTTCGATGGGTAAAAACTTGAGCAGCAATGCCACAGGGATAGATGATATAACTCCAATGATAGCTCCCTTGCTGTTGGATTTCTTCCAGAACAATCCCATGAGGAATACGGCGAGGATACCTGGACTAACCACTCCTGTGTACTCCTGAATGTACTGAAACATCTGGGGCATTGTATCCAAAGCTGGTGCTACCAGCACCGCAATGGCCAACGAAACAATAACGGCAATACGTCCAACGGGAACCAAATCGGAGCCATCTGTTTTTTTTGAGATGTATGGCTTATAAATATCCATAGTAAAAATGGTTGCTGTAGAGTTTAGCATTGATGCCAAGGAAGAAACTATGGCGGCAGACAAAGCTGCCACAACCAAGCCTTTTATCCCAACTGGGATAAACGATTTGATTAGCCATGGATAAGAAATATCGAAGTTAACCGATCCATCGGGGCGAAGAAAATCGGCTTTTACGCCATCGATTATGGCTGTTCCCTCGGGTTGGGTAAACATTACAAAGGCAATAATTCCGGGAATTACCACAAATAATGGTAGCAATAACTTTAGGAAAGCAGCAAATGCCAAGCCCTTCTGCGCCTCGCGAAGCGATTTGGCCGCCAAGGCTCGCTGAATAATGTACTGATTAAACCCCCAGTAGTATATATTGGCTACCCACATACCGCCGATGAGAACACCAATACCAGGCAGGTTCATAAACTCCGGGTTATCGCGCTTAAGAATCATATGAAACTTATCACCTGCCGTAGTGTAGATATGATCTAAACCCGCAAAAATACCCCCATCGGGGGTTACATGGTTCAGCGCAATGAGCGTTGTAATAAAGCCTCCCGCCACCAACAGCACCACCTGAATTACATCGGTCCACGCAACGGCCGAAAGCCCTCCCCAAATGGAGTATGCCGCAGCAAAACAGGCTAGCCCAATTATAAAGTACATTATCATCGATCCATCGCCTGTACCCAATATGGTGTCGAGCGCTTTGGCACCCAAAAACAGCACCGATGTTAGATTCACAAATATGAATAGCGATACCCAGAATATGGCCAGAATAGTTTTTAGATTGGTGTTGAAACGCTTCTCGATAAACTGGGGAATGGTAAATAACCCTTGCTTAATAAAAATGGGTAGGAAAAACTTAGCTACCACTATAAGCGTAAGAGCTGCCATCCACTCGTACGAGGCAATGGCCAGCCCAATGGCAAAACCAGAACCCGACATACCGATAAACTGCTCTGCTGATATATTGGCAGCAATTAGCGATGCACCAATGGCCCAAAAGGGCAAACTTTTGCTGGCGAGGAAGTAATCCTCGGCGCTTTTCTTTTCGCCATTCTTACTGCGCGACACCCAAAGGCCTACCGATAGAATTAACAGCGCGTAAGCTGCAAAGATGATGTAATCGAGAGTTGAGAAACCCATAGTATTGTCTGTTAGTTAAAATATGATGCTTATAAAGCTACAAAATATGATTTACACTACAACGACCCTCTCACAATTAGCGATGAGGGATTCTGAACCTGATTTCGTTTTTTAGACATTACCAGCTGAGCTAGCGTTTTGCCCATGGCAACAAAATCGGTTGATATGGTTGTAACCCCATTGGCCACAACCTGTTTTAGCGGAGTATCGTTATACGATATAATCCCCACATCGCGACCAATCTCTATATTTGCCTCTTGCGATGCCTTAACAACCTTTACCAAATCCCTATCCCAAATCACAATGTAACACTCTCCCCTGGTCACCTGCCTATTGTTTAAATCGCTAATTAGCTCAAACGGAACTCCCTCCTCCTGAGAAAACCTCATAAAGCCCTTAAATTGCCCCTCGGGCTCCTTACCACCTGGGTAAACCATTATCAATTTGTTGTATTTTGATATTAATTCCCTCCCCGATAGCAGCGACTGGTAAGTATCATTCTCAAAATTTTGATAAACCGCAGGGAACAATCCCGCTAAATCATTGGGCAACTGGTCCAGTACAATAACCCTGCCCTTTAAACTTTGAAGTAGTGCCGCTGTTCCAGTAAACTTAGCAGGCATAACCACATAAGTGGTGTAGAGTCCATTATTCTCGCTTAGCAGGCTATCGAAAACCTTACGATTGAAGTGATGAAAATAAATATCTACAAAAGTATCGTTGCCTAGTGCTGTAAGGAAGGAATTGTAAAGTTCCTCCTTAAACGGATTTAACTCATCGAAAAGCAGTAAAACCTTGTGAGTAATGTTGGCTTGCGTTGATTCAATATAGTAACCCTTGCCCGGAATGGCCTTTAGTACTCCAATGGATTTTAGCTCGGCGTAGGCATTAAGAACCGTATCGCGCGAATAGCCCCAAGCCTTGCAAAGGTCATTCACGCTTGGTAGCTGATCACCAACGCTTAGATCTCCACTTGCTACTGAATCTAGAACAGAGTTTACAATCTGCCTATATTTCGATTCTGGCGAATCCCTATCAATATTTAAAATCTTTTGCGACATGCTTAAACTAGTATGTACCGGTTGGCAATATTACATTTTTTTAATGAAAGATGAAATATGAAGCCAAAAATTTATCTTTTCCCTTTAACAGAATCAAAAGTAGAACATAATAAACTACTATACATATAGATAAAATCTATTTTTTGAATACATTTTTTGTCAATAAAATCCGTAATAATAACAAATGGCGCATATAAGTAATACATAAAATATTTATTTTTTACCTACCAGTTCATACCTGTTATAAAAAAATTACATACTTTAGCTTCAAAGTATTTTGTAAAAATTAGCAAAACCTAAACTATAACCCAATGAAAAAGCAAGGCTTACTAATTATTTTAGCATTTACCATAGGTTTAACCGCGTTCTCCCAAGAGAATGAGCCAAAAATGGGATGGAACTTTGGAGTACTACCTGCCCTGGGATTCGACTCGAACCTTGGGCTAATGTATGGCGGAATTGTAAACCTTTTCGACTACGGCGATGGTTCGCGTTTCCCCGATTACGACCATAGCCTTTACCTGCAACTCTCGGCCTACACACGTGGGAGCATGGATGCCATTGCGTTTTTCGATTCGTACTCGCTTATTCCTGAAAAGCATTTTATTGGTCGGTTTAGCTACAACCGCAACAGAACCTACCCTTTTTACGGATTTAATGGAGCACAAACTATTTACAACTCCAATTTTGAAACTAATGGAGCCGACGATTTTATTTCGCAGGTATTTTACAGGCTCGACCGCGGGCAAACCAAGGTTGATGTGCTTGTGGAGGATAAGATTGCCGACTCGAAATTTAACTGGATAGCTGGTTTAGATTTGGGCTGGTACCAAATATCAACAGTAGATATTGATCACCTTAAAAGGAAGAAGGAGGGTGATGATATTTTACCCGACGCCAATTTGCTGTACGACCATTTTGTGGAATGGGGTCTGATTGACCAAAACGTTAAAGATGGAGGTTTCGATAACAGCATTAAAGTTGGAGTTGCATACGACTCGCGCGATAGGCTAACCAACCCCATGCGCGGAATGTGGACTGAAATACTATTCCGTGGTGCGCCCAAGTTTTTTGGCAATCCTACCAACTTTGCTCGAATTGCATTTACTCATCGCCAATATTTCACACTAGTGGAGGAGAAACTCTCGTTTGCATATCGCCTTTGGTACGAGGGAAATTTTGGAGATGTACCATTCTATAGTCGCCAACACCTAACCACAAGGGATTGTATTGAGGGCTTTGGTGGTGTGAAAACCGTTCGGGGCGTGTTAATGAACCGAGTAGTTGGAAGGCATACTGCAATAGGTAACTTTGAATTACGATGGAAAGCATTTAGATTTAATGCCATTGGACAAAACTTTTACGTTGGCTTAAACGCCTTTGCCGATGCGGGTAGCGTTTTACAGGGCTATAATCTTGACCTATCGAGCGTACCACAGGCCATCCAAGATCGTTTTTTTGCAGACGAAAGCAATGAGCTATTCTACACCATTGGCGGTGGGTTAAAGCTGGTTATGAACGAGAACTTTGTTGTTTCAGCCGATTACGGCCTGGCAATGGACAAAAACTACGGCACATCGGGTATGTACATAGCTATTGGGTATTTATTCTAAAATATTGAGTTATGAAGAAATCGATTCTCATTTCGTTACTTGCACTGCTGGTCTCAGGTGTAATAGCCCAAAAGTGGCAAAACCCAGAATTTATTGGCGAAAACAAGCTTCCTGCTAACACGCTATTAATCCCGTTTGCAGAGCAGCCCGCATTTGGAGTCAACAATGAGCAATCCGACTATTTCAAGATGCTCAATGGACTTTGGAAATTCAAGTTTTTAACAAACCCCAACAATTCACCCGCAAGTTTCACCCAACCCGATTTTGATGATAGTGACTGGGACAAAATCATTGTTCCCTCAAACTGGCAAACCAAGGGTTTTGGAACACCTATCTATACAAACCAAGTGCATCCTTTTCCAATAAACCCGCCCATTGTACCTGTTGAAGGCAACGAAACCGGATTGTATAGACAATTGTTTAGTGTTCCCAGTGGTTGGGACGGGCGACAGGTAATTATCCATTTTGCTGGCGTGCAGTCTGCCATGGAGCTATACCTCAACGGACAGTATATTGGCTACAGCCAAGGGAGTATGACCCCAGCCGAGTTCGACATAACATCAGCCCTAAAAAAAGGTGATAATTTGCTTGCCGCCAAGGTAATTCGCTGGTCCGATGGGAGCTACATCGAGAACCAAGATTTTTGGCGAATGAGCGGAATTTTCCGGGATGTTTTCCTATACTCGTTGCCCAAGCAAGCTTTATGGGATTTGTCGGTAAATACAACCTTTAGCGATAATTACGCAAAATCGAATCTGATAATTAAAGGATTAGTTACAAATACAAGCGAGAGTCCAACCCAACAAATCACCTCAAAACTTATTGATACCCAAGGGAACATAGTTTTTGAAGGTGCAACCAATATATCCAATACAAATGGGGAGCTATCCTTCGAAATATCAAAAGAAATTGACAACCCAAAGCTTTGGAGCGCCGAGGAGCCAAACCTTTATCAGCTAGTACTAAGAGTAAATAATGAGTACTACCATCAAACCATTGGCTTTAGGGATGTTAAAATTGCCGATGGGCAGCTCTGGGTAAACGGACAATCGATAACCATTAAGGGTGTGAACCGCCATGAGGTTGACCCATACAACGGGCGCACGGTAACCAAAGAATCGATGGAACTTGATGTTAAGCTGATGAAGCAAAATAACTTCAACGCCGTTAGAATGGCTCACTACCCAAGTCACCCCTACTTTCTGGAGATGTGCGACAAGTACGGGCTTTACGTTATGGACGAGGCCAACGTGGAGTCGCACTACCTGTGGCAAAACCTAAACCAATCGCCAGTGCTTTACCCCGAGTGGCGCAAGGCCATTGTGGACCGGGGAGTATCGATGGTAATGCGCGATCGGAACCATCCATCGGTAATCATCTGGTCGTTGGGAAACGAGTCGGGCGATGGACCCAATATGCGCGCCATGGCTGACACAATTCGTACACTCGATTCACAAAATCGCCCCATTCACTACGAAAGCAAAGCGCTAAAGCGCCCGTTAAGTTTTGATGGTGTTGGATTTTTCGAAAAGATCAGGCGAATGATCTCTGCCCTACAATGGGGTAAAGCCCTTACCGACTACGATTTTAATGCAACCATGTACCCCAGCCTCGACAGGTTAAAGCAGATGGCCAAACTCGACAAGGCCGAAAGGCCAATCCTTATCTGCGAGTACTCACACGCAATGGGCAATAGCAACGGTCATTTTAAGGAGTACTGGGACTTGTTCGAAAGCCATCCACGGATGATTGGTGGCTACATTTGGGACTGGGTAGATCAGGGGCTCGTTAAACATACACCTGAGGGACAGCCATACTTTGCCTATGGAGGTGATTTTGGTGATACGCCAAACGATAAAGATTTTTGCCTAAACGGGTTAGTGTTCCCCGACCGAAATCCAAAGCCAGCATTAGCCGAAGTGAAAAAGGTTCAGCAATATGTAAAATTCAACAATTTTAACCCCGCCAACGGCACTATAGCTATTGCAAACACCTACTCATTTATCAACCTAAACAAATTTTACTTAGAGTGGGAAATTACTGAAAACGGAATTGCCATTAGGCAAGGTACATTTGAAATGCCTAGTAATGTGGCAGGCAATAGTAAAACCATCACAATTCCCTATACAAAACCAGAAGTAAAAAACGGAGCACGCTACTTTATCAACCTTAGCCTTAAGCTAAAAGATGATGCCCCTTGGGCTAGCAAAGGTCACGAGGTGGCAAAGGAACAGTTTGAGTTACCATGGAGAACTGATGAATTGGAAAAAGCGGCAAACACTGCTAAAGAATTACAACTTTCGGAAAATGGCGAAAACTGGCTTGTTGCTGGCGATGGATTTAGCATTGAGTTCGACAAAAAAACAGGAACCATAGGCAAATGGATTGTTGATGGAAAACTAGTTACTGAAAAAGGGCCAGAGGTAAACCTATGGCGTGCACCTACCAGCAACGATTTGGGCACTGAGTTCAACCCCGATCCTCGCTTTACTTTCCATGCAAAAATATGGGAAAAGTATGGGCTGAATAATCTTGAAGTTACCCAATCGAATTTGAAGATTAATAGCAATAACAATAGAATTACTATTACAACAAGACAGGTGCTACAGGGTACAAAATCGAAATTTGTAAATACAATTACCCACTCAATAAAGCCAAATGGAGAAATTGATATCGATTTAAAAGTTAAGGTGAAACGTCCTTGGCGCAAACTCAACATTCCAAAGGTAGGAATGATGATAACCCTACCAAAGGAGTTTGAGCAAGTTCAATGGTTAGGACGTGGCCCACACGAGAATTACCGCGACCGCAGCTATGCTGCACATTGGGGGCTTTACAATAGCACCATAAGCGAAATGGTTACGCCATACATCAAGCCTCAGGAGAATGGTAATCGATACGATGTTGACCGGGTGATAGTATCAAATGATACTATGGGCATTGAGGTAAATGGTAATGGGTTCAACTTTAGCATTCATCCATACTCATTGCAGACCCTAACCAATGCAACCCATACATACCAATTAAAGGAATCACCAAAAAATTATTTATATATCGACCTGTTTCAAAATGCCTTGGGTAGCGAAAACTTTTTCTACAACTATCATAAAGATTATATAGTAAAAGGGAGGAAGTTTGAGCTTAGCTTTACAATATCGCCTTTTATTGAAAGTAAGTAAACCCTATTGAACGCTGATAACACTGATATAACAGATTCGCGCAGATATTAGATTTAAATAAAATGATAATTACTGTCAATCATTTGAATCGGTGTTATCAGTGTTCAAAAAAATAGAATAATATGAAGCACACATTTGTAATAATTGCAATTTTGCTAATTGCAAAAACAATATCAGCCCAAAGCCATCAACTTATCTCGCCAAACGAGAGGCTAGTGGTTACAATAAACATTGACAATGGACTGGTTTACTCCGTGCAGAAGAGTGATATTACAATAATCCAGAATTCGAGAATTGCACTAAAAACCAATAAGTTTACGGAGGCAACTTTCAATGAAAAGCCTACAGTTACCCAAACAAATAGTAAGGGTGAGATTAAACCTTTGTGGGGTATAACCTCAGGTATTACCGATGAATATTCTCAGATTACCCTATCGTATCCAGAGAATGTATCGGTTCAGTTCCGCGCCTACAATAGTGGTGCTGCATGGCGATTTACTACCGAAATTGATGGTGAACTTATGGTTTTCGACGAAACAGCCGAATTCAACATGCCCTTGGAATCAACTGTCTATTACCCCGAAACCAAAAGTTTTCTAACCCCATTTGAGCCAAACTACTTACCCAATGATGTGAGTAAGATTGACAATGACAAATTGGCGCACACGCCAATAATGTACACCACCCCTCAACAGCATGTGGTGGTAATTTCCGAATCGAACCTGTTTGAATACCCAGGAATGTTCTTAAAGAAAACAGGCAAACAGGTGTTTTCAGGAGTTTTCCCAAAGTATCCTAAAAAGGAAAAGCAGGAAATACTGGGTAGATGGCGTTTGGTAAAATGGCCTCAACTCTCCAGAATGGTTGTGAAAAGCACTGAGGATTTCATTGCAAAATCGGAGGGTAAAAGGGATTTTCCCTGGCGGGTTATAATGATAGCTGACTCAGATGTTGATATTCTTAACAACACCCTAGTATATCAATTAGCCAACGAGCCAACAATGGATTTTAGCTGGGTTAAACCTGGAAAGGTGGTTTGGGATTGGTATCATAACTGGAATCTTCAGGGAGTAAGTTTCAAGCCTGGAATTAACACCCAAACCTACAAGTACAAAATTGATTTTGCGGCAAAGCATGGTATTGAATATGTTAATATCGATGATGGCTGGTCGAAGCTTTGGGACTTCAACAGAATCAATAAAGATTTGGATGTTGAGAAAGTAATTCAATATGCTAACGAAAAAGGGGTTGGTATATTCCTATGGGCCATGTGGAATACTATCGACAAAGACTTTACAGCCCATCTCGATATGTTTCAACAACTGGGGATTGCAGGTTTGAAGGTCGATTTTTTTGATCGTACCGATCAGCGGATGGTCGACTTTATCAATCGGCTTGCCGAGGAGTGTGCCAAGCGGAACCTACTGCTTAACCTACACGGTATGTACAAGCCCACAGGAATAGACAGAACATTTCCAAATGTGGTAAATATTGAGGCTGTGTTGGGGCTTGAGTACAACAAGTTCTCCGATAAGTGTACACCCGAGCACAACCTTACCATTCCGTTTGTACGAAACATAGTGGGGTCAATGGACTACACACCGGGATCGATGCGATACATGCCCCCTGAAACCTTTAAGAAATCTTGGGATAATCCCCACTCCATGAGCACCCGTGCTCAGCAATTGGCAATGTACATTGTTTACCATGGTGGAGTTCAAATGCTGGCCGACTCGCCTACCTTATACGAACAAGACGAGATTGCATTGAACTTCCTATCGAAAGTGCCGGTTACTTGGGATGAGTCGATTCCACTTGTGGGGAAAATTGGAGAGGTTATAGTTATTGCCCGCCGATACGGCGAAAAATGGTACATTGGCGGAATGGCCGGAACAAAAGAGCAAACGGTAAAGTTTCCCCTCTCCTTCCTAAAAAATCAGAAGTACAAAGCATCTTTAATTACTAATGGCGATAATGCTTCGGATTTGAAAACCGAAACACTTGAATTGGACAGCAACCAGAATTTTGAGCATACCATACCCGCACTTGGCGGCTTTGTAATGGCTATCGAGAAGGATATTGAGTAAGCTTAGAACGAGAATACATCACCCGTTCTAATCTCTTTTACAGCAAATACCCTGTGAAACTCTGCCAATGCTGGCAAAGCGGTACAGTGCGATGGCATAACGTGCTTCACGTTGTTCTTTTTTAGATAAGCAATGGTTTCTTGCGTTTGCAAGTTGTTATGCTTAAGATGGAATCCGCCCATGATGCCAAGGATACGATTGTCACCCGTTACCTTTTTGGCATACTCAAGGGTATTAACAATGCCCGAATGCCCGCAACCCGTTACCACAAAAATGCCATTATCGGTTTTTAGCGCCAGGGCGCTATCGTCCATCACAAAATCGGGGCTACCATCCTCAAACGAAAAGGATGTGGTTTGCGACTCGAAGCTTGCTAGGCGAGGAATTTCGCCCAGAAAGTATGCACCATCGAACAACTCGTATGGTTTGGCCGATGTTACAAGATTAAACCGAATAGCAACCTCCGCCCTACTCTGGTTTAGGCCAATATAGTTCCGGCTATTTTTGCCAAAACGCTTCACAAAGCAACCGGGGTGGCAAATCAAGTTGCCTCCCTGTAGGTTTTTCAGCCCATCGCCATGGTCGTAATGACCATGGCTAAGGACTATGAAATCTGCTTTCTGAACATCAATACCCATTGCCGTAGCGTTTGCTACAAAAAGATCGGTTTGGGCTGTGTCAAAAAGTATATGTCTTCCATTATGCTCAATGAAGTAAGAGAGGCCAAACTCGGCCTTGGTACTCACGCCGGGAGCGTTATCAATAAGTATTGATATGGTCATGCAGATAGATAATTTAGATTAGACTTTCGATTTTTCAATTATTGCCTCCACTATTCCATCAAAAGCCTCAACAGCCACCTTGTCGCTTTGGCTATAAACGCTTAGGCCCTTGTCGGCTGCTTCACCAACCTCGGCAATAAGGGGAATTTGGCCAAGCACAGGCACACCCAGCTCATTGGCTAGACGTTGCCCACCACCCTCACCAAATATAAAGTACTTCTCCTCGGGGTGAGGTTTTGGTGTGAACCATGACATATTCTCCACAACTCCCAGAATTGGCACCTTCAAATCCTTATTATTGAATAGCGAAGCTGCCTTGCGGGCATCGTTTAGCGCAATTTCCTGCGGTGTGGTTACAATTATCGATCCGCTAATATGGAGCTTTTGTACCGTGGTTAGCTGAATATCACTTGTTCCCGGAGGGAAATCGATAATCATGTAATCCGTATCGCCCCAGTGAGTATTCTCCAGCAGCTGGGTCATGGCGTTGGCAGCCATTGGCCCACGCCAAATTAGGCCCTGATTGGTTTTCACAAAAAAACCAATGGACATAATTTTTACCCCAAACTTTTCGATTGGAAACATCATATCCATTTCGCCATCATTTAATACCTCAGGCTGGGCACTCTCAACACCGAACATACGAGGGATTGATGGGCCAAAGATATCGGCATCTACCAGCGCAACATTATACCCCTGCCTAACAAGGGCAATGGCCAAATTGGCCGAAACGGTTGATTTACCAACTCCACCTTTACCAGAGGCAACGGCAATAACATTTTTCACAGTGGGTAAGCTAATTTTTTCAAAGGCATTCATAATATTTACTACGATTTCATTAGTTTTAGCATCTTATTTGAGATTTGCTCGGCTGCTTTAATTAGCGGATATGCAGCAGGCGAAGCGGTTAAGCATGGATGTGTTCCTATTTGCATAGTGAGCAGGGAGTTAACCGACATACGATTCTGAATTGCCAAACCAATAACGTTGGTAAGTTCACCGGCCTCGGTTCCACCAATAACCTCACCACCAATGATAACTCCAGAATTCTTGGCTGCAATTAGCTTCACAATTTGCTTATGTGCACCGGGTAAATTGCCGGGGTGACGGTTTACGCCTTCAAAAACACCTACTAACGTGTCGATACCCTCCTCGCTGGCTCTCTGTTCGGTTAGACCGGCAGTTCCAAAACCTGTGCTATTTAACGCCGTTGAGTATATAGCAATGGTTCCGCTAAAGGTTTTCACCACGTGCAGATTGAATAGGTTCATTCCAGCAATACGAGCCTCGGCACAAGCCGTTGATGCTAGCATCGTTGGCACACGACGACGGGTAACAAAATCGCGCTTCTGAGCGCAGTCGCCAATGGCAAACACATCGGGGGTATGCGAGCGCATGTACTCATCAACAGCAATAAAGTTATCCTCATCTACTTGGATACCTGAGCTTTTTGCTAACTCGCTATTGGGCTTGTACCCCATCGATAGAACAACAGCATCCATTGATAGAATCTGTCCGTTCTCCAGCTCTATCTCCTCAACCTTACCATTTCCCAACACACGCTTAATGCCAGTTCCGGCAATTACATTTACTCCCCGCTCGGTAAGCATTGCATGAATTTTTTCTGCAAATTCGGCATCGAACGCAAGGTTTAGGATATGAGGTAATTTTTCGATGAGCGTTACATTGTAACCGTGTTTTTTTAACTCATCGGATAGCTCAACACCAATAAAGCCAGCACCTATTACTGCAATATTTTTTACCGACCCAAGTTTATCCTTTATGCCATCGAGGTATTGCCTATCCTTGGGGACAACAAATACATTCTCTAAATCGGCTCCCCCTAACCACTTAGGTTTAATAGGTGTTGAACCAGTTGCAACCAAAAGCTTTTGATAGGCTATCTGCTCGCCACTGGCAAAGGTCACGATCTTCTTCTGGGTGTCAATTGCAGTTGCCTCGTCAACTATTGACTCAACCCCATTTTTCTCCATCATAGTATCCACAGGCATTAGGTTTTTCTCACTGCTACCCAGCGTACCAAAGATGTAAGGGATACCACAAGGCACCATCACGTCCTTCTGCTTCTTTACAAGAATAAAACTCTTCTCAGGCCAATGAGCCCTCCCGGTAACTGCTGCAACCATTCCAGCTGCGCTTCCACCAATAATTAAAACATCTGTGCTCTTCATTAATTGTTATTATTTAGTGTTAATATTCAATACTCAACACCCTTACGGGCTTCAACTCCAATTTTATAGTAATGCTTTATCTCCTTCATCTCGGTAACCAAGTGGGCAATATCAATTAGCTCCTGCGGGGCGTAACGACCAGTAAGCACAATTTCCATTGCGCTAGGTTTTGATTTTACCAATTCAAGCACCTCACTAACCTCAAATAGTTTGTAGTACAAGGCGATGCAAATTTCGTCGAGAATTACCACATCAAATATGTTCTCGTCAATAATTAGCTTCACTGCATCGAGCCCTTTTCGGGCTGCATCAATATCCTTTTGGGTTGGCTTATTCTTAATGAAACAGTCGAGCCCAAATTGCCTAACCTCAATCTCGGGGAAACGCTTGAGCGCACCGAGCTCGGCGTAGTGCATTCCCTTTACAAACTGGCCAATATAAACACGCTTACCAGCACCAACAGCCCTAATGGCCAAACCAATGGCAGCAGTGGTTTTACCCTTACCATTGCCGGTGTATAGATGTATGTAGCCTTTTTCGTCCATAAGTACCTAGCTAAACATTTGAATTGCCTGACTATAGGGAAGCCCCACAACCAGCTGATTATCTTTTAAGCCTGCGTACTTTCGCGACTCGGGACAGCCAAACGAGATGCTCATATTGGCCGATTTGAAAGTGCTGATAAAAACATTGCCGCAAATTGATAGGAAGGTGAATGGCTTAACAACAGGGAACTCATTAGTTTTAAGAGTATTGCTCCTCATAAGATTCATCACTTGCCTAGGGCTTAAATACATTATGTACAAATCGGGGCGAATGGTCCTCTCCATCTTCTCATCAATTCCCATTAGGATATTGTGAATTGGAGTATTCATTCGGGGTATATCAACAAGCGCTTTTTTAACCGTTTGCATTGCAATATCGCTTTCGGCTGAAATGTGCTTAATCAAATCCTTGTCGTCCATAAGTAAACCCATACTACGCTTAGCCCCATGGCAAATAAGGTTCTTGGGATCGAACAACAGGGGTGTTTTAAAGGCATCGTTTACAGCCTCACAAAACCTAATGGGTTTCGATGGAGAGTAGAAATTACTCTCGGTATAATTTACCTTTAGGCCTAAACATTTTGGCCCATATAGTTTTTTCAGATCAGAAATCATTACTCTTCCTCACTTTTATACTTAACAATCGCTCTACTTACATCCGACATGGAGAAGTTGTAGCGTTTACGTAGGCGTCCCAGCCTTTGGCTATCGGAATGGGATGGCACTCCCAGCTCCCGGCAGATGTACTGGCTTGGAACATTGTACTTAGTTGCAACATCACCAATAGTTTGAGTGCCGAGCACCTCGTACTCCTCAATACTATTACGGTTCTTCTTCAGCTTTTGCTCATTACTATTCTGTCCCTTGCCTTTTGCTGATTCAGTTGGTTGGTCAAACACTTCTATTTCAGCATCTACTCCTGCCTCCTTTACCAACTCATCAGGAATTATATTATATACAACTCCAACTGTTTCAATGGTTCTATGACGATATAAATTACCGTAATGCACCTGTGTTGGATTAATGATGAATGCAAACACAAAAAGAAGCACACCAACAACTGATATTAAAATACTGAATAGAATGCGTGGGGTTCGCTTTGGGAACAGCCTTTTGAAAAAGCAAACAACCATTTTCCAATGGAAGATGATGTGGAGCACCATGAAAACCACGAAAGCTAAGCTAATAATAAGATGGATTGTACCCCACTCATGCCTATCCATACCCAAAAACTCCAGGTTAATGTTCTCGCCATACAACGCATTACGCTTTTCGCCCGAGAGCAAGGTGTACTTAATAAGAAACCCCATCCCGGCCATTGCCATAAGTAGCAGGAATAGGATAATATCAATGGTAAGGTTTAGCTTCGCTCTATCTCTACAAAATTTTATAAAACTGTTCATAGCCTATCCTCTTTTAGCGTTTTTTGATATCCGATGTAGGCGTTTTAGCTTATTAGCAATAATTGCTTTACGAATGGGACTAATTCGATCGACAAACAGGATTCCCTCCAGATGATCGTACTCATGCTGAAATATCCTGGCTTCTATCCCATCTATTTGTCTACATATTTCGTTCATATTCTCGTCGAAATATCTTACCCGGATGGATTTTGGGCGTTCAACCATCTCGAAAAGTTCAGGAATACTAAGGCATCCCTCATTGTACATCGATATTTCCTTGCTAACCTCTGTTATTTCTGGATTGATTACAACCCGCTTAAAACTCTCAACCGATGAATCATCGTCGGCTAAGGGTTCCGTGCTGATTATGAATACTCTCTGCAGTACGCCTATTTGGGGAGCGGCCAACCCTATTCCACCTTCCACAGCAAGGGTATCGAATAGATTTTTAACCAGCTCGGAAGAAAAATCACTTACATCCTCAGCATGCTTTCGCAGGGTTGGCGAACCGTATGTTAACACTTTTGCCTTCATAGTATTTCAACGTTTTCGGAGATAGTACTTCATGGAGTCGTACTCTAGCTCCACAATCTTTTGCTCGTTCAGCAATCCCTCCAAAACTGAGTAATCGGCCTTATCGTTGGCCAATAGCTCACGCATTGTATCCTCCCTTAAGGGGTGAACTGCACAAATATTCAGGATATCGTCGGTTGCATTCCCAGTAAACCCGGTGTTGGTACCCTCGAACCCCAGGATAAGTTCAGTATTTAGTCCCAACCTAGTAAATATCTGATAGGCATTATTTGCTGATTCTGCCGATGATGGTCTTACTATTGAAATGGCTGGAGGCCTGGTAGGAATGGAAATATATGCTTTGGACGGATTGGCCATAAAAACATTATGAGCTGTACGCTCCAGATCATAAGGAATATCATTTATGCCATCAACAAGCATTGTCTCAGTGGCCAGCATGCCTTCAAATTGTTTAGCAAAGGTTCTTATTCCCTCGATAATTTTATCGAAATCCAAATTGGGGTGTGGTCGGTTTAACTTTCTCCAAATAGCTTCGCTGGCGGTATCAATCTTTATCGATACCCAGTCGGCAAGCATCAAATCGGCTCTTACATCAGGGTTGGCAATGAGCGAACCGTTTGTAATAACGGCAATGGGGATTTTGAGTTGCTTAAGCAGCTCAATGGATTCGCCCAAATTCTCATCAAGCGTTGGCTCACCATTGGCTACAAAGGTGAGAAAATCGGGTTTATCGTTTGCTGCTAACTTGGATAATTGATTTTCGACCCCCTCAAGTATTTGTTTTGGCTGGTAAAAAAACTCCCTACTTATGCTATACTTTTGTTTTGCTCCAACCTGGCAATAAACGCAAGAATACGAGCATATTTTTTGCTCGGGAATATTATTTATTCCGAGGCTTTTGCCTAATCGGCGAGAGGGTATGGGGCCAAAACAAATCATGCTAGTTGCTAGCTATTTTGTTCCAAATTGATTTAATGGAATGGCTAATCTCCGAATCGGGTGCCCACTCAATAATACTTTTGCAGTTCACCATTGCGTCAACTACAACGCTATCGAAGGGCAACCTCCCGGCTATTGATACATTGTTTTGAGTGCAGTACATTTCAATCTCCTGGGCCATATCGGCATTCAAATCGAACTTATTGACCAGCACCCAAGGCTTGAGGTTAAATTTCGATACCATCTCGAGGGTACGCTTCAAATCATGCAAACCCGATATGGTTGGTTCGGTTACAATTAGCACGTGATCAACCCCAGTAATTGATGATATTACAGCGCAGCCAATGCCCGGAGGGCCATCGATAACAATATTTTTAAGGTTATTCTCCGTTGCAACCTGCTTTGCCTTTTCGCGCACCATATTAACCAGCTTGCCTGAGTTCTCCTCGCCGGGAGCAAGTCGCCCGTAAACCATTTTCCCATTTCGAAAATCGCCCGAGTACATCCTACTCTTATCGTTATCGACCATAATTATGGCGTTTTGTGGGCATACACGCGAGCATAGCTGGCAACCATCGCATGATGTTTCGGAAATCTCAATCCGTCCGTTGTTATTGCTAATGGCATCGAAACGGCAATAATCCATACACAAACCACAATGGATACACTTATCGTAATTGATAACAGCAGTTTGGCCGGCTATGTACACCTGCTCCTCACTGTGCGTTGGATTAAATATGATATATAAATTTGCAGCATCCACATCGCAATCGGCTAGTAGCACTTGCTCCGACAGCGTTGCAAACGCTGCGCTGATGCTACTTTTTCCGGTTCCGCCTTTGCCGCTAATAATGGCTACTTCCATGTTATAACAATGTTTCAATGTTTAAAACTTAATTGCGTCGCAAGCAAATTCAATTTTCAATCATTCTTAAAATTTGCGAGGCTTAAAACTTTCCTCATTTCACCCCAACCTAAAGGTCGGGGCTATATATAAGTAGGTCAAATTCATCTGCCAGCTATACTATCACACACCAATTCAAACACATCAATTAGCTTTTGCTGCAACTCGGGTTTCTCTTTGGCTACAATATTCCCTTTTGAGTAGATTGATGCTATGTCCCTATCAAAAGGGATTTCCATTAGCAAGGGAATTTTCTCGTCCTCAAGATATTGGTAAACCGCCTTATCGCCTAAACCGGCGCGATTTATAATTACACCGCAAGCTTTCCCCATGGTTCGTAAGGTATCAACCGATTGTTTTAAATCGCTTAACCCAAAAGGTGTAGGTTCGGTAATAAGGATAATATAATCGGCATGCGAAACGGTTTGAATAAACGGGCATGAAGTACCTGGAGGCGAATCCATAAGGATAAGCTGATTACTATCGACAGAGTTTATTGCCTTTTTAATTACCGATACTGGCGAGTAAACGCCAACATACACCCTGGCCTCAACCACCTGCGAAGTGCTGGTCATGGGGTAGTATTTTATCTCGCCAAGCGATACCAGCTTCTCGGTTATGGCACCATCGTTACAGGCTACGGAACAAGCGCCGCAACCATGACACAGGTCTTCCATCACCTTAATTATTTTTGATGGCGGGATAATAAATATTGCGTTGTAGGCGCAATAGTCATGGCATCGGCCACAATAGGTGCACTTGCTCTCGTCGATTACAGGCACAAGCTGGGTTACATCCAACGTCCTTGTTGCCTCGGCGTTGAAAAAAACCATATCGTTTGGTTCCTCAGCATCGCAATCGATAAGGGTAACGGGTACTCCGTTTTGTTGCAAGCTGTAAAAAAGGCTGGTTGACACAAGGGTTTTACCCGTACCTCCCTTGCCACTGGCAATGGCAATTTTATAGTTTGTGTTACTAGTCATACTTAAGTCTCATTTCCTCAGTTGTAAGGGTTGGTTGAATTACCTTTTGATACAATGGTGAGTTCCAAGTTTTAAGGTTTGAGTGTGTAGTATAGTATTTTTGAGGTATTGGATGAGTTCCAACCACCACTTCGAGTCCAAACTTTTCGGGGATAAACTCCATGAAGTGCTTTAACCTTGGGCAAGGCGGGTAGCCAACAACCAAACCAGTGGCCAAATGGATAATGGATGCCCCATTTTTCTTCATCTCCTCGGGTGCATACTCCACATTCCCACCGGGACAGCCGCCACAAGTGGTGTAACCCACCACCTCAACATCCATATCCTTGTAACGATCAAATGCCCCCTCACGGCTTTTTAATGAGCGAAAACACTTGCCTCCTGCACAGGTATGGTACCTGTGGCAAATTATAATACCAATTTTCACTTTTTCCATAGCACTATATTGGTTTAGTTACTTTGCTTAAGTTGATTAAAGACAACAAAATCGCCTTTTTTAACCCCTAAGGTCTCGGCAATTAAATCGCACTTAACCATTAGCAAAAAGAATATCCTTGGATCACTCTCGCTCAGTAATCCTTCCAAATTACCCTGCCCTTTTGATATAATTAGGTCAGCCGAACGGAAATCTTCCTGAAACTCCCTGCTACACCTTTCGAGGATGGTTGAGGGAGCATCGTAGCCGTTGGATATTACATCGGCAGCGTAATGCATTCCCACCTGAACCGAATCGTCCATTGTTACATCATTCAACACGTGTTCACCCTTAACAGCAAAGTTGATATTGCCGTGCATAATGGTTTCTATAAACAGCCTGTCGAACACAATTTCGCCAGCATTATCGCCAAGGTAAAGCACCTTGCGGGCTTTCTTTAATCCTTGCTTAAGCAGCTCCGATTTATCAACTGTAAAATCGGAAGCAATAACCCTATCTATGGTTTTATGAATATCGAAACTTTTGCTGGCGCCGTAATCCATAATATTGCCAGCTATGGCTAGCTTTAGAGCCAAATTGAATGGGCTTTCCGATTCGATAACCTTGGGTTTCCACTTATCGTAAAGTTCAAGGGCAACCCTATTACTTTCGTCCTTCTCCTCCTTAAAGGGGTCTTCAATATTTAGGATTCGACAAAATGTTTTATTCAGATTCCTTTGAATAATGGGTGCAAATCCGCTACCATCATTTTCAATGGTAGTATAGAAATACTCGAGAAAAACCTTTTGCTGCGTTTCGCTTACATCAAATTTCCGGAATAGGCGCTTATAAGTTGTCAAAAAACAGGGAACGCACCTTTGATCAACCATACATGCAAAAATTAATGGCTACAACCGTGATCGTGGCCTTCTCCGTGATTGCAGTAGTTAGCGCTTAGCTCTAACTTATTGTCGATAAATTGTGAAACGATTTCTTTGGGCTCGATCATAGGCGCACCAATAAACACGTTGATATTCTGCTCATGAAATAGGGCGATTGCTTTCTGCCCCATTCCGCCGGCAATAACATCCGAAACGCCAAACTGAGCAACCCAACGTGGATATAAGCCTGGCACGTGCTCGGGGGGCGTGTGTAATTGAATATCGGCGATAGCTCCATCTTTAACTTCAACAACAGCAAACTGTTGGCAATGCCCAAAGTGGGCGCAAAGGATACCATTCTCTAATGGTAAGGCAATTTTTTTGTTCATTTTAATTGGTTAATGGTTTTTGTTTTCACTCATAAGGCTGTCTGAAAAGTAACTTTGTGGGAGTCTGTGAGGATTTTGTGTCTTTTGCGATACCCCTAACTAATTATAGCACAAAGGATACACAAAGAAGTCTCAAAGGAACACAAAGAAAATTTAATTAATTCTTCACTTTTTAGAGAGCCTTATGAATACTAAAAAATTAAGTTTAAACTCCTCTAAACCTATTCTGCTGGCCTAATCCTCGGCCACGAAAACCTCGACCACGAGCACCTCGGCCAAAACCCATTCCTCGGCCAAAGCCTTGAGGCATATTTTCGGGAGCCTGGTTAGGCTCATCGGTTTGAGTAATTTTTCCAGCACCAAAATTGGTGCATTTTCCCATTCTGCGGCCAGTCATTGGACCTTGTCCAACTGGACCTGTTTGGTTTAATCCTGGCATAACGACCTCCTCTTTTGATTTAAGAACTCTGATTAACGATTTTAGATTTATGATTTATTTGAGATGTTAACTTCCTAAATCATAATTCGTTAATCGAAATTCGAAATTATTTTATTTTAAAACATTCACCCCTTCTCCCCGCTCCTCAGCCTCTTTCCCTTTCCCTGCCCAGAACCTGATTTACGGCCTTTGCCCATTCCCTTGCCAAGTTTGGCAAGTTTTTCGATTTCAGCTAAATCTGCGCACTCTCCTAATTTTCGGCCTGAGCGAGAACCTTTCCCCTCGGGGCCTGTTCCATCCATTTTTGGCATAAGTTCCTCCTCTTTGATTTAAGAATACCGATTGAAGATTGAAGATCTTAGATTTGATTTTGGATGTTTTTTAAACTCGTAAATCAAAAATCTTCAATCGATATTCGTTATTCATCAATGATTCAACATCTGTATTATCTCCCTAATGGTTTTGGGTTCTTTCACAACAATCATCTGTATTTGCAGGCTATCTACCAACGATTTTATCTTCATACCAAATTCGCCCGACACAATTTTGCTCACGTTGCGGGAAGCAACCACCTGAACCGATGCGGGTCCTGCACCATTCTCAGCCTCCTTGTTTGGGTTGGGAATAAATTCTGTTGATTTACTCTCGGTATCGTAAACCACAAAGAATGAGCAGCGACCAAAACGTTCATCGAGCTTAGAATCTAAAGAATCACCAGTTGATGTAATTGCAACTTTCATAGGATATATAATTTTAGTTAGATTTCTGTTTCCTGGTCATACGCTTACCACACTGCGGACAAACGTAGTGATTGCAAGGCTTACCGTGATTGTGCAAAACCTCATATCCACATCCTACGCATACACAAAAATCGGCGCAACGCTCATTTTCTGCATCAAGGCAGTCGGTCTCCACATCGCAGCTTAAAACCTTATCACTTCCGCACAGAGGGCATTGGGTAATCTGAACATCCTTTTGCGGATTGTTGAAATAGCACTTACAACTTTTGCAGCTGTACCAATCGCTATCGAAATAAACCTTCCCCCCGTCGATACTTATCTGTCGTCCCTCGGCAAATGCTTTTGCCACCTTTTGCCTTGCCGAAGCATAAATGCGAGTAAAGGTTGGCCGCGAAACACCCATGGCTGCCGATGCCTGATGGTGGTTGTACATATCGTAATCGCACAACCTTAAGGCTTCATACTCCTCGAAATGCATAAGTACTGGCTCTTTCCCTGCTTTATCCAAATCGGGGCCGTAGGGCTTAAAGCCCTTAATGGGCGGCGGATTCACAACCTTTCTAGGCTTTTTTATTCGTGGCGACATACAGCATTATTGACATTTGTTCACTGCAAAGTTAATGAACATATGTTCATTTGGCAAAATTTTCTTCTATTATTTCACAAAAAAAAAAGGCTGAAAATTTCCAGCCCTTTACGTAATGATAATCTGCAATATCTAGGCTACTGCTGTAACAACTATTCTGAATACCTCATAATCGAGCTGTTTAACAATAGTAAGCTTGTTGGTTCTCACGAAGTGGTCGATTCCTCCTAAACTTTTGAAATAGGTAAAATTTGTGTAATGCTCTTTGCCTGCAAGCCTTTCTATCAATTTAACCAAAAACCCCTTAAATCCTTTGGGCTGAGGCACAAGATAATCTGCAAATACAATCATACTACTCAAAGCCTTTGCTTTACAAATAAGTCTATTGGCAAGTTCCTCATCTACTGAATGAATAATCATTGAAAATACAGCGTAATTGAATTGGGAGTTGATATTGATTATGAGAAAATCATCAGCAATAAATGTAAAGTTTGGATGAGCAACCTTACCTCTTGCTGCTTCAATCATCTTTGGAGTTAAATCTACGCCTAGGTATGATTTTACCCCCTTATAGTGGAGAGCGCTGGCCAACTCACCGGTTCCACATCCAACCTCAAGAAGATTGGCTCCCTCCTCAATTTGCAAAGCAATCCGTTTAGTTAGTCCGCTAAGCAAGGGTGATATTAAAATATCGTACCAGTTCTTATATGCCATAATTTAGTTGTATGGGTTGAAAATAATTTCACAAGTTTACATATGATAATGTGCAAAGGGACAACCAAATTGCTTTTTGCATATATTTGCTCACTTTTTCTCAAAAACATATGAGTGCAATATACACAATAATTCTGCTGGTGCTATCGAACACCTTCATGACCCTTGCATGGTATGGCCATCTTAAATTTAAGGAGATGAGCTGGTCGCAGGGACTAGGGCTATTCTCAATTATTCTGATAAGCTGGGGAATCGCTTTTTATGAGTACATATTCCAAGTTCCAGCAAATAGAATTGGCTTTAAGGGAAACGGAGGCCCTTTCTCGTTAGTGGAGTTAAAGGTAATTCAGGAGGTTATTACGCTTATAGTTTTTATGATTTTTACCCTACTGGTTTTTAAAACCGAATCGTTTAGGATGAATCACCTAATCGGATTTGTGTTCCTAGTACTTGCAGTATTCTTTATATTTAAGAAGTAGCTCATTGCTATAGAAATAAAGAAAAGGGGCGCAAAATTTTGCGCCCCTTCTTCTGTATGTTGTAAGTGTAATTAACCTAAATCGCTTATTCTCTCAAGCTTATAGGGGTCAATTATCTTCACCCGTCTACCATCAAGTTCAAGGATCTCCTCGTTGGCAAAAGCCGAAAGGGTTCTAATAGCATTGGATGTGGTCATATTCGAAAGGTTTGCCAAATCTTCTCTCGATAGATACACCCTAAGGGTTTGATTATCCTCCTCGAAACCATAGGTGTCGCGAAGAAAAACAAGCGACTCTGCCAGTCGACCGCGAATGTGCTTTTGGGTAAGCGTAACGGTACGGCTATTGGACATCCCCAACTCCGTTGCGACGGATTTTAGTATATGATAAGTCAACGGGGCATTCGACTGAAGAATTTTTATGAATGCACTCTTGTCGATAGTGGCGATTATACAATCCTCCAGCGCTTCGGCAGAGGCAATATGATTCTCATCGGCAAGAAGAGCTCTATATCCAATAAAACCTACGGGTTTGGCCATTCGCACAATTTGATCGCGCCCCCCTACACCCTCTTTAAATATCTTAACTTTTCCTTTTGTTAGGCAAACCAACCCCTTGGGCACATCGCCATCGCGATAAATAATTTCGCCCTTGCGGTAGTAAGAACAAGAGAAACCCCTGAATAGTTGCTCTTTTTCACGTGCTCTTAGATTATTGAAAAGGGAACAGACGCCCTCAAAGGCACTTTGGATATCAATGGTTGGATGGGCCATACTTATATTATTTTTTTAAATCCAACAAACGATTGCAATTAAGAATCTAATAATCAACAAAGAACAATAAAAGACAATTAAAAGGGTTGATTAAAAGATCTGCAAAGATAACAAAAATGTTTTACAGCAGAAAAAGGAAAAAATTGCTCAATCTAGTACTTTGCAACAAGTGGCATTCGGCGGCCTGAACCAAAGGCCTTAGATGAAACCCTTAGAATTGGTGCCGTTTGATATCGCTTATACTCACTAATGTTAACCATTCTGAGAGTTCTGATAACCAGCTCGGCACTAAATCCCATGGCAATTATCTCGTCCTGCGACTTGTGCTCCTCAATATATTGGAAAAGTATCTGGTCAAGCACATCGTACTCGGGCAGCGAATCGGAATCCTTTTGGTTTGGCCTAAGTTCAGCTGATGGTGGTTTGGCTATGGTATTTAAAGGGATAATTTCCCCTTCCCTATTGATGTAATGGGCAAGTTCAAAAACCTGTGTTTTGTAAACATCACCAAGCACCGATAAGGCTCCACACATATCGCCGTACAAAGTTCCGTAACCCACTGCTGATTCGCTTTTATTGGATGTATTCAAAAGTAAATGGCCAAACTTATTGGATAGCGCCATCAGCATCACACCCCTGATACGTGCCTGAATATTCTCCTCAGTCAGGTTCTCGGGCTGATCCCTAAAGATATCCGCCATACCAGCGCGAAGCGTATCAAATGTATTAGCAATGCTCACAATGTCGTACTGGACATTTAGGTTCTCGGCCAGCGATTTGGCATCATCTATTGAATGATCCGATGAATATTGCGAGGGCAACAGAAGTACCCTAATATTATCGCTACCCAATGCTCTTTGAGCCAATACAAGCGTTACTGCCGAATCGATACCTCCTGATAATCCTAATGTAGTCTTTGTAAAACCCAGCTTGGCAAAGTAATCACGAATACCAAGTACAAGTCCATCATGAATTAAGGCAATACTGTCTTCTGCCTCAATCTGCTGCTCGGTTTGGTTCGCCTCCAAATCATCGGTGTCAACAATTTGAATGTCCTCCTCAAAATCCTTCATCTTAAGGGCAACAGAACCGTTGGCGTTTATGGCCAGGGATCGTCCATCGAAGACTAAATCGTTATTGGCACCTACCTGATTTACGGTAATAAGGGGCATTCCATATCGTTTCACATTACCTTGGAATACAGATAGCCGCCGGCTAAGATTGCCACAGGCAAAGGGAGATGCTGCCACATTGATAATAATGTCGGGTTGCTGTTTGGTTAACTCCTGCATAGGCGACATTGAGTATAGCTTGCCACGCCCCATTCCCGATGAGGGAGGCTGGTCGTCCCATACATCCTCGCATACCGTAATGGCCAAACGCTTACCATTTAGCTCGGCTACCTGAAAACTACGACTGGGCTCAAAATATCTATACTCATCAAAAATATCGTAGGTTGGAAGCAGTGCCTTGTTATGGGTGCTTTGTACTTTACCATCTTTTAAGAAGAATGCAGAGTTGAAAAGAGGTTTACCAGTCGGGTTGTTGTTGTAGCTGGGGCCACCCACAATTGCTGCAACCCCATTACACGCCTCGGCAACCTTATCCATCGCCATTCCACAACGTTCAATAAAATCGGGGCGAGTTAACAGATCCTGTGGGGCGTATCCACATATAGCCAACTCAGAAAAGATCACAAGTTCGGCACCGCGATTCTTGGCAGAATCGATAGCGTCGATAATTTTTTGAACATTAAGGTCAAAATAATTGACCGTATAGTTAAGCTGTGCAAGGGCAATTTTCATAATAGTACCAGATATTGTGCAATAGAACCTTTTACATTGATATTTTATTTCGATACGACCTTGCTAAAATCACAGCCAAGAAGACCATAGCCATGGCTACCATTAGGGGTAAAATGAAGGCTCTTGAGGAATTTAGGGTTAAACCTAAAATCAAAGACCCCACAGAGATAACTCCTGCCCCAATAGCGTATGATTTTTCGTTGTAAAACCAAGCGTATGGGAAAAGATGTGCACCAGTGATAATTGCATAGGTCATAACAAAATGGCTTGGCATTTTAATGAGCATAAAGATCAGAAATGGAAAGTAGAATAGCTGGGCAAAATTTAACCACAAGCCTAAGGGTTGCAATGGATTGCCAGCAATTTTCCATTGGGTTTTCAGCACCTTCGACATTAGCAAGGCTATTGGAAGCATTAATGCACCCACCATAAAGGTAAGTACGCTCTTGTTATACGAATCGAGTGAAAGACTCCAGATGATTGCAATTAGTATCCAAATAAAGCTTGATGAGATGATAAAATCAACTCCATTTTTGGCCTTAACTGAAAGCTCGTACTTCAGACCAGCCAGTTCTTTTTCATCCATAAACGGGATAGTTTACAAAGTTGACATTAAAAAACTAAACCCACTTTTAGCCCAAAAGTACCCACATTCAATCCTTTGTACGACTCTTTAAGAGGATGGGTAAGCCCATTGGAAAAAGTGAGGCCTACAAGGATAGCGGACGGCCCTCCTAATGAATACTGTACACCAGCACCAAAATAGTACGATATGTATGCAAACTGCATATGAGTTTTCTCGAGCACCTCACGGTCAACATCCATTTCGTCTATCCATGCAAAGCCCTTAAGCCTTACATTTGCTTTTAAACCCAAATCGGCATAAAAGGTGGTGTACCCAATCTCATTGGTTTTGAACTTAAGGCCCAGCGGGATGCTGATGTACTGCCCCTTAACCTTGGCGCTAACACCTTGATTTACATAGTACACGTCATCGAGGGTGACAATTGAGTCGCCAGCATTATTAAATACAAAATTACCTCCAATATTGGCAATGGAAGCACCAGTGGTTAGGGCATACCTATCGGCAAAATACCTTTCGAGGCTAAAACCTGCATTAAACCCAACAACAACGCCATCGGATGAAAATGCTTTGGTGTCTGATCTATACCATGATAGCTGAGGCTCGCCATACACGCCAAAGGCGATATACTGAGCTTTTAGCTCCAATGAGGTTAGCGTAAAAATTACGATGAAAGCAGATAGAATTGCACCTTTAGTTTTCATATAGTGTAAGTGTTTGTCAGTGTTGGCAAAGTTATTTTAAAAGTTTGGGTTTAAAAATATATTTTTTAAGCAAACATTAAGCCAACATAGAAAATATCTAAGAAACTGTTTAAGTTTAAATTATAATTTTTCACTAGTGTCCGACTAAGTCTTTTTTACAATGATAATAATGTAATAGATTTCTCGCTTCGCTCGAAATGACAGGCTGTTACGCTGTATGGGGTGAGGGGGTGAAGGCGGCTACGCCGCCTTCACCCC
>NZ_JAANIG010000034.1 GCF_011174675.1 Perlabentimonas gracilis | reverse complement strand
CCTCTTCCCATGCCGAACAGAGAAGTTAAGCCCACCAGCGCCGATGGTACTGCCGAAAGGTGGGAGAGTAGGTCGCCGCCATCCTTCAAAGCCCCGAGCACATCGGGGCTTTTTTTTTGTATATTCGTACCCTGTATGAAGTTTACTCTTCTTGCCATAGCCGTTTGTGTTATCACCTCTGCATTTGCTCAAAATGCAGATGGAAATAGTATTCTGGTTAATAAAACTTTGGGTGTTAACCAGTATATTTTGCCCCCCGATACAATACCCAGCTCCTCCGATACTCTCAAGCTTAAGCTTCCCTCACCAGCAAACATTCTGGATACTACTGTAAAAGCAGCAGTAGATACGATCCCTACTGATAGTATTGGGGATGTTACTAGGTCGAGAACAAATAGAATTATTCAGAATAGATCTATTATTGAGTTACTGTCTATCCCTTTATCCAAAAGAATTTTCTCATGGAGGTTTAATGATCATTTCCTCGAGTATGAGCAGGTACCCATTGATACAACCTTATGGTTAAATCATCTTTTTTATCCTCAGCAAAGTATCGATGAGAGTTACACCTTTTTAGGCAATATTGGGAGTCCTAGTGTTAGTAATCATTTCTTCTCTCGCCCTGAATCGAATACTTTCCTGCTTAGCAGATACTTTTCTGCTTACGGAGATAGAGTTCAGGCAATTCCTCAGTATAACGTACGTTCGCCTTATACCACACTATTTTACACAAGTGCTGGGAAAAGATCGGAGATGGAGCAGCTATTCAGCGTACTGCATACTCAGAATGTAAACAAGCATGTCAATATTGGTATTTCCTATGATCATTTTGGGACTAAGGGTATATACGAAAATCAGCATACTAGGAACAACTTAATTACCCTGTTTGGAAGTTACCACAAGGGCAATATGTTCGGTCAGGCAAGTTTTGTCAATAGAAGCTTTAACAACGAAGAAAACGGAGGTATTAGGTTTGCAGATGTTGTCCCGGGCGACACCCTTGAGAGTAAGCTAATACCTATATGGCTAGCGAATGCTAAAACGATAACTCGTGAAAGATCAATTTCGGCTCTACTGGGCTACACTTTCATCAATATAAAGGAGGTGCGTTTGGCAACTGATACTATTGATAGGTATATTCCTTTAGTGAGTACTAAGCTCCATTTGTCGAGAGAGAGACATTCAAGAACCTTTATTAATACGGGCAGTGGGGACTACTTTACCAACAGCTATTTAACGCAAGGGGTATTATACGATTCGATAGCTCTTACCAATTGGGATTTGAAAGCTGTGCTAGAGATTAATCAGTTTGCGAATATTCCTGGTATGCCTGGCTTAAGGGGATGGGTGGGCTACACCCATTCGTCGTACCATATGTTTAACCCCGATAATTATATTCGTGGCCATTCGAATAATACATTTTACTCTGCCCATATAGGTGTTGCTGCGTTTAGCGAGAGCCCTTACCTGTCGTACAGGGGGGCAGCAAAAGTTTACTTTAGCGGAGACAGGGCAGACGATAAGGAACTTAGGGGAGATATGCGCATTTCGCTATGGAACGATCCAGAGATGCCCCAGCTAAAAGGAAAGGTATTGATATCGGAGACCACTCCAGATATTTTCTACCGCACATATTTCAGTAATCATTTTAAGTGGGATAATAGGCTAGTCAAGGAGAAAAGGTTTCAGCTAGGTGCTTCGTTCGAAATTAGTAAATGGGCTACCGAAATAGGTTACAATGTTGTACACATTAGCGATTATCTTTACTTTAATTCCAACAGCTTGCCATCGCAAACATCCGATATCACAATTACATCGGCATACGTTCAAAAGAATTTTAGATTTCTGAAAGGTTTCAACTTTTTTAACAGGGTAGTATGGCAAGCCAACACCAACTCGGACGCTCTGAGCCTACCCGATTTTATTGCATTTAGCGCCCTATTCTACGAGTCGGTTTTAGTCCCTGGAGCATTAACGGGGCAATTTGGCGTAAACCTCACCTACAGTACAGAGTTTTATGCTGATGCCTTTAACCCTGTGACAGGGCAGTTTTACAACCAACGGCTTGTTAAATTAGGAAATTATCCAACTGTAGATGTGTTTGCCAATTTTAAATGGAAGCGAGCCATACTTTTTGTAAAGTATGAGCATCTAAATCAAGGCTACCCTCATAACAGGTACTTTTCAGCCTATTCCTACCCACTAAATCCACAGATTTTCAAGTTTGGCGTTTCGTGGATATTCTACGACTAGTCGTCAAAAAAAAGAAGTACTTTAGGTTTAATCCATTACTTTTGTTGCCGTTTAATCAACAATATACTATGTATGAGTATTTTGAGAAAATACTTGATTAAGATTTTTGGTTTATTAGTAGTACTTGTTTTCTCTGAATGCAACTTTAGCCCACTAAACAATCGTTTTTCTGGGGCTGAAGGGGTTCGCGATTTGGAGCGCATTGTGGAGGAAGGGGTTCTTGTTGCCGTTACCGATATAAATACTACAAACTATTTTATCTATCAGGGTACACCCATGGGGTATCAGTTCGATCTGCTACAGGCTTTCGCATTCCATATTGGTGTGAATCTGGAGATTATTGCCGAGAATGATCTGGAGAAAGCATTTGATATGCTAGACGGTGGGCGAGTTGATGTGTTTGCTAACAATTTGACTATAACTAACGAAAGGGCGAGGAAGTATGGCTTTACCATTCCCCATAGCACCACAAAACAGGTGCTTGTTCAGCGCAAAGGGGAAGGCTCTGGGCGAATAGAGAATCCCTTGCAGCTTGCGAAACAAATAGTTTACGTTCAAAAAAGTTCAGCATCGGCACATCGGCTTAAAAATCTTTCCGATGAGATTGGAGCCGAAATACATGTGGTTGAAATGCCCAACTACGAGGCCGACGAGCTTATTGAACTTGTAGCTAATGGTGAAATTGATTTCACGGTTTGCGATGAGGACGTAGCTCGCGTGAATTCGTTCTTTTATGGTAATATCGATGTGGAAACACCAGTTAGCTTCGATCAGAATTTGGCCTGGGCTGTTTCTAAAAAATCGGAAGATCTTTTAGCCGCACTGAATGAGTGGTTAGAAACTTTTACCCAAACGGCAGAATACAGAATAATTCGGGGCAAATACTACAATAACCCATACTGGGCTAGGAGGGTTTTTACTGAAACTTTTAGGGTGCGAACTGGCAATATTTCACCTTGGGACGAGGGCTTTAGGTACGCTAGCTCAACCATTGATTGGGACTGGAGGCTATTTGCATCGTTAGTTTATCAGGAGAGCCGGTTTCGGCATGATGTGCAATCGCACATGGGAGCATATGGATTAATGCAGTTTATGCCAGCTACAGCCGAGTTCTTCGGAATAAATCACATTGCTGATCCACAAACACAAATACGTGCTGGTGCTCAGTACCTAAAATGGCTCGAGAAACGTTTCGAGGATAGCGTAACCGACCCTGAGCAGCGAGTTAAGTTTATCCTGGCATCATACAATGCTGGTTTGGGGCATGTTATTGACGCAAGAAATCTGGCCCAGAAGCATGGCAAAGACCCCAATGTTTGGGATAATAATGTAGACTTCTTTATACTAAACAAATCTAACCCAGAATTTTACTGCGATACTACCGTAAGGTATGGAATGCTTAGAGGGGTTGAGACCTATAACTACGTGAGCCAGATAATGCAGAGGTATAAGCACTATCAGAATATTATCCCTGATTAGCAAAAGGATATCAGTAGGTTTAGTACAGCTCGGTAAATTCTGATATTATCATGGCAGTTGCTCCCCAAATTACCTCGCCTTCAACCGCATAGTAGGGGGCAGATATTGGCATACTACCAACACAAATTGTTTTAACCGAAAGATTCTTAGGGGCTTTAAAATCCATTAAATCTGCATGAATTGTGTACTCAACTTCTTGCAGGTTCGGATGTAGCTGCTCGGGGCGAGGAATAGTGCACACCACCGGCAAAACCATTAGGTTGCTTACGGGTATAAATAGAGGCGTAAGCGAGCCAATAACTTCCACTTTATTCGCATCAATACCTATTTCCTCCTCCGCTTCCCTAATTGCTGTTACAGTAAGCGAATCGTCAAAATCCTCCTGTTTGCCTCCGGGAAAGCTTACCTGTCCGCTGTGTGCCCCATTATAAACCGTTCGCTTGATGAGGATGGTTTCGGCCTTGTTGCCATTGGGATAAATGGCGATAAGCACAGCGCTGCCGCGTGTTTTTGTATCGGGAGAATTCGGAAAGCCAGCTCCCCCACGAAACGAGGGAGCCATCCTTTGCTGTGCCTTAAACCCAGGCAGTTCCTTAAGCAAGTTGGTTTTTAGTTGGCGTACTATCTTATCAAAATTACTCATTAACTCATCACTTTCTGAATTGCCTTATGAAGCTCTCAACCTCAGGAACTCCTCCTTGGTAAACAAGATATCCGTTGTAAGGTTCTTTGGGAGTAATTTCGCTGTTGATTGGTGTAAGCATCAGCCTGCGTACCTCTTCCGGATCGTCGGTTTGTCCAAGTGCCCAGCCCAGTTTTATGTAGGCCGTTTCGGGAAGCATATTCTCACCCGGAATCACGCCTTTTGCCATCATATCGCGTCCGGTGTCGTAAACAAACATATGTACGTAACCCCAAAGGGTCTGCACGGTCATATATACGTGAACTCCCTTTTTATGAGCACGCTCAAGGGCCGGGTACAGCGGTTTATTTACGTGCCCTAGCCCTGTTCCTGCAATGATAATACCCTTGTAACCCATATCAACTAGCGCATCAATAATCTCGGGCTGCATATTGGGGTAGTAGTACTGAATAGTAACTTTTTCTTCGAAGTAGGGCATAATCTTTACGTTCCTATCCTTACGCCTGTGGGCGTAATCTTCCTTGATGGGCTTAACTCCGTCGTTACGGCTAACTGTGGCCACGGGCGTATCGCCAATGGTGCGGAATGTGCTTCGGTACGACGAGTGCATTTTACGCACCCTGGTTCCCCTGTGGAGGAATCCGTACTCATCGGATGTTGGGCCAAACATACACACCATGGTTTCGGCAATATCGGAATGGCCTGCCGCAATGCAGGCGTGCATTAGGTTAAGCGCAGCATCGCTGCTGGGGCGGTCGGAGCTGCGCTGCGAGCCAACCAGCACAATGGGTACGGGCGAGTTTTGTACCATAAACGTGAGCGCTGCTGCAGTATGGCTTAGCGTATCGGTGCCGTGCCCAATGATAATACCGTCGATTCCGTTCTCAATCTCTTTGCCTATGGCAATTGCCAGCGCTTTGTACTGCTCGGGGCCCATATTCTCACTGAATACAGCGAACAACTTTTCGGTGGTAAGGTTACAGATATCGGCCAGCTCGGGAACTGCACCATACAATTCGCCCGGCGAGAAAGCTGGTATTACGGCTCCTGTTCTGTAATCGAGCCGCGAGGCTATGGTTCCGCCTGTGCCAAATAGTTTTACCTTGGGCAGGTTGGGCGTGTAGGGGAATTCCTTTTCGGGTATCTTGTAGGTGGCCTTAAAGTAGCCAGTTTCCTTCATATCCTTAATGGTAACGATATCGATGCCTATGTTGTAGCCCGTTTCAATTTTTAGCACAATATGCTTGTCGTCGTCGTTCTCGGCGCGGGGTAGTATTGTTCCGTTAAACTCGCCACGCGTAGTGTGTATGGTTACCTTACCCCAAACCCGTGCGTTATACTTTTTAAGTACCTCAAGAGCGCGACCCTTATATCCTTGAAAAAAATCTTCCATTTTGATGTGGTTTAATTGATGTGATGACAGTGACTAGAGTTTGGACTCAACCTCATTTCGAAGTTCCTTGAGGCACACATTACCTATGGCCTGCTTGTGTAATTGGCCTAAAACCCAACTAACCACAATGTCCTTGCTGTCATCTTTTGATGTTTTTATCTCTCTAAATTTTTCAATTAGATAATTAATTGGTGCTAGCAGCTCCTCTTTGGTCTTACGCTTAAAACCAATGCTTGTTAGTACCGAATCGAAATCCATATTGGGGTACTCGTAGATGTGAGGAAGCATTAGCTTGGCTAGCTGAAACTTCAAACCCTCCTGCTTTAAGAACTTGAAAAGATCGACAATTCTATTGTACGTAAAGTTGCTGTGCTTTGGCTTGGTTCCCTCAATATGCTTTAGGGTGTGACCAAGGAACGTGCCTGCAAAGCGGCCCGTTACTCCCAAATCGACCAGCTGCTCGATAATGGGAACAAGATTCCGCTTAAGGATATAGGTGTACGTATCGGCAGGGACTTTCCAACTCTTCAGCTGGACAAATCGTTTCGAGACCTCTGGTGGAATACGGCTGCTCAGCTTCTCAATAAGCTCTTCCTGTAAAGGAATTGGTGGCGAGTCGGTGTCGGGGTACATACGGTCGGCACCGGGTAGTACGCGCTCAAAGATGGTGGTCCCATCGGGTAACGATTTGCGGGTTTCTCCCGGTATTCCCTCAAAGGCCATCCTGCATCGTTCCTCCACGGTTTCTATTGCTGTGGGAATATCATCGGTTGGTCCCCAAATAATGCAAATGGCATCGTTCTCGGTAGCCTTAAGTAGCTCGGTGAGCTTTTGTACGTCGTTGTCGCTTAGCTGTTCGTGTAGCTCTTCGGTGCTAGTCATATTGGGTCGCTCTATGCAAGCAATAACCTTTAGCCTATCGGCCAGTTCGTTGCTAAACGATTGCTTGGGCTGGGTAAAGTGCGACAGGATACCCTTAAAGCCAGGTAATTTTATGGCTACAATTTTAGTCCCATTCTTTGTTCCATTGGTTGGGATAAAGTCGAGGCCCATTTTTTTAGGAGATATTTCTTGCCACTCCAAATTCCACTTTTTAGGGTCGGGAAAACGTTGGAGCAGCAACGTGCGGATATTTAGCAATGCCCACTGTCTGAAAGCCTCGTTGTGCGAGAGTTCAGGAATCCACCGATTGTGGGCTACACCCTTAATCTCCACCCGGGTACCACCCTTGCAGCTGACGTTCACATCTTCGCGCCCGGCGCCCATACCGGTTCTAACTCTGCCCGTACTCCGGTTTAGGAAGCGGATATGCTCGGCAGCCTCGCGCAGCTCATCGGGGGTAAGACATTGTGGGTGCGTAACTGTTTCTATGAGCGGCATGCCCAAGCGGTCGGTTTTGTAAATCCTGTTGTGCCCAATATCGGAAATTTCTCGGCATGAGTCCTCCTCGATGCTCAGCTGCAGTATGCCAATCTTCTTGTTGCTTAGCTGGATTTCACCTTCAACCCCAAGTATCGCAGTTCGTTGGAAACCTGTGGGGATACTACCGTCGAGGTACTGCTTGCGGGTAATATGAACCTCGCCCACAATATTGAGCTTGCTAAGAAGCGAAATCTCAAGGGCATACTCAAGCGCTTCGCGGTTAATGGGGAATGGCGGGGTATCGTCAATCTCGTATGTGCAGGCAGTTTGGTTGTTGATGCGGTAAAAGATATTCTTTCGGGTTTTAAATTCCATAAGCGCTGTTCCATCGTATTCGCCCATTTCGCTGAGCGTTGGCCGCATATGGCGGATAATTTCTGCATCGTAGTCGTTGTGGTCGTGGTAGATGCCTGCAGGGCAACGGCAAAAAAGCTTTTGCTTTGTTTTTAGCTGCTGATGTACTTCAAGCCCCGACTTAAAGCCAATGCGTTCGTAGTCGGATTTTTTTGCCTTTTTGCGGCTTACGTAGCCAATGTCCTTTTGGGTCTGAAGATAGTTTTTCCGGGGATCGAAGCCACTGGCGCTGGATTTCTTTTTCATCGTGCGGTATGTTAAAGGCTGGTTAGGGTAGATATTCATTTTAGTCTCCCTAAATTTAAAATTGTTTGCCGATACCACAAAGCGAATTGACAATTAGTTTTTTAACGGGTTATGAACAGGTGATCGGTAGGCGGTGATCGGTGGTCGGTAATCGGTGGTCGGTAATCGGTAGGCGGTTGTCGGTAATCGGTAATCGGTAATCGGTAATCAGTAGGCGGTGGTCGGTGGTCTGAGGTCGGTGGTTGGTAGTCAGTTGCTGCTTGCTTATTGCCAGCCTTAAAATGAGTGAATGGTTGATTCCTTTTACCTGAGATCTACAACCAATCAACCAATCAACCAACCGAGCGAACTTTGCGAGCTCGCCGCAGGGCAATCAATCAATCAGCCTGCTCTGACGCCAGTCAGGCAGGTCATTCAAACAGAGTGTGGTCTTATAATTTGAGCTAGGATAAGGAATTACTCAAACTTAATCGTCTTATCGGGGCTAATGCGCGATATCACCAGCGATGGGATTAGCAGCATGGCGATGGTAACCATAAAAGTGCCGATATTGAGAAGTAGAATGTGAATTACATCGAGGTTGATTGGAACCGTTGATAGGTAGTAGCTGGCCTCGTCGAGCTTAAACAGACCAAAATGCAGCTGTACTAATGCTAAAGCAATTCCTATTAGGTTCCCCCAGAAAAGTCCCCGCGCAATAATGCGGCCCGATTGAATAATGAATATGTTTTGAATAAACCTATTGTCGGCGCCAAGCGCTTTAAGCACGCCAATCATGTTAGTTCGCTCAAGGATGATAATGAGCAGTCCGGCAATCATATTGATTCCAGCAACGGCTAACATTAGGGTGAGCAGAATTACCACATTGATATCCTGTAGGCCCAGCCAATCGAATATTTGTGGATACTTCTCAATAATGCTCATAACCCGAAGCCTAGAGCCATCCTCAAGGAAGTTGAAGGCTACAATGTCATCAACATCGTAGGTTATCTCGTTTATCCTTCGGAAGTTATCAATCAGTATTTCAAGCCCTGTGGCCTGGGTGGGCTCCCACCCATTAAGGCGTTGAATGTGCTTCAGGTCGCAGATCACGAACAGCTTATCGAACTCGGCCATTTGCGAGTTGTATATACCCTCCACGGTAAAACGACGTATGCGAGGAGGCTCCTGCACAAAGAACATATCGAAGGTATCGCCTACACTTAGCCTTAGCAGCTGCGATATGGTTCGAGATATTACCACCCCATTGGTTGATGTAGAGTCGTTTAGGGTAAGTGTATTGCCCTCGGTAAGGTTTTTTTCAAAGAAACTCCAGTCGAAATCCGTATCGATACCCTTTAGCACCACCCCTTGCATATCGGTATCGGTTCTAATAATACCAGGCTTTAGCCCAAACCTTTGCACATGGCGGATGCCCTTAATCTCCATTATTTCGGGTAAAAAGTTTACCTCGGTGCTAATGGGAACGGTTTCGAACGATAGGTTGCGGTCGTAGTTTACTATCTGGATGTGGCTTCCAAAGCCAATGGTTTTCTCGCTAATCTCACGCTTAAACCCTGTGATAACCGACACGGTAATAATCATTACCGCTAGGCTAAGTGCAACGGCAATGGTCGCAATTTTAATGAAAGGACGCGACAGGCTTCCCTTGGCTTCCTTCGGATCGGTTAGGCGATTGGCTATAAAACTCTCGATTCTCAAATGCGGGTATTTTTATTGATGTGCAAATTTAGCAAATTTGTTTGGCCTTTCGAGGGCTCATGGGTATATTCGTTCGCTAAGGTTTGTAAAGCAAATCAACCTGTGCTTTGTGGGCAATGCATTTGGCCTTCTCTTTGCCCGAAAAATACCTCCAAAGCGCTACTATGGTTGCAAGTGATATTATGGTGCAGATTATTGAGCCCTCAAATCCAAACTCTCCACCGTGCAAAATCGGGCTTCCTGAGTTGCTTATTCTTATAATTGAGTAGGATGTATTTCCACTTACGTTAAACCCAAGGACTGCTTGGGCGAGGTTCCAGGTAAGGTGCATACCAATGGGAAACCATAAATTCTTGGTGTAGATGTAAGGTAAGCCCAAAGTAATTCCTGCTAGGAAAAGATTGGTGAAACCAATCCACCCTAAATGGGAATTTGCAAGATGCAATGCAGCAAAAAGGAGTGACGATATGAATAGCGCCAGATACCGATTGAACGAGATCATTAGGTTTCGAAGGATGTACCCACGGCATAGTATCTCCTCCGATAGCGAAACAAAGGTGAAAATGGCGATTGAAAGAATAAGATCCGACGCAGAAAAATCAAAAGATGTAACCTTTACCTGCCCAAGCATCAGCAGTATCAGGAAACCTAGCCCAATGCATATAACCCCAAGCAGTAAGCCACCCGTTAGGTAGTGTTTAAAACCTTTAAGCTGCAACCCAATGCCAATTAACTTACGCCTATCAATAGTTTTAACAAACAACCAAACTACCGATACCGTTCCAAGCAGAGAAAATAAAAGGATTAAAACTTTATGTGCCAGATTTTCTGATATGCTAAATTTGCCAATTTCGCTAGTATCTATGCCCAAAATTACATGAGCAATTAGTTGAAATAACCCAACCACAATAATGTAAGGGAGGGCAATGATAAGAACCCTAACCCAGCCAGTATTTCCTTTGTATACTTTCATGCTATTTTCTCCCAAAGTCAGCGGGAATTTCGCCCCAGATTTGGGTCTCCCACTTTAGCAATTTGTTCTGCCATGTATTTTCACGGAGCCACTTCTCGGCTCGGGCAATTAGTTCGAAGAGTATTTCGTTTCGTCCGGTTTTTTTCAGCGTGGTATTCGCTTTCTTCCTCCTAACCCAGCTAATGGCGGTCATGGAATCGGTGTAGATGGGCAAGTCGCTTCCCTTTTGCTTAAGGTACGCCAGCCCATGCACTATGGCTAAAAACTCACCCACATTGTTGGTTCCATCAAAGTAGGGGCCTTGCCTAAATATTTTGCGCGCCGTTTTGGCATCAACTCCTTGGTACTCCATATCGCCTGTGGCGGTGTTCCAAGCAGCATCAACTGCAAGAGCTGGGAAGATTGGTTTGGGTTGATTTTCCTGCAGCCCTTCAAGCTGCATCGCCACGTTGGTTTGCTTAGTGGTGTAATCGTGGTAGTTGCCCTGTAAGGCAGCCTCGGCGGCTTGCCTTGTGGGGAACGATTTGTACTTGGCGTTTTGATACCCTTTTATATTCTTTTGGCACTCGTCCCAGCTCTCGTAAATCCCCGGTTTTACCCCCTCCCAAACAACGTAGTACTTCTTTTTGGCCATTTTGCTGATATTTTTTTATGGTTTTGCGGCGCGCATCCTTATAACTATGGCTTTCCCCCTGTGCAGCAATCCTTCGTTTAGTTCAATCTCTTCCTTTCTCAACTCCTCAATGGTTAGGTTTTTATACAGATCTTTTAGCTCACTAATATCTGCAAACATGGCTGGGTTTTTTGGACCACCCGATGTAAGGGGAATCTGCTCGGGATGAAACATCTCTAGAATCAAAACGCCTTTGGGTTTTAGCATACTGGTTAGCTTGTTGGCCACCTGCTGCTGAATATCCTTCTGCAGATGAACGTACACTAGCCCAATGGCATCGAACTGATGATTTGAGGCAAAGTGAAGTATATCGGTAACGTGGTATTGAACCCAAACATTGTTCTGGGCAAACAGCTTGTTGGCCTTTGCTTGGGCAACATCACTTGCATCAAAAGCAGTGACCTCCCAGCCCTGTTTTGCAGCCCAAAGGGCATTTCGACCCTCACCCTCGCCCGGAAGTAGCAGAGCTCCGAGTTCCAACTTTGCTAATTCCTGCTTAAGGTATTTGTTTGGCTGATAACCATACACAAGGTGCTGGTCGGCGTACCTTTCGTTCCATTCGTTCTGTCCGCTCATCTAGTCAATGCGAGTAAAGTCGGGGTAAAGTAGATATTTTTCCCTGATCTTCATAAAGATTTCGAGATCATCCTGCCATGCTTGCCTAATGGTTAGCTCATCCTTTCCCTGCTCGATGTGCTGCTGCATGGTGCTGTTCCCTGCCAGGAGTCTGAAGTACGAGTTGAAGAACTTTTCGTTTTTAGGAAACGACTCGTAGGCATACAGTAGCCACGAGAGGTTTAGCTGGCGCAGCCCAAGGAAGTAAACGGTAGTGTAATCCCTAAGGTCAACTCCATGGCATAGTTTACCTTTTAGCGGAGGGTTTGTGCTTGCGCCTGGCCTACTTTCGGGGGTGAACTCAAAGGGCATCTGGGAGAATGCTGGGTGACCAAAAACCTGGAAAGGAAAATCTGTGCCACGCCCAATGCTCACCTCGGTTCCTTCGAAGAATCCGAGCGAGGGGTACAGGTATATGGAGGTTTGGTTTGGTAGGTTTGGCGAAGGCCCAACGGGAAGTACGTAGGTTGAGTCGTGGGTGTAGTTAAGGTTAGGGATTACAGTAAGCTGACACTTCATTGAGTCGGGAAGCCAACTCTCGCCATTTATCATTTGGGCAAACTCGCCAATGGTCATACCGTGCACAATGGGTACGGGGTGTATCCCCACAAACGAGGTGAAGCCAGGTTCAAGTATTGGGCCATCAACATAAAACCCGTTGGGGTTGGGTCGATCCAAAATAATAAGCGGAAGGTTCATCTCGGCACAGGTTTCCATAACGTAGTGCATGGTGGAGATGTAGGTGTAAAACCTAACGCCCACATCCTGTATGTCGAATACAATTACGTCGAGCCCGCTAAAATCGTCGTGCGAAGGTTTTTTTGAGTTGCCATAAAGTGATATGACGGGCAACCCTGTTCGTTTATCGGTGTGGTTCTTTATTAGTTCACCCGCATCACCGTCGCCCCTGAAGCCATGCTCGGGGCTAAATATTTTCTCAATTCTAACCCCGTGTGTAAGCAACGTATCAACCAAATGAGTTTGCCCCACCATGGTGGAGTGATTGGCGACAATGCCTACCCTTTTATCGGCTAGCAGAGGAAGATAGGTGTCTAACCGTTCTGGGCCTAAAACTATGGTTTGGCTATCCTTATGGTTTGATTGCGACCCCGACAGGCAGGACTGTAAAGTGATCAGGGTAAGGAGTATTGCTAATATTTTCAAGGCCTAAAAGGTATTTGTGTACACGAAATTAGTAAAAAACTATGGTTCTGCATTGTTACTGCCAAAAAAATGCCCTCAGGATGTTCTCTGAGGGCACAAACTGGAGCACTATATCTGGTTTAGCATATATTCTCGCTTAGGGGCAATCCAAATTCTTCAATCATCTTAATATCTAGGTCTTCAAGGGTATCGAGAATTGGGTTGTAAATCTCAGGTATTACGGGTATATGTACCCCTTTTGCCTGTATCTTATTCTCAAGAATCATCTCCACCGCGCAGGCTGCTGGTAGTGCAACGGTTCGGGCTATGGATGTATCGGTTTTGGGTGTGCCAAAATCGAGCATCCGCGAGCGGATAACCTCCTTCTCGCCATTGGGATAGCTGGCTACAAAGGTGTGCTGCATTACAACCATATCGCGCTCGTTGTCCTTAATCATCATCTTGTCAATCATGATGTCCGAAACCACCTCGAATGGTGAGTCCTGATCACGTCCAATGGTTTTGCTGCTGAAAAGCCCTAGCCACTCCAGAGCAACCATTGGGTTTGAGTTGGTGTCGATACCAAGGAAATTGGCAACTTTTTCCTGAATGCTTTCAGCATTATCGGCACCAATAAGGTTTGCAAGCATCTGAGCGTAGGATAGCTTCTGCATATCCATCTTCTCGCAACCCAGTAGCCCTATCTTTTTAAAAGCATCAATCACCTCGCACCATTTGGAATACCTAAATGTGCCACGCATCATGGTTTGTGCCTCGGGAATTCCGTATAGCTCTAGGTAGGGTAGGGAGTCGCGATTAGGGTAAACCTCCATATCGCCCACATCGCAACAATGCATCTTAATAGGTTTTTTGAAAAGATCCTCGGTGGGAACATCCACAACCTTTCCCTTCATGAGGTACTTGCCGTTGTTGTTGCCAGCCATAACCACCCCCTTGGGAGCCCAGGTGAACTTGTAGTTAAATGGATTTTTCTCCACCTCGGGTGCAACCAGCGCACCGCAGAACGAGTAGAACTCGTCAACCTTACCGCCTTTCCCATGGATATGGTCGATGATACGCATGGCCGACATGTGGTCGATACCGGGGTCGAGCCCAATTTCGTTAAGAAGTAGTATGCCAGCCTCTTTCGCCTTCTCATCCAGATCCTGCATCTGTTGCTTAACGTATGATGTGGTAACCATATTCTTTTTGTGAGCCAAGCAGTATTTTGCTACCGTTGGGTGGAACACCCATGGGAGTAGGCTTACCGTTATGTCGTGTTCCAGCACAATACGGTTTAGCAACTCTTCGTTCTTAACATCAAAATGAATGGCTGTCGCGTTTGGGTGGTTAGCAGTAATGGTTTGCGCCTTCGATTGGTCTAAATCGCCAAGGGTAACTTGGTATCCCTTGTTAAGTAGATAAACAACTATGGGTTTCGATACCATTCCGGCACCCAGTATGAGAATCTTTTTCATTAAAAAGGAGGTTTAAATGTTTGGTTACTTCGTTCTGCTAGCTGCTGATTTGCAGCGATTTTTTACAATCACCTCAAAGTAATGGTTTTTAGTGCGAATTAGCAAGAGGAAAAAGTTTCCGAAGTAATCTATATTATTCGGAACTTGTTGAGTTAAATTAAAATACAAATATATGCTGGTTCATTATGTGTCGAATAACATTTTTATTGCTTGCTGGAAGGTAAATAGTCTGGAGCATCATTTGTAAAAGATATTATTTGTAACTTGATAAATATTGATAAAACCTTATGGTATGATAATAGAATTCATTGAGCTTCGGGTTTACCTGTTGATTCTTATAGTTTCATCAGTGATTACAGGGATATTGGCCCTGTATGTATGGTTAAAGCGCACTTCAATAAATACCCCGTCACTCTTTGGCCTGCTTATGGCAATTTCGCTCTGGAGTTTTGGAGCCACTCTAGAAATTCTTGCTAACACCATAGAAGTTAAGAGTTTTTTTAACTTTATTGTTTATACGGGGATTGTTAGCATCCCAGTGTTCTTGTTTGTTTTCACCATAGAATTTACCCAAAACTTTAAACGTTATAAAAAGTATATCAACCGAACCCTTTGGATTATTCCGCTTACGTCTTTACTTTTTTTAGCCACCAATAGGTTTCATGGTTTATTTTACGAGGTAAGTGGATTGAGTCCCAGGCTATGGGGTGATCTGTATTTTGTTGAGTATGGTGTGTGGTGGTGGGTACATACAGCATACTCTTACACACTTATCTTGTCGTCAATTTTCCTGCTTGTCAGAATGGTATTCCTCTGTTCACCAATACAAAGGGGAGTAATAAAAATGCTGTTGTTAAGCGCCTTAATACCGCTTGTTACCAACATGGTCTACATATTTGGAGTAAGGCCCATGGGGTTTGTCGATATTACTCCTGTTGGATTTATGTTTACTGGTGTGATCTTTTTTTGGGCCATCTACAAAAAGAATTTCTTTAGGGTTAAGCCTATTGCGCTTAATACCCTATTCGATAGCTTACCAGAGGGTATAATAGTTGTTAATCTCAAAGAAGAGATTGTTGATATTAATGTTTCGGCGGCTTTATTGTTAAGACTTACCGGGAGCAACCCCTTGGGTCAGAGGGTAAAAGATGTTATACCATATTTCTTTGATTTTTCTAATTCCAAAGCCTTCAATAAGATTCATTTTATTAACTATGGCAACTTTTACCTTGAAATTGAACACTCAGTTATAGCGGGCGAGAAAGGTGGTGTCTTAGGGTATATGGTTAGAATTAAGGATGTTACCCAAAGGACGATGGAGGGTAAGAAGCTTAAAGCGGCTACCCAGCGGCTCGAGTTAGCGTCGCATGCTGCAGGGCTTGATGCATGGGAGAATGATTTGATAACTGGAACTCGAGTTGGAGGTGTTAAGGTTTACCTTGAGCTTGGTTATACCAAAGAAGAGATTCCAGATTCAATGTATGGGATATACCAGCTAATTCACCCCGATGACCTTTCTGATGTAATAAAAACCCTTGAAGAGCACTTTGAGGGTGAATCTACGGTTTATTCAAAGGACTTTAGGATTAGGGATAAAAAAGGAGAATATCAATGGGTTGCAAACTATGCCAGGGTGGTGGAGCGAGATAGTGCAGGAAAACCACTTAGGTTGGTTGGTATTACTCAAAACATAAACCAGAGAAAACTAGTTGAGGATAGGATAAGGCGTCAGAACGAAGACCTTATTAGGGTTAATGCCGAAAAAGATAAGTTCTTTTCTATCATTGCGCATGACCTCAAGGGGCCTTTTCAAGGTTTTATTGGCCTAACTGAGCTAATGTCGGGAAGTATCGATGAAATGGATAAGGATGAGCTGCAAAGTATAATCCGAACGCTTAACATAACTGCTAAAAACCTGTACGAACTGCTCGATAATCTACTGAACTGGGCAGTGGTTAAGCGTGGTCACAAAAAATTTGATCCCCAAAAGTTACATCTTGCCTTACTGTTTGACGACGTGAGGGAGATTGTTGACCATATGGCTGACCAAAAAGGGATACTGCTTACCAGCTCCATTCCAACAGGGTTGAACGTTTTGGCCGACAAGGAGTCGCTCCGAACAATATTCCGAAACCTAGTGTCAAACGCCATAAAGTTTACCCCAAGTGGCGGAAGCGTAACTCTCAAAGCATATGCAAACGACAAAGGCTATGTTGTGGTATCGGTGGCCGACACAGGGATAGGAATGCCCGATCAAATCAAAAAAAATCTTTTTAGCATTAGCACAAAAGTTTCTCGGCCCGGTACCAATAACGAGCCCAGCACTGGTCTGGGGCTTATTCTTTGCAAAGAGTTGGTTGAAAAGCATGGTGGAACCATTTGGGTTGAGAGCCACGAAGGGCAAGGCAGCACAATCTACTTTACTGTACCCGCGGCAAATTAACACCTAGGCTGCTATGTAATGTTGCTACGCATGTAATCGATTGTGTTGGGAAAGCGCCAAAATAGGCAGAAATTAATTGAGGTTTTATCGATTTTTGTCTACATTTAAAGCTTTATAAGCTTTACTTTTTAAAAGCATAATATATATGCATAGCTCATCCTCAACCTACAGCACTTTACTTGCTATGCTCCCGGTTACTGCAATGATCTGGGATGCTTCAAAACAAGAGGTATTATGTAGCAACCAGAATATTGTACTAGAGCTAGGTTACTTACCCACAGACGTGCCAGAAAATAAATGGTTCGAGCTAATTGATCCAACCGACGCATTTGATGTAGCTGAATATTTCAAAAATTCATCTGCCCCATTACATAAAGAGGTGCGGTTTAAACTACCAAGCGGCGAGTTGATTTGGTACTCGGTATCTACGAAAATTCTACCTGACACTCACGATAATTCCAATGTAATCATAACCTTCACTCCGGTGAAGCATACCAGCAAGCTCCAGCGTAGCTTGTACGAGAGTCACAAGCGTTTTAAGGGTCTGGCCGAGGCCTCGTTTGGCGGCATAGCTATGCACGACAAAGGTATTATTATTGAAGCCAACCAGGCGCTAGCCAGTATGACAGGATATTCAGTCAAGGAGTTGATTGGAATGGACGGGCTGCAGCTAATTGCACCACCTGAGAGGGAGCGTGTAATGCAACATATTACTTCCGGCTATGAAAAACCATACCGATCGATTGGAAAAGCCAAGAGCGGGCAGGAGTATCCACTTGAGATTAGAGGTAAGCAAATTCCATACAAGGGTAAAGTAGTTCGGGTAACCGAGTTCCGAAACATTGAGGAGCAGGTTAGGTTTGAGCAAGCCATTGCTGATAGCGAAAAGCGATACAGAGATATTATTGAGTTTGCCGTTGATGGTTTTGTTATTGGCAATATGCAGGGTATTGTAATTTCAACAAACCAGCGCTTCCTCGAAATTGCGGGACGTACCCGGGATGAGGTTATTGGGTCACACATTGCAGATTTTTTTGACCCAAAGGTTGTTAAGGAAAAACCATTTAGGTTCGATCTGCTGAATAAGGGGCAAACGGTTGTGAGCGAACGTGAGATTTTTCAACCCGACGGTACTACCCTGGTTGTTGAAATGCACTCCAAGCGCCTGCCTAACGATACCTATCAGGCCATAATTCGTGATGTAACTGAGCGGAATAGGGTGAGGCAAGAGGTTGAAAAGAACGAGGCCAAATTCCGTGCCCTGTTCAATTATGCAAACGACGCCATCTTTTTAATGGACACACAGGGTTTTGTTGACTGTAACCAAAAGACCGAGAAGCTGTTCGGGTGCCTAAAGAGCGAGATTATTGGAAAAACTCCTGCCGATTTTTCTCCGGTATCACAACCTAATGGCGAGCCATCATCCAAGCTATCAGTGGAGTATATGCGTCGAGCGTTTAGTGGCGAGTCGCTTTACTTCGAGTGGGTTCATGAGGATGTTAGGGGCATAGCTGTCTACACAGAAATCAGCCTAAATCTATTAACATTTGGAGGTTATTCGTATCTACAAGCAATAGTTCGAGATATTACCTCCCGCAAAGTGGCCGAAAGGGCGCTGGATCAGGAGCGACTACTTATCCAAAATATGATGGAGAATGTGGTTGATCAAATCTACTTTAAAGATTTAGATTCCCGGTTCATCCGTGCTAGCCGAAATGTTGCAGAACGCTTTGGGTTAAGCCAGGCTCAGGATATAGTAGGAAAATCAGACTTCGATTTCTTTTCCCCTGAGCATGCCCAGATGGCCTACGATATTGAACAAAAAATTATTGAAACAGCTAAGCCCATCGTGGGGATTGAGGAGCGAGAAACATGGCCTGATGGACGAATAACCTGGGCGTCCACAACAAAGGTTCCATTGTTTGATGGTAAAGGCAACATAATTGGCACATTTGGTATCTCCCGAGATATTACCGAAAGTAAGCAGTGGCAGGAGATGCATAGGCAAAGCGAAGAGCGTTTTCGCTATGTAGTTGAGGCAACGAACGATGGCCTTTGGGATTGGAATCTCATAGAAGGTTCAGTTTTCTTTAGCGATCGATACTACTCTATGCTGGGGTATGAACCCGGCGAATTTGAGGCTAGCTTCAAGAGTTGGGAAAACCTATTGCACCCCAACGATTTTGAAAGAAGCAAGGAAGTGCTTTCGAGATTCCTTAAGGAGCAGCTGCCAGAGTTTAACCTCGAGTTTAGGCTTAGGGCAAAGGATAACACTTGGCGATGGATACATGCCCGTGGTAAAATTGTAGAGTGGGATAGCGCCGGTAATCCGCAGCGGATTGTTGGAACCCATATGGATATATCCGACCGGAAGTTTATGGAGAGCGAGTTACGTGAATCAAGAAACCTGCTACAATCCGTACTCGACACAATACCCGTGCGCGTTTTCTGGAAGGATAAGTACCTTCGATTCCTTGGCTGCAATAAACCATTTGCTTCGGATGCTGGGTTTGATAACCCTAATAGTTTAGTTGGGCTTACCGATTACGATATGGGCTGGCGAAACGAGGCAGCTCTTTACCAAGCCGATGATAGAGCCATTATGGCCTCGGGTAGGCCAAAGCTGAACTACGAAGAACCGCAAACCACCCCTATGGGTGATGTAATTTGGCTTAAAACAAGCAAAATACCATTACGCAACGATCAGGGCGAGGTTGTGGGAATTCTTGGAACGTACGACGATATTACCGAAAGCAAAAAGTCAAGAGAGCAGGTTGAGCTGGAAAGGACTTACTTTGAACAGCTATTCGAGAGCTCGCCCGAGGGTATAGTAGTGCTTGATGTGAACGACTGTATCATCAGGACTAACTCAGAGTTCTCTAGGCTATTCGGCTATACCGACGAAGAAATGGAGGGCAAACCCATAAACAGCCTAATTGTTCCCGATGATTTTAAAGATGAAGGGCAGGAGCTTACCAATACGGTTGCCCGGGGCGATACAATTATGAAGGAAACCGTTAGAAAGAGAAAGGATGGATCGCTGGTGCATGTTTCAATCCTTGGGCATCCCATATATTTCCACGGGGGTAAAATTGCGGTTTATGGCATCTATCGCGACATCACCGATCGTAAGCTGGTGGAGGAGGAATTAGTTCAGAAAACCCATGAAATTGAGGCGCAGAACGAGGAGTATAGGGTTATTAACGAGGAGCTGTACGAAGCCAAGCAGAAGGCCGAGGAGAGCGATAGGCTTAAAAGCGCATTCCTGGCCAATATGAGCCATGAAATTAGAACGCCCATGAATGGCATTTTGGGCTTTACCCAGCTTCTTACCACTCAGGAGCTGTCGGATTTGGAGGTGAAGGAGTATGTTGATATTGTCCAGGGTTGCGGCAACCAGCTGCTAAGTATAATTAACGACTTGATTGACATATCGAAAATTGAGGCAAACCAAATAGTACTCTCCGAAACGGAGGTTAATTTAAACCAACTTATGTATGAGCAGTTTCTGCTCTTTAAGCCTAAAGCTCACGAGAAGAACTTGGAGTTCTCCTTCGCCAAAGGGCTCCCCGATGATGAGTCGGTAATCATTGCGGACTCAGCTCGAGTAAAACAGATTATTGGAAATTTGCTCAATAATGCCTTTAAGTTTACGCAGGAAGGCGAGGTGAAATTTGGATACTTCCGCAAGGATAACCAACTACAATTCTCCGTTGAGGATTCGGGAGTAGGAATTTCGCATGAGAATTTCGAGTCTATCTTTGAGCGCTTTAGCCAGGTCGAAACTCGGTTGTCAGAGCAGACTGGTGGCACCGGTTTAGGGCTTGCAATATCCAAGGCTTACATAAAAAAGATGGGTGGCGAAATTTGGGTTGAATCGACCCTGGGTAGGGGCTCAGCATTCCGCTTTACCTTACCCTACAATCCCAAGGAGCTGGATGGTGGTAAGGTTGAGGTAGTATCGCAACATAATGAGCGGCAAATGCCTGCCGGCGTTAATCTGCTGGTGGCAGAAGATGATGAGGTCAATTTTATGTATATACGCGAGATCTTTGCAGGGCATAAGTTCAATATCCTATGGGCAAAAAATGGAATGCAGGCCATTGAAATGGTGAGAAGTAACCCAGAGCTAGACATTGTGCTGATGGATATCAAAATGCCCGGTATGGACGGCTACCAAGCTACGGCTGAGATTAAGAAACTTCGTAAGAATTTAACGGTGATTGCCCAAACCGCATACGCCTTTGCCTCCGACAGGGACAAGGCCATTCAGGCCGGATGCGACGATTACATCTCTAAACCCATCGACAGGATGCAGCTGCTGACCCTAATTAGTAATTACCTGAAAAAGTAAGCAGACCACGATAATGTAGAGTATTCAACCTGCCTGCCAAGCAGGCCACGAAGTGACTGGATACGATTGGTTCCTATTCACCAGGGAACGACCGTGTCTCATCCCCTCTTCAGCATTCGATATTCGACATTCATTGTTCAGTGTTCGACATTCGATGTTAGGTATTCGATATTCAAATAACCTTACGCAAACCAACCAATTGTCAGTCAGGGTTGCTAACCTGCCAAAAAGATAGCAGGCAGGCCTGCACAAAGATAGCAGGCAGACCTGCCAAAAAACTGGTAGGCAGGGTCGCAAAAAGTAGCTAGCGATCAACCAATTCCCACTCATCACCCCAATTTTGAGCATTTGCCGCAAGGCAAAGCGCAAAAACGCTCAGTGTCCTTTGTGTATTCTCAAGTATTATCAGCAAACCAACCACTTACCAAGAGCCACTCGCAGCAGCAAGCAATATCCGTAAGCAAGGTATAAAATCCTCTGTGCTAAAAGTTTAAACGCAAACCTACCAAATGAGGCAGGCAGGGCCGCAAGCACGCAAAGGGTAGTTGCCTATTAATCAGCGCCCACTCCTCACCCAAAACTTCATCATTCAAAATTCTACATTCTACATTCGATATTCGATGTTCAACATTCTACATTCAATGTAAAATGTTGTAACCATTATCGAAATTTTAGCCCACAACTAGCAAGAAGCAACCGACTACCGACCACCGCCTACTGATTACTGATTACTGATTACCGACCACCGATCACCGATCACCGATCACCGACCACCGATTACCGACCACCGATTACCGATTACCGATCTCCTCCCTCTACTTCTTCCTAAAGAATATCTGCATGGGTACTCCCGAAAAGTTGTATCGCTCCCTGATCTTATTCTCAATGTAACGCTTGTATGGTTCTTTAACGTACTGAGGTAAGTTGCAGAAGAATGCGAACGAAGGAGCATGCGTTGGCAGCTGGGTGGCGTACTTAATCTTGATGAATTTTCCTTTCCATGCGGGTGGGGGATAAGCGTCAACCACCTCCTGTGTAAACTCATTAAGCTCCGATGTGGATATGCGCTGCGTTCGGTTCTGGTAAACCATCATGGCCTCCTCAAGCACTTTTAGTATGCGTTGCTTTGTTATGGCCGAGGTGAATACAATTGGCACATCCTGGAAAGGTGCTATTCGCTCCTTTATGGCCTTGGTGTACTCAGCGGTGGTTTTATTATCCTTTTCAACCAAATCCCACTTGTTTACCACTAGCACAACGCCTTTGCGGTTACGAACAATAAGGTTGAAGATGTTTAAGTCCTGCGCCTCAATGCCCTGTGTGGCATCTACCATAAGGATGCATACATCAGAATTCTCGATGGTTCGCACCGAGCGAAGTACCGAGTAGAATTCCAAATCTTCGGTTACCTTGCCTTTTTTGCGCAGCCCGGCCGTATCAATCATAATAAAGTCATGGCCGTACTTATTGTAACGGCTATGTACCGAGTCGCGGGTTGTTCCGGCAATGGGGGTAACAATGTTTCGCTCCTCGCCCACCAGGGCATTTATTATTGATGATTTGCCCACGTTGGGTCTGCCAACAATTGATATTTTGGGGATGTCCAACTCCTCTTCATCCTGCTCATCCTCCTTGCTAAACGATTTTACCACCTCGTCGAGCAGGTCGCCTGTTCCGCTGCCATTAATTGATGATACGGTGAATGGATCGCCAAGACCCAGGTTGTAGAACTCGTAAGAGTCGAACTGACGCAGGTGGTTGTCAACCTTATTTACAACGAGTAATACCTTTTTTTCGGTACGGCGGAGTAGGTTGGCTACCTCTGTATCCATATCGGTAATTCCGGTTGCCACGTCCACTAAGAATAGGATAACGTCAGCTTCCTCAATGGCCAGCTTCACCTGCTTGCGGATTTCTCCCTCGAAAATATCGTCGGAGTTTGTAATCCACCCCCCGGTATCAATCACCGAGAAATCAATTCCATTCCAATCGGATTTGCCATAAATACGATCGCGAGTTACCCCTGCTGTTTCGTCAACAATTGCTTTGCGTTGTCCTACGAGCCGGTTAAAAAGTGTCGATTTGCCCACGTTGGGCCTTCCTACTATTGCTACAATATTTGCCATTACTACTATTCTTAATATTTTCCGTACCGTTTACCAACAACGGTAATGTTTGCTTATTTCTTCCTTTAAACACATCGACTACTTACTGCACTTCCCTTATCAAACCCTACGTTCAATCAATCACTTAATCACTCAACCCGCCTGGTGGCAAAGGCAGGGATCAGCTAATAGTTCAATCCAATATTTCACTAATCAAACTTAACCTATAAGTACCCAAACCGTTTGAGCTTGGCATCGTCGTCGCGCCAGTTGGGGTCAACCTTAACGTAGAGTTCAAGAAACACCTTCTTGTCAAGAAACTTTTCCAACTCCAAGCGGGCCTCTGTGCCAACTTTCTTCAGCATTTTACCCTGATGACCAATGATGATGCCCTTCTGCGAATCGCGGGCAACGAATATTAGCGCCCTTATTCTATCGATGCTTGGTTCCTCCTTGTATTCCTCAACCACAACCTCAACCGAGTAGGGTATCTCCTTTTGGTAGGTTGTGAGCACCTTCTCGCGAATAATCTCGGAGGCAAAAAACCTAAGTGTCTTGTCGGTAAGGGTGTCCTTTGGAAAAAACTCAGGTCCCTCGGGGAGGCTGCTTAGTATATTGCTTAGTATTGCATCGAGGCTAAATTTATGTAGCGCCGAAGCGGGAATAATTGAGGCCGTGGGCAGCATGCTGTGCCATAGCTCCACTAGACTTTCCAACTTGGCTTGGTCGCTCAGGTCTACCTTGTTTATTACAAGTATAATGGGCTTGTTCTGCTTGCTAAGGGTGTCTAAAAACTCCTGATTCTTATTTGGAGTCTCTTGGGTATCGGTAATGTACAGTATCACGTCGGCATCCTCAAGGGCTGTCATTACAAAGCGCATCATCGACTCCTGCAGCTTGTATGCGGGTTTAAGCACACCGGGAGTATCGGAGTATACTATCTGAAAATCATCGCCGTTCACAATACCCATGATGCGATGGCGTGTGGTTTGCGCCTTGCTGGTGATAATTGAGAGCCGTTCGCCCACTAGGGCATTCATAAGGGTCGATTTGCCCACGTTGGGGTTACCTATGATATTTACAAAACCTGATTTGTGTGTCATCTTGCTGAATTACAATTTTTTTGGGCTGCAAAGATAGTAAGAAATAGAACGATTTTCTCACAAATCGGTTTAATAATTTGCTGTTGTCCTGTTTTGCTAACGGCAAGTAAGGCTCTTGCACAAGTTGATACGGTTACTGCTTGGGCGATAAGGGTAGCTGCACAAAGAACTTAGTGCCAAGTCCTGGGGTACTCTCGAACCAGATACGTCCACCTATCACTTCAACAATACCTTTGCTAATGGCTAGTCCAAGTCCCATACCCCCCGATTTGGTTGTGAAGTTGGGTGTGAACAGCTTTTCGGCCACATCATCGGGAATGCCGGTGCCGTTGTCCTCAATAACAACTCTAACGTTGGGCTTCGAGATTACAATCGATACCCTTAGGTGCCCTTCCTCCTTACGCCCAATGGCCTGTACGGCATTCTTTATAAGATTTACAAATACTCGGCTAAGCTGCTCTTTATCGGCGTAAATGGGAAGTTCTTCATGGGGTATGTTCTTCTCAACGTATATGTTGGGGTAGGCCGAGAAGAGGTTCACCGCATCATCTACTATCCCATTAAGCGTAATGTGCTTGAACTGCCCCACGGGCATTTTGGCAAAGTTCGAGAACTCGGTGGCAATGTTGCTTAGCGTGTTGATTTGGTCGATTAGCGAATCGGCAAACTTTTCGAATAGCGTATCCCAATCGGGGTGGTTACTTCTCTTAGCCTTAACCAAATACTGCAGATTTAGCTTTATGGGGGTAAGCGGATTCTTTATTTCATGTGCAATCTGCTTGGCCATCTCGCGCCAAGCGCTTTGCCGCTGGCTTTGCGCTAGCTTAGAGGCGCTTTCGGCCAACTCACCTACCATTCGGTTGTACTCGGCTACGAGCTGTCCCAGTTCGTCGTTGCCCACATAGCTAATGGTCTCGTTATGCTTATCCAGGTCAACCGTGCTGAGCTTCTCTCGGATTAGCACCAAGGGTTTCGATATCTGGCTGCTAATTACAATCGCCACAAAAATGGCGAAGAGGATTAGAAGTGCATAGATGTTCACCAGGGCCACAATAACCGAGAACACCTCCTCCATGAATTCGCCCTGCCGGGTGAAGTAAGGGAGGTTAAGGTAAGCGACCATTTGGTTACGATTATTGAAAATGGGAGCATAGGCCGATAGGTACTCCATGCTACCAATTTGCTCGGTATGTATAAGCTTGGGGCTATACTTGGTGGACAGCTCGTAGTACGACAGCGGGTGCATATCGGTGCCAATGAGCTGCCGTTCAAAAACCTCGGGGCGTGATGTGGCAATTAGTTCACCGCTGAGGCTGTATAGATTGATATCAGATCGAAGTACGTTTGAGAGTTTTATAAGGTAGTGGGTCAGGTAATCGGCATAATCGGGCAGAATTGCTTCTTGGGGAACCAGGTTGCTTTCAATATCTACCTTGGCCGATAGCAGCTTCTCGTTCAAGCTGTCGTAGTTTTTGCTTTCGAAACCCTTCACGCTATAGGTTATGGTTACCATTCCTACCATAATTAGCGATAGGAAGAGCAGCTGCACCATGGTGTACCTAATCCTATTCTTAAGGCTGGGAACCCTAAAGTTAAAGCCCACAGGGAGCCCTCCCAGCATTAGCCAAAGAATTGAGGTGATGTAAAAAAACAGAAATACCCATGCAAACGATGCGGTTACGTTGAATAGATTCTCCTTGGGTCGGCTTAGAAAGAGCTCTATCTCGCTGTCGTTGGAGTACATGAGGTGGCTGTGGCTCTTATCGTCGATAAATGTGTAAACGCTTGCTGTATCTGCCTCAAACGTGTTGAAGAGGGGGTAGTCGAAATTACCTGTTCGGGCAATAAGTTGTCCATTAAAATATTTGGCTGACGAATAGCTTGAGAAGATTGATCGGCCTGTTACCTTTCCGTCGAGAAGCAGCTCGGGGTAGCCCAGCAGCTCGCGGCTAAGCTTCGAGTCGAGCTCAAGGTAGATGCAAATTTCCGCTCCATCGGGCAGAACGTACTCAACCATTCCCAGGTAGCTTATTCGTCCATTCTGGTTGTTCAGATGGTAGAAGCTGGTACCCGGTATTCGCATGCCATACTCATTAAGCATGCTCTCAAAAAAACTGTAGCAGCCCATTACTTCGCCAGTACTCTCAATGTAGATGTCGGAGGAGCTAAGGCAAACGGTTATTTGGAAGTCGTACTTTTGGAGATAGCTGTTGAGGTAGTTCTCATTAAGGTGCGTGTAAAGTTCACCCTCATGGGTTGAGATGTTATCAAGGTAGTATAGGATGTCCTGATCCGCATACATCTTTCGGGTCATCTGAGGGAAAATGACCTCTGCCACCGGGTCGCGCTCGTTGGCCAAGTTAATGGCCAGTATTTTCCGAACCTCCCTATCCTTTGCCTCCGAATTTCTCGAAACCAGCAACACTGTGTAAAGTGATAGCAGCAATAGTAAGGCAAGGAACAAGCTTACATTTATAGTTTTGGTTGATTTGTAAAAGTGATGAATAAGCACTACGACCATCACTGCCAGAACAATTCCGTATGCCGAAGGGGTTGACGCTAATGCTGCAATGGTTACTAAGCCAATTACTAAACCGGTAGTCCATATGGCAACCCGATGTTTCCTCACGAATGATGAAAGCATTTGGGTTGCGCAATATGCGCTAAGTATGGCGCTAATAAACCATAGCGATACCACAATATATGCAAGGCCTGTATAAATTGACAGGTTAAAAATTCGGTAAGCTTCTAGGGTTATGGTTGAGTTGTGAACGAGTATTGATATAAGGCTATCGGTTATGAAAAGTGCAATAAACGATATTAGTGCAAAAAGGAATCCTGATAGCCCCTTCCAGCTATTTTTCTGAAACTCTATCTCCCGAACCGCTCTGAATGCGTAGGCCATAATACCGAATACTATGGCAGTGTTTATAAGCAGATCGCCCATTGATGGGGTGAGCCATGAGAAGGCAAAAATCTCAGGGCTAAATAGTTTCCAACTTCCCTGAGGAATGATATGCCAATGTAAAATAGCTAATCTTAACCCAGCAAGAGTAATTGCCATCAGCGGTATGCTCAGAATCTTTCTGTCCCTCAAAAATGGTAGCCAAAATACGCTGTAAAGGGCAATGGTAAGCATTATGAAACCTATTAGGTAAAGGAGCGCTTCAAAATTCTCCTTCTCTGTTTCAAAATCTCTGGGGATGTAGCTTAGGTAAAAAACTGGGGCACTGCCAAAGAGTGCTACGGGGAACGAACCATCGAGAGGTGTGGAGGACAGGTAGTAGCCACTCAGAAAGTTAAGGGAGCTGTGGAACTCATTTTGCAAAAATTTATTTTGGTAGGGATAGTTGTATCGCAGCTTCACAAGGAGTAACCCCTTTATATCATCGCGAGCAATCCAGTACGATATACACCAAGTGTTTTGTACTTTAACCAACCTGTTCGACAGCTCCTCAACATGGCCAATCTCCATGTTCTCGGACCAGAACTCGAGTATATCATCCTTAAACAGGAATATGGCTAGGCCCTCGCTCTGTAGGGTTTTCCATTTTGAGTCCGACAGCAACCCAAAGGCACTTAAAAATCCATTGTCGAATGCTTCGTTTATTAAATCCTTGGTAATTTGCATCCCCACGTTGGTGCGCTCCATTACAACATCCTTGGTGCGGGAAATTTGAGGAGGGCTGGCAAGTCGCTGGGTAAGAATCTGTGAGGTGTAGGGAATTGTAATAAAAGATGCTAGGGATAGCAAGATGGCTACAACAATAACAATCCTTATACTCCAGTTGCTCACAACGATTCTTTTATTGAGTTATTTTTGTTTTTCACGGACAATGGCTGGTAGCAGCAAAAATCGCACCGAATTTACTTCGAAAGCTACTCGTGGTGATAGGGTTCGCCCCTTATAATGGTCATCGCTCGGTATATCTGCTCAATTAGTATTAACCTAATCATTTGGTGCGAGAAGGTTAATTGCGACATCGATAGCTGTTCGTTTGCCCTTTGTTTTATGGCATTGGAAACACCGTAGGCTCCTCCAATTACAAAAACAACCTCCTTGGTGCCGCTAATCATTTTACCCTCGACAAACTGCGATAGCTCCACCGAGGTGCACTCCTTGCCTTTTTCGTCGAGAAGTACAACGTAAGAATCGGAACTCAATGCGTTAAGCAGTAGCTCCTCCTCTTTCTGAATAAGCTGGGGTGCTGTAAGGTTTTTGCTGTTCTTAACATCGGCTATAATTTGTATCTCAACCTTTATGTAGCGCTTTAACCGCTTTAAGTACTCGCTAATCCCCTCGTTTACAAAGTTGATGTTGGTTTTGCCTATGGCCAAAATTGTTATTTTCACCTCGGTGCTTTTATTGAGTTCATTCAAAGGTAAATTAACGATTTTAAAATTTTATCTCCAAAATTGTTTGAGCCATGGTGTTTTTACAAAGCCACTCGAATTGTCCGCTCACGCCTTATATCCACATAAAAATGTAGAGCCTTAATGTAAATAGTTATGTAATCATTACTATGGCTTTTCAAAATAGTTTTGAAAACACACTTACATTCACTATTTTTACAAATAACCGAAACCAATGCTTGAAATTTTTAGTAATACTAAGCATTAGTATTTATAATTATTGCATAAACATTGGTTGAACTAAATGGTAAAGGGCATACATTTTGTTGCTTATAATCTCCTGATTTAGATTTTTTTTGATGCTTAACTGAACCCGAAATAAAGTTGATGAATATGAATAGAAAAGTGAGAACCATTATGATTATAGCATCAATTGCTGTGGTTTTTAGTGGTTTCGTCCCTCAGGGGTCTACCGATAGCTTTCTCGAGTCCATTACAAAAGTTTTTACCAATGGCAACTCAAGTGAGCTGGGTAAACACCTAAACCCAACCGTTGAACTGGAGCTGCTTGATGAGGAAAACATCTACAGCAAGTCGCAAGCCGAGCTACTAATGAAAGACTTCTTTACACGCAATAAGCCCACTTCGTTTAGGATTAATCACCAAGGGAATAAGGGCAATACAAGCTTTGCCATTGGGACTCTAGTTACTCAAACGGGTAGCTTCAGGGTTTCAATATTTATGAAAACCGATAAGAGCAAGCTACTGATACACCAAATTCGTATTGAGCGCAGTTGATGCCAATAACAATTTTATCGTTACATTCGCATCGAATTACCAAAACAAAGTATTTAGATGTCATTGGAAGACAAACTAATTGACCTGGCCATTGCTGAGGACATTGGCGATGGTGACCATTCGTCGTTATCATGCATTCCCAACGATGCCGTTGGCGAAGTGCAGCTCATGCTTAAGGATTCGGGTGTGCTTGCTGGAGTAGAGGTGGCCCAGAAAGTATATCAACGAATTGATAGCCAGATTAACTTTACCCCTTTTCTAACCGATGGAGCTTCTGTTAAGTTTGGCGATATTGGCTTTAGCGCAAAGGGGCGTGTACATTCGTTGTTGCAGGCAGAGCGGATAGTGCTTAATATTATGCAACGAATGAGCGGGATAGCAAGCCAAACAAATGTTTATGTGAAGCTAATAGAAGGAACCCGCGCCAAGGTACTGGACACCCGGAAAACCACACCCGGTATGCGTGTATTCGACAAGCTGGCCGTTCGCATTGGCGGGGGGCACAATCATAGGATGGGGCTTTACGATATGATTATGCTAAAGGATAATCACGTGGATTTTGCAGGAGGGGTTAGGCAGGCTATCGAAAAGGCCAACAGTTACCTAAAGTCTACCGGGCGAAATATCGATATAGAGATTGAGACCCGGAACTTCGATGAAATAATGGAGGTTATTGAGGTGGGTGGGGTTAAACGCATTATGCTCGATAATTTTAGCGTTGAGAATACACGAAAAGCTGTGGCGCTGATCGATGGCCGATTCGAGGTTGAATCATCGGGAGGTATTACCCAAGAAACAATCCGAGGGTATGCCGAGACGGGTGTCGATTTTATATCAGTTGGGGCTCTAACCCATAAGATCAAAAGTCTTGATATGAACCTTAAAAAGGTATAGCGAACCAAAATCATACCGTAATGCCTGCAAAGCATAGCTGGAAGCACTCGATGAAGCAAATATTGCGACGGGTTTCTGTTTACGCTAGGCTTACTGTGCGAAAAGCTAAGCGAGTTAGCTTTATTGGCTTCGATGGGGTTCCCATTTACGATGTGGTTGCCTTTTTTGGTCGAGGGTTGATCCGAGGTAGCATAACCACAAGAGCCTCGGCTGTTGCCTTCGATTTTTTTGTGGCTATTTTCCCAACCATCATCTTCCTATTCACGCTTATACCGTATATACCTGTTAGTAACTTTCAGCAGCAGCTACTCGAACTGGTGGAGGAGTTGTTGCCTATTACAGCTTTCTCGTTGGTGGAGAGTACTCTTACCGAGGTGGTAACCCAGCGAAGCTGGGGATTGCTTTCATTTGGCTTTATAGCGGCGGTTTTTTTTGCCCATAATGGTGTAAGCTCCCTAATTAATGCCTTTAATGCTACTTACCACACCATCGAAACCCGAGGATTTGTTAACCAGCATTTAATAGCTTTTTTTCTAACATTCTTACTGCCCCTGCTACTTACTCTTGGCGTTATGCTGGTTCTGTTTGGACAGTTCCTGCTCGATATTTTGGTACAAAAAGAGTTTCTTCAGCTAAACTTTACCTACTATGTTATTGTTGTAATCAGGTGGTTTGTTATTGTTTGCATCTTCTTTTTTTCCATTTCGCTGCTTTACTATATGGCACCCGCCAAACGAACCAAGTTTAGGTTTATCTCTGCAGGGTCGATTATGGCAACAGCAATGATTTTGGTTACATCGTTAGGGTTTTCGTTTTATGTAAACAACTTTGGGCAGTATAACAAGCTATACGGATCTATTGGCAGCCTGCTGGCGCTTATGATTTGGATTTTTTTCAACGCCATTGGGCTAATTGTTGGATTCGAGATCAATGCCAGCATTGCATCGGCCAAAAGTAGTTTGACCAAAAAGCTAAGCTATGAAGAAACAGAACATATCGGACATTCGTAGGGATTACAATTTGAGGCATCTGAATGAAGCCGATATTGATAGAAACCCCATATCCCTCTTTGAACTGTGGCTGGCAGAGGCAATTGAAGCCCAATGCAATGAGCCCACGGCAATGACCCTAGCCACAAGCACATTCGATGGAAAACCCTCGGCTAGGGTTGTTCTGCTTAAGGATGTTGGTTCGACTGGCTTCACCTTTTTTACCAACTACGAGAGCAAGAAGGGTAGGCAGATACTGCAGAATCCCTACGGTGCGCTGGTATTTTACTGGCCAGAGCTCGAACGACAGGTTCGGATTGAGGGGACTATAAAGAAAACCAGCGAAAGGCTTTCCGATAAGTATTTCGAAACTCGACCCGATAAAAGCAAAATTGGAGCGTGGGCATCGCCTCAAAGCCAAGTAATACCAAGCAGGAAGTACCTCGATAATCTGAAGTCGGATTTTCTGGAGGAGTTCTCAAATAAGCCAATTAAGCGCCCGCCTAACTGGGGCGGTTATACTCTTACGCCCAATGTAATTGAGTTTTGGCAGGGGAGGCCCAATCGTTTGCATGATCGTATTCAGTTTTCTTTCCTAAATGAGACGTGGGAGATAGAACGACTTGCCCCCTAGCAAGGCGCAAAAGCAAAGGCGAGGTTATAGCCTCGCCTTTACCTTGCTTCTGTTTGATCCTGATTACCCTACATGGATAAATTGATCTACTAGTTTCTTTATCTCATCATGCTTTCCGTATAGCTTTTCACTAAGCCCCTTATCGTTATACGATTTAAGTTTCTCAATGCGGCTTTGGATAAGCCCTTGTGGAAAGATATGGTTGTTCTCAAAAATTGCTCGCTTGTTGTCAAGCGCCTCGGCCGATTCGTAGCACGATACAGGCAGCTGCTCCAGCGTGGCCAGCTTATCTTTAAACTCAGGCTTAAAGATGTTTACATCAACGTAAAGTTTTTGTGCAACCTCTAACGCATCAGGCATTTGAAGGCCTTTAAGTGCAGTAACTACCAATCCGGCTAGGGTGAGATAAATATCGGCCGAGCCATCGGGAACTCTAAACTCAAAGGTTTGCTTCGACTCGCCCTTACGGCTTTCGCTCTTATCTTGGGGGTTAGCATCCTGAATCATATTGCCTGCACCCGACCATCCCAGGGGAACGCGTATTACCACGGAGCGGTTGCGGTCGCCCCAGCAAACGTTGGTGGGAGCCTCCTGATGCGGAACTAGGCGGAGATACGAGGTTGGTATGGTATTTCCAAAGGCTGTAAGTGCGTCGGCAGAGCTAAGTATTCCGGCAATCATCTTTTTAGCTAAATCGCTGAGCTTGCCATTCTCGGCTGTAAGGTTCTTGCCATCCTTCTCGAGCATCATATGGAAATGCATTCCGCTACCCGCTTTGCCTACGGTAATTTTAGGGGCGTAGCTAATATCTACACCATAGCGGTAGCCTAGCATTCTTAGTATCCACTTGGCCAATATCATCTGTTCGGCTGCCTCCTCCACCGAAGTGGGGAGGAACTCAATCTCCTGCTGCTCGTAGTACATATCCTCGTCGGAGAAACACCCAACCTCTGAGTGCCCGTACTTTATGCAGCCTCCTGCCTTGGCAATAAGCCTTAGCGCCTCGTTGCGGATAAACTCAAACTTGGCAAACGGCTCGCTGGCGTGGTATCCCTTTTGGTCTACACCAGGAAATGCATCTTCTTTAGGAGAGATTATGTAATATTCTAGCTCGCCCAGTGCCTTAAAGTTGTAACCCGTTTGGCGAGTAAACTCCTCGCTGGCCTTGCGTAGTACGTAGCCAGGATCGCTCTCTAGTGGTTTGCCCTCGTTGTTGTAGAACGAGCAAAGGATATCGAGGGTAGGAACCTCAGCGAATGGATTTATAAATGCGGTGCGGTAGCGGGGAACAACGTAAAGGTCGCTGCTGCCAGCCTCGATGAAAGAGAAAAGGCTGCTGCCATCCACCCGTTCGCCATTGGTTAGAATGGTCTCAAGGTGCTCTTTAGATGTAATCACAAAATTGAGCGTTTTTAGCCTACCATCCTCGGCCACGTAGCGGAAGTTAATCATCTCAATGCCATTCTGTTCGCAGAAGCGAACGATATCGTTTCGGGTGAATTCCGATGGCGATTTCTTTAAGAACTGAACCAATTCGTTGGGGTTCATTTGCACGTTACTCTCTTTCATATAGTTTTTGTTTAGTTTTCAATAAGTGGAAAAATTTCTCAAAGCTGAAAAACTCTGCTCAATAATGCAAGGGTGGGGTAGATGTTAAGAAACAGATTGGATGCAGTTTGTCGCTTCCATACCTGAAATGGCTCTTATTTAGGCTGTAGCAGCGAGTGGATCATACTGAATAGCTCTGCCGATTCGATAGGCTTTGTTGCATAATGATTGCATCCACTCCTTAACGCGTTTTCCCGGTCTTCCTGGAATGCATATGCCGTTTGTGCAATGATTGGTGTGGTTACTCCTTGGCTACGTATCTCTTTTGTTGCCTCAATGCCATTCATGGTGGGCATTTTTATGTCCATGAGTATTAGGTCTATTTTCTCCGTAAGGCATATCTCTACCGCCTGTTTTCCATTGTGAGCCCTAATTACTTTGGCCTTAGTGGGTGTTAGCAGGTGTTCGAGGTACTGGTAGTTGGGGTCGTCGTCTTCTGCCACAAGGAAAGTTTTATCGGGCCATATAAAATTTTCGACTGCAGGCGCAGACTTCTCCCCCTCAACACTCAATCCTTTTATGTAGGGTATGGTGAAGTAAAAAATTGTTCCCACGTTGGGTGTCGACTGAAACCAGATTTTACCGCCAAGCATTTCAACAAATGCTTTGGATATGGGCAACCCCAGTCCTGTACCCTTCCTGCTGCTATTGGTTGTATTGTCGACCTGTTGGAACCGTTCGAAGATTAGGCTACCCTGCTCAGGTTCAATCCCTATTCCCGTATCCCTAACAAAGAATTCCAGGTTTCTCCCCTGTAGCCTATAGCCAACCTCAACCTCGCCTGTTTGGGTGAACTTGATGGCGTTAAATATAAGGTTGTTGAGGATTTGAGATAGCTTTACCTCATCGGTAAATATGATGCTCTCCGAGTCGGTGAGGCCCAACGTGCAGATAAGCTCTAGCCCCCTTATGCGTGCCGTTTGTGAAAATACCGACTTTAAATCGTTAAGCATGCTGTTAACCGAGAATTTTGCTTTGGATATGGTTACCTGCCCCGACTCAATCTTCGATATATCTACAATATCGTTGATAATCCCCAGGAGTTGATGCCCGTTTAGGTTGATTATCTCCACAAATTCCTTTTTCTGCTCTTCCGTAACGTTGTCTTCGAGAAGGAGGTTTGAGAACCCGCATATGGCATTCATTGGTGTTCTTATCTCATGGCTCATGTTGGCAAGGAATGCGGTTTTTAGCTTATCGCTGGCCTCGGCTCTTTCTTTTAGCGATATTAATTTATACTCGGTCTCCTTTATCGACGATATATCTTCAACATTAGCCAGAACGCTTTGCACTGTATTATCGGTAATAATTGGAATAAGGCTGTACCTGACGTAGGAGGCCTTACCCCATGTGCTTGAGTACTTCGTCTCTTTGCTCACCATCGACTTTGTGGCGATGCATTTTCTGAAGTTATCAATGAGTCCAATCTTTTCGAGCGCCCTCCGTCCAAAAATGTTTTTGGATTTAATGTCGTCGATGGAAGGAGCATCAATAATGTTGAGGGCAGCTTGATTGATCTCAAGAATTTCGCCGCTTAACGATAAGTGCACAATACCTACAGGTGAAAAATCGATGATGTTTCTAATTTCGGCCTGCCGGATTTCGGCCATTGTTTTGGCCTCTTTTAGCCACTTATCGTAGTTTGCTTTTATCTGTACATTCACCAGTAGCTCGGCAAAAAGCCGAAGGAGCGATATCTCCTGCTCGTTCCAATGTTTGATGTTTATCACCGAGTCAAAACCAACAAAACCCATGCACTGGTTCTCGAACATCATTGGAATTGTTATTATCGACTTTACCTTCTGTTCCGTTAGCAAAGTTTTCACATTATCATCATTGTTCAGCTCAGCAACCGAAGGGATATGAATGGGCTTACCCTTTATGTGTGCCTCTATCCAGCTTGGAACTATACTGGTAGGGAGTTCTTGGAGAGTGTCAATTACCGGTTCAATGCCTTGGGCACACCACTCGTGGGTGTTCGACATGGTGCTGGCGTTCCAGTCGTATGCAAAAATATACACGCGATCCACACTGGCAAATTCCCCAATATCGGAAAGGGCATGATCTACCTCCTGCTTAATGTTGTCGTAGGGTATGTTGATAAACCGAATGCTTAGGTTCATTAAAAGCGACTGAATGCGGGTATGGCGCTTTATTTCCTGCTCCATTTTTCGTCGCTTGGTATTGTCCTTAATTATGCCCATGAGCATAATGGCATCTGAGCTAACTACCGGAACCGAGGCCAGTTCAACAATCTTTTCCTCTCCGCTTTTAGTCTTCAGCCCTATTTCGTACCTAACTGCGTTGGTGTTCCCTTTCTCTCTCGACTCAAATACTTGTTCAACAAATTTTTTTGATCTATCGGCAATCAGGTCGATAAAAGCAATGGTAGGACCAATTAATTCGTCCTCTGAATAGCCTGTAATGCTGCAAAACCTTGAATTAACGTATGTAAAATGTCTGCCTCTCATCAGAAAAACGCCATCAAATGCATTTTCAATAAGCAGCTGATTGTTCGAAAGTTTTTTTTCGAGCTCGGCATTTTCTTTTTGCAGGTTAATAAGCGGCTCCGCATGGAGTGCACTGCTATTGGGGCTCTCGCTAGTTTCAACAATAGACCTAAGGCGGGTATTCTCCTCCCTCAGAAGTTTTAGCTCCCTTGCCACCTCATCAGGTATTCCCTTGGCACTATCCATGCAGGCTATTTTTGCTGGTTGATACTTACAAAAGTATTATTCCAATTTCGTATGGTTCGGTGTGTTCCTTAAGCAATATAGTAATTTTTTTTGATGTTGAAGGGTATGAACAAAAATATGGGTTTATGCCATTAGTGGGTAAAGCAACTTCCTTAGCTAAGGCTTTCTCAGGTAAAGACTCATTACCCTCAATAGCTGATCTGTAAATTGCAGCTAAACAAAAAAAAGCCGACCCCAAAGTCGGGATCGGCCTTATGCTATGTTTATTTAGTGATGATTACTGAATTAGCGCCTCGAACTCAACCTCCAGCGGCTTTTCCTGGATAAAATCGAACTGGGTAAGCTTGCGCATCTCGTAGTAGAACTGCCAGTAGTTGCGCATAGCAGCAATATACCTATTACGGGCGTTATCCCTTTCGGTTTGAGCAATATTAAGCTCAATCACATCAATTTTGCCAATTAGGAATCGCTCCTTGGTCACGTTATATCGGCTTTGGGCAATGGTGTCGGCTTTCGATGCGAGCTGCATTTGGGTTTCCTGCAGGTTAAACTCCATTACCTTAAGGTAGATATCCTGCTCGAAATCGGTTAGCGACTGCTGTATATTGGTTCGCATTACCTCGCGGCTCGATTCGGCCATCTTAACCCGACCTTTGCCTAAGCCCCAGTCTAGTATGGGAACGGTAAGGCCAACTCGAATACCCTGCTGATCCATAGGATCAACGTACACATTCTGAAACTCCTCGGCTCGCTGTGTTAAACCATAGGTTGCGTAAAGGTTGGCGCTAAAACCTCGGTTGGCTTTGGCTTGCGCCACGTTCCTATCCGATTCGATGAGCCGGCGCTCAAACTGTATCATGGTGGGGTTATTTTCCTTAGCCAAGGTGTATACATGGTCGAAACGTAAGGTTGTTTTGGGAAAATAGTTGGGTACAATAAGCTCCACATCATAATCATCAATTATTCCAAGGAAGGATTTCAACCTGAATTTTTTTAGCTGTAAATCAATCTCCGCCTCATTAACCGAACTTCCCGCATTAAGGTAGCTAAGCTCCATCTGCAGCAGCTCGTTTTCAGCTATAGTCCCAATGTTATAACGGCCCTTGGCAATTTGGTAAAGGGTGTCGGTATTGGCATAGTTTAGCTGCGCTGTTTGCAGGTTTTGCTGTGCCAGCACAAGGTCGAAAAAGTAGCGAATGGCTTCGCCTGCAATAGTCTCCATCGACTGTATGTAGCTACGCTTTGCCTCTAAGTACTTAAGTGGCTCAATCTTTCTCTTCCACTTAAACTCGTTGAAACCAAAAATGGGCTGGCTAAAACCTATTTGTATGGGTACCGACATAAAGTTGGTTCCCTTATTCGCTCCAAAAAAATCGGTTCGCTCAAGGTTGGAACTGGCGAAAATTCTACCGCCAGTTACCCCGATATTCTGGTTTAGCGAGAGGCCAACCGAAGCGGTATTTGAGTTCTCCTCGATGTAACGGTAGGTACCATCTTCGAGTTGGTATCGAATAAGGCTGCGGTTAAAGCTTGGTAGCGTACCGTTAAGGGTTATGCTTGGCAGGTACTCAGCCTTGTAGGTTCTATGCTCCCAGTATGCTGCCCTAAACTGATGCTTGGCTAGTATGGCCTGCGGTGAGTAGTCCCTGGCCATTTCGAGCACCTCGTTGAGGGTTAACGTTGTTTTGGGCGCTTGGGCTGCCACCCAGCTTGCGGTTAGTAGAACCAGCGAAACAGCTAATAACTTTTTCTTTAAAAACATGGCGTGCTTTATAATTTTTTATGAAACTATTCGTGACGTAACGATTCTATTGGATCCCGCTCGGCGGCTCTTTTGGCTGGTGATAATCCAAAGATTACCCCAACCGCTGCCGAAACGCCAAAGGCAACAATTACTGAGATGGGTGAAACGATGGTTAGAATATCGGCAAAATGTGTGATCAGGAACGATAGTATTATTCCCAGAATCACCCCTATAAGCCCTCCCGAAACGCTAATGAGGACAGCCTCCGATAGAAATTGTGCTACAATATCGGCTTTCTTGGCCCCAATGGCAAGTCGGGTACCAATCTCCTTTATTCGCTCCATTACCGAGGCAAACATAATATTCATAATTCCAATACCTCCTACAACCAGCGATATGCTGGCAATGGCACCCAGCACAATGTTAAAGATATCCTTGGTGCGCTGTTGTTGCTTTAGCAGAAGTTCGGGCACAATTATCTCAAAATCTTTTACACCTGCATGGCGGCGGAGCATCATGCGGCTAAGCACGTCTGTAGTTGAGGGAATATCCTCGGTATTCTCAACCTGAACAATAATCCTATCGAGCTGATGGTAGTTCTGCTGCGATTGGGTTTGGGTTGAGCCTCCGAACATAATCATACCACGACCCCGGATCACTGTGCTTTGAGTTTTTCGTGCATTTACCAAGCCGCGATTTTGGTAGCGCATGAGCATGGTTTTAACAGGAATATACACGTTATCATTATACACATTTACTCCAGCACTCTCAAAGCCTGTGAGAGTAATATCGGTTTTTTGGAGAATGCCAACCACCTGTAACCATACGTGCCCAAACTTTATGTACTGGCCAATGGGGTTGGTTGTGCTAAAAAACTTGTTTTTGATATTTGCACCAATAATACACACCGGGATACCGTGCTCTAGCTGGTATTCGGTAAAAAATGTACCCTGCTCAAGGGGTAGATTAAACAGCTCGAAGTAGTCGGGCGAAACGCCCAAAATTTTGGCAGGCATTCGATGCGAGCTGTATTGAACAAATGAGTTTAGGCTAATCTCTGGGCTAGCCATTGTAACCGAAGGAATAATTTCCTGTATAGCCTCCATGTCGAGAAGGGTTAGACCCGGCGAGAACTTGCGCCGTTGCTTTTCGCCACCCTCGCCGTCGGTAGCATCTTCCTGCTCTTCGAAAATGGGGTTGATAATGATGTTATTTACACCCACCATCTTCATTTGTTCCAAAATTTCTTGCTGTGCCCCATTTCCAATGGCCATCATGCTGATAACGGCAGCGACACCAAATATTATACCCAGGGCCGTAAGCATCGACTTGAGCTTATTTGCCAGTATGGACTCAACAGCGATGGTTACGTCGTGTATATATCTTTTGTACATAATCTTTATGCTTAATGAAATTTAGCAAACAGTTTGAACTGTGGTATTTGGCTCGTACAAGCCTACTTACTAGTTGCTTCCACTAGGCATACGCATTTGACGCCCCTGGCCTCTTGCTCTACCATTGTTCTGTTGCTGCTGCTGCTCGTTGGCTATCTTTTGCTCCTCTTCCAGCCGCTTACGCTCCTCAATTCTTTTTATTATTTCGGGGATAAGATCTTCTCCGGCTAGCGTAAATCGTTCCAAATTCTCAGGTATGCTTAGGTATACATCATCGCCCTCGGCAAGTCCCTTTTCAACAATTATGAAATTTTCGTTCTGCTCACCAGTAATTACAATCTGCTTGCGGTTGCGGGTGGTGTACACGTAGCTTAAGCTGTCGTCGGCATGAATTGCCTCGAGGGGTACGTAAAACACATCCTCAAAACTTTTAGTAACAATATGGTTGCTGGTGGTCATAGATGGGCGTAGTATTGGGTCGTACTCGTTAACCCTAATAATGACCTCAAAAACCTTAGCATCGGTATTGGGGAGCTGCTCGCCAATGTTGGCCACATCGGTAACAACGCCAGTGTAGCTTTTCTCGGGGAAGGCATCAACCCCAACGCGTACTGGTTGGCCTGTTTTGAGCTTGCTCACGTCTATCTCGTTCACATAGGTTTTCGATATCATTACCGAAAGGTCGGGGAGGGTGGCCACGGTTAAATCCCAAGGGCTAATGCTCGATCCCACGCTGCGTTTTTGCCCGCTCCACTCGCGGTAGTATATCACCATGCCGGGCTTGGGCGCACGAATTACGAATTTGCTTAGCACATCGAGCATATCCTGCCGCTCGCGCTCCTGGCGGGCAAGGTTAATGGCTACCTCACGCATCGAGGCCTCAGCCTGCTCTTTCTTTAGCGTGTAGTTGTGCTTAGCTTGCTTAAAGTTTCTATCGGCACGTTCCAAATTTATTTGCGCTTGGCGCTGGGTGGCTGGCGGCTCAAATTTCGACTGCTCCACCACTATCTGCCTTTCCTCCAGTTCAAACTCAAGGTTGATAAGCTCGTCGCGAAGGCTGCGAAGCTGGAGCGTGGTGTCGAGCTGGGTTTTGAGGAACTGCTGCTGGCTCTTTTCCAGCTCATCCTCAATTTCCTTTAGCCTATTGCTAAGCGAGCTACGGTCGAGCGTAGCAACATATTGGCCCGAGTCGACAACGGTTCCCTCGGGGATTAGATCCTGAATCTTTATGTCGGAGAATCGGAAACTTCGCCCTTGGCGTAGCTCGGCTGGAGCTGTAATATCCTCCTTGTTCTTTGCCTGAAGTTCACCTGTTACGGTTACAACCACTTCAAAAGGGCCTCTGGTAACGCTTACTTTTTGAGGTGCCACACCCTGCTTTGTTGAGGTGCTGATGACCAAAATAACTATTACTGCCGCTAGTACGGAAAGGGCAATTACTACCTTCTTCTTCATTTTTTAGTATGATTATTTCGCAATTTTAGGTTTATTGATAACTAAGACTATAGGTGTTGGCACTTAGTTTAATATTGCAAATGGAATTTAAATGTTTTTAATTAAAGCCATTATTTTGTTTGCTAACTCCGATGCGCTCTCGGGCGTTTTACTCTCGGCATAAATCCTTATAATTGGCTCAGTATTCGATTTTCGGAGGTGTACCCATTGACCCTCAAAATCTATCTTTAGGCCATCGATAGTGTTGATATTCTCGTTGGCAAAGTGTTCCTTCATCTTGGCCAGCACATCATCGGGGTTAAGTCCATCCTTTAGCTCAATCTTATTTTTCGATATGTAGTACTCGGGGTATTCCTTTCTGATTTCAGTGCATTTTTTGCCACTTCTAGCCAAATGCGAAAGGAAAAGGGCAATGCCCACAAGCGCATCGCGGCCGGCATGCAGCGTGGGATATATCACACCACCGTTGCCCTCGCCGCCAATTATGGCGTTGGTTTCACGCATCTTGGCCACCACATTCACCTCGCCCACGGCTGCAGCTTGGTAGCTTCCGCCGTGCTTTATGGTGATATCGCGAAGTGCGGCAGTGCTCGACAGGTTCGACACCGTGTTGCCAGGTGTGTGGCTAAGCACGTAGTCGGCTACAGCCACAAGGGTGTATTCCTCGCCAAACATCGATCCGTCCTCGTTGATAATGGCCAAACGATCTACATCGGGGTCTACCACAAAGCCAACATGTGCTTGGTGGGTTTTAACCGCCTCGGATATTTCGGTCAGGTGCTCGGGTAAAGGCTCTGGGTTATGGGGAAACTCGCCCGTGGGGTCGGTGTAAAGTTCAATCACATTGTTTACGCCAAGCGCTTTGAGTAATCGTGGGATTGCAATGCCACCCACCGAGTTAACACAATCAATGGCCACGGTGAAATTCGCCTTGGCAATTGCATCCTTGTCAACCAGCGGTAGTTCCAAAATCTTATCGATATGCTTATCAACAAAGGAGTACTCATCGATTACATAGCCCAACTCATCCACCTCGGGGAAGTTGAAACTGCTGGTTTTGGCCAGTTCGAGCACCTTCTTTCCATCAACATCGGTAAGGAACTCGCCATGCTCGTTGAGCAGCTTTAGCGCATTCCACTGCCTTGGGTTATGACTTGCAGTGATAATAATTCCGCCCTGTGCTTTCTCCTCAATTACCGCCATCTCAACGGTTGGCGTGGTGGCCAAGTCGAGATTCACCACGTCGAGCCCCGAACCAGTAAGCGTGCCAATCACTATGCTGCTCACCATTTCACCCGAAATACGGGCATCCCGACCAACAATCACCTTACATTTTACATCCTTGTGCTTGCTCTTTACCCATTCGCCGTAAGCAGCAGTGTATAGCGCAATGTTTATGGGGTTTAACCCTTCGTTGGGGTTTCCGCCTATAGTTCCCCTTATTCCTGATATTGATTTAATTAGTGGCATGTGTTCTTGTTTGATTTTTAAAAAGGTTAACAAAAGTGGCAATATTTTCAAAGATAGGCAAGTAGGAGGGAGGGTTTTATTGGATGATTGAATGATTGATTGACCCTGCTTGCCAGCAGGCAAGCTACCAAAGGCAGACAGGCTGATTGACCCTGCCTTTGCCTGACCGTCTGACCACGGGAATTGAGCAGGCAGGCTGCCAGCCCTGCCTGTCGCTTGTTTACCCTGCCTAGGCAGGCAGGCTGCCATCGTCCGAAGGTCCCTGCCAAAGGGCAGGCAAGCTGGCAGTGTCAATAGTTTTTGAATGATTGGATAACCCGCCCTGCCAATAATATGCAGGCAGTGGGTGGACAGGTTGATTGGATGACCTGCGCCTGACTGTCGTCAAGGCAGGCAGGTTGATTGCCTTGCGGCGAGCTCGTAAAGTTCGCTCGGTTGGTTGATTAGGTTGCGAGCTACAGATAAGTGCAAGTGAACGGTTGCTGAGCCTGTCGAAGCAACTGGGGAGTGTGATTTATTTATTGATTGGGGATTACGAGTTCCAAGTGTTGGATCTTGGACACTGAGCAGTTCGATAAATCCACTGATCACCTTTCGAAGCAAGCTGAGGTTGATTGACCCTGCTTGCCAGCAGGCAAGCTGCCAAAGGCAGACAGGCTGATTGACCCACCTACAGTATTCAGTTGTTAATGAATTAAACCTTAACCAGCTTATTTTTAACGGCAAAAATAATTAGCGAGGCTGTATTTTTTACGCCTGTTTTTGAAAGCAGATTGCTTCGGTGTCCCTTAACAGTGGTGGGGCTAATATAAAGTCTTTTGCCTATTTCGTCGTTAGTAAACCCTTCGCATATAAGCTTTAGAACCTCTAACTCCCTTGATGATAGGTCTAGCATGGGGTTATCCGTTTTGGTATTATTCTCGTTAATCTCCATATTGGCAACTATGGCCTTTAGCACCTCGTTGGAGAAGTATGAACCACCCTGAGCTACTGCATTAATTGCAGTTATTACCTCATCGATTCCCGTTGATTTTTGGATAAACCCCTTGGCGCCGTATTTCACCATTTGTTGGTAGTGCTCGTAATCGCTATGCATCGAAAGGGCAATCACGCAAATCTCAGGGTTTTGTTCAAGAATAATTCTGGTGGCCTCCATGCCATCCATCTGGGGCATATCAATATCCATAAGAATGATTTGGGGAGTAAGGTCTAAGGCAAGCCGAACACACTCCTCTCCGTTGGAGGCTTCGCCAACTACCAAGGCAATGTTCTGCGATTCAACAAGATTTCGAAGCCCCTGCCTAAAAACCTTGTGATCGTCGGCAATTACAATTCTTAACTCTTCTTTTTTTGGTTTCATAAAAGCAAGTTGAATTTATCTCAATGCATTATCATCTATCGGTATGGTGAGCTTGATTTGGGTGCCATTGCGAGGCGCACTTTTAATCTCAATTTTTCCTCCAATGTTTTCCATCCTGTTGTTTATATTTACTAAACCTAACCCTTTTTTGGTTTTTACCGTTTGCTCTACGTCAAATCCAATTCCGTTATCGGCAATAGCAATAAGTATTTTTTCCTCGTTATCATTCATCTCAATGTTGATGCTTGATGCCTTAGCATGCCTTATGGCATTATTTACACACTCTACTACTATTCTGTAGATTGTGGTTTCAACTTCAAAGTTTAATGGCCTTTGTAAATTATGATTGTATGTAAACCTTAGGTTAGTCGAGTTTCTAAGCCTACCTATGTAGCTGTTTATTGCAGATGTTAGGCCAAAGCGTGTAAGAAGGCTAGGGCTTAGGTTATGCGATATTTCTCTTACGCTGCTTATGGCCTCATCTATCGATTCCTCAGCTTGAGCAGCAAAACTCTCCTTATTAATTTTGCTCTTGGGTTTCGATAAAAGTTGAAGATATAGTTTTGTTGTTGAGAGAAGTGGCCCAATACCATCATGAAGATCTTGCGCCAACCGGGTTCGCTCCCTCTCCTCGGCATGAACCATTGCCGACAGGATATCGCGTTGAGCTTGCTTAGTTTTGGTTATATCTGTTATTATAAGGCTAAGTCGAATAAGTTTTCTATCAGAATCAGCAACGGGTATTCCCTTTAGGTGCAACCACTTAATGTCTCTCCCTTGATGTATTCTAAACTCGAAGTTAAAGTCGGCAATGGAGTTATGTAGTGTGAGAATCTCAAGGATAAAACCTGAGAATTTATCAATATCTTCAGCATGAACTGAATCGAGAAATGAGGAGGGGTTTTGTTTTTGTTCCGCGATGGTTTTGCCGAATACTTTTTCGAATACTCTATTGGCGTATATTGTATTTCCATCTATATCAAAGATTAGTACCACATCGTTGATGTTCTCAAAGAAAAGTTCAAACTCGGAATCTTTTTGCTTTAGTTCAATTTCAAGATTCTTTCGTGCAGTTATATCTTGAACCGTGCCAATAGACTCAATGTGATTTCCATTCTCATCGAAGCGATGCTCGCAACTTGTAGAAATCCATTTAAGTTGTCCTTTAGAATCAACTATCCTGTGTTCAAGTGTAAAGGATTCTTTATTCTCGATTGATTTAAAATATATTCTTGATACTAGGCTTATGTCGTCTGGGTGAACAATGTCTCTATAAATACTATATTTGGGGGTAAATGAATTTTTATTTTTACAATAGATATGGAAGAGCTGATCAGACCAGGTTAAGTTGCCCGATGCTATATCATAGGTCCAGTTGCCTATATTTGCTATGCGTTGTGCGTCTTGGAGTTCGAAGGTTCGTTCCTTTACGAGTTGCTCAAGCTGATTCCTGTATTCATATAGCTCATTATCCCTTTTCTTCTGATCGGTGATATCCTCAAATATTCCAATAACCGATATTATTTCCTTCCCATTGGGGGCAAAAAGTGGCACTTTGCTCACCCTAAACCAGGTATGTTCTCCCTTTAAATTTTTACCAACTTTCTCAAAACTAAGCAAAGGCTTACCAGTCCTGAATACGCTTTGGTCCTCTTGGTTGTAAATACTTTTAAAATCTTTCCAAGGCATATCTTTGTCCGTTTTACCAGATATTTCATTAACTGGAATACCTACGTACTCAGCAAATCTTATATTACCACCAAGGTATGCACTATTGCTATCTTTCCAGAAGATTGCTGCGGGGACACTGTTGATAATTGTTTTCAGCATCTTTTCCGATTGAACCAAATCGTTCTCCGTTTTTTTTCGTTTGGAAATATCGAGAACACCTGCTATGGCACCTTTGTAGATTCCGTTATCGTCAAAAAATGGTGAAGTTTCAATTATCGTGTTAACCCTAGTTCCATCCTTTTTAATAAACTCAACTTCGCGCTGAATGGCTATACCATCCCTATTCTTATCAACGATGTTTGTAATACTATTCCTAAACCTCGGATCAACAAACTGAATGTTAGGTTTGCCTAGCATTTCGTCTATGCTGTAGCCTAGCATTTGAGCCATTCGCCGATTAACAAAAACGGTGTTGGAATTCTTATCAATTTGCCATACCCCTTCGTTAAGGCTCTCAACAAGTAAACGATATTTCTCTTCACTCTCTTTAAGTTTTGTATTGGTGTCGTTTAATTCTGCAATGGCCTTGTTCAGCTGCTCAGTGGAGTTTTGAAAATAGGTGGTTATCTGATTTCGAGTAATTACGCCAATGAATTTTTTCTGGTTAATGTACGGTAATACCTCGTTATTGCTACTATACATCAAATCGAGCACAAAGGGTAGACTGTCTTTCTCTTCAACGAATGGGATGGTTGGTTTAAGGCAATCGATCACCAATCGGTGATTTTTTTTGATGATATCGTTTGTAGTTAGGATTCCCCAAAAGCCAATCTCGTCAATAACAACAGCAAATCCATTGCGAAGTAGCATGGGCCGGATAGTATCTACTCCATCCCATGGCTTAACCTCAAAGTATTTTTTGAGGACTAGGGTTTGACTAATCATCGTCAATTTCAATGTTGGACCACGATGCAGTTAGCTTAAAATCTACCTTTACAATTTCGCCCTGCGAAACCATTGGGAATACGGTTCGATTCAGGGTCTCAACCACTTTCTTTGCAGGCATCTTTTTTAAAATCTTCTTACTAACAATAATTGCCTCAACGGTGTCATGGTCAATAGCAATCATTTCAAAATCCTCGGGCGAAAGCAGATTTATACATTTTGATACTCCAATCTTCCCCTGTGGGCAACGATACGATAAAACTAAAATATCCTCGAATGGCGGTAAACTTATGGTTTCGCAGCTAACTGAAACCGAGTAAGCTACCTTGGCTTTTTGGGGAGAACTTTTCATTTGCATAAATTTGTCTCAGATAGTTAATGTTAATCTTCTGAGACAAATTTATGATAAAAACACGAAGTAAAACAATTGTTTGGTTAAACCTCAGGCATAATGGTAGGGTTTTCGTCAGTTGTTTTCGGTATCTGGCGTTGAACCTCAACAATCTCATCGTGAGTAAAAACCTCATCAACATCTAGAACCATTACAAATTCATCATTAATATTGGCTATGCCCAGTATGAACTCAGTTTTGAACTTACCTCCAATACTTGGCGTCTCCATTAGCTTCTCCCTGTCGAACTCGATTACCGCTTTTACCGCATCAACAATGGCCCCCACAAGTATTGTTTCATTATCTATCGTAACATCAAGAACAATTATGCAGGTATTTGGGGTTTTGATGTATGGGGTCATCCCCAGCTTTTGCCTTAGGTCTATAACCGGCAATACAGCTCCTCGAAGGTTAATAATTCCCTTCATGTAGTCTGGAGCTTTAGGTACCTCAGTGATATCGCACATCTCAAGGATGTTTATTACTTTGCCAGCATTGGCAGCAAAGACTTCTTCCCCTAATCGAAAGGATAGATAGGAGTTTAGTATGTTATTTTTTAAATTCATATTAATTCGATTTAGTTTGTTAACAAGCGGTGTGTTTAAAACTACTTCCCAATTTTTCTCTATATAGCTTGGCAAAACTTACATATTTCTTGAAGAAAGAGAAAGGTGCTTCCTGACTAATAGAATGCTGTCATCAGAATTAGTTAATCTCTGTTTTTGATAACCTGCTTGTGTATTATTAACAGGGATTAACCTGTTAATTTCCACGAGTTAACCTAAAATAGTTAGGATAAAACTCGTGGAAATTTTTATGCAGAAATGAACAGATTCCTAAATCTAATAATTCTGAAAATCGTTATCGTTGCTCTTTTCTGATGGCATTATCAGCTTAACGCCATTCCCTTTGCTGGAGGGTTGATGGTTAAATTGCTGAGCATTCCCTTTTTGGTTTGCTGGAGCAACCTTCTTTAGGGATGATCCGTTATTGCTGTGCTTTTTCTTTGCAACATTGCCATTAAGTTTGAAGTACCCAACAATCTCAGTTAGCTGATCGGCTTGGCTGCTAAGCTCCTCGGCTCCAGTTGCCATTTCCTCGCTGGCTGCAGCATTCTGCTGAACCACTTGGTTTAGCTGCTGGATAGCATTGTTAATCTGATTCGAACCAGACGATTGCTCTATACTTGCTGCGGTAATTTCTTGTACCAACTTAGCTGTTTTTTCAATTTCGGGGAAAAGATTGCCCATTAGTGCAGCAGCATCTTCAGTCACATTAACACTTTTTGTAGCTAATGAAACAATTTCATCTGCAGCAACTTTGCTTCGCTCAGCCAATTTGCGAACCTCAGCGGCAACAACGGCAAAGCCACGCCCATGCTCACCTGCCCTAGCGGCTTCAACAGCTGCATTTAGCGCAAGAATATTGGTTTGGAATGCGATATCGTTGATGATTCCAATCTTTTCTGCAATGTTTTTTATCGAAGTGAGGCTCTCGTTGGCTGCAGCACCTACTTTTTGCACGCCCTGTGCAACGTTAAGCGAAATTTTTTCGGTTTGCTGGGCATTGTCGGTGTTTTGTTGAATATTACTAGCCATCTCTTCCATTGATGAGGATACTTCCTCTACCGATGATGCTTGCTCGGACGCACCCTGAGATAGTTCCTGAGAGGTGCTACTCATCTGCTCCGATGCTGATGCAATATTGCCACTACCTGTAATTACGCTTGATATTATCTCGTTCAACTTATCTGACATTCGTTGCAGGGCAAGGGATAGTTCGCCAATCTCATCCTTACGATTTAGGTACTCATCATCAATTCTTACCGCTAAGTCGCCATCGGCAATTTTTACAGCAACTGCTACTCCATTTGCAATCCCTTTTCGGATTGATCCGTTGATGAAGATGGCGAATAGTATTCCAATGAAAATGGCAAGAACGCCAAAAAGTATCATCTGGTAAAGAGCCGTGGATATCTCGCTGTTCATTTGACTTTCCATCGATTCTACAGCGTTATGTACTATGCCGGTTAGTGCTTCTCCTGCTACCCTGAAAGCCTCTTCACCTTCTTCTTGTTTTTTAATTGAGCTATATACTTGCTCAAAAATGCTCTTATACTCTGCCAACAGGTTCTGTATATCAGGGGTAAAGTGTGGCCTTATGTTATCAATATTTCTTTCCCAGCGTCGATAGTCCTCAATATTATTAAGTCGAAGAAATCGTTGTCCCTCAACCCGCGCGTTCATAAAGCCAATTACGTTTTCTTGTGATGCATTGGAATTGATAATTTCGTTCATTATCTTTCCTGCATATTCATCAAATCGTCTTAGTTGTTCTTGCTTTTCCTTTGTTGCCGCAATGTAGCTGTTAGCAACATTTCTGTAGTTCAACGCCTGTTGTCGTACTTGGTTTATCTGGTTTTGGTTTTGTTGCTGTTTCAGCGTAGGAGCCACTATGTCGATAGTAGAAAGCATTTTGTTTCCGCTTTCCAAAAGGGACTCAGCATTGGCTTGTTGCTCGTGCTGAATGTAAAGCCTTGAGTTTAACCTCGTGTTGAGTAGGTCAGATTCAATATTGTTGAACATATTCGTTTTCCAATAGCGCTCTTGTAACTTGCTGAAGCCATTCCAACCTATCAGTAGAATTGCCGCTGTTAAAAGCAGTACTATACCGAATCCTAGCATTAGCTTCTTTCCAATACTTAAGTCTTTAATTTTCATTTTTAGTCCTCCATTTTCATTAGTGTGATTAATAATGTTTACCTAATTACTTAGTTTTAGCCGTATGTCTCTTAAAAGCTTTCTCAACCTTAATAGAGAAGTACATCTTACCTTTCACAACCATTTTTATTGCACTCTCAATCTCATCACAAGCCCTGTCTTTTACAATTACCCCTTTAAAGCCTAGCAGTATAATTGACTCAAGGCACATCGGCTTATCCTCTGAGGTTAGGGCTATAATATTCTGTCTATGATTGTGATAAAATATATGATTTACTGCATCAAAACATTTGTTATCGGGGAAGCTGGTATCAAGCAAGATTAGGTTAGCGCAATGCAGTTTTTTGTTTCGGATAAGGTCTTTGTGGGTTTCTGATATACCTATTACTTCAAGATTTAGCTCACAACTTATAAATTCAGCCAATGCTTTGTTGTATTGGCTATCTCCACAGGCAATAAATACTTTAAGGGTATCGTAAATCCTATACATAAATTCATACGTGGGCACTTAAAACCCACTGATTTTTAGTTGTTTATTTTTTTGTTCTTTGACATCTTTGTAATCGCATTTAGTAAGTATCTCTCTTATAGGAGTTTTATCGAGTAGGGAAATGCTGAGAATCTGTAAAATTTCGTAGATTGGACGGTCAACTTTTAGTTTGTTCCCAATGATTGCCACGAGGCAATACG
>NZ_JAANIG010000033.1 GCF_011174675.1 Perlabentimonas gracilis | reverse complement strand
AACATCAAGCATATAGCCAAATTATTCCACAACTATTTTACTGACAATCAGTGTTTTGTTGAACAAAAAAGAGGGAATCCGTTTTTGGACACCCTCGTTTCGTATTACATATTTTATGGGTGGTTAGTTTCGCCCCATCAACTTCTCTTTCCTTAAAAATTCTTTGTAGCGCTTCACCTCCTTGGTCATAACGGGTGCTAAAAGCAGTAACGCTATCAGGTTAGGAATTGTCATAAAGGTAATAACCATATCTACAAAGTTCCACACAATATCGATACCCCAAATTGCACCAAAAAAAGTGAAAAGAGCAAAAATGAAGTAGTATGGCTTAATGGCCTTATCGCTAAATATGTACTGTATGGCCCGGCTACCGTAGTACGACCAGCTAATAATAGTTGAGAATGCGAAAAGCAGCAAACCAAGAGTAACTACATGGGTAGCAAATCCACCTAAGCCTACGCGGCCCATCCCCTCCTGAAAACCCTCAATTGTCATTCCAACCCCTTGAATACCCGAAGTCCACGCACCCGAAATTATTACAACCAATGCCGTAAGAGTACAAATGATTAGGGTGTCAACCATGGGTTCGAGCGAAGCAACAAAACCCTCGCGCATTGGATGCTCTGTTTTAGCTGCTGCGTGGGCCATTGGGGCCGACCCCTGCCCTGCCTCGTTGGAGAAAAGGCCTCGCCTAACACCCCACACCAATGTCATGATGAAGGTTGAGCCCACAAAACCGCCTGTGGCTGCTGTTCCAGTAAACGCATCGCTAATAATTAGGCCAAAAGCACTTGGGATATCTCTCCAGTGGACGCCTATTACAATTATTGCCGATAAAAAGTAAAGAGCCGCCATGAAGGGTACTAGGGTTGATGTTACATTGGCAATTCGTTTTAATCCGCCAACAATAATTAGTAACACTAGTACTGCAAGGATAATTCCTGTAACTAATATTGGTACGTTGTAGCTGGTAAGCAGTACATCGGAAATGGAGTTAGCTTGAGCCATATTGCCTGTACCAAGTGTACAAAGAGCAGCTGCTCCAGCAAATACTAGTGCGAGGGGTTTTGCAAATCGTCCCAGCTTTTCTTTCAGTCCAATCTCAATATAATACATAGGGCCACCCGATATGGATCCGTCGTCGTTAACCTTTCTAAAAATTTGAGCAAGGGTACACTCCACCATTTTAAGCATCATGCCAAAAAAGCCAGTTACCCAAAGCCAAAATATTGCACCTGGGCCACCGAGGTATATGGCCAGCGAAACGCCTACAATATTACCAGTACCCACAGTACCCGACAGGGCTGTTGTGAGAGCCTTAAAATGGCTCACATCGCCTGTCTCGTCCTTCTTGCTGTATTTACCTGCCACAAGCCTTAAAGCGTGCCTAAAGTGCGATATCTGTAAAAACTTGAATTTAAAGGTAAAGTATATACCTGTTGGAACAAGCAGTAAAAGAATTAGATAACCCCCAACGTACTCATTGTAAAACGAAATCACGTTGTTGATTGACTCGAGGATTGGATTAATAATTTTTAGGGTTGTTTTTTAAAGGGTTAAGAATTTATGATTGCTAAAAATAGAATAGTAATTGCATAATGCAAAATTTATATAGGTTGATTTTCTGTCGTAAATATTTTCAATAGCTCTTTGCAAACCACGTTCTTGTATTTTCTGCTCCAATTAACATCAAATTTTTTAGATACCCTTTACTTCGAAAGGTTCAAAACTAATGTGAATTAAATAGCAAAGGGTTGGCGTATGCCAACCCTAAACTAATATTTAGCAATGAAGTATGATTATTCCTCTGTAATTTTTTGGATTGCCTGATCGAGCTGAAGCGACTTTAGCCTGAGGTAGTGGTTAAGCGCTTTGTTGATAAGCTCGTCGGTTGTTTCACCCATGAATGGTGCAAGAATCTTTATCTTCTTCATAATTAGCGGGTCAATTGCAACCTGCGATTCTGCTGGGTTCACTTCGGTACTGCCGGGGATAGGCACTGTGTCAGCAGGTACATCCTCTTCCTTGATGAAACGAGTGTTCGACATCAGGGCCTTCTGGATGTCGTTTATGGTATGCTTACTCTTCTTAGCCATATATCTTAAGTATTTCTTTTGCCAAATCGTTGTAATCGTCGGCGCCTCTACTCTTAGGAGCATAATCGTATACCGATTGTTTAAATGCGCCCGATTCCATTAGCGAAATATCCTGCCGGATGTATGTATTGAAAAGTTTCCCCTTAAAGTTCTGATTTTCGGATAGGCTATGAATTACGGCCTGGCTAAACTTGGTGCGAGGATCAAGCTTAACAAATAGTATCCCCGCTAAATCCAAATCCGGATTCATCCTTTTCTTCACCTTTTCTGATATCAGCATAATTCTATCGAGCCCAATAAAGGCAAAATTTTCGGCCTGCATAGGAACAATAAAATGGTTGGCGGCCACCATCGAGTTTATCGAAAGTGTTCCCAGGCTGGGTGGACAGTCTATTAGAATAAAATCGAAATCATCAGCCACTTTGTCGAGCTGCTCGCGGAGCATATACTCCCTACCAGGCTCATTGTTAAGCTGAAACTCAAAATCGAGAAGTTTCTCACTTGATGGAATAAGGCTCAACTTTCCATTCTTAATCATAACATCATCCAACGTTGCGCTCCCAACCAGCAAGTCGCCCACTCCTACTTCAGGCGTGTCGGCTCCAAAGGCCGAGGTTAGGTTACACTGGCTATCGAGGTCGACCAGAAGAACTCGCTTTCTTTTTTTGGTTAATGCTGCACCAAGGTTTAGAACGGTTGTGGTTTTGCCTGTCCCTCCCTTATTGTTTATTATACTGATAATGTTTGCCATACAGAGCTGGTTAAATTGAATCGCTTCATTTTAAAGCACTAATATATGAATTTTTACTGCAATGCCACACTGCCAATGATTTTAAACATAGCCGATGAGTAATTATAATAGCTTTTAACACTATTTTCATAAAGATTTTGGTCATTTTGCATAACTTTACCAACATAATTTGGTTTATAAGATTGTAGTGAAACCGTAAATTTTAATTGTTATGAAAATCTTTTGGAGACATTCATTCCTCTTGATTTTTGTCTTGCTGGGCTACGTGGGTAATGCACAGCTTACAAGGGATTTGCATAAACTTTACCATCCCGCCTACTTCAGTCAGGCTTCGAGTGATTCAAGCCAATTCGACCCGTGGCGAATTGCTTCGAGCAAACCTACCTACTCCGTTGAGCTGGGCACCAGCTACTCCTCGTTTGGTGGAGGACTTTCATCAACATTTATCAGCCCTACCGTTTCGTTTATGGCCACCGATAAGCTACAAATTGTGGCAGGCGGGAGGTTTACCCAAACCAATATGGGTGGTTTGCCATTCCTCAGCTCGGAGCTGGGTCAGGTTGGTGAACAGCAGATGTCGGGTAATCCAACCGAAGCCTTTGCCTACGGGCATTACCAGATAAATGAGAAGTTGAGCGTTTACGGAATGGGTGCCTTTGGAAAAAATCAGCTATACATATCGCCGTTTCAAAGCGGGGTAACAAAGGCCGACTATCAGCAGCTATCGTTTGGAATGGACTATAAAATATCGGATAGGGTAAGTATTGGCGCATCCTTTGGGGTTAACAACGGCCCCTCATGGGGTGTATCGCCTTTTGGCAACCCTTATCACAATCGGATGAATCCATTCTTTCCATAAATTGATATCATTATAAAAGCTAAAGCGGGGCATAAAATCCCGCTTTAGCTTTTATATCAACTTGTTGTTCTATTCGGCCTCCACAAGCTGCTTAAATGTGATATGCTTGTTGTGATATAAGCCTGTCATAAATTTTACCACCCTCTCCTCGGCAGGATGAATCTTATCGCCAAGTCGCTCTGTCAAATCAGCGCAAATCTCCCCTACGCTTTGCTTACCATCAATGGCCATCCAAACTGCAGAGCCCAACTCATCGAGATGAATAGAGATGTAAATGGACTTTCGTGCTGGTATAAAAAATCGTGCAAACTTCTCGTTCTTAAACTTGGGAATTAGTATGGTAACTATCCCATTATCGTCAACCTTATGATCGTGAATACGAATGGGGATTAGATCCAGCGCACTTGTATTCTTTAAAATCTTTCTCCTCTTAAAAAAACTTGCCATATCTATAATTATTGATATTAATAAGAAAGTAAAGCCGATGACGTTTCATCGGCTTTACTTTTATAAATGGTTCTTTAGATTAATGTCCAACGCTTGGTGGAGCAGGTTCGTCTGGGTTACCGGCATTACGTAATGGCACCATGATAAGTATTAGGGCCACAACAATAATCACTATAAATCCGATAAGGAAACCAGGGTTTTTGAAGAACGAGAACACCTCGAAGAGGAATATACCACCCACGGCAAACATGGCCACCACTAGCCCCATGAGCGCCTCTCCGGCAATTAGTCCAGATGCCAAAAGCACCCCAACATTCTCGGTGCGTTGCTTTTGCGCTTCGTTGAGCTTGCGCTTGTTCGACATCATATCCATAATACCCTTAATGATACCACCCACAAATATTGCAAATGTTGTTGTTAGGGGAAGATACATACCCACGCTAACAAGCATAGGGCTCTTCACCTGCATAAGAATAAAGCCAACTCCCATGAACATACCCACAATAATTAATGGCCATGCCATTTCGCCGCCCACAATACCGCGAGCCAGAATGGCCATAAGGCTTGCTTGGGGTGCAGGAAGTTCTTGGCTGCCAAATCCACCAACGTACCCCTCAATATTACCACGGGCAATATCACCATCGTTAAGAATGGTAAGGATGAAGAACATTACAGCGCCAGAGGCAACCACACCAATAATATTACCTATCTCCATTTTCCATGGTGTTCCGCCAAGGATATGCCCAGTTTTAAGATCCTGAAGCATTTCGCCAGCCACGGCAGCCGAAACGCAAACAATGGCTGCAACACCAAGTACAGCCGCAACACCAGCATCACCACCATCGATACCAAGGATTACAAGCACTAAGGCAGTAACCAGCAATGCGGTAAGGGTTAGACCACTCACAGGGTTGTTCGATGAGCCAATCAAGCCCACTAGGTAACCAGAAACGGCAGCAAAAAAGAAGGCCAGAATTGTCATTAGCACAGCCACAACAATTGCTACCCACATAGCAGTTTTAAAAATAAAGAAAGTGATAACAAAGGTTAGGATGGCAACAGCAATAATACCAATAACGGTGAAGGAGAAGCTGATATCCTTTTCTATTCTATTGGTATCGGCTGGTGTACCCGCCGCAGCTTTCTTTACATCTCTTACCGAGCGGGCAATGCCCTCAATTAGGCTATGCCTCATATTGTATAGGGTAAAAGCTGCTCCCACAAGCATACCTCCAATGGCAATTGGACGAACAATACGAGCCCACACGTCCTTAGCAGCAGCAAGCCACTCGGCCGATGTTGCTGTTTCGGCCAGCTCCATTGATGGGCCAATAAAGTATAGTATAATTGGGGTTAAAAGTCCCCAGGCAATTATACCACCGCTAAATGCCAAGGCACCAAGCTTTGGGCCAATGATGTAGCCAACGCCAATGTATGCGGGGCTAACTCCGGGTGAGCCCAGGAACATACCTCCTTGCCCTGTGAAGCTACTTCCGGCAATAGTTTGCTTGCCCCATACAATAAAGCTCTCCCATGCGGTGGCAAAAAGCTTAAATTCAGCCAGAATTTTAACCACAGCACCAACGATCATAGCACGGAAAAGGAATTTTGATCCTCCACCGCCAGAGCGGCCTGCCTTATGAATCTCTGCAGCAGCAACACTTTCAGGGAAAGGTAACTCTGTGCTTTCAACCATAACCCTACGCAGTAGGGCAACGAACATAATACCTAGAAATCCACCAGCAATTAGAATAAGCGTGGATGTAAGGTAATTGCCTGCTGTAAAAAATGGGTCCCAAAGCCCAGCAACAAAAAATGCAGGCAAGGTAAAGATGGCTCCTGCCGCAACAGATTCGCCAATTGCACCAACGGTACGGGCAATATTCTCCTCAAGAATACTACCTTTCACCATTTTAAGGATGGCCATACCAACCACAGCAGCAGGATATACAGCAGCAATGGTCATACCTGCTTTTAAGCCCAAGTAGGCATTGGCAGCTCCTAGCACAACCGACATCACCAAGCCAATGAGCAACGCTCTAAGCGTGAACTCTTTCATATTTGTTTCGGCCGAAACAAATGGAACGAACTTTTTTGGTTCAGACATAAATGTTAGAATTTTAGTTTAGCTAATTTATAAAAGCATTTTCAATTGCAATTTGCTAAATTTTCTGATAATTACAAGTAATCATTTTTTTATTTTTTTATGTTTGGGCTATTGTTATAATATAAAAAGCCACGCATTTATAGAAATGAGTGGCTCAACTGGCAATTATAATTTTATGTTTTGTCTATCCGTAAATCTCTTTTTTGGATGCTTTAAGAGTATTCTTTAGTAATGAGACAATTGTGAGTGGCCCAACACCGCCGGGAACCGGCGTTATGTAGCTACACTTGGGCGAAACCTCATCAAACTTAACGTCGCCTAGCAGTTTCCAGCCCGATTTGGTAGTATCGGATTTTACTCGTGTAATTCCAACATCGATTACTGTTGCCCCTTCCTTTACCATATCGGCGGTGACAAACTCGGCTTGGCCAAGCGCCACAATAAGTATATCGGCAGTTCGTGTAATAGAGGGAATATCCTTGGTGCGGCTATGGCAAATGGTAACGGTACAATCGCCTGGTATGCCTTTCTGCGATAGCAGATTCGCTATGGGACGGCCAACAATATTGCTACGACCTAACACCACACAGTGCTTGCCCGATGTTTCAATCTTATATCTGCGCAAAAGTTCAATTATCCCATCGGGTGTGGCCGACACGTATGCAGGTAACCCAATCACCATTCGCCCCACGTTAACCGGATGAAACCCATCGACATCCTTCTTGGGATCGATTGCCTCAATAACCTTTTGGTCGGAGATGTGCTTGGGTAAAGGCATTTGAACAATAAAACCATCAACCTCGGGGTTGTTGTTTAGCTTATGAACTTCATTTAGCAACTCATCCTCGGAAATATTCGCATCGAATCGGAGTACTTCGCTCCTAAATCCTACCTTTGCACAGGCTTTCTCCTTGTGCCCTACATATGTTTCGCTAGCACCATCGTTACCAACCAGAATGGCTACTAGGTAGGGGATTTTACCACCGTTGGTCTTTATCTGAGTAACCTCTTGGGCTATCTCTTCCTTAACCTCATTGGCAATCTTTTTTCCGTCTAGTAGTTCCATGGCTTATCTGTTTAGTGTTTGTTAGTTCGATTACAAAATCGTTTATCTGCGGGGCATATTGGCCATCATACGGCCCAAGTTCTTGCCTCCTCCTCCAGAAACCATCTTCATCATCTTGCGCATATCATCAAACTGCTTTATTAGCCTGTTTACATCCTGGATGGAAGTTCCACTCCCCGATGCAATACGCTTACGGCGCGAACCATTGAGCAATGCGGGGTTCTCCCTCTCGTCGGGGGTCATGGAGTGAATTATGGCCTCAACACCTTTAAAGGCATCGTCATCAATATCGATATCTTTCATCATCTTGCCCATACCGGGAATCATTCCAGCCAAATCTTTTAGGTTACCCATTTTCTTAACCTGACCAATTTGCGAAAGGAAATCGTTGAAGTTGAATTGGTTCTTGGCAATCTTTTTTTGTAGCTTGCGAGCCTCTTCGGCATCGTACTGCTCCTGAGCACGCTCTACCAGCGACACCACGTCGCCCATTCCCAGTATCCTGTCGGCCATCCTGTCGGGGTGGAACACATCCAGGGCCTCCATCTTTTCGCCGGTGCTAACAAACTTAATTGGTTTGCTTACCACCGCACGAATTGAAAGTGCAGCACCACCTCTAGTATCACCATCGAGTTTGGTAAGCACTACGCCGTTGAAGTTTAGCCTGTCGTTAAACTCCTTGGCTGTGTTAACGGCATCCTGACCCGTCATGGAGTCGACCACGAAGAGGATCTCGTTGGGATCAACTGCCTTTTTGATAGCTGCCACCTCCTTCATCATCTCCTCATCAACAGCCAAACGACCCGCGGTATCAATTATCACCACATCATGCTTGTTCTGCTTGGCATGCTTAATGGCATCCTTGGCAATGGAAACGGGATCCTTACTGCCATCAACGGTGTATACAGGAACATTTATCTGCTCGCCCAAAACCTTAAGCTGGTCGATTGCGGCAGGTCGATAAACGTCGCCAGCCACTAGCAATGGATTTTTGCTCTTCTTGCTCTTTAAGTGATTAGCTAACTTACCCGAAAAGGTTGTTTTACCAGAACCCTGAAGACCAGCAATAAGAATAACCGATGGGTTGCCCCCAAGGTTAATATCTTCGGCCTTGCCCCCCATTAGTTCAGCAAGCTCATCGCGCACTACCTTAACAATAAGCTGACCTGGCTTAAGGGAGTTAAGTACATCCATACCCAACGCCTTACGCTTTACCTCATCGGTAAATTGCTTTGCAATTTTAAAGTTTACGTCGGCATCGAGCAGGGCTTTGCGCACATCCTTTAACGTTTCGGCAACGTTAATCTCACTAATTTTTCCTTCGCCCTTGATGAGTTTAAAAGATCTCTCGAGTCTTTCCGTTAAATTATCGAACATACTGAAATGTGGATTTGAAATGTATAGCTGAATTAATCAGCGCAAATATAACAAAAAACCATAAATTTAGTTTAGGTAAAGCAAAGGCGCTAATGAAGAATCGTTAGCGCCTTGACAAAACAAACTGGATACCTGCAAATTACTTTTTCCGTCCCCCAACAAGCGTGTTATAGTCTAGGTAGTACAACATCCGTAGCGAGATACTATTTCCCTTTCCTGTGCTCCAGAGCTCTCCTACATTATCGAAATACTGGCTACGAACATGGGAGTTTGAGGTTTCAATCACATTTTTCCACACTACGCTAAGTACGCTTCCGGGTGCAAAGTGCCACTCGTAGGTTAAATCGATATTAAAGAGGTTATAGTTGATGTTTCTATCGATGTTAGCATCAGCAATAGGCGTAGAAAGGGTGCCATCGTAATTAAGGCTATGATAACTTGAATAATCTAACCAACGCCAGTAGTGCCTTAGCCTAATGTTTATAAACGAATTTGCGGTGAAAGTGTACAGGGCGTCGAGGGTGTTGGTAAGTGTTGACACATCGCGTAGCCCCATAAAGATTTCTGAATTATCGTTGGCTCTTCCAACGTATCCAATATCATTCCTGCTAAAGTCTTGCTGTATTTGATAAACCACAAAGAAACTGTTGCTAAACCGTATGCGAGGGGAAAAACGGAACGAAAACTGATCCATACCCATGCTCTCCGAACGCCAGTAGCTAGTTCGGGTATCGATGGCTAAAGGCTTTCGATAGTCCGATGAGGTAGTGAAGTTACCTGCAAATCGACGAGGACGAATAACCATACGGCCATCAACACGGGGCTCATCGTAATCATGTGTTTCGCGTGGATCCATCCAAAACTCTCCGCTAACGTAGTGATATGTTTTGGCAAAAGTGGTACGAAAATTTATGTAAAAATGCGATGAGGTGTAAACCATTGGATTATGAAGCATAGAGTATGAACCGCCTATCCAACTGCTCCAGTTTAGCAGCTTCCAAAAAGGTTTGTAAACCCTATACCCAACGCCAGCCCCGTTGCTAAACTCGTTGGCCTTTTTTAGATATCCCATATCGTTAGGGTTATAATTCTTGCTTTCGGTATTTGTCCAGGTCTCAAAAAGCAGGTTTCCAGAAGTTTTATGTAATCCAAGATTATATTTATAACCCAAATCTAGATCGTCTTCAGCTATCTGACTTAGTACACCCTTACCTGTAATGGCGTATGTATTTGCCTTATCGCGCAGCACAAAGTCGGTTGCCGTAACATTTGATGTGTACCTTGAACTAGGCATTAAAAGATTGGTATTTGCTAGGCTAACGTAGGAGTTATTCTTTAGCGTTTGGTCAAATACCATCATATTGTAATTTGTAAACCCCTGGGTTAAGACACCTCTCTCCTCTTGGTTTACCGTGTCGCGTATGGTTGCATAGGTGTTAGATGTCATTGCATTGAGAAAACCGATACCCAAGCCAGATGATGTACGGCCCGATATCTTTGTGGCATTAATCATAGCGGTTTCTTGTGGATTAGCAATAATCTGCTCATGTTCGTCCAATTGGCCAGAAACTCCACTGTACTCCTTGGGGCGAGTGCCTATTCGGCGAGAGTAAAATATCCCTCCTTTTTGAAATAGATCCATACCCTCGTTAAAAAAGGGACGCTGCTCGCCATACTGCACCTCGTAAGGCGAAATGTTTAGCACCTTATCGTCCGATTTCACCTGTCCAAAGTCGGGTATCAGGGTCATATCCAGAGTGAAACTTTCAGTAAGGCCAAGCTGCACATCCATTCCACCATTTAGCTGCCATGCTAGCGATTCGTTATCGGGGTGTTTATCGATATAACCCGACACGTATGGGCTAAACGATAATCGAATGGGAGTATTAATGTCACGAATACCTGATAGTTCGCCCGACTGATTAACAATACCTGACACAGAGTTATCGATGGGATTCCATGAACTCCACTCGTTGTATCGCTTAATAAGTCTTCGGAAATTAAGCCCCCAATTACCATCAATCCTACTTGAAAAACGAAGTGCCGAAAAGGGAATACGCAACTCGGCAAACCAGCCCTCATCGGTAATGGTTACAGCACTTTCCCAAACTGCATCCCAGCTTCTATCGGTTGAATTACCCGTTCTTCGAACATCGGCCTGAACGCCCGATGCAGAAACAATAAATTCAAGGTAGTTAATCCCGTCGTTGTATGGGCTAATTAAAACGCTGAATGCATCGGCCTTTAAATTATCTGCATTATCGCGCTTACCCAGTTCCCTGTATACATTGTCGGGTTCTTCGTCGAAAAGTGAGGCACCAATATAAATGGAGACATCATCGTACAAAATTCTCACCTCGGAACGCTCCGATGGATATGAGCCGTTGAATGGTTCGTACTGAAAGAATTCATCGGCCACCTGAGCATTTTGCCAGGCATTCTCGTCCAACACCCCATCGATTCTAATGGGCTCATCAATTCGGTATGCGGTTATCTTACGCTTGCCCTCTGGCAAATCCTTTTGTGGGCGTGCATGGGCAAAGGGCATAAATATGCTGGATACTATAATAAATGTTAGTATTCTTCTTTTAATCATTGTGAAAAGTGATAAGTGTCCCCAATTGTTTGTCGTCAGAGTTTTGAAACGTAAAGGTAGCAAAGGTTTAACGGTGTGTGGTGCTTTTTTTGTATGATATAGATCATACGCAAAGCGACCCCAAAATAATGGGGTCGCTTTGCACTTGTAATCAGACTTAATGGACTACCTTTGACTAATCCAACTAACTATCTCTTCGGAATCGGGACTTTCACGAGGCGATACGGATTTAACCACCCTTCCCTCCTCATCAATAAGAAACTTTTGAAAATTCCACGTAACCTTTGCATCCACCACACCGTTCTCATCCTTACTGGTTAGCCACTGGTACAGTGGGTGAATATCTGATCCTTTAACAGATATTTTCGACATCATAGGGAAGGTTACCCCATAGTTCTGACTGCAAAACTCCATAATCTCATCGTTTGAGCCAGGCTCTTGATTCATAAAGTTATTAGCCGGAAAACCAATGATGACAAAGTTTTTGCTTTTGTACTGCTTGTATAGCTTCTCTAGTATTTCGTACTGTGGAGTTAGTCCACATTTCGAAGCTGTATTTACAACCATTACCTTTTTACCCTTTAGGCTTGATAGCGGGAATTGCTGACCACTGATGGTCTCGACTGTAAAGTCATGCAGCGTTTTTTGCTGCGCCATTCCTAGCATCGAACCTGCTACGATGCTAACGGCTAGTATGAATAGTTTTTTCATTGTTTAATATTGAATTGTTTACCATTAAACACCTCATTAAGCTAATTGTTTTCAAGATATTCTAAGAATTATCGAAAATGATACATTGTTTTATCTATAGTTGTAAATTGCAAGTCCATTGCAAAAGCGCTTAACCAAAAAATAATTACTATGAAAAGAAAACCAATTTTAGCACCATTGCTTTTGATTTTGCTTATCTTATCGGTTGGTTATAATGTTTATAGTTGGATAAAGGCAAGCCGAATTGAACATAGCATTGAATCGGCAGAAAAGCTTTTCAACCTACAATTTACTAAGGCCGAGAGAGATTCACTAAAGGATGGGGTAGCCGAGGCCATTGAGAAGTACAAGCTAATTCATGAGTTTGATATACCTAACGACCTGGCACCTGCTCTTGTCTTTTCCCCTATTCCAGTGAACTATAATGCAAAGTTTAAGGAGCAGAGGTCAGATTTTTGTATTCCCAATGCCATAGCTGTTCCTGACAATTTAGAAGACTTAAGCTATTACACCGTTGCCGAGCTGTCGTCCCTCATAAAAAGTAAGCGCATTACATCCGAGAGCCTTACACGGATGTATATTGATAGGCTTAAACGCTACGACCCCGAACTTTTCTGCGTTATAACCCTGCTTGAAGACAGGGCCATTAAACAGGCCAAGGCTATGGATGAAGAAATTTCAATGGGGAAATACCGTGGTCCACTTCACGGTATTCCCTATGGTGTAAAAGACCTACTGGCTCTTGAAGGATATCCATTTACCTATGGCTCACCAATTTACCACGATCAAGTGGCGGAAATTACCTCTCCGGTAATTAGTAACCTCGAAGAAGCAGGCGCTGTGCTGGTTGCAAAGCTATCGCTGGGAGAACTTGCCTGGGGTGATGTGTGGTTTGGCGGAAAAACCCGAAATCCTTGGAATACCGATATGGGATCAAGCGGATCATCGGCAGGCTCGGCATCGGCCACTGCTGCAGGCTTGGTTCCCTTTGCCATTGGATCCGAAACCTGGGGATCCATCGTATCGCCATCAACTGTTAATGGGGTAACTGGCCTGCGGCCAACCTTTGGTAGGGTTAGCCGAACCGGGGCAATGGCATTATCATGGACAATGGATAAAATTGGCCCCATATGCCGCACGGCACAGGATTGTGCCATTGTAATTGATGCCATAGCAGGCACAGATGGAGATGACCCAACGCTGGTTGATAAGCCAATTAGTATTGATTTAAAGGCTGATGTCCTTAGGTTGAGAGTTGGGTACGCCAAGGACTATTTCGACAAGGAATATGGCTTTAAAACTAACGACAGCATTGCGCTAGAGGTTTTAAAGGATATAGGTATTGAGCTTATACCCGTAACTCTACCTGAGCACTTACCTATGGAAGCCCTTTCAATTATTCTCGATGTGGAGGCAGCGGCCGCATTTAGTCATCTCACGCTATCGAATATGGATGATTTGATGGTGCGACAAGGCAAGATGGCTTGGCCAAACTTTTTCCGTAAAGCTCGTTTTATCCCTGCAGTTGAGTACCTTCAGGCCAATCGGATTAGAACAGTTCTAATAGAGGAATTCGTAAAGCTATTTGATGAGGTTGATGTAATTGTAACCCCTAGTTTTGGTGGAAACCAGCTGCTAATGACCAATCTTACTGGGCATCCTGCACTGGCAATGCCCACTGGTTTCTCCAGCTCAAAGCTGCCCACAAGTATTACACTTATTGGCAACTGGTACCGCGAGGATCAGATCTTGCTGTTGGGTAAAGCTTATCAGGATAAGACCCAGTGGTACAGAGAAACTCCCGAAAAGTTTACCCCAAAACAATAGGCATAGAGCAGTACTTATACAACAAAGGCCGGTTCCAAAACTAGGCCTTTGTTGTTATTAGTGGTAGCTGTATCTACTTTCCTTTTCGCCAGCGCCTAAATGGGTTAAGCTTGTGTATTGGCGATTTGGCGGGGAATATTCCGGAGCTCACCTTTCGCACATCCTCTATGGTGAAAAAGGCTTTGGGGTTAAACTCTTCGATAACTGATATCACCTCCTTTAGATTCTCACGGCTAACAATGGAGTAAACCAGCTGAACTTTTCCAGCACTCCCTTCGCCCTCTACCAATGTGGCTCCATAGCCACTTTTGCTGAGGTTCTTTACCAAAAGGCTTCCGTCCTTGGTGGCAATAACCCTTACCAAAATATTACCCATGGCTAGATGCTCCTCAAGTTTCATTCCTACCCAGTTCCCAGTGGCAAAGCCAGCTGCATATCCAAAGTAGCAGGCGTAGTTATCTAAATTGCCCATTATCTTGCCAATGGCGATTATCCAAATAAACACCTCAAAGAACCCTAGAATTGGTGCAAGCAAACGCTCCCCCTTTGATACAAAGATAATCCTCATTGTTCCCAAAGTAACGTCGATTATGCGTGCAAAAAAGATTAGAAGAGGTAGCACCAGATAGAGATAGATATTACTATCGAAAAAGGCTGCATCGAAAATTGTTAGCATAGCTGTTGATTTGTTGGATATGTAGATATTTAAAGTTTGAAATAGGTTACGATCTTTTTTAAGCGATCTGCCAACTCCGAGAGATCATCGGCTTTAGTGGCCGACAAATTAGCCATTTCTGTATTCTGTTGGGTAACCAAATTTAATTCTTGTATTGCATTGTTAACCTGTTCCGATCCAATTTTTTGTTCAGCACTCGCAACTGAAATTTCCACCACCAGTTCGGCTGTACGTTCAATCTCAGGAATTATCTCCGATAGCTCTTTGCCAGATTGGCTAGAAACGCTTACCCCATGGTTGCTAAGTTCAATTATCTGTTCTGCTGCTACGCGCGAACGCTCTGCAAGCTTTTTCACCTCGGCAGCTACCACGGCAAACCCCTTGCCATATTCGCCTGCCCTAGCAGCTTCAACCGCTGCGTTAAGGGCTAGAATATTGGTTTGCTTGGCAATCTCGGTGATAATTGAGATTTTTCCATCAATTTCAGACATGGCCTCAAGCGCGCGCTTCGACGACTCGTACCCCTGCTTAACTCCGTTCGATGCTCTTGTTGCTATGGATTAAGTTGTTTTAGCATTCTCACTGTTTTGCTGTATGTTGGCAACCATCTCCTCCATCGAGGCCGATATCTCTTCGGATGAAGAGGCTTGGTTTGATGCTCCGCTAAGAATTTGTTTCGATGAGTCGAGCAACTCAACGCTGGCTGCAACCATTTCATTCGTCCCAGAAATTATTTCGCTTATGGTACTACGCAACCTTTCGGCCATTTCTTGGAGGCTCTTCACCAAGAGGCCAACCTCATCATCCCTGTTGATATTAATTTGCACCATCAGGTTTCCGCTGGCAATTTGCTGTGCAAAATCGACACTCTGTTTTATTGGGGAGATAAGGCGTGATGCAATAATCCATATAATAAGGTACATTAAGGCTAAGCCTAAAACACCAAAAACGATTGTACGGTATAGTAAGGCATTGGCCTCCTTCATTACAACGCTAACAGGAACCTCAATGGCTAAAGTCCATACGTAAGGGCTGTTTCCAACCTCAATGGGTACCATCGACACAAAGTACTCTTCCCCATTCTCGGGATTTACGTACTCAAACGTGCTGTAATCACGCCTTTGTGTTGAGACAATCGTGTTGTGAAATGATGTTGTGTCGGTAGTAAGTGAAGGCAATAGCTTATTGCCAACTATGTTTTTACTGCTATGGGCAACCACTGTACGGTCATCGGCAAGTAAATACGACACCGAATTCTCAAAGGGCATTATTTCAGAGATGATATCACCCATCGATTCAAGGCTTAGATCGATGCCAATTATACCCATAAATTCGCCATGTTTTTGAATGGGTGCCACAATGGATGTCATAAGAATTCCTGCAAGTTCAGGGGTATGGGTATCGTAATAGGGTGTCCAAATCTCTTCGATATTATTCTTTCGCGCTATGTAGTATGGGCTTACAATGTCTAAGTTATTCATATCCACTGTTTGCCTAACTACATTGATATTATTGCCACTGCGTATATATACATTCCGATGCCTGCCATTTTTAAGGGTATAGGTGGGATCAAATGCTTTAATCTCCCACACCTGCCAAACTGATAGTATTTCGGGATTATTCTCGAGCCATGCATAGCAAAGCTGATCGTAAAAAAACTCACGATCCTCTTTGGGAATATGATCGTAGCGGTTGTAAACATCTCGGAAAGTTGATGCTACTTCCATATAACGACCCAAATCGTATTCAATTAAATTTTTATACTCATAAGTAGTTCTATAAATAACCTCTTGAGAATCGCTGTATGCATTAGCTCTAAAGTTTATGCTTATGTATGTTAGCGCGAAACCATAAATAAGAGTAAAAACACCCAGAATTGAAACCAAAAGGTTTGTTTTAAGATGCTGGCGGATATACTTTATCATTGAAAATGATTATTTGAAGTAGCTAAATATATTATGCTGTATAGCTTATTTAACGGGGCTTACAGCTTTATGTTTCAATGCTTGAAGCATACGTAAATATGATTTATAATGCTTGCAAATTTCCCATCGTTCCAATAAATTACACGGGGCAAACCTAGTAAAAAAAAGTAAACTGTGGATACAATACCCCTCAATAGCTAATAACAAAAGCAAACCCCAACCACTTAAACTTTCAGTGATTGGGGTTTAACATTTATAATGTTTACAGTATCTATATATTTTCAAGAGGGCCTAGCGCATCAATATTCATTGATTTTGATAGCTTAGAGATATTCTGAAGATTTATATCTCTTCCTTGAATCGATATAAGCACATTCTCAGATCCTCCAACAATTAGTAAAAGTTCAACAACCTTCCCTTTGATATCTTTGATAAGAAAGGTTAGGTTTTGCTCTTTTTCCCTAATCACCATGAGCTCTTTGTACTCATTGGTAGGGAGCTCCTTCATAATTTCTTTGTGAAAATCAACATCAGGATTTTGCTTTTCGGTTGCTAATATTTTAATGCCCGATAAGCCCTTTACTACATCTTGAAACTCTTTGTCGGCCTCATTGAGGTTTGCAAAAAGGGTGAACATATACTCGGATATAAATATGGATGTATACCCATCTTTACCTGCATACCTATCGAATAGCTTATCGACCGGCGATTTTTGTGCGAATAACATTCCTGTAAAAAGGAGCAGTACAACTAGCGCAATGGTTTTTCTCATGGCTTATGCGTATTTAATTATCAACATTTTGTTTGCTCGAATTCGCTGTAAAGATATGCTTAATAAATGGCATTTCTTTTGGCTTTTCTATCGCCTTTAGCTTTTCGAGTTGCTGTATATTTCTTGAAAAATCACTAACTGGTTCTAGTATCTGGTGTGGCAGATTTAGCTTGTCTAGCGATCGCATCTCATTTTGCACCCGATTAATTTTTGAACCCACCAATGCAAGTACACGTTGGGTCTCCTGCAGTGCAACGTAAGGGTCGTCGTAGGTATCAACTATCATTGTCTCTGTGGTGCGGTTTGACAAAAACCATGCTAGGCCAAGTAGAATAACCACCGATGCTGCAGCAGCCCAAACAGTAGCCAACTTTACTGTCCTCCCCCTCAAAGAGCTTTGCCTACTCTGTGCCTTGTCAATTGCATCTAGTATACCCGCCTCCAGATCGAACTGCAACTCGGACGAATTGCTTAACTCCGGGCAAAAAAGTTCCTTCTCGGCCATTAAGTCAACGGGGATAATCTTGTTACAATAAAAATACTCCCTTATAGAATCTTCCTCTTCCAGCGAGGTGTCTCCTTGGTAGTACCTACGTAGTAACTCTCTTACCCTATACTCCATTTTACTCATAAACCTGCTTTTTGCTTTGTAATTCGCATTCGATAATCTCTTTAATTCGTTTACGGGCTCTTGAGAGCAAAACCCGAATATGTTCAGGTGATGTTGCCATCTGATTTGCAATATCATCAAATTCCAACCTCTCGACATCTCTAAGGTTAAACACCTTTTGTTGTAGCTCAGGGAGTTTACTCAGAGCCTTGCTAATTAGCAGCATTCTATCGTCTTCCCTGTACTGTTCTCCGTTGTAAATTAAAGAATCTTCTGTACTTGCAATAGTTTCAATATCTACCATCTGCTTTTTTAGCTTAAGCCTATCGAGGCAACTATTTCGTGTAGCCGTATAAGCAAATGCCTCTATGCTTTTTACCTCTGCCAGATAGTCTTTTTTTGTCCAAAGCTTTACAAATACGTCCTGCACACAATCCTTGGCCTCGTGCTCATTTCTTAGCATTCTAATACAAATGCTATAGAGTCGACTAGCTAGCGGAAGTACCCTTTGCTTAAACTCACGCTCATTCATGCAGATGGCCAATTGTTAAATGTTTTTTGCCAGCTTACTGTCCTCGGTGAAGTTGGTTACCAGCTGCATAAAGTTTTCGGGATTGATGTTACCTTTAACACCAAGACATACAAATGATGAGCTGTCGTCAATAATTATCACCATCTCTCTAATTCTTCCATTTTTCTCTAAGGCTTTTATGGTTATTCTAGAATCACTATCGATTACCTCCATAAAGCTATTATAATTAGCCTTTCTAAGCCTTTCGTTGATTCGAGCAAATACATTCCTTGAGTCCTTCATGTCTTCCGAAATAGATATGGTAAATGATGTGACCCCTTTAAGAGCTGGACGAATCATACGTGTTTCCTCTGAAATCAGCATCACGTAGCGCACCAAGAAGCCAGGCAATTTGAATGAGCGAATATCCTCTTGGTAAAGTATTTGCGAAAGTACAGGCTTTTGGTTGCTTTGAGATTTTGTAGAGCAGCTAGCCATAGTTACCAGCAGGCTAAATGCTAGGGTTAGTAAAATTTGTAATGACTTTTTCATGACTTTCACTATTTAGGTTTTTTTATACATCAGCCCTACATGTAAATGGTGCCTGTAGGGCTGATTATTTGCATTAAATAGAACAGCTAGTTCTCAAGGTTTTTAAGAAGAGATAGATGTCCGGAGCTCCCTCCAAACGAGCTAGACGTCCCTAGTTTCGAGAGCTCACTCAGCTTAAGGTTACCAGATATTGAGAGTAGAACTTCCTCTTTACCGTCAATGGCAAGGAGCAAAAAATCGGTTATTACATCACCCTTTTGTTGCACGAAAAAGTTTACCTTTTGAGAACCATCCAAAACTTCCATGATGTTGAGATAATTCTTTTTATCCATTTTGGCTCTAACCTCTTCGGTAAACCCAACTACCTTGTCCTCGGATACAAGGATACGGAGAGAATTCATCTTTTCTGAGATCATTTGCAGATCTGTATCGGTTTTATCGACCAAAGCTAGCAACTTGAACAGCTGTGGGGTGATCATTACCGAAGTAAACCCTGGCTGGCCAGAATACTTATTAAACACCTCATCGATAAATGCTTGCCCAAATGATATATTTGCTGCAATTACCATAGCTACTATTAATACTAATCTTTTCATTTGATTTGTTTTTTTAATTTAACATTTGATATTAAGGTTAACCTTGCCTCTGAAATAATGACGAGTTTAGGGTCATTTTGTAACAGTTCATTCTAAAAAAAATACGTTACAACACTCAAGCACCTGAATATGTGGCAAATAAAATACATTAATTTTTGAAAATTTTATATATATTCATTTCACATAATCAGGGAGCGTAACAATGATGAACCATTTCATAAATAATCCAACACATAAACATCTGTTACTAAATACATTTTGCACATCGCTACTAAAAAAATAAAAAAAAACCTCTGCAGGGCTTGTGGGAAAAGATAAAAAGCATTAGTTTTGCAGCGCTTTGGTGATAAGCGGAGATCAAATGATTGAGCCTAGTAACCATAAGATTAGGTAAGGATAAGGACGTAAAAGTCCTTTTTTTTTCTAGTAGTAATGATTCAGTAGCTCAGCTGGTAGAGCACATCCCTTTTAAGGATGGGGTCCTGGGTTCGAGCCCCAGCTGAATCACACGAGCTCTAAAAAATATTTTTTTTGATTCAGTAGCTCAGCTGGTAGAGCACATCCCTTTTAAGGATGGGGTCCTGGGTTCGAGCCCCAGCTGAATCACACAAAAAAAGCAGCCAAATGGGCTGCTTTTTTATTTTATATATACGGTATTGCTAGAATTTTGACTCAATGCAAGCGTGAGGCATATTAAGGCCACTAAACTCGAATAGTTCCTCCCCCGACTCTAGCATGTCTTCGTCATCCTCCTCGTAGTGCCATTCAACAAATATTGAGTTGCCAATTTCCGTTAGCTCATTAATTTTTTGTAAAAGTGTAATTAAGTATTTATAGGTTGCCGAGTTAAAATAGCGGAAGAAAAGCACCACCTTTATGTCACGTTTTTCGCCATTGGCATCTAAATACTTCTTGAAGTCATCGAGCCAAAAAAGGACTGGTTCAAAGAATTTTGTAACATTTTCGGGATGACAAATGCCTTTTATAGACAAGAGGTTGGAAGAATGGTCCAAAATTACCTCAGGTGAATCTTTTTTGGGTTTGATGTGTAGTTTCTTCATGATAGTATTTATCTGTACTTCCAATTACTACTCTGCTTTAGGTAAAAACTCGAAGGGAATATTCAGCAGCTGAGAAAACTCCTCCCCAGCCTCTTCGAGCTCAAAATCGTACTGAGGATACTTCCATATTACCTGTACTCTATTCCCATTCTTTTGAAGATCCCTTAGTTTAGACAATATGATGAGCAACATTTTTGAAGAGGCTGTGTTGAAGTAGTCGAAATCGAGTACCATCACCGTTTCGTGGTTAGGTTCTTCCATGTAATCATTGAACCATTCAATAATTGGATTGAAGAACTTTTTTACATCTTCGGGTAAGCACCTACCTTGGACTAAAAATTCTTCTTTAGCCTTGTTAAGTATTACCTTAGGAGTTATTTCGGTTGGTTCAATACGAATAACTTTCATTCTATTGGTAAAGATTAAAGGCTAACCATTAATTTGGCTAGCCTTATTGAATTAGGATATTGGCTGATAGCTAATGAAGTTAAAGGGAACTTCTACGATATCGGCATAATCCTCTCCAGCGTCTTGCATATCTTCGTCATCCTCTTGATAGTACCAATCGATTACCACTTTGTTTCCAGCATCGAACATTGCCTTAAAGTGTTCGAATATCTCCAGCAACATTTTAGATGAGGCTGTATTAAAGTAGTCCATCTTCACCTTTAGAATCGTCTCAGAATTTGGCGATTTGGCGTACTCCGAAACCCATTTAACAAGGGGGTAATAAAACTCCTTTACATCCTCGGGAAGTGATTTGCCCGAAATGGAGAATTCTCCTGAATTTTTATTGAACAGCACTTCTGGGGTTTCGTGGGTTCCTTTAATGCTTAATGCTTCCATCTATTGTTAATTTTTATTGAGTGTTTTAGAAATTTTATTTCATTGTCAACAAATTTACGAATAAAGTAATGAAAAAACAAAGGAGATTTCAATTTAACAGTTAAAAATAGTCACAAATAATGAAATTAGGTGAAGGCTACATAACGTGTTGTTAATCTATCGATTCAATCCACTCTTTAATTCGTGGCTTATTCATTTTATTCTGATTTTCAAAATCGAGCACAAGGCCAACAAACTTATCATTCCGTAAGGCTAAAGACGATTCGAATGTATACCCCTGCGTACTAGTATGGCCAACAATTGTTGCGCCTGTACTTTCGAAAACCTCGGCCAAAAGGCCCACGGCATCGCCAAAGTTCTCGGGATACCCAACCTGATCGCCATTACCAAATATGGCAACTTTCTGCTTTTTCAAATCAAGATCCTCAATGGCAGGAACCAGCTCATCCCAATAGTGGGGAAGTTCACCATCGAACCATGTTGGCACTCCAAGGATTAGCATATCGTATTTCTTCAAATCGTTGGGATTTAGCGAATCAACATCAATATCGTCGATAGGTTTACCATAACTCTCTTTGATATGCTTTGCTGCTTGTACTGTTTTAGTAGCGCTGTGGCTATATATTATTGCTGTCTTCATAATCTTAATATTCAAAATAGATTAGTATTGGATTAAGTCCTTAGCTGCCGCTAAAATTTTGTCGGTACTAGGAAGAATAGCGGCCTCTAATATCCTATTAAACCCAACAGGGGTAAAGGTTGCTCCAACACGCTTCACGGGTCCATCAAGGAACTCGAAAGCCTCATCGGCAATAATAGCGGCTAATTCACCTCCAAATCCACCAAAAACCTTATCCTCGTGCACAACCAGCACCTTGCCAGTTTTCTTCACTGATTTTAGGATGGACTCGCGATCGAGCGGAACAATTGATCGTATATCCACCACTTCTACGCTTACACCCTGTTCCTTCTCAAGCGTTTCTGCTGCCTCAAGGCACATATGGGTAGTGTTTCCAAAGGTAATCATCGAAATGTCGGTTCCCTCTCTCCTAACCCGAGCCTTGCCAAATGGCACCTCAAAATCATCAGGAATTGGAGTTGCCGCCTTTGGAGCATTGTATAAAGCCTTAGGCTCTAGAAAAAGGGTCATCCCTTTAGAGCGCATGCTGGTACGAAGCAATCCAGCCGCATCGTCGGCAAATGATGGGTACACAATACGCACCCCTGGTATGGATGCCAATGCACCCTCGATGGTTTGCGAATGGTACAGGCCTCCACCAATGTAACCGCCACTCGCCAGTCGTATGGTGATATTGGGGACAAACTTACCGTTCGAGCGCCAGTAGTCGTGCGATGAGTCGACGTACTGCTCCATGGCTGGCCAAAAATAGTCGGCAAATTCGGCACCCTCCACGACCACTCTAATCTTGTCGTTAAAACGGGTCATACCATTGGCTGTACCCAGGATATAATCCTCGGCAATGGGGCCATTGAAAACCCTATCCTTGCCAAACTCCTGCTGCATCCCTTTCGAAACATTGAAAATTCCGCCTTTATCCTTGTTGGCCATATCTTGCCCCCAGATAAAGGTGTCAGGGTTATGCCTAAATTCGGCCTTAAGCGTTTCGTTTAACCCCTCAATTAGCTTCTTGGGCTCGCCCTTAAAGTCGTGGACTCCCTGCGGATATTTCTCAGCAGAGTATGGTTCGGGCAAAACAAAATCGTGAATTGATTCGGGTTTTGGATCGGGTGCCGCCATTGCTTTCTTGTGAGCATCTTTTACAATTTGCTTCACATCAGCATCAATTGCGGCTAGTTCATCCTCCGAAAAACGGTTGTAGTTAAGTAGCATTCGGCGGAACTTGGCTAGTGGATCGGCTTGCTCCACATAGGTTTTCTCGTACTCGTCGCGATACAACTCATGCCTATCGGAGTTGGAGTGCGAATGGATACGCACACAGTTGGCCTGCACAATGGCGGGCATCTGATTTTCCATTACCCATTCCTTTGCCTCCTTAAGGGTATTCATCGAGTCGAAAACATCCTTACCGTTGCAATGGAATATTCGCAGATTTTTAAATCCTGAGAAATTATTAGCCACCTTGCGGTTAGCAGTTTGATCCTTTTTGGGTACAGAAATACCGTAGCCATTATCCTGGAAAACAAACACAACGGGTAACTTTTCGTTTGACGCGCCATTTATGGCCTCGTAAACATAGCCCTCGGAAACTGAGGATTCGCCCTGCGAGCTGAACACAACGCCCTTGTGGCTGTATCGCTTAAAGGCTCTCCCCACACCCGATGCTTGCTGCGTATGGTTGCCCGTACAGCTGGATGAGTTGTGGATATTTAGCTCCGCCTTGGCAAAGTGATTGCTCATATGGCGTCCACCACTCGAAGGATCAGTATCTTTAGATATTCCATTTAGGATAATCTCCTCGGCAGTCATACCAGCCGATAGCACAGTGAGCATATCGCGGTAGTATGGAAAGAGGTGATCGGTTTCCTTATCGAAAACCTGGCCTATGGCCAGCTGAATGCCATCGTGACCAGCGTAGGGGGCGTGATAGCTCCAGCCAATGGCCTGTTTCAGATAGTTTGGTGCACGCTCATCGAGAGCACGCCCAAGGGTCATCAATTTATACCACTTCTCAAGGGTTTCCTTTGATGTTTGCTTAATGCCGTAAGGCTTATCGTTTCTTTTTATGTATGACATTTTAGTATCGTTTTTCAGTTATCAGTTATAAGTTATAAGTTATCCCTGCCTGACTGCCATTGGCAGATCAATCATTCATTCAATTATGTTTAGACTCTGTCAGGACCTTCGGACGCTGACAGGTCAACCTCTACTACAAATCATTAATCAATTATACTTCCCTGTTGGCATCGAACTGCTCGAGGTAATCGGCCACACGGCGCAGGAAGGCTCCACCCAGCGCGCCATCAATTATGCGATGATCGTACGATAGGCTTAGGAACATCTTGTGACGGGGCACAATGATATCGCCATGCTCGGTCTCCACCACGGCAGGTTTCTTCTCAATGGTTCCCGTGGCCAAAATGGCCACCTGAGGTTGCGAGATAATGGGCGTTCCCATTACATTTCGGAAAGTTCCAAAATTGGTGATGGAAAATGTTCCATTCTGGATATCATCGGGCGAAAGCTTATTGGTACGTGCCGCTTCGGCCAAATTGTTGATTGCGCTGGCCAGTCCCGGGATGTTCAGCTTATCGGCTTCGCGAATCACTGGAACAATTAGGTTACCATCAGGTTTGGCCACTGCTATTCCAATGTTTACGCTACCTTTTACGATAATTTTATCGCCATTAACCGATGAGTTAACCATTGGGAAATCTCTTAATGCTCGTGCTGCTGCCTCGGTGAATAATGGCATAAAGGTTAGCTTGGTCTTGTACTTTTTCTGGTAGGTTTCCTTCATCATCTCGCGCCATTTAACCAGCGCAGTAACGTCGGCCTCCACCATATTGGTAACGTGAGGCGAAACCTGTTTCGACATCACCATGTGCTCGGCAATTAGCTTGCGCATACGATCCATCTCAATTATCTCGTCGCCAGCACTCACCGAAACATTAACTTTTTGCTCCTTTGGAGCAGATTTAGGCTCGTTAGTAACCTGATGGGCTGAACTAGTTTTTTTGTCTCCCCTTCTGCTTATGAATCCAAGCAAATCGTCCTTGCGAACACGACCATCCTTTCCAGTTCCCTCAATGGAATCGAGTTCCTGCTGGCTAATATTCTCCTGCTTGGCAATGCTCTTTACCAACGGGCTATAAAATCTAGTGCTCGATGAGTTTATGTTGATATCCGAATCATTTGAAACGGTTTTCTCGTGCTCTTTCGCTTCTGGTTCTTCGGCAGATTGACTGTCTGATTCGGTTTCTTCGGACACCTCATCACCCGTATTAATAATGGCAATAACTTCTCCAACTGGCACTAAATCGTTCTCCTTAAAAAGTATTTTATGCACTTTACCTTCAACAGGAGAGGGAATCTCAGAGTCGACCTTATCGGTAGCAATCTCGAGGAGATTATCGTCCTCCTCCACAGTGTCGCCAACTTTAATAAACCATTTGGTAATTGTAGCTTGCTCAACGCTTTCGCCCAACTTGGGCATCTTTATTTCGAACATACTCCTATTTATTTGTAATTATTCTAAATAGGAAACATCGAAGTGAAAAAAATGTTCGGGAGGGCTGGTAGGAAAGTTTAAAGTTTAGAGTTCATAGAGTGCCTAAAAATTTGGGTTTACGAAATGTTGTTGGTTATATAGAATGATTGGATGACCTGCCTGCCTTAGGCTGATGGTTGATTGAATGATTGTATGATTGATTTGCCAAAGGCAGGAAAGTTTAAAGTTTAGAGTTCATAGAGTGCCTAAAGTTTTGGGTCTACGATATGTTGTAGGTTATTCAGATTGGTTGATTGATTGATAGACCTGACTGCCTTAGGCTGATTGGTTGATTGAATGACCCTGCTTGCCAGCAGGCAAGCTGCCTGACTAGCGTCAGAGCAGGCAGGTTGGTTGATTGAATGATTGAATAGGGAAAAAGTTGCTCCCAGACATTATTCAGTGAATTAATGGCTGTTTAAAACGATTGAGGTTTTAAGATAGCTTCTGACTTTCTGTATTTTAACGTTCGTCGTTCAAGCAAACCTAACACAAAGAGGACATAGATCTTCACATAACCACATGGAAGAACAAATCACTATTTGTTTCTTTAAGCACTCTAGGTACTTTTAGCTTTAGGCACTTTTAACTTTAGGCACTTTGCTGTGGATTATCTATTAAATCCCATAAGCTTAGCTACAGCATCGGTATTGCTCTGTGAGGTTAGCTGCTCTAGGAGCAAAAACGCTACATCGATTGCTGTGGATGGCCCGTATGAGGTTGTAATATTACCCGTTTGTACAATTGGGCTATCAACTAGATTTACTCCATAGCCTAGCAAAGCCTCACGTCTTTTGGGAGAATTGTAGGTTGTAGCATCTTTGCCGTTTAACACTCCGCTCCTACCCAGTGGTAATGCAGCAACACATATTGAGGCAATAACCTTACTCTTATCATTGAATGATCTAATCAGATTTAGTACCCTCTCGTCGTATGCGTCGGTATAGTAGCTATACTCCTCAAATCCTCCAGGAATAGCCAATGCATCATATGATTCGACATCCACCTCATCAATCAAAATATCGACGATAAATCGTTGGTTAAACGAGCTTACTATTTCTTTACGTAATCCACAGGTGTATAGCATTGTCGATCCATCTCCCTCAAGATGGTTCCACCCCATCACATCAATAAAGGCGCTGGCCTCGAGCACTTCAAATCCGTTAGGAAGTAATAGTAGTACTTTTTTCATCTTGACTTATATTAGTTTAAGGTTCAATATGCCATGAACGGAAAACATTGTGAAGCCACAATTTAACTGTTCAGCACAATAAGGTACAGCCATATATATTAATGCATACAAAGGAATTGATCTATTTTAAGCCCTCTCCACCTCCACCATATTATCATGGAAAGCAGTACCGTGTCCCATATCGGTTTCGCGGCCATAGGATAACACGTTGAGCGCACATCCTTGGGCTCCCCACCAGCCATTGTGAATAACCACGCAGCCCTTGCGGAGCGAGTAGGTTAGCTGAGCAGCAACTGTGACCTCGCCCCGAGCATTATAAACCCTTACCTTATCGCCATCCTTAATGCGACGAAGCTCGGCATCGGAAGGGTTGATCTCTACAAACGGCACTGGATTAAACATTTTAATAACCTGCAGGTTACCAAACTGTGAGTGAATACGATTCTTGGTATTGGGGCTCATTAAATGCAGTGGGTATTCCATCTGCTTTTTATCTTTGGAATAGCCTTCTACGGGCCTGTCGAATGTGGGCAATGGGCTTACGCCCCACAATTTTTGAGCCTGTTGGGAGTATAGCTCAATTTTTCCGCTTGGGGTTTTAAAGATATTGTCAGAATATGGTATTTCCTCTAATCCTGGGGCTAATACCGGACTTTTTTTAAGTTGCTCCATAGATAGTTCTGGAAATCGACTTAGCTTCTCGCTAAGAAAATTATTAACCCCTGCATCTCCGGGAGGAATTAACACTTTCTCAACCTCATTCTTAGCAAAACCAAGCCTTAGGGCTAAATGATAATAGATTTCATTCTCGGGCATCACCTCGCCTGCCGGTTCCACCACCTTTTGCTTAAGCTGCACGTAGGGATTCCAGTACGAGCCAATAATATCGCTCTGCTCGAACATATTCTTGGCAGGTAGTACAATGTCGGCCTTCAAAGCGGTATCGGTGAAGAACTGCTCCACCACCACCCTGAAATCGAGCTTACGAAATGCTTTTAAAACCGTAGAGGTATCTGGGTTTTGTGCCAAAGGATTTCCCCTCTCAACCCAAACCATTTTTAGGGGAGGATTTTTTGTGGCTAGCATATCGGCTCCCAGCCGAGCAGTTGCTATTGAACGGCGGGTAATGCCATCGGGTTGAACTGGGGGGTAGTAACAAAGCGGTTCCAGCACATCGTCGAACACGTAGCTCTGCAGGTTTGCGTAGTGCCAACATGCACCAGGCTTACCAATATTTCCGTTAAGAACCGACAATGCTAGCAGGCACCGAACGGTTTGCCCACCGTTGCTGTAACGCTGCATCCCGTAACCGGGAATTAGAGTCATTGGCTTAATATTGCCTATGCTCCAAGCTAACTTGTAGATTAACTCTTCGGGCACACCCGTTATTTCAGATGCCCAAAGCGATGTATAGTCTTTAACGTGCTCTTTAAACTGATCGAAACCCAATACATTCTTATCTATAAAATCCTTATCAATCCAATTATTTAGGATCAACAAATTGGCAACGGCAAGCGCCAGCGCTGCATCGGTTCCAGGAACAGGCTGAATGAGTAACGATGCCCTTTGGGTGGAATCAGTTCGGCGAGGATCGATGGCAACAAGCTGCGCCCCATTATCGAGCGCCTTGCCCAGTGGTATCATCTCCTGAATATTGCTCTCGGCAGGGTTTTTCCCCCAGAGCACAACTAGCTTGGCATTCTCCAAATCCCATGGAACATTGTGCTTATTCTCGCCAAGGGTAAGACGAGTAGCCTCAAGGCCAGCAGGCCAGCATAGGTTGCCATATACGGTCGTGGCTCCGCCATAGATATCGCGCCAAAACTTGCCGCTAAGCTCGTTGATTAAACCCGACATTCCACTGGCAGCATAAAAGAGCACACTTTGCGATCCGTAATGCTCCTTGTAGTGCAATAGACGACCGGCGATGGAGTCGAATGCTTCGTCCCAGCTAATTCGATGAAATTTGCCTTTGCTATCCTTGCGGTGAGGATAGATAATTCTATCGGGAGAATTTGCTCGTTCCACATAGCTTAGTCCTTTTAGGCAGATTCCTTCGGGGGTTGCTTTATTTAAAGGATTTGGAGAGATATTAACCACCCTGCCATTATCGACATACACATTAAAAGTACAGGTACTATAGCAGTTACGAGGGCAGGCTGTGGTAAATACTTGCATTATTGAAAAAGATATTGCTATATGGGTTATTTGGTTTCGTTGGTGTATTGCCAAGCTGTGATAAACTCACCATTTTTAAAATGGTATACCGATCCGTTATCATGCTCGACCCTGGTGTAGAATGTAATTACACCCTCTCGATTTGTAACCGTTCTGGTTAAAATTATTTTATTCAATTCGAACTTCTCTACTGTTACTTCGGTGCCGTACATTTCTTTTAGGTTCTCAACAGGTATTGGATTTCCTTTGTTAGCACTCTGCTGTGCCATTGTTTGCAGCTTTCGTTCATTGGCCTGCCTAACAAGTTCCTCCTGTTTTTGCTGTTGTTCCTTGAGAATCTGTTGGCGTATACGTTCTTCTTGCTCACGAATTCTTTCGGTTTCCCTTTGAATACGTTCCTCTTCTTGACGAAGTTCCTCAGCGCGCCTTCTGGCCACTTCCTCTGCAAGTCGCTGTTGCTCCTGCTGAGCAAGAAGGCGCTCCTCCTCAGCCCTTTTCCTAGCTTCTTCCCTAGCTTTTGCTTGGGCTAACGCCATAGCCTCTGCTTCACTCCTCTGTTTTTCCAACTCAGCCAAACGAGTTTCCTCCTCAGCCTTGCGACGAGCCTCTTCGGCAAGTCGACGTTGTTCGGCTTCCTGCCTTATGCGTTCCTGTTCAGCCTGACGGGCCTCCTCCTCGGCTTTACGGCGTGCTTCTGTGGCAAACCTGTTGCGTTCGGCTTCCTGACGTGCCTCCTCCTCGGCTTTCTGGCGTGCCTCTTCTCGCGCTCTACTTTCTGCCAGGGCGCGAGCTTCGGCCTCTTTTCGCTGACGTTCCTGCTCAGCTATATGTGCTTCTTCCTCAGCCTTTAGTCGAAGATTTTCAGCCAAACGGCGTTGCTCTGCTTCCATCCTAACACGTTCCTGTTCTGCTTGACGAGCCTCCTCCTCGGCTTTACGGCGTGCTTCTGTGGCAAGCCTGTTGCGCTCGGCTTCCTGACGTGCCTCTTCCTCGGCTTTCTGGCGTGCCTCTTCTCGCGCTCTACCTTCTGCCAGAGCTCGTGCTTCGGCCTCTTTTCGCTGTCGCTCCTGCTCAGCTATACGTGCTTCCTCCTCAGCCTTACGGCGTGCCTCTTCGGCTAAACGCCTCTGTTCTGCCTCCTTCCTAACACGTTCTTGCTCGGCCAGTCGAGCTTCCTCCTCGGCTTTACGACGCGCTTCTGTGGCAAGCCTGTTGCGCTCGGCTTCCTTGCGAGCTTCTTCCTCGGCTTTCTGGCGTGCTTCTTCTCGCGCACGAGCTTCAGCCAAAGCTCGTGCTTCGGCCTCTTTTCGCTGACGCTCCTGCTCGGCTATCCGTGCTTCCTCCTCAGCCTTACGACGTGCCTCCTCAGCCAATCGTCTCTGTTCTGCCTCCTTCCTAACACGTTCTTGCTCGGCGAGTCGCGCTTCCTCCTCGGCCTTTTTGCGAGCCTCTTCGGCAATTCGAATCCTTTCGGCTTCTTTTCGGGCTTCCTCCTCAGCCTTTTTTCGAGCCTCTTCTTTGACCCGTGCTTCAGCCAAAGCTCTGGCTTCAGCCTCTTTTCGTTGACGCTCCTGCTCTGCAATACGAGCCTGTTCTGCTGCTTTTTTCCGGGCTTCTTCCTCCTGACGACGCTTGGTCGCCTCTGCTGCTATACGTGCCCTTTCTTCATCGGCTGCTTTTTTCTTGGCCTCTTCGGCAATTTTACGCTCCTCTGCGGCTACATCTCGCTGGAAACTTGCTGAGTAATCAACATCAAAGCCAAAATCATTACGTCTAGTTTCAAAAAGTATTTTCGCCACTGGATTGTTGTAGACTTTTAAGGCGCTTTGGTCTGTTTGAGGCTCTAACTCCACCTCAAAATCGATTGTAAATGCTCTTTTCTGAGCAGTACTGGGGATGCGAGAGTTGATGCTAATCTTTTTGGAAACATAGTTAGGCTTCTCAAAACTAATAATATAGTCTGAATCATAATCGAGCATAAAATCAAATCGCCCACCCCTACCAGGAGTCAAGCGCTTAACCTCAGCACCCTGTTTGTAAAGTATTATGGAAGCGTCGTCGGTGCTTGCCCTTCGAACAATTAAACGACCAATCACTTCAAGTCCATCCTGTGCTACAGATACAGAACCAAAGAATGAAAGAATAATTATTAGCGCTACCCTTATACTTTTTGATGGGCTAGTTATGTATGTTGTGCTCTTCAATTTTAGAATTTTAATAACAATTGTACGACAAAAGGCTTTATAAGTTACTAACAGCTATGTAAGTTAAATCACTTGAATACACTGCTGGATATTTCATCGAAAGGGCGTTCGGGCTTAAATTGGTAATAAAAGGCCAATCGATCTGAAAATTCGCCTACAACTACAACCGCCAGTAGCACCCAAGTAAAGTTTTCGTTTTTTAGAGATATAAGACCAAAGGGGACAAGAAAACCAACTGATATACGGAACAAAGATAAAAGAGCCATTACTGCAGATGGTTTGAACTGGCTATGCCCAATGGTTATAATAAAAAGCATTGTTTTAAGTGCCAGTAGCACTATCAATAGATCCATTTGCTGGGCAAAAAGCGAAGCAAAAACTAATGCGATACCAAACGTGTTGCCACTGGTGACCAATGTTTTTAAACCTTGGCTAACGGTAACGTATAGCATCTCGATGGAGAGAAGCAGAAACACTCCAAAAACCATCGACACAATTTGCAGTGAAGCAACAGGGAAAAGCTTTGAGCCAAAACCTGTAGCCATAAATAACCCAAACATTAAAATCTCCCTTGACAGCCAGCTTGTATTAAGATTATTGATTGACAAATAGGCTCTCGTAGGTTTCCCCAGATGCAAAGTGCTGGCCAACATCCCTGTGCCACCTATTATGGCAAATAGCCAAGGTGAAAGGGAAATGCTTTGGCTCACAATGCCAGCCCACTGCCACCCCACCAGCAATGCGGCTAAAAAGGTGAACAAAGCCAATGGCCATTCATTTAGCCACTCTCTAACTTCTCCTTTAGCTTGAGCTAAAATTCTCTTACTGCTAACGGCCCCTGTAGTTGTTGCTTCCACATCAGCTTGGGGCACATTGGCTTTTACATCTTCCCCCAGTATTTTTATCCGTGGATAGATCTCCCGATTTGATAGCCCAAAAGCATTGGGGCTTGACTTCTCTTCAATCTCACCAAACGATAGTGCTCCTGTTGGGCAGTTTTGGGCACAAGCAGGAATTTGCCCATCCTTAAGCCGATGAAAGCAGAAATGGCACTTCTCCACCACTCCGCTTTTGTGGTTGTACTTTGGAGCATCGAATGGGCAAGCCCATGTACAATATTTACATCCAAGGCACAACTCAGGGGTATGAATTACGGCATTTGTTTCAGTATCTACCCTATACGCTCCACTTGGGCAGGCTTTAAGGCAGGGTGCTTCTTGGCAGTGATTACATGCAAGAGATAGATGAACATAGCCCAAAAGAGGTAGCTTCTGCTTATTGAAGTGGTTAACACTCCGCCAGCTTAGCGGGGGCACAGTAGAGTTTTCGACACTACAGGCAACGACGCAGGCATGGCAACCAACGCATTTACTGTAATCGAAAATGAAACCCCTTGTAGTTCCCATAGGTTATGTAATGCTAGTCAAGCGAATTGAGCGCTTGAGAAATCAAGTTAATTAACCACTCTGTATTTTCTATACCTACTGATAAACGAATCATTCCCGGAAAAGGGTACTTATCGCCCCAAACAGGCTCAATGGGCATTAGAATGGTGTCGGCATCGCCCAGCGTTGGCACCAACAGGATATGGTCTTTAACTAGATTTATGAACTGGTTACACCGTTTTTGCTTCTCATCGGGGTTTTTACCTTCAATATCGAATGTGATAATTGCTCCGTACCCCTTACTGCCGAATAGGTTTACGGCGTTGGTATGGGTTGTATGGGTGGGCAATCCAGGGTAAAGCACCTTTTCAATTTTACTATGGTTACTTAAAAATTTGGCCAGTTCAAACGCATTGTGACAATGCTGTTGAAATCGAAGGTCGAAGGTTTTTAGCTGTTCGCAGAGCCTTGCAGCATCATCGGGCGAGAGCATGTGTCCAACCAGCTTACGGTACTCTAAAGCGGCTTTTTCCAGCTCAGGGCAATTGCCTGAGAGTACACCCGCAGAGATGGAACCATGGCCAGCAAGATACTTGGTAGCGCTATGGAGAACAATATCGGCACCACTATCCAATGGTTTCCAAAGGAATGGAGTGGCAAAGGTGTTGTCGACAATAACCCGTGCACCATACCGCTTGGCTACCTCAATAAATCTATCGCCATTAAGCGTGATTAGCATTGGATTTGAGATGGCCTCGAATAGCACTACCTTTGGCCTTAATTCTCTAAGCGTTGCCTCGAACTTTTCGATAGAATACTCATCGCCATCGGGGAAAAAGCGGTGAATATCCATACCCCGACGTTTAATCAGTACATTGTCGATAAAGTGGTTGGTTCCCCCATAAATCTCAGAGAAGAAAAGCCAACTACCCGGGTTATCGTGCTCCTGAAAAATGGATAGGGCAATATCGATGGCTGCCAAGCCCGACTGGGCAAGAACTGACCATTGGCTCCCCTCAATCTCCATAATCATCTCCTCAGCAGCAGCAACGTTCGGGTTTCGATATCGACCATAAATATAAAGCTCAGGGTTGCGAGAATAGTCGTGCTCGTTGGCAAATGCTTGCTGCATAGTGGGGATATCCACCAAATGAAATCCAGTATCGCGGTATATGGGCGTACGGGTGGCTAGGGGGTTATTCTTCTTCATATCTATTTGTTGAATAGATTGTACATTATTGAAAACAGAAATGAACGGCCACCAAAACTACAAAAAAAGGGCAATAAAATTGCCCTCACCATTCTGTATTTATTAACTATTTTATGTTGCTACGAGAACAACGACTCAACGAAAGCAAACCGGTCGAAAATCTGCAGATCGGTCATTTTTTCACCAACACCAATGTATTTCACAGGAATTTTAAACTGATCGGATATTCCCAACACCACGCCACCCTTGGCAGTACCATCGAGCTTTGTAAGGGCAAGGGCAGTAACTTCTGTGGCCAGGGTAAACTGTTTTGCTTGCTCAAAGGCATTTTGACCAGTGCTACCATCGAGCACAAGAAGCACCTCATGCGGAGCATTGGGAACAACCTTTTGCATCACCCTCTTAATCTTTGAGAGCTCATTCATTAGGTTTACCTTGTTGTGCAGTCGGCCCGCTGTGTCGATTATCACAACATCGGCATTATTAGCCTTAGCCGAAGAAAGCGCATCGAAAGCGACAGAAGCAGGATCGGAACCCATAGTTTGTTTCACAATGGGTACATCCACCCGCTCGGCCCAAATGGTAAGCTGATCGACAGCAGCAGCCCTAAAGGTATCGGCAGCACCTAAATACACCTTTTTCCCCACACCCTTGTACATATGGGCAAGTTTACCAATGGTAGTGGTTTTCCCTACGCCATTAACACCCACAACCATAATAACATAAGGCGATCCATCGGGAGTATCGATAGAAGTATCCACATCGCCCGATTCGTTTTGGGCAAGAAGTTCTGCAATTTCAGACTTAAGTATCTGGTTGAGTTCACTGGTATTTATGTACTTTTCGCGGGCAGCACGTTCCTGAATTCGCTCAATTATCCGCAGGGTGGTCTCCACACCCACATCCGAAGTAATGAGCACCTCCTCAAGGTTATCGAGCACGTCATCGTCAACCGTAGACTTGCCCACCACAATCCTTGAGAGTTTCGAAAAGAGGCTCTCCTTGGTTTTCTCTAGGCCTTTGTCCAGAGATTCCTTTTTACTACCCGAAAAACGTCCGAATACTCCCATAGCAACTTAATTTTGGAATGAATTGGGTAAAAATAGTAAAAGCTTCCCAATTAATCAGGAAGCTTTAATACGAATTGAGTATCTCAAGGAAAAAACTAGATTTTTCCGTCGAAAAAGTCTTTGATTTGAGCATTGGGCACCATCTCCTCACGGAAAGCATAGGCACCAGTCTTGGGCGACTTCACCATTTTAATGCACTTGGTGTTAGTTCTTCCCTCACCTTTTTGTAAAGATGCAACTACTTTCTTAGCCATAACTTAATGTTTTATTTGATTTCACGATGTACGGTTACCTTGCGCAGAATAGGATTGTACTTCTTACGCTCGATCCTATCGGGGGTGTTTTTCTTGTTCTTGGTTGTAATGTACCTAGAGGTGCCAGGCATACCCGATTCCTTGTGCTCTGTGCACTCCATAATCACCTGTACTCTATTACCTTTCTTTGCCATAGCAGTATTCTTTAGTAGATGTTAATTAGACCTTTTTGCTGAGCCTCTTTAAGAGCGCTCTTCAAACCTTTCTTGTTGATGTTACGGATACCCGCAGCTGATACCTTAAGGGTTACCCAGCGGTTCTCCTCCTCAAGGAAGAATCTCTTGTTCATAACGTTGGGATAAAATCTTCTCTTGGTCTTCTTGTTAGAGTGAGAAACGTTATTCCCAACCATTAATTTCTTTCCGGTAATCTGACAAATTCTTGACATCTCTCCTGTGTATTTTGGATTTGTATGATTTTCAAAACAGTGCGCAAAGGACGCTATTTTTATCTAAAATTCCAAAGCATTTTGAAAAAAAATTCCTCTTTATTGCATTTTTTTCTCACTTAGAATCAATAGCCTTAGCATATTGAGCGCTGCGACGGAGCTCCGCAGAATATTTCGCTCCCTGTCGGAACCAAAGTTTAATTTCTGGCTCACAGTAGTTTGCCGTGACGATACAGCCACCCACACTGTACCCACGGGTTTACCTGGTGTAGCTCCGGTTGGACCAGCAATACCCGAGGTTGCAATGGCATAGTCGGTATTAAGTACCTTCATAACCCCAGTGGCCATAGCCTCAACTACCTGCTGGCTAACTGCGCCGTGTGCTTCGATAAGTTGACTATCCACACCAAGGGAACTAATTTTTACTTGGTTGGAGTACGCCACAACTCCTCCGGTAAAATATCGAGAAGAGCCAGGTTGTTGGGTTATTAAATGAGCAATGGTTCCACCAGTACAACTTTCTGCCACCGAAAGTTTAAAGCCATCATTGGCCAGCAAATTTCCAACTACTGAGGCCATAGTGTCGTCCTCGTAGCCAAAGATGTTGTTGGGAATTATCTTCAGCAGCGTTTCAACTTGCTTTTGTATTTCTAATTCAACTAACTCCTTTTTATGACCTGATGAAGAAAGTCTTATACGTATTGAAGTTGGGTTTGGTAAGTATGCTACCTTGATATTATTGGGCATCTTGGCCTCCCACTCGGTAAGCTTTTCGGCCAAAAATGATTCGGGTAGACCAAAAGTTTGAATTGTTCTATGAACTATGCTTTCACCGCCTGATAATGCAAAAAGTCTAGGCAAAATATGCTCATGCATAATGGCCTTCATTTCGAATGGAACACCGGGCATGGCCACAACCGCCTTACCATGGACCTGAAACCACATGCCGGGAGCTGTTCCCATACGGTTGTGCAGCACCTCGCAATTGCTGGGCACTTCGGCTTGCTTAGCATTTAGCTCTGTTAATGGTAAGCCTCGTTTTATAAATATTTGTCGAATGTGCTCAAGGGTGGGCTCATGAACTACAAGGTCACCACCAAAAAGTTGGCAAATAGCCTGTTTGGTAATATCGTCGTTGGTTGGACCAAGACCTCCGGTTATTAGCACAATATCAGAGTCGTTAATCGATTGTTTAACTGTGCTTTTAATCTGTTCATCTGTATCGGATATTGAAATGATTTGCCGAACCTTAACCCCAACCTTATTGAGCTCATTGCCCATCCACGCTGAATTGGTGTCGACAATTTGTCCAATAAGAATTTCCTCACCTATAGTTATTATAGTGGCGTACATACATCAGCTTATAAACAGTAATTAGGCAGCCATTAACCACCCTTAAATAGAGCCTCTCATGGGACTCGAACCCACGACCTGCTCATTACGAATGAGCTGCTCTGCCAGCTGAGCTAAAGAGGCAGGTATATTTTTAGCAAAAGTAGATTATTTTTCAGGTAATAGTTTCGAATCTGAAAAAATTACTCACCGTTAATCCTATTGATCCTTTGAAGCAAGGTGGGGTGCGAATAGTTTACAAGAACATACATAGGGTGCGGAGTAAGATTAGAAAGATTTTCAGCTGATAACTGCTTCAATCCAGATATCAACCCTTTACCCTGATTATGTTTTGCGGCAAAAGCATCGGCCTGATACTCCATTGTCCGGCTTAACCTGTTGGTAAACACCCCTAAAATGGTCTCGATGGGCGAGAAAAGTAGGCCGAATGCTAATAGCGAGAGGTGGAAAACTGGCTCGTTTGCAGACTCGAAACCTAGCGCAATTGAAAGGGCTGAACTTTGAGCTAGCCAACCAAAAAGGTAGAGGATTATGGCCGATTGAACAGCCCCTAGTCCAAAATTTATCCATATATGATGTTTACGATAGTGACCAACCTCATGGGCAAGCACTGCGACTATCTCCTCGGTACTCATCTTTTCAATTAGCGTATCGTAAAGCACAACCCTTCGATTGCTCCCAAATCCTGTAAAGTAGGCATTGGCCTTGGTTGAACGCTTTGAACCATCGATAACAAACACTTTACCTACCGGAAAGCCAATTCTTTGGCCAAAATCCTTTATAGCATTAAGCAGTTCGCCCTCCTGCAATGGTTGCTGTTTATTGAATAGTGGCACAATGACCCTTGAATAGAGTGCGTTGGCCAATAACGAAAAAACAAGCATAATCCCAAGGGCAATTATCCAAAACCACTCCTGGGTGAGATGATACACCCAAGTAACGATTGCCAAAATCCCACCCCCAATAATAAAGCTGATTAGCAACGATTTTATAGAGTCGACCACAAAAAGTCGCTTGGTGGTTTTGTTAAAACCATATTTCTCTTCAATCACAAAGGTACCCCATACGGAAAATGGAAGTGAAGTAATCCATCCAACAAAACCCACTATAGCAAAGAATATGAGCGTAGTAACAATATCCCCAAAGTTAAACTCAGCAAGCCAACCATGGAGCGTACCCAACAGGCCAAAGTATAGTACCAAAGCAATAGCAAGTGTGCTAATGCTATTTTGAAATAACGAGAAATGGGTAGTCTCGACCTTATAGCTTTGCTGTTGCTTATACCTATCGGGTGGGTATACATCAGACAGGATAGTTGGAATTGGCTGCTTTCGAGCTTTTAGGTTTAGTAAATCAAGTATTAGCTCAAGTAGAAACTCTAAAACTATTATTATTAGGATTATAAGAAGTAGGGTATTCATAAAAAATAGGGCTATAGTCTTTCCAGTAGTTTTATGCGGTGTTCAATAATCTTTCTGTACCATGAAGCTTCGGGCAGTACGTAGTAACTCTCCGACTGATTTAACCACTCCAGGGCAACATCAAAACTTCCAAGTATCTCGTTGGCAACGGCCATGTTGAAAGCGGCTTTGGCTGCTACCTGAGATCTGTTCTCGTAATTCCTTAAAACAACCTGCCATTGAGCAGCAGCATCGAGCCATTGGTTGTTCTGGGCAAACTCCGCTGCAACCTTCATTGGCTTGGGGCCTTTAACAAAATATACACGCTGCTCGTCCATCCACGATGGCGCAATCCTTTTTGCATAATCCTGTCCGGCTAAAAAACCGGAGTAGGTTGCCGCGGAGAAAAACCCAGGTAGCTGATCGCCCACCCTAACACGATAGTAATCTGTTTCTTCCCAGGTTAGCGTGTCGCGATACAGGTGCTCACTAAACACTTTTTGTTGATACAAATCGTAAACACGCCAGTATGCGTACACATTCATCGATAGGTATCCGTAGTAGGCCTGCATTGCGCCATCCCAAAATGGATATCCACTTGTTTTGGGAGTTAGCTTAATGTACTCAAGCGATATTACAAGGTCGGCATTGGTGCCAGCGGCTATCTCTTCTACCCTTTTCCATGGGTAGGGTAATATTAAATGTGACGAATCGTCGCGATAATGCTGCTTAACTGGCACTTCAATCCCATCGAACCAAGGCGACTCGGCAAGAGTTTCGGCAAGCACTAAACCAGCCTCAATGGCTGCTGTACTATCGAGCGAGGCTTGAGCCATACTTTCGGGTACGCCTTGTATACCCTCGTATGTACCTACCACCACTAGGGGCTGAATAAAATTGTTGGGTATAGCTAATTCGGCAGGTTTAAGCGTTTGGATATTGATTAGCCTGTACTGCACGCAAGAACCAAAGGTTAGTGCTAGCAAGACAAACGATAAGAAAAGTAGACGATTATTAATATACGTGCTTTTCATGTTGATATATTTATATGGCCTCTATCGACAAATTGTTCGGCGCAGCCTTACCTCGAGCTGACGAATTGTAGAGGGTTTTGATATTATTTCAAGGTTTTTACCAAGCAGGAACATGCGAGGCGTTTCGTGTACATCGTATGTTGCGTACACATCATTGTCGGGGCTATAGGGAATACGAACATTTATCCAATTGATATTTAAGTCGTTTACGTATCGTTCCCAGGAGATTGGTTCATCATCCAACGAAACGGCAATGACTTCAAATCCCAGATCCTTGTATTTGTTGTAAATCTCCAAAACCCTTGGCATGGCATCGATACAATGGGGACACCATGACGACCAGAACAGCACCAGCTTGTAATCGGCTTTGATTTTTGACAGGTTGATGGACTTGCCCTGTAGTGGTTCTATCAAAAAATCGAGCGCCTTCTCGCCCACCTTTGCCCTCACTGTTCTTTTTAATTTTTCTTTTGGTTCATACTTTTTAAGTGGGTCTAGCCCATCAAAGGCTGTGGACTGTAAGTACTCGTATACGTCCTGATAATCGGAATCGACAAATCCATTAATCAGAATATCCCTAATGGTTCGTTTAACCTCAATATCCATAGGCAATGCAAGGAGAGCGTAAGTACCCCGAATAAACTCCAGATCCTGTTCCTCCTTATAGAAATCGTCGTTAAAAAAGTTTTCCATATAGGCCCACACCCTATCGCGCAAAGCAGGTGAATTCTTAATTAGCGGGTTATGAAGGTCTATCGAATTCCACCACGTGGCAACCAGCTTGGTGAGTTCATTTTTTTTGCTATCGCTAGTTACAGGTCTTTGCTCAAGCTTTATATAGCTTGATACTAAAAGGTTTTGGTTCGTCTGTATAAGCTTTTCGGCAAAGCGGTTTAGTTCATGGTTAAGCCTTTGCAGTTCAACCTGAAGGTTATTTCGAAAGGTTGATGAATCGGGGTAGTAATCCATTAACGAGCGGATTAGCCACCCCTGTTGGCTGTGTAACTCTTTTTGACGTTGAAATCTCCAGTACGTGTTATTCTCAACCGATTGGGCCGACCTAAGGCTATCCTCGGGTGCAAACACAACCGTGTTGACATCGATACTAGTTTCATCACCCACAACAAGGTTGAGCTTAATATTCTTGCCCACATCAACCCTATACATCCCCTTTTGGAATCCACTGGGTAGGGTAAAACGATAGGTACCTTGCGAAATCTGCAGGGATGAGTCGACCACCGTATAGCCTTGGCCTTCGAACATTAGTAAGCGAGCTTGCGGAGAAAAGGCTTGCTGTACATTTACGGAAATATCAACAGGCTGAGCATGGGCAGTAAAGGGAAATATAAAAAAAACAGAAAGTACTAAAAGGCAAATTCTTTTCATATCATTTATGTGATTATGCTGTTTTCAACTAAATCTAAGGAACAGGTCTGTATACAATTACCTGCCCTTTCACCAAACCATTAAGGTCGATTGGGCTAGTACCCACCTTACGCCCCGAGAATGAGGTATTCTGGTGAGCCAGCTCGTAAATACCCTCAGCATATACCTTTAGTATAATTGCCGTATGCTGCTCCATAGTTTCGGTAATGGTAGAAAAGCCCTCGGTACGCTTAACTACCGCATCCTGAAAATGTACAATATCGCCGGGGTAAACCTTTTGAGATTTAAAATCGATGGGCTCTCCATAAACATACATCCCATCCCAGGAGGCATTCACCAACTTTAAGGCCTGATAGGCCAAGTCCCAGCACTCGCCCCTGTCCACCTGTTGCCCCATAACACCATTTACGTACTCAACAATTTGCTTGTTCATTGGCGGTATTGGGTCGTTAGCGTCGACAGCACTAAAGCTGAATACTGTAAAAACAAGGGTTACAAATAGATGTCTCATAGTAGTAATCGATTTTATATACTAACGTATTAACCCCGTTTTTGGTTTAGGTTGATTTGATTAGCTCAGAAATTTTAGCTTTCAAATCGGCCGGATTGAATGGTTTAAGTATAAAGCCATTCATCCCCAGCTTAAATATTTTTTCCTGCACATCGAGCATTGCCGAGGCCGTTAGGGCAATAATAGGTATTTGACTTTTGGTCTTATCGGGCAACTTTCTGATGATTTGGGTTGCCTCGTACCCACTCATCTCAGGCATTTCCAAATCCATAAGAATTAAATCGTATTCATTCTCCTTCACCATATCCACAGCAATGGCCCCATTTTCGGCAAGCTGTGTCTCCAATCCCCAGTCTTTAAGAAACTTTAACGCAATGAACGAGTTAACCTCATTATCCTCAACCACCAAAACCCTGTAGGGTTGCCTCTTACGGTTTAGATGCACCGCTTCGTTATGCTTGTCGACCGTTTTTATGCGAGGCTCCTTAATTTTTCGTAGGCAAATGGAAAAGTAAAACTCCGAACCCTTGCCGGGTTGGCTTAAAACTTGAAGATTTCCCTTAAGCATATCAACCAGCTTATGCGAAATGGCCAACCCAAGACCTGTACCTCCAAACTGGCGAGTTGTATTAGGATTGGCTTGAGTAAACTCCTGGAATATCAAATCATGCTTATCTAAAGGTATTCCTATTCCAGTATCGAGCACGGCAAAACGAACCCAAACCGAGGCATTGGTTTCCCTTTCCTTTGCAATTTGTATTGTTACGGAACCATTTAGCGTAAACTTAATGGCGTTGGATGTAAGGTTGGTAAGTATTTGGTTTAGCTTACCCGAGTCGCACTGCACATTGTTGGGCAGGGTGCTATCGTAATCGAGAATAATATCAACACCCTTTTTGCTGGCCAAATGCTTAAACATATTGTAAACACCCTTGGCAATTTCGCTAAGATCGGTAGGATGCCTATTAACTGTAAGCTTACCGGCTTCAATCTTACTGAAATCGAGAATATCATTAAGCAGTGACATAAGCCCCTGGGCAGAGTACTTTAGGTTTTGCAAGTACTCCATTTGGTGAGCCAGCGGATTATCTTGCAGCAGGATATTGGCCATTCCTATAACCGCGTTCATAGGCGTGCGAATTTCATGGCTCATGGTGGAGAGGAAACGCTCCTTGGCCTTTGATGCCTGCTCGGCCTCGTCGCGCGCCTTAATAAGCTCTAACTCCTGCCGTTTGCGCGATGTGATATCAACCATAACACCCATAAAACGGCTAACCTTCTTATCCTCAATCACAGCAATGATATGGGTTAATGCAGGGAAATGGCTACCATCGAGCTTTTGAGCCACTAGCTCAACCGAAGGTAATTCGGGGATAGTGGAGCTACGCTTTAGGTAACTTCTAACTTTTGGCTTATCCTTTGGGCTAAATAGATCGGTTATATGAATTCCCTGCTCAAGGCTGTTTGGGGCAAAACCAAAGAATAGTTTTAGGTAATTATTTGCAAAGGTTAGAAAGCCGTTTGCATTAGCCTCAAAAACCTTCTCGGGCAGCAGCTCGGCAAGCTGTCTAAAGCGTTGCTCGCTTTGCAAAATCTTCTCTTGAGCAAGCTTTTTATCGGTTATATCGGTTATAACAAACAGCAGGCACTTCTCCCCCTGTATGTCGATAATCTCTGCCGAAAAGCTACAAAGCACACGTTGACCCAAAGAGTTAACTAGCGAGGTCTCAGCATCAAGCACTCTCCCCTCGCTCAAGATCATCTCCTTAAGCTGGTTTCGCAACTTGATATCGGGAAATATATTGAGCTCGCGGGAGGTGGAGCCTACAACCTGTTCGCGGGTTAAGCCAGTAATTTTCAGAAAAGTTTCGTTCACATCGATAAAGCGCCCCTCGTCGAAGCTGCTAATCACCATCATCACCGCATTGTTATCAAATGCCTTGCTAAACTTCTCCTCCGATAGCTTAACTATACGCTCGGCCTCGATGCGCAGCGAGATATCCTGACAAATGGCGAAGACAACCTCCTTTTGGCTCCAGTTACCTTTGAAAAGTCTTACTTCCACAGGAATAAGTTTACCATTCCCCCTCACCAAGTTTCCCGAAAGTATCATCCGCTTACCGAAGAAAGCATCGGAAACCATATGCTTAGCCTCATCCTGCATCGATTTTTCGAAAAACGATGAAAAACTCTTCAGCACAATCTCATGCTCGTCCATCCCCATTCGATTATAAACACTCCTATTGGCCTGTACCACCATCCCCCTTTTGCTGATGATGAATACCATATCCTCGAAGCCATTCACTAGCAATCGGAAGTTCTGCTCCTCCTCCACCAGTTTCCGTTCAAACTCCTTTTGCTGGGTAATATCAAAGCAATTATCCAACAGTGCTGGCTGTCCGTTCCAGCTAACAATTGATACATTGGACTTAAACCATCTCATCTCACCATTCTTATGTAGGGCTCGGAAAGTGAACGATCGGGATGTTTTCTGAGAAATTTCCTGAAAATTGTTGGAGAATAAAAGCTTGATTAGTTTTCGATCCTTTGGATGTACTATCTCCACAAATTCCATTCGCTTTACCTCTTCGGCATTGTAACCTGTCAGGTGCTCGAACTGGGGGTTATGAAACACAATGCGGTTACCGCAAACTACGTAAATACTACCTGCACAGCTATTCACCAAGGCCTCGAAAAGATTATTGCCGAAATCAGCAGAAAGCACCTCGGGAGTAACCCTTTGGTTATCGGGATTTTCGCTATGTAAATCCGATGAATGCATACTTATGAGAGTTGATTTAAAGTAATAATACGCCTACAGGAATTGTTTGTGTTAATTGATGTTAGAGACTTTTAACAAAAGTACAATTATCTTGTTTAATTCGTAAATTCGAGGCCAATAATTAATCGAATTCCACATTTGCTGAACAATTTCTATTAGAAAATAATGAAACGAAATATTGCTATGCTAATCTTCTTTTCCATTGTACTTATCGTAACCATTGGGGTAAACTACTACATTTATCGTCGCACCAATCCCATTTTTGCTTTTGCTGGAGGATACGAACTTGCCCTACGCCTCCTTTTTTGGGCAATAGCCCTCTCGTACCCAATAGGTCGATTTTTAGAGCGTGTAGTTCCATCGGGTGCTGCCGAATTAGTTGCTAAAGTTGGCTCGTTCTGGTTGGCAGCCATGCTTTACCTCACGCTGATGTTCTTGCTTTTTGATCTTTTGAAGTTGATGCATAGCTGGACTGGATTCCCTTCCTTTCTCTCGGCCAAAGATAGTATTTCGTTTCTCCGAAAGATTTCAGTTGGAATATACGCTACAACAGCAATAATTATTTTTGCAGGATACCTTAACGCTATCTACCCAAAGGTAAGCAGTGTAACCATAAAGACAGACAAGTCATTGAATGGTAACGCTATGCTAAAAATTGCTGCAGCCTCGGATATTCATTTGGGAACCATTATATCCAACGGCCGGTTAGAGCGCTTTGTGCATATGATGAACGAGCAGAAACCCGATATAATTCTGCTTGCAGGCGATATCTTTGATGAGGATTTGGGGCCAGTTATTAAGAATAATATGGGCGATCAGCTCAAACAGCTTAGCGCTCCGCTGGGTGTTTACGCTATTACAGGCAACCACGAGTACATTGGAGGGGTCGATGCAGCAATAAAGTACCTCGAGGATCACGGCATTACAGTTATTCGCGACTCGGTGGTAACACCACAGGGAAAGCTAAATGTTGTAGGTAGAGACGATAGGCAGGCCAAAATGATGGGTGGTAATATGCGCAAACCCATCGAACATATGGTTGTAAACATTGACAATAACCTCTTTACCATTATGCTCGACCACCAACCCTACAACCTTAACGAGGCGGTGGAAAATGGTATCGATCTTCAAATATCGGGTCATACCCACCACGGGCAACTTTTCCCGCTAAACCTTATTACCAAAGCAATGTTTGAAGTAAGCCGAGGTTACAAGCAGATAGAGAATTCCCATTTTTACGTATCGACAGGATTTGGCACTTGGGGCCCTCCGGTTAGGGTTGGTAATAAGCCGGAAATTGTGGTTTTTGAGGTGAGTACTGGTAAGTAAACTTGAAGAGACCTGACAGCCCTGCAAGAGGCAGACAGAGTGATTGACTGATTGGATGACCCTGCTTGCCAGCAGGCAGGCTGCCTGACTGGCGTCAGAGCAGGCAGGTTGGATGATTGGATGATTGAAAACTCACTAACCAATTACCGTTTTACCGATTACTGATTACCGATCACCGATCACTGATTACTGATTACTGATTACTGATTATCTCGTTAACCTCCAAAAAGCGTCGGTTCCCCTAGTCAACTTACGTTTCCGAGACAAGCTGAGACAGGCCGATCACTGACTACCGATCACTGACTACCGATCACTGACTACCGATCACTGATCACTGACTACCGATTATCTCGTTAACCTCCAAAAAGCGTCGGTTCCCCTCGTCAACTTACGTTTCCGAGACAAGCTGAGACAGGCCGATTACTGACAACCAAAACCTAACCCCTTTCCACCAAAAACACCTGCTTGCAATCCTTAACTAATCTATATCTATCATCAATCCTAAAGCCCACAACCCAAACAATATGGCCATTCGACTCCAACACGTAAACAGAGTGCTTATGGTGCAAAGGTACTTTCTGGTCTACCAGAAAATCGCTAATCTTTTTGCGCCCCTTCATGCCAAACGGGACAAACCAGTCGCCCTCGCGCCACAGGCGCAGTGTTAGGGGAAAATGCAGCTTACCAAAATCGAGCGCAGCAACATCTGCCAATTTGGGGATGGTAAAACCGCTATCGTTACTAACTACGCTAAACGATAATGCTATTGGTTCCGTTATTACACCAACTGCCTCATCAATTTTAGCCTCATTTATTTCTGTTGATATTTCGGCATGTGAAACAATAAGCACCTCCCTATCGCGAACTAGACTATGGGTTGCCGAGTAAAATAATTTCCCGGGTTGCGAGTAGAGCGACTTTTCGATATCGATAACCACAGCGGGCGAAAATCCAAAATTGGCCAGCTCCTCTATGAGAAATAGCTGACGAAATGGATACCTAACCAGCTCCTCAATGCAGTAGTGTACCTCGTTAGGCAACTCGCTTCTAACCTTTGCTCTAAAATCGGCATTCATAGCCTCAATGGCTTGCCATGTGTTGGCCAGGTGTAGCGATGTGCTATAAATATTATCGATGGCAGCAGGGTTAATTACTTGCAACTCGGGCAAAATGTTATGGCGAATTCTGTTGCGGGCGTACTTGGTTTGAGCGTTGGACGAGTCGTTACGGTAAGCAATAGCGTGCTGAGCAGCATACTCCTCAATCTCATGCCTATAGGCAAAAAGCAACGGACGGATAATGCTGTTTGATTTTGATTTTATCCCTGTAAGCCCCTTTAAACCTGAGCCACGGGTAAGGTTAAACAGAACTGTTTCGGCCACATCGTTCTTGTTGTGTGCAATGGCCACCGAGGAAAATCCTTTCTCGTTGCAAAGATCTGAAAACCAACCATACCTTAACTCACGAGCAGCCACTTGAATAGACACGTTATTGTTGGTGGAGTACTCCGTTGTTTTAAAATGCTTTACCAACAGCTCCACCCCAAGCGTTTCGCAGGTTTCGCGAACCAGCGCCTCGTCGGCATCGGCCTCTTGCCCACGCAGATGAAAATTGCAGTGCGCCACGGCAAAATTATATCTGCAGGCATTAAAAAGATAAAGCATCACCATTGAGTCGCCCCCACCGCTTACGGCTAACAGCAGCTTGCTTTTGGGCTCAACCAGTGAGTGCTCTTCGATATATTGTTTAAACTTTTTTTTCATAACGGCTCTAGGCGAGGTCTCGTTTTTTAATTTATTCTTTAATTTTCTTCTTATTCTCAATATAAACTCTCTCGTTTAGTTTTCTCAATGTTTTCAAAAAAATCTTTTTCATTTAAAATAGATAACTGATATTTTGCAATTTCTCTGAATTTCAAAAATCTATCCTTTTTATTAACTTCATCCTTAATCATTTCTGAATTTAAAGTTTCAAGATTTGATAAAACGGCAAGTTCATTAATACTAGCAATATCACTAATATTCATAGATTTTTTTGCTAATTCAGGATTCGCTTCTCGCCAATCTTTGGCTGTACAGTTGAATAATGCTACATTTAACAAATCAGCTTCTTCGGCGTAAGTTAACCATTCAGTTCCTGCTTCGTAATTTTTATTTGGGAGAATGTAGTTTTTAATTGCATCAGTGTGAATTAGATAGTTCGTTTTGCTTAGTATTCTTTTTACGTTCCATTCTAAATTGTATTCATTTGTTTCAATCTCTTTAAGTCTTTGATATTCTGTAATTAAATATAGTTTAAACGTTGGGCTTAACCACGAGGCAAATTCAAAGGCTATGTCTTTATGTGCGTATGTTCCACCATAACGACCTGATTTAGAAACAATACCTATTGCGCTAGTTGATTCTATCCATTTTTTTGGAGTTAATGTAAAACTATTTGACCCTGATTCAATTCTAAAGGCATCGAATTCGATGCCTTTAAAAGTTGGATTATTCAAATGCTCCCAAAGCCCAAGAAATTCTATAGTACTTCTGGTTCTCATCCAGTTTTGAATGATGTAATTTGTTCTTTCTGAGTCACGATATTTAGCCATGTCCGTCAATGAGATATATTCTTCTTCGTTCTGTTTGTAAAGAACAATCTCAATTTCATTGACATTCAATTTTACTTTATTCATCCGTAACTTATTTAAAATAAGAACAAATATAATCATTTTCTTGCGGTAAACTTTTCTCGGAGTTTTGTCTCATAATGAAGGAACACTAGCTTGTTGTTAACACCTTTTCTATAGCCATTGCCTTTAGCAGGCACTCGCTGTACTCCTGCACGGGGTTCGACTTACTGGTAATAGCACCACCAACCGAATACGATAGGTAACGCTTGGTTTTGTTGTAGAGCAAGCTACGTATAACCACGTTAAAATCGGCATTACCCTGCGAGTCGATATACCCCACCGTACCAGAGTATAGCCCACGCTTTGTGCGTTCCAACTCCTCGGCAATTTGCATAGCGCTAACCTTAGGTGCACCAGTCATTGAGCCCATTGGAAAGGTGGCCTTTAGCAAATCTACAATATCAGAATTAGCATTAAGATTGCATGAAACGGTAGATATTAGCTGATGAACCTGCGGAAATGGGTACACCCCGCACAGCTCATCAACGGTAACGCTGCCCCGTTGCGCCACACGCGATAGATCGTTGCGCACCAAATCGACAATCATAATATTCTCGGCTCGCTCCTTTGGGTCGTTTTTGAGCTTATCGGCCAGTTGCTTATCGTCCTGTGGGTTATTGCCACGCGGACAGGTTCCCTTAATTGGTTGCGAGACAATCCTATTGCCCTGCTTCTGCAAGTACCTCTCGGGGCTGGCGCAAAGCAGAAACTTATCATGAAACTTGCCAAATGCCGAGAAGGGCGTGGGCGACAGCTGATTAAGCCGTAAATAGGTTTCGTAAGGATTTATTCGGCATGTTTGTGCGTAGAACTCCTGGCAAAGGTTCATCTCGTAGATATCACCCCTATGGATATGCGCAAGCACCCTATTCACGGTATCGATATATTCATCCTTTGTAAAACGTGCCTGTGTTATTATATCCTTATCATTCTGTGCGGCAATAGCAGGTTCATCCATTATGGCATCGAACAGGCATCCTGCGGTTTGGCGGTTGTATTTATCTTTGGAGTAATGAATATTGAGAATACCATCCTGCACAGCAAATACTATGGAAGGCATGAAGAAAATCATTTCGGGAAAGTGAAGACCATCGGAGTTGTTAGAGCTTAATTTTTCTACCTCATTCTTTAAATCGTAGCCCAAGTAGCCAAAAAGCCAATTGTTTTGGGCAGTTGCATCACGTAGCTCGTCAAAATAATTCTTGCTGGGAACAATAAGGCTGTCGGCACCAAATGCAGCAAGCACCTCATACCGGCTGAAGGGTGAGCACGCATCGCAGGTAAGCATATCGGAATTGCTACGAAGTACCAGTGCGTATCTTTCATTTCTGCTCCAACGACAAAGCTGGTCGGCAAAGCGTGCTACTTTTTTTATGGGTATTGAAATAGTGCCTCTCATGCCGCAAAGATATGGAGTTTTAACTTTTACTAACTATAAAAGAACAAGCTCTTTCCCATAATAAGTAAGACTAAAGGGCTTATACTGATTGAATAGTTGTGAAATAATTTTACGTTAGCGGTATAGAGACATATTTGGATCAGTCCAATGAATTAATCTCAACTATTACAAATTCTGAGAGTTATCCTATAAAACAATAGGTTCAACTTCATCACTGGCTACGTTTCAATAGTTGGTTTGCCACTTTGGTTGGTAACTAAGCCATTTTTATAATCATTTTACAAATTGACATAAGGATATAATAAAATTAAGTTTACTACTAAAATGATTGAAACAAAAGTAATACGATCAATACTAAAAACCTCTAATATCATATACTTTCATTGTCCATTAAAATATTTACAATAAATTTGGCCGTTTGTGCCTTCAAATATATTCCATGTAATAGGAAGAATAGATATTCAACTTTCATACAAGTGTATATAATAATTATTCAACCTTGAATGTCAAAATTTAACTGGTTATTAATATTTAACTTAAAAAGGATTCTCGTGAAAAAGTTCTTAACTTCATATATTTTGCTGCTATTAATTCTTCAAGTATCATTTGCTCAATCTGAATACAGCTGGGTAGGTGAATATGTAGATGGTCTAGCTCTTGCCCAAAATAATGACAGGTTCGGATACATTGACCCTAATGGAGCTGTTGCTATCCCCCTACGCTTTGCAGCAGCCTCAGAATTCAGGCAAGGAGAGGCAATGATTATGGTTGGCAGTGCCCACGAGTACTCCATTCTAAAGATTGATACACTGGGGCACATTCTTTGGTCTTTTGAAGAGGGTCTCAGGAATAATGAAAATAGGATGAAGTTTATTGATCTAACGAATTCTGAATTTCAAGTGATGGTTGCATCTGGCTTAGTAATTCGCGACAAGCCAGATCTTAGTGGGCAAAGGATTGCTGTAGTTCCCTACAAAGGCAGTGTAAAGGTATTGAAGAAGACATACAGTTGGATAACTGTTGATAATATTAAAAGTCAATGGGTCGAGGTTGAATTCAATGGCCTTAAAGGCTTTTGTTTTATGGGTTTTCTTACTCAGATGGATGTTGATAAATTCAACTATTTTTATCGCTACCAGTGGATTAATGACTATCAGCAGAAAAGCCACTGGAAACTAAAAAAGGAAAAACTTGAAGAAATGATATTTCTTGAAGATTCTGGAGTATTTGTAGTTTCTTCGGGAACTCCAGAAACATGTGCTAGAGGTCAAGCAATTTACCTTCCCGATATTTCTATGCAAGATGCGTTTTTACTTATAAAAGCTGCATGTATTGAATGCAGTGTGGTGTTAGAAACGGACAAGCGTGGTTTCTCCAGCAAAACTACTAATATTTCTGATTATAATTATCCTGCCGACTCGCATCAAACCTCTATAAGTTTTCTACTTGACCAAGGTTTAGGACATATCACCATTTCCATTGAAGAAGATAATAATGGTTATGTTAGGATAAAAATGTAGAAAAATATTTTGAAGTAGTTATTTGTGGTCCTATAACATAAATATTTGTTATAACATCTGATTTTTCGAAAATGATATTTAAAAAAATGCGAAGAGCCCTTTCAAGTTAACTCGTAAAAAATGTTTAAAATTTAAAAACTAAATGAATCCCGACTCAAAATCGTTTGTTTACACGCTAACCCGCATTGCATCGAGGTACAGAACCGAGCTTGCCCAAAACTTTGCAGCCAAAGGTTTTGCCGATGTTACCCCTGATTACTGGATTGTGCTAGAGTGGCTTTGGGAAGAGGACAACATAACCATTGGGCAGCTAGCCAAGCGCACCAGCAAGGACAATGCAGCCATATCGAGAATTGTTGATGGTATGGAGCGAAACAATCTGGTAAATCGCATGGCCAGCGCCACCGACAAGCGCTCGTACCAGATTGTGCTTACCAAGTACGCCAAGGGAATAATTGAGCAACTTAAAGCCATTGAAGAGGCAACGCTACAAAAAGCAACGGATGGATTAAACCCCATTGAGGTGAAGGAACTTATCCGTATGCTTGAGCATTTGTACGAAAAACTAGATTAAAAAAAAGGCACAAACCATTGGTTTATGCCCTTTTTAATATTGAAATAAAGCTGTTATACTATGTATTCATTGCACCGCAAACGCTGATAACCTGTCCGCTGATATAGCTCGACATCTCTGAGCCAAGATAAACGCACACATCGGCAACATCCTCGGGGGTACCGCCACGCTTAAGAGGAATCTTTTCAACCCACTCGTTGCGAACCTCTTCGGGCAGCTTATGAGTCATTTCGGTAATAATAAAGCCAGGGGCAATGGCATTGCAACGGATATTCCGTGAACCCAATTCGCGAGCCACCGATTTGGTAAAACCAATAATACCAGCTTTTGAAGCCGAGTAGTTTGCCTGACCAGCATTGCCCGATACGCCTACCACGGAACTCATATTGATAATTGAGCCCGACTTCTGCTTAAGCATATACTTTTGTGCGGCCTTGGTTAGGTTGAAAACCGATTTTAGGTTTACGTTCATTACCAGGTCCCACTGCTCCTCGGTCATACGCATTAGCAATGTATCGCGGGTGATACCAGCGTTGTTAACCAGAATATCGATACGACCAAAATCTTTCACAATCTCATCAACCATGGCTTGCGATGCCTCAAAGTTGCTGGCATCGGAAACATAACCCTTAGCCTTTACGCCCATGGCGTTCAGCTCCTTCTCAAGATTCTGGAAATTCTCATCGGCATTCATATCGGAAAATGCCACGTTGGCACCATGCTGGGCAAATGCTATAGCGATGGCACGGCCAATTCCGCGCGCTCCGCCAGTAACTAAACCTGTTTTTCCTTCGAGTAGTTTCATAATATGTTGTTAAGTTGATTTCGGCTACAAAGGTAAAAAAAGATTATAAATTTAAACGAGAGTTGAAAGTTCATAGAAATAGTGCCTGTTTTAACCCTAAATAACCAAGCATTTTTTTTACAATTTTATTATTTATTTTTACCAACGGACAAACGACCGATGGTGACTGTTATACCGAAGGTTCA
>NZ_JAANIG010000032.1 GCF_011174675.1 Perlabentimonas gracilis | reverse complement strand
TCAAGGCTACGCCTGCCTCGCACGAAAAACTACGCTTGCAGGCGGAAAAAATCTGAACTCGCACCTCCTACGTCGGTGCTCAAACAGCAGATTTTTTTTTACCGCCCGCTGCACTTGTTTTTCGGCTCACCAGCCGATGCCAGAGGGAAAACGAATAGACCTCGGAAAAACGAATCATATTCTAATTTCGAGTTTTTCAGCAGACCATAGGTTATCCATACCCCTGTTCCATATCGCCTACATCGCCATAGGGCTTGGGGTTCAGCAGGGCGGGCAGCAGCATCCCTGCCTGCCGAAACGGCAGTGCAGGCAGGGTTTTACATTCCCGCCTGACCGCTTCAGTCGGGCAGGGATTCTTTGCTTACTTTCTCATCAAGGAGAAAGTAAGGGGGCTTTTACCTAATGCTTAGTAATAAAGCTAGCCAGATGCGCTATATTGGGCGTGTAATATAGATTCTGATTTGGGTGACCCAATGCACAAAACGGGAACAAGATGCTGCTGATGGATAAGATTGCCAGACAATTTAGGGAAAAACAAAAGTAGGTAACCATCTAGAAGGTTGGGCAGGGAATTGCTCTATACCGCTTACGGACGTTGGCCTTAAAGGTGTAGTTAACCGAAATCTCATGCGAGCCACCCGATCCAAACCCTAACCGCGAAACGGTAAAATCGTAACTATACCCAAAGCTGATGTCTTGGAGACGATAGCCTAACAAAAAGGCTACTGCATCGGTTCCGGGGTACTCCTTAACAAGTGGTATCCCCCTATACCACACGCCAAATAGGAAAGGCTGACGGTACCAATACACGCCCAGGTCGAGCTGAATGGATTTATCCTGCATTTTAAGGTTAAAGGCAGTGGTAATGCTCTCCTCAATGGGTCGCATAATGAAGCCCCTTAGGATAAAGCGTGCTCCACCATAAACAGAGATTTTGTATGGAGTTCGCGCATCGTCGCCATAGAATGTGCGCTCGGGGCGTAGCATATGATCCCAGGTGGCACCAAGCCATATATTGTCGGAGTAAGCGAGTATAGATGTAGACACATCTATATCGCGGACAGTGGGGTTACCTGGCGCTTGGATTGAGGACGGGGGTATTGGAGTAGAGGTTAGCTGGTCGCCAAAGATCAATTTTGAGTAATCTACAGATTGCTGAACGTAGTAAAACCCAATCCCAGGACGAATATGGTAATCGGGGTGCGGCGTAATATCGTAGCTATACATTATACCCGCCAAGGTAGTTCCCATCCGACCATCGCCGGCAATGTCGCCCACCAAAAGTAACCCAAGACCACTCTTAAAGTTTATGAAGTTATGGTCGTACGATACGCTATAGGTTTGAAATGTGCCGGGTACCATCGACCACTGGTTACGATAGTTGGCCACCACGCGCTGGCCGGGAATACCACCTGCATACGATGGCGCCAAGTATAGCGGACTAGCGTAAAACTGCGTAAACTGTGGATCCTGCGAGTGAGCAGCAAATCCCAAAAAGGCTAAAAGCAATATGGCGAAAAAGCGTTTCAGTGATTTCAATTTTATACGTTAAACAGTAAAAATACTATAATTATTGTTATCTGCCATTAATTATCATTTTGATGCTGCCATTTTACCTGCCTCTGGTAGGTGAACCTGCCCTTGGCCGGGATCTTCGCACTCCTGTCAGGTCATCAGGCAACCCTCGTTATCTTTTAGACGCTGACAGGAGCTTCGCACCCTGTCTGCCGACAGGCAGGGCTGTCAGGTCAACCAAAACCAATCATTCAATCAAAACTCACTAAACTTTAAACTATATGAACCTGTCTGCCGACAGGCAGGCTCTACAAACTTTATGAACTCTAAACCCTAAACCTTAAACCCTAAACCTTAAACTCTAAACCTTAAACTCTAAACCTTAAACTCTAAACCTTAAACTCTAAACTTTAAACTCTAAACTTTAAACTCTAAACTTTAGACACTCTATGAACTTTATGAACTCTAAACATTAAACTCTAAACTCTACATTCATTTGACGCTGACAGGAGCTTCGCACCCTGTCTGCCGACAGGCAGGGCTGTCAGGTCAACCAAAACCAATCATTCAATCAAAACTCACTAAACTTTAAACTATATGAACCTGTCTGCCGACAGGCAGGCTCTACAAACTTTATGAACTCTAAACCCTAAACCTTAAACCCTAAACCTTAAACTCTAAACCTTAAACTCTAAACCTTAAACTCTAAACCTTAAACTCTAAACTTTAAACTCTAAACTTTAAACTCTAAACTTTAGACACTCTATGAACTTTATGAACTCTAAACATTAAACTCTAAACTCTACATTCATTTGACGCTGACAGGAGCTTCGCACGCTGTCAGGTCTCTAACTCAACCGACCTGCCTACCTCAACAGCGTAACATTACCCCGCACATCGAACAGCTCGCCATTAGAGAATTTACCCACAGCACGCCACACGTATACATCCTGATTGGCTAGCTTACCTTTGTAATAGCCATCCCAACCAATCTTAATATCATTACTTTCAAATATCTGCTCGCCCCACCGGTTAAATATCATCAACCTGTACTCAATAACCCCATCGGCAACGGGGTGGAACACCTCATTCTTGTAGTCCACCTCATCGTAGTAACCACCATTGGGACCCAACTTGCTAGGCATAAAAGCATTGGGGAATAGTATTTTACCCTCACCCTCAACCCAAACGGCAGGGAAACGCGAATCGTAATCGATACACTCATGAATCAGCAGGTTTCCATCATCGTCCTTATGCTCATACTCGGCAAAAGCCATAAGGCTAACCCTATACTCTCCCAGCTCATCGTAAATGTGAACCGGATCCTTCTCGCTCGACTTGGGGGTTCCATCGCCAAAGTCCCAAACGTACTTATTAGCATTCTCCGATAGGTTAAAGAAGTGAACCTTGGCATTGGGCAGAAGAACCCTTTCGGGCATCACCTCAAATCGTGCCACAGGATTCTCAAACACCCTAAAGGTGCGATAGTAGTTCTTCTCACCACCATCGCCGTATACCCTAAGCCCAATATTGTAATACCCAGGCTCAGTAATGGTTAGGGTAGGTTCAAACTCGGTTGAGAAAGGCTCATCGGCATTATTCAACCTCCACTCAAAGGCCGTTGCCTGTCTGTCGGTCAGGTAGAACTTGGAATCGTTAAAGAACTTTATTACCAGCGGAGAGCATGAGCGGTAGTTATCGGCCCTAAATATGGAGATTGGCTCGGGTGGCAACAAGGTTAATTTTTGAGCAACAAAATCGCTACACTTCTCATTCTCGATGAAGAGGGTAACCTCGTACCTAAAATCATCATCTCTAAATCCCCAGTGCTCGTATGTGTGCGATAAGCTCTGATCCATACTGGTACTAGTATTTCCATCGCCAAAGGTCCAACTATGAGCCCATGAAGCTGGCATACCACCTGGACGCGACTGGTTACGGAACTCGAAGGTTGGAAGCGTACCATTCTGCGGAAATACCTGGTGAGGAGGGATAATGGCAAAATCGGCAATGGGTGCAGCATAAACCGTTAACGGTAGTATTTCGGTATGCTCGCAGTCGTACTCGGACATCACCGTAAGCGACACATCGAATACTCTATCCTCAGTGCCATTATTTACAAAGCGATAGCTAGGAGCAAACGACGAGGAAGTGATTCCACCATCATCGAAATCCCAGTAGTAACGCCATGCGTTACGGGAGTTATTCACAAAATCGACCTCGAATGGGTTGCATAACGCATGATTACCATCATCGGTATCGAAAATTGAGGTAACCTCTGGGAAAACCTGAATGGTTTGGTGCGTAATATCATCGCACCCATCCTCGGTTTTAACGTAAAGCGATATGGTGTACGATTCGATGTTGTCGTTAAAGTTACGGAACTCATGGGGCAGGTTACCATCATTGGTGGTAGGCCCAACAACTGGAGAGCCATCGCCATAATCGTAAGTAAACTCAAGGGTCGATCCTCGGTTCTTACCGATGGACTGGTTAATTATCTCGAGGTTAAATGGCGAGCACTCCATATACTCGGTTAGCTCAATCAGCGCCTGGGGCTTTGGCCAAACGGTAACTGTGAAAGGAAAAAAGTCGGTACAGCCATGCTCCGATACAGAAGTTAATCGGCCTGTATACGATTGATTAGCAACCAGAGATGAGTTTTGGTACTCCTGAGTAGGACTCTGATTATTGGTGGTAACACCTATCCCCAGATCCCAAGTGTATTTCCCATTGCCTGTACCACCAAACACATTGGAGGTGTTCGTAAAATTGATGTTTAGCGGATGACAGCCCTCCAACGTGGCATCGAAGCTGGGATAAACATGAGGAAATACGCTAACCGTTTCTGTTGATGACTTAGTACAACCTCCCCCAACGGTGTAAACCGAAGTATTTAATGATGTAACTAGATCAATTACAGGATTCTGAATAGAGAGCACATCACCTGCACCCAATGGATTGGTAAAGGTAATTACACCCGGCTGCGCCGCTGTGGATGTTGCGGTTGAAACAGTTGAACCATTTCCAGTAAAATTCCACTGGTAGGTATAAGTGCTTGATACGGATGTATTGTTTAGTGTAACATTCAATGGGGTACAGCCCTCTATTTTATCAACAGCAAACGATGACACCACCCAAGGGTAAACGGTTACCCGCGGAGTGCTTGTGGTTGCTGTTTTAACACAACCCAACGGATTGGTTGCTGTAAGGTTTATGTCGTATAGAAGCGACTTGGTTTTATCGGTATGCGCATAGTCACGAGTTGCTGGGGTAATACTGTTGGAGGTTGTTCCATTGCCCAAATCCCATAGGAATTGACCATTCCAAGGTGTTCCATTAACTCTAATCAGGTTAACCCCCGTACTTGTATTGCTAAAGCTAACGGTAAGCGGATTACACCCCTCGGTGGTTGGTAGGTTGAAGCTAGGTAGCATCTCTGGATACACCTGTATTTTGCGGGTAGATGTGTTGGCACAAGTTCGACCCGATGGATGTGTTTGCGTAATGCTAAATTCCACATCATACTCTACAATCTGATTAGGATTGGCATTGGTGAACGGATGGGTATGTGTAAGGGGAGAACTAGCATTGAACATATCCTCCTCGCCACCATAGCCATAATCCCAATGAAACTGTGTGGTTACTCCCGTCTGCTTGCTATACTTTGCGGCATTGGTAAAGGTAACGGGCAGCGGATAATCGCAAACATCGCCAATTTCGAATGTAAAGATGGATTCCACCTTTGGGTGAACAATTACATTAACCTCACGATTTGCAGTACATCCAGTGGCCAGCTGCGTAGCAAATATTTTGGTGCTGGTGGTGAAATCGGCATCGCTAAGGTTTGTAAAATCTTTGGTTACCTGATTTACAAAACCAGTGGTTCGAGTATTTCCATCGCCAAAATCCCATTGTAGCGATACATCGTTAATTCCTCCTCCGCTGCTACTGGCGTTCTTATTAAACTCAAGCGTTGCACCTGTTAAACCTGAGCATACGGCAGGAGGAATGTCATAAATGGGATCTAACTCAGGATATACCCTAACGGTATTGCCAGCTGTTTCGTCCCAACAGGTTCGGGTAATACCATTGTAGTTATTCCAGTGCGTTTGCGCACGGAAATGCACTGTGTAATCAATGGGATCGACTTGACCCGTATTAACCAACACGGCAGGTGTACTACCATCAGACGTGATATCTGGATCGCCTGTGTTAGGTGTAAAGATCCATGTAAAACTGGGGGTTGCGCTGCCATGAGTAGAACCCACATTGCTTGAAGAGTTGGTAAGGGTTAGATCCACATCACCACCGCAGATATCGCCTATGTCAAAGTTTTGAGCAGCTACCACACGAGGGAAAACGGTTATATTATGGGTTGCATCCTCGGTACAGCCCAAATGGTTCTCGGCGGTTAGGGTAATTGAGATATCATGCGGAGCTAGACTAAAATTACGGAATGTATGCTCAAAATTCTCAGTTTTGTAGGTATTACTAGTACCAGTGGTAGTGTTTTGCACCAACCATCGCCACTCACGAATCGATTCGCCCTTGGTAGCTTGGTTCTCGAAGCTGAAGAAATCGTTATCGCAGCTGGCATCGCGGGTGTTTGACAGCAGGTTGATTGCGCTACTTAGCTGAGGATAGACCTCAAGAAGGTAGTCGCTGTAATCTTCGCAACCAAACACGTTTAACAGATGAAGCGTTATTAGCTTATTAGTTATCAGTTCGGTTGAATTATCATATAATACTTCCCAGTTTTGTCCTCCAGTGGAGGTGGCAATTGCCTCGCTGTCCCATACCCAGTTGTAATCGGCATCGGCTATGGTTTCACTCAAATCTGTAATCTCAATCTCCATTGGAGTACAAATTTCAGTAATGGTGGCATCAAAGTTGGCATTAGGCGTTGGATTTACCGTCACAACTCGTTCGTGTTCTCCTACACAGCCTCCAATAGCAACTTCGCTAGTGGCCGTTAGTTTCACCCTGTAGTTTAGTGGTGTAATATGGCTTGGGTTAGTTAGCCTAGGAGTAAAGTTTTGCAAATACGAGCTGGTAACCAAATTATCTGCACTATCAAACACCTCCCATTGAACATTATTTACTATTGGAGAGCTGAGAGCATATAAGTTTGATGTGTTTTGGAATTCAATATCCAAAGGAGAGCAAAGGTTTCCATACTCATTGCCTACTGTGGGTAGGTCGTCTGTCCACTGAGCCTGAACCTCGGGGTAGATGGTAACCTCAACACTGTTGTTGACAACGGGTGGACAGGCACCCCTTGTGGCCGTTAAGGTAATTGTCTCTTTAACAATCCCACCTGTCTGATTACCAACCGGAGTAAAAACGGGAGAGTGCCCAGAGGGATCCTGCCCACTAAAGAACCAGTCGTAATCCGTTCCATTATTGGGTGCATTTACAACAAGGGTGTAGGGGGCGCACCCCTCAACGCTTTCAATACTAAACTCGGCCTTAACCTCGGGCTGTATCTCGTAAGTTTTGGTTCTGAACCCCGAACACCCATAGGTATTTGTTGCCGTGAGGGTTACATCCATATTGAATGATGCAGCGTGTGGATTCTCGACCTGTAGCACAGGATTAATTTCATTGGACTCTGCAATATTTCCGAATTTCCAGTGCCTAAAGCTAATATTATCGTCTTTGGGTGTAAACGCACTTTGAAAATTCATACTAACAGGAGGACAAATCTGCGTAACCCCTGGGTCTACCTGTAATCCACCTATAAAAGCATCAAAATCTACTGTAACAGGTGGGTTCACCTGTATCTGCTCAATTCTGGTAACATTACAGCCAGCTTCATTGTACACATCTAGCTGAACATCAATAAATATTTCACCATCGGCGTTTGGTGTAAAGCTGGGGGAGTAGTAGTTAAATGTTCGTGTACCAATATCTACTCCAGGAGTTTCAGGGGTGCCGTCAATTGTCCATTGAAATGTCCCATCGGCCACTATTGATGAATGGGTAATGTAGACGTTAAAATCGCCTGTAACATGATCGGGACAAATCTCAAAGGGATCGATTACAATTTCGGCCAGGATGTAGGGTTGCACCTCGATGGTTTGTGGGGTAGATACAAAGCTACAACCAAAATCGTTGGTGGCAGTGTATGTTATTATTTTATCCTCAGGATTAGGATAGAAATTAGTAAGCGTTATGGGGGCATTGTAATCGTCGGGGTAGGTCCCTAGTGGTGGGATAATAGGCTCGGGATTGGTTATTTGCGCCACACCATTTACGCGCCACTGGTACCTATCGGTATTGCGTATATTACTTGCATTTAAATTTACTACCAAGGGTGAGCAGTTAATATCGGGAGCACCCGGAGGGGTTATGGTAATATCGGCGGTTGGATTAGGGTACACCTCAAAAATTACCTCATCCTCCGATGGGGTACAACCACCATAGCTAACCCTAAGCACAAGCCTATACTGCTCAACCTGATTATCGTCCCTGTTATTTTCGAGGTTAAACACTTCGGCTGGTGGAGTTGCTGTGCTAGACATAGCATACGGAGCGGCATCTCCAACTCTCCACAATTCCCACTCGTAGGTATCAATTGCACCTTCGCTCACACTACGTATAGTTGTGTTGTTATTCACCAGCGGAGAGCAATCCTCGGTATAGCTGGCAGAAATAATTGCATTAAAGTAGGGCTGCACTGTAATGCTACGAGTAGCATCGTCCGAACATTGCTCCCAGCGGTCGGTTACCGTAAGCTTGGGGAAAAACGTTTGTGGGCCTGTTGATTTATTCTGGAAAGTGTGGGTTGGATTCTCCTCGTACGAGGTATTGAGACCATCAAACTCCCAGTAGTAGCGCCCCACCTCACCAGTAACTATTGGGGTAAATTCGGCTGTGTGAGGATGACAATTGGGGCTACCATCGGTAGAAGCCGCATCAAGAGCAAAATCGGCAGTTATACGAGGGTATACCCTAATGGTTTTTTTTACCTCCTTTGGGCATATACCATCAGTACTTAACACCTTCAATGTCACCTCATAGTCAATAAAATCGTTGGTGTTATTATCGAACCACGCGGTAAATTTGCCATCTAGATTCTCCACAATTTCATGTTCCAACCCTAGCACTCCACCGGGGTTAGGCGGATTAAAGGGGTCGATAAGAACAGTGGGGTCAGCGGGATCTATTCCTTCCCACCAGAAAGCGTCGGCAAAATCGCCATCGCTATTCAAATCCCATTGGCTCGTAGCATGACCTTGCGATAGGTTGGTAAACTCAACCTTAAGGGGAGCACATCCTGAGGTAACATCCGAGGTGAATGCTGCAATCACCGGATCGGAGATTGTAACAAAAAAATCGATCTGCTCGGTTAAAGCACATGCACCGCTAATGGTTGCTGTGTAGGTGATATTTTCGGTAACGTTAATTGCAGTAGGTCTATCGGAGTTAGGGTTATCGAGAAATTTGGTAGGTGTCCACGAAAAGGTTCTCCCTCCCACGGCAACAAGTTCAACATTATCGCCATAACAACCCACGTAAGAATCGTCCTCACCATAATCCTCGTAAACCCTTGGTACTATCTCGTTAAAATCGGAGAAGTAGCCGTAAAAAGCATCGGCATTAGTTGCGCTTACACCATTACCTGCACCGTTGATTACCCCCAAGTGAAAAACGTTTTTGTCGTTAACCAGTCGGTAGGCTACATTGGCCACAATATCGTCGGCCTTAACACGGGCATACTTATACCTTGTAAATGGTTCAACAGCGCCCGGTAAGGGCTTAAATGTAGTTGCAGCATTTGCAGGCAGGAGTTCAGGTAGCTCTGCAGCAGTAACATCAACACCCTCCTTAAGCAGCCTAAAACCATCCTCAGCTCCCTCGTAAACAAGGATATTCAGATAAAAATCGAAACTTCCCGAGGAAGTTGTTCCGGGTCTTAGTGGACAGGCTTGGAAATTGTCCTTCATAGTTCGATTAAAGGAGGTAACAAAATTTCCGGTGCAAACGCTTATGGTTGGAATAATGGATCCGGCAAACTGGGTCCCCACCCCCGATTGGTGAAAAATATAAACAGGTTTAGTGCTTGACACAGTGGCTACCTCTGCTGCAAAGGGCATAAGCACATCTTGCTGGACTCCTACCCCAACCGTAAAGCTTGATGTTCCTATTACGGTACTCCCATCAAAAAATTCAACATCTACGCTAGTACCAGCTTCGGTACCTACTACATAGAAATACTCGTAGGAGGTTGATGTTCCATTATTCTGAGCATAGCCCCTAACCACTGCGTAGCTGGTTCCAATATGGGTTATGGGTACCAGCTGGTCGGCAACATAATCGACAGAGCCTGGGCTAAGAGCCATGTCCTCTTTGGTTATGACGGCCACGGTTTTTATAACGCCTGGGCTATTCTGCACCACCTCAACCATAGAACCTGCTAGTTTTGTAGTGAAGGATGTTCTATACTCATCTGTTCTGCTCTGAAAGGGTGTTATAATGGCAGTTTGGCCTGCATCGAGAAATAAACTATGGGTTCCGTTTGCTAATGAGGTTACCCCAGCGCCATTGCTAAATGTAAATATGCGTGCGGGTACAGTAATACGCACATGTGTATTGTCATGCGTAGCCACTATATCAAAAGAGCTGTATGGCCTTCGGGTGTAATTGTATCCACTAGAAATTGGATAATTGGTTTGGAATGGCACAAAAAACTTTTCGCCCAGGGCATTACGTCCCTTTAGGGTTAGCAGCTCCTTATTATTTATGGCTCCAATCTCGTAGTAAACCGTAATTAGGTTATCCGAGGTAATCCGTATCCCCTTATTAGCCCTATTAATATATGGCTCAGCCAATCCTGTATGAGATGCTGTATAGGCCAATACATTCTCCATGGTCTGTGCTGGCGAAACCACCACATCACTAATATAGTCATAAAGGTTAAGCCTCTCAGTTTGGTTGGCAGGTATGTTTAGCACGATGGGTGTGAAGTTAGCCTCGTTGGCTGGCATCGATATGGTAACCACCGCAGGCTTATCAAGGGTAGTTATATTTAAACGTGTTGGGGTTCCATCATTGCAAGGATTTGCTACAGTACCACTCTGGTGGTACCTGTTGATCTCAGGGATGGAGAACCAGAACTCGGTATCGGTTTGGGCAAAGGCATTACCATTTAGCAGCATAACCAATGCTACTACTCCCCATGAAGTGAGAACCCTTTTGTATTTAAAGCTGCAGCGAGCAGTATTTACTAGCCAGTTAACCATAGTAAAGATTATTGAGAAACAATCATCAAAAATACACTATTAGTGTAAATTTTAACGAGATCTATCAAAAAAAGTTGTGAATTAGGTAACCCTTCTCAACTAAAACTAGAAAACCACCTACATGGCCACTTTACAAACCATTATTTACTCAAGGGTTGACTACTGGCTTAGCAAATAGTCAACCCTTGAGTAAAAAAGGTGGGCGCTGGCGATTAGAGGATTTAGCTACGCTGCTACTGCGTGGTCTTGCTTCCTGCCTGACTGCGTCATTCAGGCAGGCGCTCGGAATGACATGCTGTAGTCGGTTATTAAAAAGGGGGGACGCAGTAAATACTCAAGGGTTGACTACTGGCCTAGCAAATAGTCAACCCTTGAGTAAAAATAGGGTGGACGCTGGCGATTAGAGGATTTAGCTACGCTGCTACTTCGTGATCTCACTACGCCTGCCTGACTGCGTCATTCAGGCAGGCGCTCGGAATGACAGGCTGTAGTCGGTTATTAAAAAGGGGGGACGCAGTAAATACTCAAGGGTTGACTACTGGCCTAGCAAATAGTCAACCCTTGAGTAAAAATAGGGTAAACGCTGGCGATTAGAGGATTCCTCACCCCGACAAGCGGGGTTCGGAATGACACGCTGTAGCCGATTATAGGGGGGTGTGGTGGCATGGCGGCTTCGCCGCCATGCCACCACACCCCCCTCCTACACAAAAGGCGAACTGTCATTCCGAACCCCGCCCTTTGGGGTGAGGAATCTATATATTGACTCTACAAACGTGCAATGGAATCGGCTTGTTGGGGTGAGGAATCTTTCATGAGTACGGCCACTAGCCTTACCCTTGGGGGCAATGGGTATGGAGTATGGGAAGATAGTTGGAATGGCAAGCTTAGTCGGTACAGAAGGGGGCACTGTAAATACTCAAGGGTTGACTACTGGCTAGGCCAGTAGTCAACCCTTGAGTAAAAAGGTGGGCGCTGGCGGTTAGAAGATTTAGCTACGCTGCTACTGCGTGGTCTCACCCCGACAGGCGGGGTTCGGAATGACAGGCTGTAGTCGGTTATTAAAAAGGGTGGGCACTGGCGATTAGAGGATTCCTCACCCCGACAAGCGGGGTTCGGAATGACACACTGAAGCCGATTATAGGGGGTGTGGTGGCAGGGCGGCGTAGCCGCCCTGCCACCACACCCTACCCTCCTTCACAAAAGGCGAAATGTCATTCCGAGCTAAGCGAGGAATCTATGCATAGATCATAGAAACGAGTAATGGAATTGGCTTGTTGGGGTGAGGAATCTTTTTCAGATCTGAAGAAAAATGCAGAAATGATTCTATTCACTTAAGCAACATTGGGTATGGTTAAGGAAAAAATCATTAATATTGCTTAAAGCGATACGCAACAACTACTTAGACCTATGGAAAAGATCTATATTTATTATGTTTATATCCTAACCACTAAGTATAACAGTGTTCTTTACACTGGGGTAACCAACAACCTAAGCCGAAGGTGTATAGAGCACAAGTCGGGTAAAACAAAGGGCTTTACCCAAAAGTATAACGTGCATAAACTTGTATATTTTGAGGTGTACGACTACATTGACCTAGCCATAGCACGTGAAAAACAGATAAAGGGATACTCTAGAGCGAAGAAGGAGAAGTTAATCAACGAGTTCAACCCAGAATGGCAAGAACTATGTAATAATGGTATGATAAAAAACCTAATACATAAATAAATCATACAGTTAGATAATGCCTCAGATGACTTTATCGTACTGCTAATTTGGGGTCGAACTGTGCATAGCAGTTGGGATGCAAGCTTGGGATGATAGGTTGTCGGAAATGCAAACGAAGTATTGAGGCGGCAAATGGATTTAGCTACGCTGCTACTGCGTGGTCTCACTACGCCTGCCTGACTGCGTCATTCAGGCAGGCGCTCGGAATGACAGGCTGTAGTCGGTTATTAAAAAGGGTGGGCACTGGCGATTAGATGATTCCTCACCCCGACAAGCGGGGTTCGGAATGACACGTTGTAGCCGATTATAGGGGTTTGGCGGCAGGGCGGCTACGCCGCCCTGCCGCCAAACCCTACCCTTCCCTCCTTCACAAAAGACGAAATGTCATTCCGAGCTAAGCGAGGAATCTATGCATAGATCATAGAAACGAGTAATGGAATCGGCTTGTTGGGGTGAGAAGTATTTCAAGACCCTTCACTGTGGGGAGAAGAACTGGGGTAAAACAATTATTAATCTAGCCAATGTAACATTCCACACCAAAATAACGATTATTAGTCAAAAAAAATAATAATTTTGAAGTTGAAAAGCCTAGTATATCAAAAGGCATATGGAAACCTTTTCGTTTTTTGGAACAACTTAACTTCCATTGTCGTAAAACTAAAGGTGTTATAGAATTGTTTCTTCAATGCGAAGATTAATACTCGTACAATAAGTTATCTTTTGATTTAAATTGATAAACAAACCTTAATAGGTTGAACTTATGAAAAGGATAGTTATCGTAATATTACCATTTTTACTGGTAATAAATGCATACGGACAAGTAACCTTGCCCTTAACCCAAGGCTTTGAGGGGGCAACATTCCCTCCTTCAGGATGGACGCAGGCTTTTATCTCGGGCTCTAGAGCGTGGACTGTAAACCAAGGTGGATTTAAGCCCCCTGGCATATCCTACGGAAGTCCCCCGTTTGCCTATGAGGGTGATTACAATGCCTTTTTCCAAACCAACACGGTAGGACATACCACTAAACTAATAACCCCACCCCTTGATATGAGGACGGTTGCAAAGCCAATCGTGCAATTCTATGAGGCTAGGGTAAAGAGGCTCCAAGCCGACGAACTTCGAGTTTACTTTAGGATAAGCCCGCAAGATGATTGGCATTTACTAGAAGAGTATCTGGATGAATCGGCAGTATGGACTCCCAGACAAATAGTACTACCTTTTAAGAACGAAACGGAGCTGGATGACACCTTAAGAACAAACACCTTTCAAATAGCTTTTGAAGCAACCTCCCGATCAGGCTATGGTGTTTGTGTCGACAATGTAAATGTATACGAGTCGGCTGTTTTTCCGCTTGAGGTAGACAATGTAAGTGCACGTACAACTAAAATCTCAATAGCCTCGGGTACTACATTAAATCCAATTGGATACGCCATTATTAATGTAAAAGGTAACGATGGTACACTATCTCTTAACTCTCTAACTGTAGAATATATTGGAAGTAGGGTTGATGATATAGTTAGTATGAGGCTTTACTCCACTTCCGACTCAACCTTTAGAAAAAACAACCAAATAAATGCAACCCTAAGCAAGTCAGGCAATTCCTTTATATTTACAGATATCAGCCATAATCTTTCAGCGGGTGACAACCTAGTTTGGATTACAGCTGATATAGACATCAATGCTGACCACAATAGCGAGCTTAGCTTCTCAATACCCGCTAACTCAATAAGCATTGGTAGTCACACATACCCTTCGTTGCAGCTAAATCCGGGAGGTAAAAGTTATATCCAAAAATCGATTAAGGTATACGACTTCGATGAAGAAAATGGTTGGGAACTTGACCCAACGGGACATTGGCAAATAGGGTATAATACCGGTAGCGGGCGTCAGGATCCGGAAGGGCCATACGACGGGGCTGCAGCATTGGCAACAAATTTAGATGGTAACTACCCAACAGGTATTACAGAACCCATCCACGCCATTTCAGACAATATCAATGCCAAGTATTTTCAGAACATTCAGGTATATTATCGCCGATGGCTTAACACAAACTATCAGCATAATATGCTAGTAAGCATAAGCCCCGACAACAAAGTATCATGGAATACGCTATGGCAAAATTTTGGTGCTGCTATTCAGGATAACAATTGGATGCGAAGCTCTCACAACACTTTTTTAAGTCGAAGGGAAAACATAAGTTTACGGTTTACATTAGGTACTAATATCACCTCACTTGCTTATGGTGGATGGAACGTGGACAACTTAGCAATAACAGGTGAATTTATCCATAGCGATGTTGGCGTAAAAAGTCTAATTAGTCCAATACAATCTTGTGGACTTACCAACCAAGAAGAAGTTAAGGTTATTGTCCGCAACTATGGCGGCGCAACGGTAAGCAAAACTTTTGATGTTGGATACTCTCTTAATGGTGGAACCACATGGGTGCGCGAAGAGTTTAGTTCACCAATAAAAAGTGAAGCGGATGGTGAGGGCGATTTCGAGATGGAATTCACCTTTGCCACCAAGGCCGACTTTTCAACACCCGGACTAAAGAACCTAAGGTTTAGAACTTTCCTTGAGGGTGATCAGGATGTTAACAATGATGTGCATAGTAAATCATTATATGCATTCCCAACCTATGCATATCCATACCAATCCTCTTTTGAAAGCAACAACGGTTTTTGGTATCCAAGCGGCACAAATAGTACCTGGCAATGGGGAACACCATCAGGTGCATTTATAAAAAATGCATCAAATGGCAACAGAGCTTGGGCAACATCGCTTTCGGGGAACTACAAGAGCAATGAAAAATCTTATCTCGAAAGCCCATGCTACGATCTAAGCACAGCGGTAATGCCAATCATTGCATTTGACTATATGATGCAAACAGAACCAGGTGTTGATGGTTTAACACTTGAGTATTCAGTAGATGGGGGTACAACATGGACCTCACTTACAGCCCATAATGATTACGCATATAACTGGTTCGACACCCCCACCATCAGCTCCCTAAACGCCCCTGGCTGGAGTGTAAACAAAACTCAATACGTTACAGCTAAAAACATGCTGCCATCTGATGCCATTGGGGTTAATGGTGTGAAGTTTCGCTTTGTTTTTGGTTCAAACGCAACCACACAATACGAAGGAGTAGCCATTGATATGGTTAGAATTTACGAACTACCATTCGATGTAGGGATCACAGAATTGGTGTCGCCCATCGATGCGTGTGAAATAGGTTATAACGTACCACTTGACCTGAAATTAAAAAACTATGGTTTTAGAACAATACCCCAAAATACTGAGATTCCCATTGTTGTGCAGGTTGATGGTGGGGCTCTAAAAATGGAAACCATAACTACCCCTAGCCAACTTGCGCAAAACGATGAGTACACCTTTACTACCACTAACACATTTAACCTGTTTAGCGCTGGGGTACATGAAATAGTTGCCTACACAAACCTTGAAGTTGATGACAACAATGCCAATAATTCCCATGAAACCTCTGTTGAGGTGTTAGGTATGCCCGAGTTTACTCTTGGGCCAGACATTGGTGTTGAAGACTTCACCAACCCAATAACTATTGATGCAGGCACGGGATACGACTCTTACAGCTGGTATAAGTTACCCGATGAGAGTTCAACAATTGGGACATCAAACTCAATTGAAGTTTCCGAGTTTGGCGATTACAAAGTTGCCATAACAAAAGTTATCGATCCTGAATTAACATGCTACGCCGAGGATGATGTAAGGGTTATGGTTGCAGAAAAAGATATTGGGGTTATAAACATTACCAATATTGCTAACGAATGTGAAAGGCTTGCTCCAATTAACCCAACAATTATTATTAAATCGTTCCGTTACTCTACCTTCACAGAGGGTGAAGTTATACCTCTTGTAGTTGAAGTAGATAATCAAATTGTGCTTAATGAGGATTTTACTCCCGAATTGGGTTGGGGAGGACTAGATGACGAAGTTGAATACACCTTTACTGGAGCTATTGATATTAGTGAGGAGAAAACTTACAACATATCAATTTATACTAATCTTGAAAAGGATCTGGATCGCGAAAATGACAGTTACGATAAGGAGGTAACAACTTTTGGATATCCCGAGGTAAATATTCTGGTGAAAACTAACGATAGCCCGCTAACATTCGAAGAATTCAGTGAAATTGCAACAACCGCTGCCGACACATTGATATTTAAAGTAGAAGAAGGTTTTAGCAGCTACACGTGGGAAATGCAAGCTTTTGGCCAATCCGAGTGGGTTACTACTGGTACTGACGCAAATACCTACACACCCGCGGTGAACAATTCTTCAACCTACAGGGTAACAGCTACCGATTCCAATGGATGTGGTGACGCTCAGCACTCAGTATTTGTTAATGCATTCGATATTGCCATAACAAGTATAAACAACCCCACAGCCGAATTTTGCGATGGAGGTGAAGAGATTCCTCTTTCAATTACACTCAAAAACGTTGGAAATGATGAATTCCCAGCAGGAACTGTAATTGAACTTTCAGCACTGACCCCAATGGGAGACCAAAACACTGTGTTAACCTTGAGTAATCCACTTACAATTAATGAAGAAACAACCTACGTTTTCCCACAAAATAAGCTTTTCACTATAGGTGAAACCTACATCAATTTTGTAGCTAACACCGCTTTAGATTTGAGTGACAGCAACAATGAGCAAGGTATGGTTGTTACGGTAAACCCATCACCTTCGGTTAGCATTGAGCCCGATGTGCTTTATAAAATATTTAGCACATCCGAATCGTATGAGATAAAACCAACCTACTCCGAGGATATACTATCGTACCTGTGGCACGATGGCCTTGATGAGGCAAACTATACCATTTGGGGAGTTCCAAATGATGAGGTTTATAGCGTAACGGTTGAGAACGAGTATGGTTGTACTGCTTACGACGAAATGCGTGTAGTGACCAGCGACCTTTCAATTTCGACTATTACCTTTCCAAGAACTGGATGCGAGCTTAGGGACAACGCTGATGTTACATTTACTCTAGTTAATAACGGAAATACAACATACACTTCCGGAACCGATATCAACGTTAACTTGTTCCTAAATGGGGCTTTTGTAACTACCGAGACAATAAACCTAACAGAAGACTTCATATCAAAAACTTCTAAACAAATAACACTCGATCAGAAATTGAACCTTGGGGGTATGAATAGCGCCACGGTACAGCTCGTTGTTAGTTCTGCTGCCGAAGAGGTTGACAATGAGAATAACTCCCGAAACAAGTCGGTTTATGCTTTGGGTTACCCTAGCCCTAATTTGGGAGCCGATAGGGATATTTATGGATGGGGCTTAGAACTTGACCCTGGATACTACGATACATACGTTTGGCATGACAATACAAGTGATAGGATATACAACGCAGAAGAAACTGGTACCTATAGCGTAACCGTTACCGACTTCTCTGGCTGTCCTGGTAGTGCCGAGGTAGTCCTAACTTTCTACAAAGATGATATCGAACTGCTTGAGGTATTAGAACCAGAAACTGGCTGTGGACTTTCAAATGCTGAGCCAGTAACATTTAAACTCAGAAACAATGGGAACTATCCAATTCCTGAAGGACGTGAAATTCAGGTTGGCTTCATACAAAACTTTACCAATTATTCAGCTATCCATACTGTGGAAGAACCCATTGGAGTTGATGAGGAGGTTGAAATTACCCTTCCCATTACCATCGACTTATCCTTATTGACTACTCGAACAATCAACTTTTGGGTTGATATGGAGAATGATGGCTTCGAAAACAACACCCTTAGCAAGAGCATTACCACATTTAAAGAGGTAAGTTTCAACTTTAACCATGCACCAGGTAAAATATCAAATGTTCCACTTGAACTGAGCGCTGTAAGGAATGATGGCGACGCTGAATACATATTCTACCAGTGGCAATTCAATGGGGTTAATGTATCAACCGATGAAACATTTATAGCCGACGAAACTGGCATCTACGGGCTTACAGTAGAAGACACAAATGGATGTGAAGGCTATAGAGAGGCCAACTATACAATCCTAATGCCCGACTACACCATTAGTGAGCTTATTTCGCCTGCCAACACTTGCGTATTCGGTAATAACCATGAAGTTACGGTTGAGGTTACCAACGTAGGAACCGATGTTTTAGATGACGATGAAGAGATAGATATTGAGCTATGGCTTAACGGTACTCTAATTACTACTGAAACATTCGAAATGGAAAGCGATCTTGAGCCTGGTCAAAGCATTGTGATTACGCTCGATTACAAGCTTAACCTAGGTTCCGCTTCTGAACACTCCATTGGGGTAAAGGTTATTGCTCCAATTGACAGAAACTCTAGCAACGATATGCTTACCGAAACAGTAATTGCCTACGGAAACCCACAGGTGAATTTGGGAGGCGACAGGGCAATTAATACCGGATCGGTTGTACTCGATGCTGGTGCTGGCTACCAATCGTACGAGTGGCAAGATGGTTCAACCAACCAAACCTTTACTGTAACCGAAACAGGAACCTACAGCGTAACAGTTATTGATGACAACGGGTGTATTGGTTCCGATGCCGTAACAATCACCGTCCTAGTACCAGACTATGCTGTTACTGGCATTATTGCCCCAGCAGCAGGATGCGATCTAACATCAACCGAAACCATCACCCTTGAGATCACCAACGTGGGAACAGATATCCTAAGGATTGGTGATAAGGTACCTGTTACATTCGAGGTGGACAACCAAGTGGTAGCCACTGAGGAGCATACCGTTACCCAACGAATTGAACCATCTAACAAGGGTCAATTCACCCTAAGCACCAAGGCAAACCTATCGCAGGTTAAAACCTACGGTTTAAAGGCTACGGTTAGCTATGCGTTAGACAATAACACCAGCAACAACTCCTATAGTGCTGCCGTTGAGCACTACCCAAGCCCAACGGTCGACCTGGGCGGTGACCAAGAGGTTACCCTTCCCTACACCATCGAATCGGGGGTAAGCGATGTGGACTATCTATGGAGCACGGGAGCCACCACCCCATCGATTACGGTTGACAACCCAGGCGAATACTGGCTAACAGTTACAAATAGCTATGGCTGCGAAGCATCCGATACCATTACCCTAACCATCTCATCGGTTCAGGTAATTCCGGGCAGCAACACGGTTGTTACCGTATTCCCCAACCCAGCCGACCAGTGGATTACCGTTAGGGTTGAACCCCAAACCCCTGCTAAGTACGTAATTGAACTAATTTCGCCCAGCGGACAAAGGGTTTACTCCTACAGCACTGAGCAAGCACAGCAATTCGACCATAGGATTGATGTGAACAACTTCGCATCGGGTGTTTATATTCTTAGGGTATCGTCGGGTGGTGGGTGGATTACCGTTAGGTTGGTAATCCAACGGTAGCCTACCACCGCATAAATAAAAAGAGCTGCAAGATTGTCTTGCAGCTCTCTTTTTGCTTGGATAAATCGGTGGAGAACCTGTCAGCGCTGCCAAGGGCAGGCAGGCAGGCAGGCAGGCAGGTTGGACAGGTTGGAAGGGTTCGTAGATTCAACTGTTTAGTAAACGCTGACAGCTTGCCTGCCTTTGGCAGAGTCTAACGACGCTGTCAGGTTTACTAGGTGGGCAGGCAGGTTGCTTGCCTCTGCTTGTCTCGTAAACCTTTTGGTTGACGAGATAAGAACAGCGTTTATTGCTGTGATGACGAGGGATGATTGGTAGTTAGATCAAAGCAAATAGCCATTTCTCCTAGAAATGTATGCCAATGCTCAGCATCAGGTAGCGGCTATGCCCCAATGTTCCCTTTTCAAAAATATCGTTACTTCGCGTGGTGGGGTAACGAACCTCGGTGTTTAAAAGGTTATGTAGGTATAGCGAGCAGTATACATTCTCGTGAAATATATTGTTGAATCGTACATTTGTGTTCAGCAAAAAATATCCGGGTGCCTGTTGCCCTATCCTTGAACCATCGGCAATAAGCTGAATGGGGTTTCGGTTATCGTTAGCATTACTTGCATCGCGGGTATCGGGGCGCCAGTAGGTTTCCATCGCCCCAACGTAGTACCCCGAAAGCCCCACAGAAACCCGTTTAACCAGCAGATACGATAAAGTTCCGTAGGCAAGGAAAGAGGGGGCATACTCAAGCGCAATATCCTCATACCCCTCCTGTCGGTTATTAGAGTGCTGTAGGATAACGCTTAAGCTGGAACTGAAATTTTGTGTAGGTTTCAACTGTATTGAGGTTTCTAACCCTAGGGTTGTTAGTTTGCCCGAATTGGTATTGTAAAGCCTCATCACACCGTTCTCCATTTGGTTGGTACGCGAGATTAGGTTGTTGGCAAAATTTTGAAATAAACTCACATTAAGTACCGAACGATTCGATAGCATGCTGTAGTAGTTAACCTCTAGGGTTTGCATATTGGCTGGTTTCAGCTGCTCCCTATCGGGATACCTTACAATATCCATATTCTCCCCAATTGAGGCTTGCTTAATGGCTCTACCATACATAAACTTTAGGTGATGCTTACTACTAATATGATAAAGTAGGGCTGCACGGGGGATAATGTATGGATCGCCATACATATATTCTCCTACTCGCGAAAGGTAATTGTATGTACCCGAGGGGTCGAACCGTACCGAGTAGCTAATTTCATACCCCGGGGTTTGCTCAACACGAGCACCCGCAAACAGGCTAAACCTATCGGTTAATGCGTAGCTTGTTTGAAAAAAGGCCGCCCATGTTTGAATGGTATGACCACGAGCCAATCCAGCATCGAGGTTAACATAATCGTCGCTTAGGTTTGGTGCATCTACCACAAGCTTATCGCGCATCACCCTTCGGTAGTACGCACCAAAGGTAACATCCCACTTTGAAGTTGGATTGAGGTTGATATTTAGCTCCGCATCCAAAGCATCGGAAAAGATGTCGTTAAAGCCATAGGCTGTTGTATCGGAATTATGCTTGTAATCGAGCAGGTTGCGAAACGAGTAGTACCCAACCTCAGCCTTAGCCTCAATTTCTTTGCTAAATGATCGTTTGTAACCAAATACTGAGCTTGTAGCCTGAATATTAGCAACGTGACCATCGTCAAAACCAGGGTAGTAGTCAATAACACCCCGCTTGGAGTGCGATTGTAGAAATCCGAAGTAAAAATTATCTATGCTAAACCACGCATCGAGGTATATCCTATGGTATTCGAGCTGGCCACTGCTGGTAGGGTTGGCCGGCAAGTTCCAGCCATCATGAATATCATCAGTCATCTTACTGTAGGGCTGATTAATTCCGTTGGATCCGTACCCCGCTAGGTTAATGCTAAACTTAAGCTTGTCGCTTCCCCCCGACACACGACCATAAGCCCTGTAGTTGCCATTGCTACCAGCAGCTATTGCAGCCAGCGACTCATCATCGGTTTGGTTTGTAATAATATTAATGGCACCTAGGAATGCATTGCTCCCGTACACCACCGACATGGGGCCACGGATAACCTCAATCCTATCGATAGCCTCAACAGCAACATTAATTTTTGAAAGAGGAAACGAATTATACCAGTCCTCGCGTTGCGAAACCCCATTCACCATAACAACCATAGTGCTAAACGACCCGGATGAAAAAAAGCCTCTAATTCCAAAATTATCGGCGCCAAACCAAAGGTAATCGTTAATATGGTACATACCGGGTACATTACTCAGTACCTCTTCAAGCGTTTGCCAACCGTAGTTTTCAATATCTTGGCGCGATATTACAACAATGCTTGCGGGCACGTCGGCAATGGTCTCCGATCGCTTCGCTGCCGATTCTACTCGAAGGTTCATCAGGTCGTCGAGCGTGTAGTCCAGCAACAGTATTGAGTCCTGTTGCTGCGCCATTCCTGTATGGCTCCATAGCAAAATGAATAGTAAAGCTATCAAGCGACTCAATACTTTTTGCATAGTACTATTTATCATTTTATAAAGATTTCGCGCTGCAATAAATATAATGTATTTTACCATATCCCTATATTTCTTAGAGTCCTTTTTTTACTGACAAATAAAGTGTTTAATATTGCATCGCCATATGACATTTGGCATCATTAAAATTTGAATATACCATATACCTTTTATAATACAATGCTACCAAATCATTACAAAAATAATCATTAAACATTTTTCAGCTAGGCTGTTGGGTTGTACTCTATTATTTCAATGAAAGCAAAACCTAGTATTATTAGTATTTTTTCATACATTTGGATGAGTTGAAATAAAAATTGACTCCATACTATTTTATTATAGAGCGAAATAAGCCCATATGCATAGTGTAAAAATAGTTATCATAAGCATTCTCATCTTTTTTAGCAAGTTATCGTCGGCTCAGCAGATCTCCGATGCCAACCTAAGGGCAGCTTTCACATATCAATTTGCATTAAATACTAGTTGGCCCAACGAGAACAATCTAGACACATTCAGAATTTTGCTGGTGAGCGACAATTCGGAGCTCAGGCAAAAGTTTAACGAGGTTTTTACCGGACGACAGATTAAGGGAAAACCCACCAGTATCATTTTTGCTAACGATGCAAACATTCCCCTACTACCAGCTCCGCACATCGTATATATCGATCAATCGAAGAGGCTGTTCGAAAACCGCATTTTTGAGCGCGTAGACAATCAACCCGTGCTGGTTATTACGGAGGAAAGTAATCTGCGATCGGGTACGATGATAAACCTGGTTTACATCGATGAGAATAGAACAAGCATTTCGTTTGAGCTAAACCGAGAGAACATTGAGCGTAAAGGGATGGCTGTATCGCCTCAGCTACTTATCCGTGGTGGATCAAGGGTTGATTTTGCGGAACTTTACGAGAAGCAGGAGGAGACTCTTCGAACCGAAAGGGAAAGAGCAGAGATATACAGAGAACAAGTTCAGGAGTATCAGCTTGTGATTGCACGACAGCAAGCAGCCATCGACTCACAAAACCATAGAATTGCAGAGCAAGTAGAGGAGATTAGAGCCAAGCAAAAAGAGCTTAACCAGCAACAGATGGTACTCCAGGAACTTAGACTACTGCTCGATTCGGTATCGGCTGAGGTAGTGCAGCAGCAAGAGGTACTGGCATATAATGTAAGAATGCTTGCTAGGCAACAGGCTGACGTTAGCCAGCAACAAAAGAAGTTGGAACAGCAAGAGGCAGAAATTGAAGAGCGGAACAACATACTACTTGAGCAGCGAAAAAAGATGCTTGAGCAGCAGCATCAGATTGATGATCAGAGCAAGGTGCTGGCCAAGCAAGAGAATCAGATTGTTGGGCAAAAGCGTTGGCTGCATCTATCTCTCACCACGGTGTTTTTGGGAATTATTGTGCTTATCTTACTAACCCGATCTAACTCCATAAGGCGCCGTGCCAACAAACTACTTAGGGAAAAGAACCTGGCCATTGAGCAACAGAAAGAGCAGATTGAAGAGCAAAAAGCGGAAATTGAAAAACAGGCCTTGGAGCTTGAGGAGCAGAATATCAACCTTGAGGCCATTGTAGAGAAAAGAACCCTCGAATTTAAACTTGCCAAAAATAGGGCTGAGGAGAGCGATAGGTTAAAAAGTGCTTTCCTAGCCAATATGAGCCATGAAATTCGTACCCCATTAAACGCCATCATAGGTTTTTCCGAACTACTTTCAAATAAGTTGGAAAGTCCCGGTACGTCGGAGAGTAGCTACATTAAGGTTATAATAAACAGCTCGTACGATTTGCTAAGGCTTATAAACGATATTATTGATATTGCTAAAATTGAGGCTGGCCAGCTGCAGCTCGAGCAAAATGAGTGCGATATTATTGACGAGCTTAAAACACTCCATAGCACCTACAGCCAGATTATTGATTCGAAACCAGAGAAGAAAGAAGTAAGCCTACAGCTTAACTACTCATCCACCACCGAAAGGCTTGTAGTGAAAACCGATGGAAACCGATTGCGGCAAGTGCTCCGTAATTTGCTCGATAATGCCATTAAGTTTACAGAAAGTGGAAGTATTGAATTTGGCTACAAAGAGGTAAACGGATCGCTCCAGTTCTTTGTTTCCGATACCGGCATAGGGATTCCCAAAGCAAGCCAAAAATCGCTTTTCCAGCGCTTTGTAAAAATCGAACACCGAGAGCATAAGCTGTATCCTGGAACGGGTCTGGGGTTGGTGATTTCAAAGAATTTAGTTGAGCTTATGGGTGGTAGAATCTGGTTCCAATCCGAACAGCAAAAGGGTACAACGTTTTTCTTCACAATCCCTTTACTTGCCCAAGGCAATAGCGCCAAAACGCCGCCCCAGCTGCAGCCCAAGATTGATCAAGTTCAAACCTTTAAAGGAAAAACGGCCCTAATCTGCGAGGATGATGAGGCATCAAGAAACCTTCTGTGCAACTACCTCGATGTACTGGAGCTAAACTACTTTGTTGCCACCAATGCCCATGAAGCCGTTGAGCAGTTCCAAACCAATCAATCTTTAATTGATATTGTGCTGCTCGATATACAGCTCCCCGATGGCGACGGGTACTCTGTTCTTAAACAAATAAGGGATTTGGAAAACAAGAAAACCCCCGTTGTTGCCCAAACGGCCTTTGCTATGGCCAACGATGCCAAGCGAATTTACGAAAGCGGGTTTAACGAATACCTAGCCAAACCCTACCTGCTAAACGACATTTCATCTGTACTAGCCAAGTTAATAGGGTAATCCCAGTGGTTAAACAGTTGATGCAAAAAGATTTATATATTAACCTCAACAAAACGAAGGTTCAACTTGTGATAAGTTAATTTTATCAAATCGTAGGGTTTCTTATTGATTTATTCTAGGCAAATGCCCTATCTTTACAGTGAAGTTTACTCAACAAAGCTATGAAACCACTAAAAATAGAAGCAGCCATCGACACCCCGGAAATAATTTTCGATCCTGCTACCAATATATTTTCAATATCAGGCATCTCTCATCCCGAGAATGCCAAGGAGTTCTACGAGGAGATTCTCGACTGGCTCGATGAATTTTACCAAGAGATTGAAGCAAAGAAGGGGCAAAAAATCATTGTCGACCTTAACTTCAAGTACATCAACTCATCATCATACAAGTACCTAAGGGAAATCATGAAAAAAGTTGCCAACATCAAGCGTAATGGTGTTGAGGTAGAAGTAATTTGGAACTACCAGGAGGACGATGAGGATTTGCTTAACGAGGGGATGGTGCTTTTTGAACTACCAGATATTAGCCTCGACTACCGCTGTATTCCCTACAACTAAACCTACCCTACTCCCTACCAGCAGCATGCTGCTGATTTTCAATGCGTGCAGCAATCGATCTCATAAGCTTTGCAAGCGAAGCTAGCTCAGGAGCAGTTGCTTTGCCAGTAAATCGATGGTTCACCCTGTCGTAGGTAAGATTAAGTGCAATGTCATCGGTTGTGCAGCCTACAATGGGCGCCAGCACCTTAGCCAGCACATCGGGTGACAAATCGTTTCTAATAACCCCAAAGTTAAGTAGCTGCGCAATCAGCGATGAGAGAGCCCCTGGGGCAAGGCCTTTATGGTTTGTATTGGTCGATACGACCTCTGGATTCGAATCATGCTCCTGCGTTTTAAAAATACGCTCCAAGATTTCGAGCTTAACATTCTCCAGAAAGCTTATTAACCGAGGTAAATACTTTTGATGTATATAAACCGACTCGGCATGCCTGAGGCCATGGTCTCCAGTCTCCAGATGATCTATACTTGACTTTAGATTCTTAAGCCACAGGTCAATGGCCACCACTGTGTAGTCATTCAATGGGATAGACTCAATGGTAACCTTAGCCTTTCGTAAAAAAGGGTTGAACTTGGCCTCGAAGTACTCCTCAATCATAAGCTCCGACTGGCTTAGGACTGACTCCTCCGAGAAAAGATTAGCCACCTGATCGCGCAGCGTACTGAACGTTGCTATGGTTTGACTAACTACTTGCGCCCTATCCATAAAATTTTCTTTAAAAATCTATAAAACATTGCAATATAGCTATTTTTTAGCGTTTTTTTACCACAAGAACAACGCCTAAGCCATTTTTATTCACAATCTTTTCATATTTTTGTGCCTTAAATTAATATCAACAAAACAGCAAACAACTATGGCAAGCATCAGAAACATTAAGAAGGATATTGACTACCTAGTGAGCGAGGTGATCTCCGACTGCTACACCTACCTATACCTGCATGGCGACAAGAATCAGGATAAGGTGGTAAACATAATTGAGGATGTGGTAAACAAGCGCAATGAGTTTTTCCAAAGGGTAAATAGCCCCGACAAGTCAATGGATCGCAAGCAAACCCGTCAGCACTACAAGGCTGTTTACAGCGACCTACTCTCTACCGTTGACAATTCATTCTCAAAGCTAAGCGAGCTTACCAAATAGCACAACCAAAAATCTACCTAAAAGGTTCTCATCGTTTGGCATGGCTCAATGGTGGGAACTTTTTGTTTTTATCCTACTCCAGATTAAAACTCCTAAAAAACTATGAAGTACGATTTTTCAACCGAGATACCACGGCAAGGCACATCAACCATTAAATATGATAAGCGCGAGCTAATTTTTGGCAATGACAAAGTAATCCCTATGTGGGTGGCCGATATGGATATTGCTACTCCCCCCTTTATTATAGAACGGTTGCAAAAACGGCTTCAGCATCCAATACTAGGATACACCCTGCAGGACGATGAGTACAACAACTCCATTGCTTGGTGGTTACAAAAACGTTTTGGGTGGCAAATCGAAACCACTTGGTTATCGTACTGCCCCGGCATTGTGGCTGGGCTTAACCACGCCGTGCAGGCGTATACAAATCCGGGCGACAAGGTGCTTATACAATCGCCAGTTTACCACCCATTCTACTATGCTGTAAAGCAAAATGGCCGCGAGTTGCTTACCAACCCACTGGTTCTCACCAACGGTAAGTACCAAATAGATTTTGAAGATTTTGAGGCTAAGCTTAGCCAAGGGGTCAAACTTTTCATCCTATGCTCACCGCATAACCCCGTGGGCAGGGTGTGGACAACCGATGAGCTAAACCGAATGGCCGACCTTTGCCTTAAGCACAAGGTGCTAATTGTAGCCGACGAAATCCATGCCGACTTGGTATTCGAACCCAACAAGCATATCCCCTTTGCTACCCTATCGCCAGAGGTAGCCAACAAGACCATAACCTTTGGGTCGGCCAGCAAAACATTCAACATTGCGGGTCTGGCCACCGCATGGATTGCCATATCCAACACCCAGCTGCTTAAGCGATACAACCTGCAAGCCCAGCGCAACGGCACCTGGCACGGCAATATTTTTGGTTTTGAGGCAACCAAGGCAGCCTACTCGCCCCAAGGCGAGGAGTGGTTGGAGCAGCTACTTTGGTACCTTGCAGAAAACACTTCGTTGGTTCGAAATTTCCTCGAGGCTGAGCTGCCCAAGGTAAAACTTGTTGAACCCGAGGGGACCTACCTTCTATGGCTCGACTTTAGGGAGTACAACCTGAGCAACGATGAGCTTAAAAAGTTACTGGTTGAGAAAGCTGGTATAGGTTTAAACGAAGGAGAGATGTTTGGCGAAGAGGGCAGCGGGTTTCAACGGATGAATATTGCATGCCCTTCGCAAACCGTATCGCTTGCCCTGCAAAAGATTAAGGATGCATTTTGCGACCTGTAATCCACTACATGACTAATTATCAAGGGTTAATTTTTAAACATGTTGAACATTTACCAGTGTTTTTTAGTTTCTTATGGTGAATTAGGCTGTAAGTAACTTGTATAGGTTGGCAGATATTGCATAACTTTATATAAGTTTTAAACCAGATTTATATTTGCCATGAGAATACTAAAAGTATTGGTAACTATTGTGCTCATAATTGGATTGTTGGCCATTAGCCAACGGGCAGAATCCCAGCGTCCACCAGCAACGCTATTCTATGCCGACTCCATTGACAACATCAATATAGATATTCGAAACGATAGGTACGGCAAGATATCGAGCCTAATTATTTATCACAACCACCGAATAGCTTACGAATCTTACTACGGATTTACCCAGGCATCCACACTGCACCCCATTAGCTCGGTTACCAAAAGCATAACATCGCTTGCCGTAGGCATTTGCCTCGATAAAGGATTTATTCCTTCGCTGGATATAAAACTTGTTGATTATTTGCCTGAGTACGAGTACATATTCGAAAACGATCATCGAAAAAAGGCCATTACCCTAAGGCATCTGCTCGAACAGACCAGCGGTTTTAAGTGGGACGAATGGTCTATACATTACTCATACGCCGGCAACCCGCTAATTGAGCTTAGCCAAAAGCCTGAAAGCTGGATCCCCATAATCCTTAGCTTACCTATGGATACCATACCCGGTACCAAATTCAACTACAATAGCGGTTGCTCCGATTTAATAAAAGAACTTGTGGAGCGTACCTCAGGTATGGATTTCAGAGCTTTTGTTGATAAGCATATCCTTACCCCTCTAAATATAGCGTCGTATCACTGGGATACCTATCCTGAGAATGGACAGCCTGCCTGGGGTGGACTGTCGCTTACCACGCGCGATATGGCCAAAATTGGAGTCTTAGTTCATAATTACGGGAAGTGGGGACACAAAACGGTAGTGTCGGAGCAATGGATAACCGAGTCGGTTGCACAGGTGATTGAAGCCGATAGCATAGGCTACGGCTACCACTGGTGGGTCAAATCCCAGCCCGATGGGCAACCCCTAGTATTTGCAGCAGGTTACGGCGATCAGTACGTTTTTATAGCACCCGACAAGCGTTTGGTTGTGGCCATAAACGCAAAGAACTTCACGGATCATAAGTGGGAACGCGACCACAACGACCTTATCGACAGAATACTGCGAGCCTACATACACAATGGGATGGCTCAAAGCGGCACCAATACTAACAAGCAAACCTAAATAAATAATCTACCTAAATACAAATAGTTATGGCAAACCTAAAAACTACCTATCTGGGTTTAGAACTAAAAAACCCACTAATCGTAGGGGCTTCGTCGCTAACCGCCGACCCCGAAAAACTTGGTGCCTTGGATAACGCTGGTGCCATAGTTATCAAATCGCTTTTCGAAGAGCAGGTTCAGCTCGAGGAGTTGGAACTTATGAACGCTATGGAGGAGTATGCCGAGCGTAACGCAGAGATGACGCGACTATTCCCCGACAACAAGCATGCCGGATCCAAGGAGCACCTTGTGGTGCTAAAGAAGGCTAAAGAGAACACCAACGTTCCAGTAATTGCAAGCCTAAATGCAGTACATGACGATACCTGGGTTGAATATGCCAAGCAAATTGAACAAACTGGGGTTGATGCCATTGAGCTAAATCTTTTTACCACACCCCGAAATTTTGAGATGGCCGAAGCCGATATTGTACAATCGCAGGTGGATACCCTAAACAAGGTGAGCAAAGCGGTTTCAATCCCAATTGGTGTTAAGCTTAGCCCATTCTACACCAATCCCCTATCGGTGATTTCGAGGTTGGATACAGAAAAGGTGAATGGCTTTGTGCTTTTTAACAAGATGTTTCAGCCCGATATCGATATAGAGAAAGAAACGCTTGAGCAAACCATAGTGCTTAGCGATAGCTACGATGTGCGCCTTGCCATACGCTTTGCTGGACTACTATACGGAAACATCAAAGCCGATATTGCCAGCGCTGGGGGTATTATGAATGGAGCCGATGCTATTAAAACAATACTAGCAGGCGCATCTGCATTTCAGGTGGTAAGTGCCCTATATGTGAACGGCAACGAGCATATTAAAACCATACTATCTGACATTGAGGCCTGGATGGACAAGAAGGGTTATGCCCAAATTGATGATTTTAAGGGCAAGCTTTCGCGCAAAAATATTAAGGATCCTTTTGCATACCGACGCTCACAGTACGTCGATATCATCATGAAATCGGAGCAGTACCTAACACGCAAAACCCTTCGATAGCTCAATGGTCGATAAGCAAAGGGTTTCCCTGCTAAAACAGGAAGAAATAAAGGCAACAGGCCCAGTTGTTTACTGGATGTCGCGCGATCAGCGAGTCCACGACAACTGGGCCTTACTTTACGCCATTGAGCAGGCCAATATGCTAAATGCCCCCGTGCTAGTTGTTTTCGCTCTTAGCAACACGTTTCTAGGTGCTACATCACGTCACTACGCATTTATGCTAGAAGGATTAAAGGAGATTGAAGCTAACCTTAGCGTTGCTGGAATAGCTTTTGAACTCCTCACTGGCGACCCAATAAAAACAATTCCCAGCTACATCAGCCAAATCAATAGCAGTCTGCTTGTATCCGACTTCGACCCGCTACGCATAAAAAAGCAATGGAAAGATGGCGTGAACTCAGCCATCAATATCCCGCATCATGAGGTTGATGCTCACAACATTGTTCCTTGCCGAGTAGCTTCGCAGAAGACCGAATTTGGGGCATACACCCTACGGCCAAAAATCAACAGGCTACTTCCTCAGTTCCTAACCGATTTCCCTATTCTGCAGCCTCCTGTAAACAAGAGCAATAGCGCTGGTGTTGACTGGCAAGCCATTGAAAGCTGGATTGATGCCGACAAAAACGTGAAGCCAATCGAATGGATTCGGCCCGGTGAAATGGCTGCTCAGGCATTGCTCCACTACTTTATCGAGAAAAGGCTAACTGGATACAGCACCCGTCGCAACGATCCGATGGCCAACGGCCAGTCGAACCTATCGCCATATCTACATTATGGTCATATCTCAGCACAGCGTGTAGCCATCGAGGTGTCGAAGGCCAATGTATCCAATGATGATAAATCGGCTTTTCTCGAAGAACTTATTGTAAGACGAGAGCTATCGGACAACTTCTGCCACTACAATACGAACTACGATAATACCCAGGGATTTCATGCGTGGGCCAAGGAGTCTCATCTTGTCCACAGCAACGATGAACGGGAATATCTGTATTCCCTCTCCGAATTTGACCAGGCCAAAACCCATGACGACCTTTGGAATGCAGCACAAAAAGAGATGATTACCACAGGTAAAATGCACGGTTACATGCGAATGTACTGGGCAAAGAAAATTTTGGAGTGGACCCAATCGCCCGAGCAAGCTATGGAATTTGCCATATACCTAAACGATAAGTATAGCCTCGATGGGCGCGACCCCAACGGCTACGCTGGCATTGCTTGGAGCATTGGTGGAGTGCATGACAGGGCGTGGGGTACAAGACCAGTATTTGGGAAAATCCGTTATATGAACTACAATGGCTGCAAGCGCAAATTTGATGTTACGAAGTACACAAATCGGTTTGCTGCAAAATAACAAAGGGGCATAGCGCCCCTTACGTTATAACAGAGTTGGAGTATTATGCTAAAAAGCAAAACCTAAAGCAAAGCCCATACGAGTTCGGAAACCCTCAAAGATATCACCGCTAAACGACTCGCCCTGAAGTTCAGCAGAGGCGTTCCCCTTGGCGTAGTGTCCGCCAAAGAATAGATCCATTGTAAAACCCGACTTGGTTACCCATTGCCTTCCCAACGAAACACCTCCTCCAAAATTGGTGTATCCAAAGTGGTCGGTACTCTCTTTTATCGTTACGCTATAGTTTTGATAACGGATATAGGGACCAATATAAAATCCATCAATAGCATCCTGTTTTGCATAGAACCTAACCTCAGGGGTTAGTATTAACCCTGAAAAACCAGTATCGTCGAACTTGTAGTTAAGGTAGGCAACGCCTAATTGACCCGAAGTAAAGTCATTAATTTTGCGTTCATAAAAAACCGAACCTGTTCCTACAATAAGGCTTAGGGTGTTAACCTTAAGAACATTTTTCTCTTCCGATACATCGGGTTTCTCTGCCAGCAAAGGCATCGATATAACCAATGCCAATACAATTGTAATTGCTTTTTTCATGAATTAAGTTTTTTAATTTGATTAGGCGTCATAACAACCAAATTATATGCCAATAGTCACATTCCGAAGCTATGCATACCAAAAATATTTCTAAATAAAAACCAACCCACTGGTTTTCTGAAGTAAGGACTACTCTAATAATTTTGAATATTTTTTGTGTAGATTTGTTGATCTATCATTTAAAACCTTTCGTAAGGTTTGGTATCAAACAGAATACAAGCAAATCAAAGTAAACAAACCATAAGTATAATTATGAAACGAATAACCCATCAAATTACCAGATTCTGGATTGCACTAGTTTTGGTATCTGCCCTGGGCCTAGCCTACAGTTGCCAGCCCGAAAAAATTGCAAAAGACGATCAGTACGTTGTAATCCTTTCGCTCGATGCCTTTCGCTGGGACTACCCAACCCTTGCAAGCACACCAAACCTCGATAAAATGGCGAAGAATGGTGTTGCCGCGGAGGCACTTATTCCTTGCTACCCAAGCAAAACATTTCCCAACCACTACAGCCTGGCAACGGGTCTTCATCCCAACAACCATGGGCTGGTTTGCAATCGCTTTTACGACCCTGAGCTTGGATTCTACTCCATGGGCGACAGGAGTGCTGTGGAGAATACGGGCTTTTATGGCGGTGAACCATTCTGGGTAACTGCCGAGAAGCAAGGTTTAAAAGCGGCTACCTACTACTGGGTTGGGTCCGAAGCGCCAATTGGCGGGAGTCACCCATCGTTTTGGAAAAGGTACGACCAGTCGGTTCCCTTTAGCGATAGGATTGATACGGTAATTCATTGGCTTAGCCTACCCCAAGATCAGAGACCTAAACTTGTTGCTTGGTACTACCATGAACCCGACTGGATTGCACACAGGGATGGTCCAACAGGTAATGAAACCCTTGCCATGGTAGAACATTTGGACAGCCTAGTGGGTGTGTTCATAAATAGGATGCAGGAACTACCCATTGGCAAAAAGGTAAATTTTATTGTTGTTTCCGATCATGGCATGGCCGAGATTTCACCTTCAAAATACATCAACCTAAATAAGCATATTAAGCGTGATTGGTTTGAGGTGATAACTGGCGGAAATCCGGTATATAGCCTACAGCCAAAGGATGAGTTCAGAGAGCAAGCAGTTGCTGCTTTAAAATCCATTCCAAATCTAAAGGTTTGGGAACGTCACGAGATCCCCGAACGTCTTCACTACGGCTCAAATCCTCGCATACAGGATCTTGTAATTGAAGCAGCAGAGAATTACAGCGTGGGCTTTTCTTCGGATAGCACCCGATATACTGGCGGTGCACATGGTTACGACAATGCCTACCCCGATATGCATGGTATTTTCTTTGCCCAAGGCCCTGCATTTAAAAGGGGGCATAAGCAAAAGGCATTTATCAACACCAATATATACAATATTATTACCTATACGCTAGGGCTAACACCTGCCGAGAATGATGGTAATTGGGAAGATGTAAAAGATATCTTCAGGTAATTAGCTCACCAAGTAGCACAAGGAGGTTTTCTATAAACAAATTTAGAATTGAATACTTGAAAAACCTCTAAGATAGAAACGAATAAAAAGAGGGTGTCTAAGACTTTTTAGACACCCTCTTACTTATGATGAGAATTAGTGAATTGTGATCTATCTTAGCCTATTACCAATTCTTAATCCGAAGTAAATCATTCTTGGCTGGTTTGGCCCATACATGTAACCTGGGTCACGCTCGATACCGGAGTCAAAATCGCTCTGGTATGAGTTGAACATATTCTTTACCCCAGCAAATACCTGCATAGTAGCGCCATTCATCTTAAGGTTATACCCAACCCTTAGGCCAAGGTCAAAGAATGGGTTGGTGGTACGCAGCTCTCCCTCCTCTGGGTCGTCGATTGTTGGGCCAAAATAGGGAACAAGCATCGACCCGGTGTAGGTTCCCGTTGTACTCAGGCTTAGCTTCTTGGTTGGATTCCAATCGGCAGTAAAGAAACCATAGGTGTTGGGAGTTCTAAAAAAGTTTCGCTCATCGAACTCCTGCTCCTCCTCAAACATACTACGCTGCAAGGTTAACCCAGCTCGGAGGGAAATTTTCTCAGCAGGAATCACCGTTAGTTCCGAGTTAAGCCCCTTAACCACAGCCCCCTCCTCTGCATTTACACGGGTATAAATTATAACACCATGCTCGTCGATATCGCCATACTCGTTGGCAAATGGGTTGTTAAGCTTGGTATAAAACCCCTCGAGAAGCAAGTTCGATTTTACCTCGCCAAAATTCTGGTTAATATCAAGCGAGGCCATAAAGCTATGGCTTGTCTCCTGATGTAAGTCGGGCGAATTCCTATGAATAACCTTTCTTGAGCCTGAGGTCTCAATGTGCAGATCCTCATCAAAAATTTGGGGAGCGCGATAGCCCATGGCGTAGCTAACCCTTGCCTGCATCATGTCGCTAAAGTCGTACATAAGGGTAACCCTGGGGCTAAGCACATTACCAACTATATCGTTGTTTGGGCTCTCGGCATCGGCTATACGGTAGTGATCGAAGCGTACGCCTGCTGTTGTTTTAAAACTATTTATCGAATAATCGACCTGGGTAAAGGCACCCGTAATGTTTTGCCTTTGGTTGGCAACCATAGTATTCTCGGTATGGGGTACCGAGATAATTTCATTATCAACAATCACAGCGTTTTCGTAATCGGGGTACCCGAGCTTGGTATCCTTTAGCATCCCGCCTTGGTTCTCGGCGCCAAAGATAATACCCACGCTCTCCTTATTGATCTTGTACTGAGCCCCCACGGTGTAGGTTAAATCGTTGGTAAAGCCATAATCGCTTAGCGACTGCTCTGCGCCGTAGTAGGAGTCCCGATCGACGTTTTGAGCTGATACAAAGACCGACAGCAAGTTCATGTCACCCACAAACTGATCGAAAGTTAATGCCCCAGTAGTAATATTGTGGGTTACGGCTTCGGCAATGCCAGCCTCATGTAGGGGATAGTCATGCCTATCGCCCCCTCTCCTATTCTCGCGAATGTTGAAAAAATCGGCGGTTAGCTTGCTCCTGTTGCCAAAGCGATGAAAAGCTCTTGCTCCAACGCTTGTGTTCTCAATGGATGCCAATTCGGAAAAGCCGTCGTTGTTCGCATCAAAAGGAGTGCGGTTGCGTACAAATCCAAATACAGCCAACCCAGTTTTTATATCTGATGATACTGCGGTTGCGCTAAAGTTCATGCTATTATCGGGTGCTAAGCCACCAGAGTTGCTCATCCCAATCCCCGAAATTCCTCCATTTAGACCAAATTCGTAGGAGTTGTTTATAGGATCTTTAAGGATTAGGTTTACCGTTCCGGCAATGGCGTTGCTACCGTAAAGTGCCGATCCACCGCCGCGAATCACCTCTACCCTATCCACCATATTCGAGGGGATAAGTTCAAGGCCATACACTCCTGCCAAGCCGCTAAATATTGGTCGGCTATTGATAAGTATTTGGGAATAGGGTCCCTCCAAACCGTTCATCCGAAGCTGAGTGAACCCACAGTTCTGGCAATTATTCTCCATGCGCAGCCCCGGACTAAAGTTAAGTCCATCGCTAAGAACAACCGACTGGGTCATAGTGAAGAGCTTGGGGGTAACGGTATTCACCACCACCGACGATTCACGACGACGCTGCTCGTTCCTATCGCCCGTTACCACAATCTCATCGAGCCCAACGGCATCCTCCGACATGGTGAAGTTAAGTTCAAGCGTTTGCCCGGCAATAATGGTCACCTCCTTTTGTGCCGATGTAAAACCAATGGCTGTAGCCACAACTGTATATGTTCCCTCAGGGATATTTACAATGCGATAGTGCCCTGTTTCATCGGTTGAAGTACCAATGGTTGTTCCCTTCAGCACCACGTTGGCGAATGGTATATGTTCACCACCATTTAGCACATGGCCCACAAGGTGAGCATCGCTTTTGCGCTTTACCCCATGTTGATGCTGGTGCTGTCGGCGCCCCTGCTGAGCAAATGATGTAGTTGTTGATATTAAAATAAACGAAAGGCAAAATAGTATAATAGTTCTCATAATAATTCAAAGGGTAGTGCACACAAAGCATCTATTTGTATGCTCTGCTGCCAATTAAAAAAATGGATAAAAGAAAAATGGATAAAAGGGGATACGGTTTTAGAAGGCGTAGTATGGAGGAGCCCTATTGGAACATATTTGCGAGATATTGTAACCAAATCTTTGAAGAATAAAATAGTGCTTAACTATTTTAGGCTGCATTACGCTAGCTACTACTCGGAATAAACCAACAGTAAACAGGATTAATAAGCTATCGAAAAAAAGCAGTTCAACCTTTGTATGCTGGTGGGTTTGGTTAGGCTCATTAGCTTGATTGGACTTGCTAAACGGGTGAGCATGCACTAATAAAGTCCCATCCGACAACCTATGCAGGTGCATAAAGAGGGTATTATTGAGCGTTAGCAGCCCAATAATACCCACCAGAGCAATGGCAAAATACTTTTTAACTATGTAATGCATACCTGCTTTCATGCTGCAAAGATGGGGTTGTTATTTGGATCACACAATACCTAAAAGTTGGTATTCGTAAAGAACAACTCATCATATGAGCTTACAAATCGATAAAGGTTTAATATGTTAAAGGAGGAAAAATATTTGGCCTACCGCAATGGGCTAGCCTAATACGAAAATCATCTTATTTTTAGAAATGATTATGTTCACAAGAACTTAGCAAGCAGGCTATAAAACTCATCCAAATTAATGGGTTTGGAGATGTAACCATTACACCCCACTTCCAGCGCCATATCCTTATCATCAACCATTGCATTTGCTGTTTGAGCAACCACTGGGAGCAACGGCCTAAAGGATTTAATCTCACGGGTTGCTTGATAACCATCCATTTGCGGCAGCTGAAGATCCATAAGAACCAGGTGGATATCATTATTCTTTTTGCATACGTCAATTGCCTCTTCGGCCAAGCTTACTCCAATAAAGTTTGCCTTGGTAGGAGCAATCAACTCCCTTAAAAGTATGAGGGACTCTTCAACATCATCAACTGCCAGAATATTTTTCCCTTGCCAATCTGGGTACCCTGAGTCTGGCCTAGCGCAATTACACAACCCCTCATCATTTCTACTTGGCACAAAAGGAACTGTAAACCAAAAGCGAGAGCCACTCTCCCCATCAGATTCCACCCCAATATCGCCCATCATTTTGTTCACAATACCTTTGCTTATTGCTAACCCTAACCCGGAACCACCATATGCCCTTGAAGTAGACTCGTCGGCTTGGCGAAACCGGTCAAAAATATACTCACTCTTCTCGCCTTTTATTCCAATACCACTATCCTCTACATAAAAATACATCATATCACCCTTTATCTGGTAGCCAAATTCAATAAATCCCATATTGGTAAACTTTAGGGCATTACTCAGCAAATTCATAAACACCTGTCGTAACCTGTCGTAATCAGTTAGCACCATCATTTGGCTATACTCAGTGGGTATTTTATAGCGGAGGTCTATGTGTGGCTTATTCAACCTACTCTTCTCTGAGCTGTACATAAGATAAAGCTCATTGATTAGCTTATTAATGTCATAAGCTCCGGACTTGATCTCAAGTTGATTGGCTTCAATTTTAGAAATGTCAATGATATCATTAATGAGGTTCAATAAAATCTCTGAATTTCCATTAATAACATCAAGGTACTTATTAACCTTGTCTTGAGGTAAATTGGGGCGAATCTTGAGTAGCTTTGCAAAACCAATTATACCATTCATAGGAGTTCGGATTTCATGGCTCATATTGGCCAAGAAAGCACTTTTTAACCTATTGCTCTCATCGGCTTTCTCCTTGGCCTCCTCGAGCTGGGCGTTCTGCTCATTTAGCTGCTCGGCATAAATACGCTCCGAGATCAACTTCTTCTTCTTGAGCCTATTTATTGCTAAAAGCAGAAATATTATTATTAAAAGTACAATAATAGTAAGGGTAAAGCCCCTGATAAGTTTGTAGTTACTAATTAAAAACTGATAGGGTGAGTTTATAACCACTCTATCCTTGGGTAATGATGACATGGAAATGTTATGCTTCTTAAGGTACGTATGGTTAAACGCATTAAAGGTTGGCCCATGGATTGCTTCGAGACCATCCACCTCCTCGCCGTTAAGGATTCGTACACCCATTAAACCGGCCAATTGGCCATGGGATCTCCCCATAATCATTTTCCCCCCAACAATGCCATTGTTCAAATAAAAGTCCCAGGTACCGTATATAGGAATTGAAATAACCTCACTCACAGCGACTAACGCTTGCTCATACGATAAGTATCGCTGAAGCCTATCGACATTAAATAGCAAAAAAAGCATAACATCTCCCTCACCTAAAGCAGAGGTATAGCTCTGCAGTTCCTCAAGGGTGAAATCGGATAATATCTCTGTGGAGAAGGGGTATTGCTTTTCCTCTATCAATTCTTCTACTTTCAGCTGAAGGCCCTCCCCAGTAGTAGTTCGATCGGCAACTATGTGCAATTGCTTTATATTAGGATGCAACCCTTTTATCAGTTCAATATTTCCCTCAAAATCAACCTCCTCAATTACACCTGTGAAACCAGGCAAAAATTCATACTGATTATTTATCCCACAAAAAACTATGGGAAGGTTTGGGAAAAGGGAGTCTCGATAGGTCTCAACAAAACGTAATGCATCATTATCGGTGACGAATACCAGATCGAGCTTAACAGCAGAAAATTTCTGCTTAAACAGCAGGGAATACGCATTAAATATATTCTCGGGATTAATTCGTTTGCAATCAAGGTACTCAATAAATAACTCTATCTCTAGCCCCGATTGAATTAACTCATCAGAAATACCTAATGTCAGGCTATCTGTCCAGCTTAACCCACTATGGTATGAGTTTATAATCAATACACTCCTAGAAGTTTTATTCTCTGGGTTTGCAATTGCTACATGGCCAAAAACAGTAACTACTGATAAACAGGCCCCAAGAACTGTTTTCTTAAAAAAAAGCGTAATCCGCTCACCTAATCTTTGCATATTACTATTTTTGTGAACCATTGTATTGCTATAAATATACGTAGTTTTTAGTTTATTTCCATTCTCAATATTTTATTAAATGATTGATCAGGATAAGAAACACATAGAGATTATCTCCAATGAGTTGAATACTAGTTTTAAGCAGGTTGCAAATACTGTAAAGCTGCTAAACGAAGGATCTACCATCCCATTTATTAGCCGATACCGGAAAGAACAAACCGGTAGCCTCGACGAGGTGGCCATTACCAATATCCGCGACCGGTTAAACAAGCTGGTTGAACTCCACAAGCGTAAAGAGACCGTTTTAACCACAATAGATGAGCAGGGGAAACTTACCAGCGAGCTACGCAAACGGATTGAAGAGTGCTACGACCCCGTTGAACTGGAGGATATTTACCTACCCTACAAGCCCAAGCGCCGCACCAAGGCCACCATTGCCAAGGAGAAAGGCCTTGAGCCCCTTGCTGAAATCATCATGAAGCAACAAAACATTAATTTGGAGGAGGTTGCTCAAAAGTATATAACCGATGAGGTGCCAAATATTGAGGATGCTCTTGCTGGGGCTCGCGATATAATTGCCGAGTGGATTAGCGAGAACGAGAGGGCAAGGAATATCGTACGGCGTCACTTCCATCAAAAGGCCATAATCCGCTCTAAGGTTACCAAGGGCAAGGAGGAGGAGGGCGTAAAGTTTTCCGATTATTTCGACTGGCAGGAAGCTGTAAAAAAATGCGCTTCGCACCGATTTATGGCCATGCGCCGTGGCCAGGCCGAAGGTTTCCTTAAGGTGTCAATTACCCCTCCCGCCGATGATGTGCTTGACGAGCTATCGGCAGCGTTTGTAAGAAATGATAACGAGTCGGCCGATCAGATTGATTTTGCCATTGAGGATAGCTACAAAAGGCTAATTGAACCTAGCATTGAGAACGAGTTCACCGCAGAGCTAAAGGCCAAAGCCGACGATGAAGCAATACGGGTATTTTCCGAAAACCTACGCCAGCTCCTACTGGCAGCTCCACTTGGTCAGAAAAATGTGCTGGGTATTGATCCGGGCTATCGTACGGGATGCAAGGTGGTTTGCCTCGACTCGCAGGGTAACCTAAAGCACAACGAAACCATCTATCCGCATGCACCTCAAAACGAGCAGGGGAAGGCCATGAGCAAAATATCGGCGCTGGTTGATACCTATAAAATTGATGCCATTGCCATTGGCAACGGAACGGCCAGCCGCGAAACCGAAGCGCTGGTGAAACGCATAAGGTTTAATAGGGATGTTAGGGTATTTGTGGTAAGTGAGGACGGTGCCTCAATTTACTCCGCCTCGGCAGTTGCCCGTGAGGAGTTTCCTGAATACGACGTAACCGTACGCGGAGCAATTTCCATTGGCCGTAGGCTCATGGATCCACTGGCCGAGCTGGTAAAAATCGACCCAAAATCTATTGGCGTGGGGCAATATCAACATGACGTGGATCAACCCAAGCTGAAGCAGGGGCTTGATACCGTGGTGGAGAGCTGCGTAAACCACGTGGGCGTAAATCTTAACACCGCAAGTAAACACCTGTTAACATATATTTCTGGTCTAGGCCCACAGCTGGCCAAAAATATAGTTGACTACCGACGCGAGAATGGTGATTTTACCAGCAGGACTCAACTAAAGAAGGTGCCCCGCCTTGGCGACAAAGCCTTTGAGCAGTGTGCCGGTTTCCTCCGCATTGGCAACGCTAAAAACCCACTCGACAACAGCGCGGTGCACCCCGAGAGCTACCACGTGGTGGAGCAAATGGCCAAGGATCTGGGATCGTCGGTAACAGACTTACTGCATGACGAGGAGCTCCGCAGCAAAATTGATATTAAAAAATATGTATCCTCCAGCATTGGCCTGCCCACGCTAAAGGATATTACCAACGAGCTGGCCAAACCGGGCCGCGACCCCAGGCAGGGAATCAAAGTGTTTGAATTTGCAGAGGGTGTGTACTCAATTGAACACCTGATCCCAGGCATGACACTCCCCGGTATTGTTACCAACATCACCAACTTTGGAGCTTTTGTTGATGTGGGTGTAAAGCAAGATGGATTGGTACATATATCGCAGCTAGCCGACAGATTCGTATCGAACCCTAACGACATTGTGAAGCTGCATCAGCACGTAATGGTAAAGGTGGTTGAGGTTGATGTGGCCCGCAAGCGAATTCAACTCACCATGAAGGGGCTGGAGGATGCCCAGTAGCTGAGTTGATGAAAATACTTAATGCAAACTGCAATGCCATAGGTTTGGTTTTGCAGTTTGATGTTTATTTGTACAGTTGGCTAGCTATCATGCCTATACCCTATTGGGTATAGACCTTTGCATTTCACCCATACAACCTATCGCCACAGAACTCCTTCCTGTCACACTGTTTGCAGTCAGTTCCTTTCAACCCTAGGTCAAACTGATTGATGATTTATCTTATAATATCGTAGAGTTTAAAGGTCGTCTATTTTTTCTGGTAATACCACCTGCTCAATATACCAGTATTCGCCATCGAATTGCAGCTCCATTTCGCCAGCTCCGCAGAAGCGTTGTATATGCAGAGCATTGTCAATAGTACCAACAAAATCGGCGGTGTAATATACATAGGCTTTTTCACCTTCTAAATTTATGCTGATAATGGCAAAATCAAGTTTCTTAAATGAGATGAACGAATCGCTGAAATGCTTTAGGTGGCTTTCCCCCTTTAAATTTTCAGCTAGGTGGTGGGCATAAAAGTTATACTCTTTCGCAAGGAAGAAGTGAAAAAAATCGCTACAATCGTTTTCTATGTTAAGCTCTTGGTTGGGATAAAACTCCTCATAAATAAAGCAGCTCATCATACCAGGCATATTAATGTCATCCACCTCTTGATGGACTAGCTCCTCAGTAATAAACCTGTAGAGTTCCCTGTCGGTAACATCGCAAAGAGCATCGAGGGAAATACCATTGCCATTCAGAAGGTTCATGGTATTTCCTAATACCTCAGAGATTTTGTCATCTGTAATTGCTGCTTCCTTTTCAAACACGGGATAATTGAGCCGTTGGTTGATGGTTATCCGCTTTCCCGAGTGGAACTGCTTTTCGAACTCCTCGATATTCTTTAGGAACTGGTTCTCAATCTCAGGCGATACTTTGCTACCGTCTTCAGGCTCTGAAAACTGAGCACCATGCTTAGCCATCAGTTTCATTTTAAGGAACAGGTTCTCGTCCTTAAGTTCCTCATTGTCAAATCTTGAATCGTCTTTGGCCATACATTGATTATTTTAAAATTATTATTATTTTTTTCGAATCTATTTAATCCTCATCACTATCCCACATCTCACTGTAATACCTTATATAATCGGCTGCAGCTTCTGGGTTAATATCCAAGTAGTATCGGCAGAGGGTTTTGTAAAGGGATAATACCTTATCATCGGAACAGAAATCGAGCATAAGGCTTAGTAGACATTCAATCTCTTTTTGATTTATTCTTTTATTGGTAATAATATCTTCAACCAAAGGTTTATACTCGGTGTAGGCCTGCGTGGTTAGGTCTTGTGTTTTTTTAGCAAGTTTTGATAGGTTATTGTCCATAAGAATACAGAATTACTAGATAATCAAAAGTAATAATATTGCTACTAAAATACTTCTTAGTTATTTATAATTTTGATGTACAGTATATTCATCCAACCTATCGCCACAGAACTCCTTCCTGTCACACTGTTTGCAATAGTCGCCTCGCCAAACCGTATCGAAATGGTTGATGGCGCTTTCAACAATTTCGGGATCGTTGGTTAGGATCCCTGCTTCAAAGTTTCGGCGGTTAGGGCTTTTCATACCAATTCCTGCACCTGTGAGATTGGCGGAGCCAATGTAGGCTGTTTCCAAATCGAAAATAAATATTTTGAAATGTACCCTTGGGCATATTGCGCGTTCGAGACCTTTGGCCAGGTTGGGATAATTGTCAAAATCATTTCGGAACAAAGGCCCTGGCTCTTTAGCATGGAGCAGCCTAATGTTTACCCTTTTGGAAACAAGCTTTGAAAGCAGTCCTAAGAATGGAATCGACCTGCTACCGTCTTTAATAAACAAATCCTTAATATCGGCAGTGCCAATCCACAGCTCCTGCTTTACCGAAAGGGTATGCAGAAGGACCTTGGTGTAGTGCTCCTCGTTTTGGATGTATTGGATGAAAGGGGGCATTGGCTGTGAATTACTTTAACGATTTCTGTGTTCCTTTCATTAAATCTTCCCCCTAACTTACAACCTAATTCTCTCCTAAAAAAACAAAGTTAACCTGATTCCTGCTTCTACCCCGACCCCTACAAACAACAAACCCGCTGCAAACAAATAGTTCACAGCGGGTTACAGTAATAAAAAGTACCCAAGGCAATCTTATCTAAAACAAAAATTTACTTACCTGACAAGAATGTTTAAACCTATTTGTACTCTTTTGATGCACCCTTACAATAACCTCAAAATAATGAGAATGAAGTAATGCGAAACTGTATTCCAGCGCTTATCGACCAATCTACCAATAGCAAATAAATTTAAGGCAATTTAGCAACTAGGCTTGTGCTTTATTATGAGTCTGCGTAATTGTGACTGGCGCATATGATGAATAATATTATTTTTATTTAAATCACCATAAGGGTAGTTTAATTACCCTATATGCGATATATTTAACATTCAATAACTAGGAATGCGATTTATTTTTTATATTTGTCAAAAACAATGCAGTATGAATACCCAAAATAAGACATATTTAAAAAGACTATTCAAAATATTGCATCCAGGACATGTGGTTACAGCTAACTGGCTGGAGAGTTTTGGCATTTCAAGGAATCTACAAAAATACTACCTTAAAAGTGGATGGCTGGAATCCTTAGGGCGAGGCGCATATAAGAAGCCAGGGGATACCATTGAGTGGCATGGGGCATTGAATACCATTCAAATGCAAACCGAATTAAGGGTTCATGTTGGAGGTTTGTCGGCATTGGCGCTCCAGGGCTTTAGCCACTACTTCAGAATGCGCAATGAAACGTTACACTTGTTCTCACCTCTAAAAACTAAACTTCCCAAATGGTTTGCTGATTACGATTGGACGATGGACATAAAGCATCATCAGAGCTCCTTTTTACCTCCTGATCTTGGAATCATAGAGCTAGAGCAGCAGGGAATCCTTATCAAAGCCTCCGCACCAGAAAGAGCCATTATGGAGTGTTTGTATTTAGCCCCAAAAAGCATCGATCTAGTGGAGTGTTACCACATCTTTGAGGGTCTTGTGAATCTAAAACCGAAGCTGCTGAATGAACTTTTGTCCAATTGTAATTCAGTAAAGGTTAGGCGCCTGTTTCTGTATATGGCTGAAAAATCGAACCACCAATGGTTTCAATTCCATAAACTGGAACAGATAAGCCTGGGGGCTGGTAACCGAATGCTTGCAGAAAAGGGGGTTTACATCCAAAAGTATTTAATATCTATACCTAAAGAACTAGCCGAATTATGATTTCATCAACGTACAGGGCGCAGGTGAATTTGCTGTTAGAGGTTTTGCCCTACGTATCGAAAGAGAAACTTTTCGCCCTAAAAGGGGGAACTGCCATCAACCTCTTTGTAAGAGACTTACCTCGCCTATCGGTGGATATTGACCTAACCTATCTACCTATTAATACTAGAGAGGTGGCCCTGAAAGATATCCAGGTGGGATTAAGTCGGATTAAGGCTGGTATCGAAAGTAACAAACCAGAAGTAAGGGTTCACCCTGTTGCATTAAACGACGAAACTAATGTAAAACTTAACGTACAGAGTAAAAATGCCCAGATAAAAATTGAGGTCAATACCATTTCCAGAGGCATTGTATTTCCAACACGGTTGATGCAGGTGGTTGACTCTGTTCAGGATGAATTTGGAAAGTTTGCTGCCATTGATGTTGTTTCTCTAGCAGAGCTGTATGGAGGTAAAATCTGTGCAGCTGCCGACCGTCAACATCCTCGTGATATATTTGATGTGAAGCTACTGCTTGAGAACGAAGGTTTAACCGATGAGATCTTGGATGGTGTGAAAATTGGGTTGATTAGCCACTACAAACCCATACATGAGCTGCTATACCCTATACTGAAAAACCAAAGATCTGCCTTTGAAAACCAATTTGCAGGGATGTCGCGGGTAGCGTTTTCCTATGATGACTATGAGCAAACCAGAGCGATTCTGGTTGAAACGCTGCAAAAAAGGCTGACTCACCTCGACAAAAAATTCTTGCTTAGCTTTGAGCAGGGAGAGCCAGAATGGAATCTATTCCCCTACCCTATTTTGAAGGATTTACCGGCCATTAGATGGAAACTTATTAATATCGAGAAACTTCGCAAATCAAATCCTGCTAAACACAAACAAATGGTCAACAAGCTGGAGATATCGCTTGATATGGCGTGAGTTGTCCTAAAGATAGGATTGCGATGATAAAACTAAAAAGCTACCTAAATCAAATTCTACTTACCTAAAAAGCGTGTCCATCGAAACGACACGGTTTGACGCAATCACACTGTACCTTTAAGGCAAAAAAATGGAAGCGAAATACAACTTTATTCTTGCCGATTTGCTGTGGAGCTATAGCGCCAAAGAAATCCCACCCAATTTATTACAGGATTTTGACCACAACGAGTTTATCGATGGATTTACAGAAGAGATGATACGAAAGCTAGCGACCCTTAAGGTCGATTTTATTAGCCATAACACATTCTCGACAAAGAGATACGCCAAGCTGAAAAAATTGTTGAATAAGTGCCTTGATGCAAGAAGCCTTAAGCTACAGTGCGTCAAAAATCAGGACTTTGAGGGGGCGGCATTACATAGGGAAAAGGAGCGTGAGCTACTCTCCCAAATTGAGAACGAGGGCTTTGGCCTCTCCTTCACCCAACAAAACGAATACGCCCTTTACCATGTTGATGTGGATACAAAGAATAGAAATGTAAGGTTTACCGTTTATTCCAATGGGAGTGAGTGCGAAACTTTCTTATTGGATATAGCTAAAAGAGTGGCAGAATGTACGGGAAAGAAAATGGGTGACAGTTCAAGCCAACTACCCACAACCTAATCTCTATTCAACCTCATCAAGTAGAGTTTTACGTGGAATGGGAACTGCTCCCACCCAATGTCCAAACAACCGGAGCACCTGATTCACCTTATCGAGCCGTAAGGTCTCCTTGCCCTGCTCCATTTCACGGACAAAACGCAAACCCACTCCGGCCTTTTCGGCCAGAGCCTGCTGCGTAAGCCCTGTGGCGGCTCGCCTTTGCTTTAAGAATTCGCCTAGTAGCATAACTATACCTTTTCGGGTATAAATATAGTATTTTTTTATTGCATTATACCTCATCGGGTATAAAAACGATGTATTGTGTGTATTTTATACCCGAACGGGATCAAAAAAGCTACTATCAGTGAACACCTAACAACTCTATATAATCCTAAGCACAGTATCCAGCACATTATCATCAATGTAAGGCATAAAGGCTTTTTCCCAAATATAGGAATGCTCGCTCAAATCGTCTAAATTGAATTGGCTCTCGTAACGTTTCAAGAAATCTAACGATCAAGGCATAACAGGCGTATTCGACGACGTGCAGGTTGGCCGGATTATTAAGATTATTGATATCGTGAATATGAATGCTTCGGTAATTTCGGGGTGATTAAATGGAGTATTGAGCAGTGTATTTATTGTTAGATATAAAACATTTAAACTAATCAAATTAAGCTAAGCTCTGCAAAGCGAAATAAAGTGAAGAATACTTATTAGCCCACTGGCTTATACTAATGCACTATTAGGTTATTTCCTTATATTTGTTGTAGTAATTTAATCTGACGCTAAAAGTAATATGAGTAATAACGATGCGTTAAACATTAGGCTATAGACTTATAATAAACCCATATAAGCCTGCAGCCTAATAAAATTTCATTAAGAAAAAAGATAGTATATGAAAGCTGTAGTTACTGCCGATATTATTGATTACACCAAACTTTCATCGAATGATGCTACTCGGGTTATTGATACAATTAGTAGTGTATTTAACAATCCCAAAGCATTGAGTAGTGTAAGGACTAACCTTAACGCAACCTTCTCCATAAAGCGGGGCGATAGCATTCAAGTGGAGATTGGCGTCCCCGAAGATGCCCTTAAGGTTGCCTTACTTCTAAAGACAGCCGTAAATGCAGTTAATTTAACTCCCGAGAAGAAACGGAATAAACCTATGGTAGATATGCGAATAGCTATTGGTATTGGCGAAATTGATGCGCAAAGGAGTGATGTAAACATATCGTCGGGTGAGGCATACGAGCATTCGGGACGCACACTCGATACCATGAAAAAAAGTAAAAGAAAAATACTAATAAAAACCCATAGTGAACAGTGGGATAACGAGATTAATACAGAGCTAGCGCTGCTAGAGGAGATAATGAAGGGATGGAAAATAACATCAGCAGAAGTTTTATACTTAACGCTTTTAGGTTTAAGGGAGAAGGATATTGAAGCGGAACTAGGAATAACACAATCGGCTGTTAACCAAAGAAAGGCTAATGCTGGCTGGAGTGGATTAGAAGCACTAATAAATAGATTTGAGGAACTAATTAGTGGGGGGAACTAAAATGGAGATAACAATACTAATACAGCTACTCTTAGCCCATGTACTTACCGATTTTGTGCTACAAACCGACAAATGGGTAAAAAAGAAACGGGAGTATGGCGTAAAGTCGTTGCACTTTTGGTTTCACGGCTTGCTTTCGGGCATTCTCACATACCTACTTCTTCAGCAATGGGGCAATTGGTGGGCACCTCTCACAATAATAATCACCCATATTGCAATTGATTACTGGAAGTTAAGGCATGAAAAGGGTAAGTCTAAAAAGAACAAGCACTTGGTAAACGCCTTTGTTATCGATCAGCTTTTACATTTGCTAGTTATTTTATTGCTATGGCTTACACTTATCAACGGTTTCGGAAAAGTTTTTCCATTTATCGCAATGCTATTTACAGAGAAAAACTATTTAGCTATAGTGTTTTCAGCTGTTGTGCTAATATGGCCAGCGGGGATCATAATTGGAAAAACAACAAAGCCATTTCGCCAGCAGATTGACATGGGGGATAGCCTTACTAAGGCGGGTTTATATATTGGTGTTTTAGAAAGGTTGCTAGTATTTGTATTCATAATTATTGGACAGTATGCTGCCATAGGATTTCTTATTGCAGCAAAGTCTATACTAAGAATAACCAAAGATAACAATAAGGATAGCAAAAAGAAGACTGAGTACGTGCTAATTGGTACAATGCTTAGCTTTACCGTAGCCATTCTGGTTGGATTACTTACAAAATCGATGTTTTGATGGAATGGGATGCAAAGGAACTAGCTATTGGGTTGCTATTTTGAATTTCCAATTAAAGGCTTTAGTAAACGGGTAAACTCCAATTCAAGCGGATTAATAAAGTTCCCAATATCTTCATGAAATATGATTAGGTGGATTTTTAACTTCAACTCCATATCTCGTGCCCAATGCTTTAATTGAAGTCCACCAACTTTAGGAGAGGCATAACCAAAGTGTGTTGAGAGCCTCGCTCCAACATTGCTTAATACCTTGCCAACATATAGTATATTAGTATCGATATTTGGATTCGGTTTTAAACTCGATTTGTTTCGCAAATTATCTATTGACCTATAATTTCTATACTTAGCAAGAATACTTTCGGCCAGACCTGCATCAAATTTTAAGAAATACAAACAAGGCTTTTTATTTGTTAAACTTTTTTCTTCATTGTCAAGTAATAATTTGTCAAGACCTCTAAAAAAGGATATTTTTAAACTTTCGGGCAAATCATACTCCCCCTTTCCACTATTGTCGTAATCAACAAGGTCTTTGCAATTAATTTCAAGAATTGAGGGCTGAAATTTATTATTAATAATATTTTGATAAAATGAGTATCCCCTCCTAGTCGCTTCTATCAATTCGTCTTTAATGATTGTATCAATATCCATAGTGCTTATTTTACCATTCATTGATAATGCCGTATTTTTTCTTAAACTCGTCAATCCAATCGGTATGTAATTATAGTATCAAAACGAAAGCAATCCGATTGGCTTGATAAGAACTCCAAAAAACTCTTCAAAATGGGGTAATCAATCTTATTCTTGTTAAACTTTAAAAGTTTTATAAGTATTCTACTATGAGCATTCTCATTGGCGCGCAACTCATCAATTATATTTATATGATAGGGTAACTGCTCACTCTCATCTTTATACTTTTTATAAAATGCATCGGAAAAACTTAAAACATCTTTCATTTCCATAATTCAAATTGTTATTGGGTTAACTATTATTACTTGTGTCATTCAACCCCAGTTATTTTTTAATTGCTTTCATATTATTGCTTCAATTTATATGGATAATAGAAGGTTTCTATTTAAACAAGGTAAGCATATTTTATAAAAGTCCCAAGTAATGAAATTTTGATAGGTGTAACAATTTTTCAAAACCTTTCCATTTCTACCCATACCCCTCCACCGCCTCCTCGTGGATGCTTCTGATTTGGTTGGCCAGCGATTGGGGTTCAAGGACTCGTACCCGCTCACCGTGCGAGAGGATCTCCATTACAAAATCCTCGGTGATAAACACCTTAAGCTTGATTCGCAGCTCCTGCTTGGTATCAATCAGTATCTGCTGGGTATGGTGCAAGGGCAACGATTTTATGTACTTCCCTTGGTATTCGGTAAACGATAGCACAACGTCCTTTGGCGTATCGGAGTTGGGACTAATTATGCCAAAGCAGTACCTGTAATGCTCCTGCACGTTAAAGTCCTGCGGAATGGTAAAGCGTTTCTTCGTAATATCCAGATCGGTGAGCCTGTCGAGACCAAACGATTTAATCTGGTTGTCCTTCAGATCCGCACCCACCACGTACCAGCGGTTCTTAAACTCCTTGAGCGCGTAGGGCTGCAACCTGCGCTGCGACACCTTATCGTCCCAGTACTTGGTGTACGTAAACTCAATCTCAAGGCCATTGCGGATGGCGTGCAGAATGCCGTACAGGTGCTCGGTTCCCTGCGGACGGCGATTCTCGAAGTGGATATGCGACGATATGCGATCGGTCACGTTAAGGGCGTTGAACGTGTCGAACGCTTCAAAGATGCGGGTATCCATCTCCGAGGCCTCATCGAACTCAATTCGGTACATCATATGCTTTCTATCGAACGTTATGTCGATATTGTACAAATTGCGAATATCCTTAATATCGCGCTGAAACTGGCGTTGCGATATGGAGTAGATGCAGCCATCCACCTCGCCCTGCACCTCCAGGTTATTCGCAATATCGGTAAACCTTAGCGGCTGCCTGCGCAGCATCTTGATGATGTGAATATATCTACCCAACGATTCTCTTTTAGACATGGTATTGGCTTTTAGTTTACATCAAAGATAAGTAGTCTAAACGACAATGTGCGTCGCTAAAGGTCTTGATCTTTCAAAAATTACTGATTCAACCTATTATTTGCAAGTCTAATTTATCCAGCAGCTGCTCCAGCTCATCCATTCGCCTAAGCGATGTACCTTGTGACGAGGAGGGATGTGGAATTCCAATTATAGAGACCGATGCATCGGCACGCCTGCCAAACGAGAGGCTTATTTCCCCCTGCCGAACCTCATTGCTGGCTTGGAAAAGATCCTTAACCCACAGGTAGTTGTACACCCCAAGCACAACGATAAACCTGGGTCGTAGGATTTCGACCTCACGCAAAAGAATATGCTGAGGGCAGTGGAGCCACATCGCAGGCAAGGGCTGACTGTTTTTTCCACTTGGCGCGCACTTAATGCTATTGGTAACCGCAATGTAGTCCAAAGCTGATTTCAATTCCTCCTTTGGGGGGTATGGCCTATCAGTTGGAGTTGGTATGATTCGAACAGCCCTCAGTAGCAAGGCCGAGTATGAGAGTAGCCGATGCCAAAACAGGCTACCTCGGTATCCGGACTTGGCAAAAGTTCTTACCCTGCCCAGCATAATCTCATCAATGGCAAGTTTAGCCAGCTTGTCCTCCGCATCGGCATCGCCAAAGCCATTCATATTGATACCCAGCGCCAGCACTCGCCCTGCATCATAATTACTGCCGATAAAGGGTGAGTACATACCCCAGTCGCAGTTCTCCCTTCGTTCCTCCTCCACCTCTGCCCAGCAGGTATGGCGATGGCTACAATTGTGCATTGGGGATTGGTGCAAAATATTCAAATCGTTGTACAGATTATCTAGCTCATTTTTTAGTTGTTGCATATCAGATTTATTTTGGGTTAATTCAACTTTGGGATTTAATTCAGGGAATCTAATACATTGCCATTGAAAACTCTCTGGGCGATAAATGCTACCTTGTAAATCCTACTTTAAACAACGACAAACAATTTGGACATAGGTTACATGCAATTATTCAGATGCCGAAAAAGCAGGTAAGCGCCTCTGTATTCGGGATAAAGGGTGGGTGAAAACTCTGCCCGCTCGGTAATTAAATCCTTTAGCGAAACCCCAAACAGGTTTATGCTCTCAGTCTCCGAAAAAGCAGAGGCCTCCTTCTGGTTTATACGCTTACGAAGGGTTTGGGCTTCAACAGGAGTGCATCCCGTAGCCATTACAACCAATTCTTCAAGCTGATAATTGTACAGGAGCCATCCGTTGGAGTCGTTCAGAAGCATATCGAGCTGTGAGCTTTTGCTTATCGCTGGTACAACAGCTCGCTTTAGTAGGTCTCTTCGCCTAGGATAAGCAGTTGTAAGCATTAGCACACTGACAAAATCGATTGTTTTAATATGCCCTAAGTAGTTTTCAAAGGATGAAAGATTGCTGTTTATATTGATATCAGAAAAAACAGTTGCGCAAACCACCTGCGTAAGCTCAGTATCGATATACACAATATGGCCAAAGAAATTTTTATAGAAGGAACTCCATCTATCGCCATAGTTTTTAATAATCAGCTGGGTATGAAATTCATCTTCACCCACTACAAAGTATTTCTCCTTAATTGTATTCATAGCTTAGATTATTTACCTATTGCGGCTGACTTATAAGCGAACTAAGCTGTGAGACACTGTGAAAAACTATTCCACAGTGTTCCACAGAGAATATACAGAGTATCACAATGCTTTTCAGGCAGCCTGGTTGTATTAGCCCCTTAAATCATCGGACGAGGATATAGATTAAAATCTGTACTTTTATGATGATGAAAAAACGAAGTTTTACCAAGGAAGAGAAGCTGCG
>NZ_JAANIG010000031.1 GCF_011174675.1 Perlabentimonas gracilis | reverse complement strand
CGATATTTTGGAGCGAATCTATTTGATAGACTACTAGTTGCAGCTGTCGAAGATACTTGGTATGGAAAACTTAGGTACAATTACGGATAATCATATAATTTTAATAAGCAACTTAAACATTGTACTTCTATATCAATCGAACGAATCGGCCATTAGTAAAACCAAAACACCTATTGACCTGCAAAAAGAAAAGATTAATCAAAAAGTAGCTTGTATAATAGATTTTTAACTATTTTTGATCTACGGATAATTGTTCCACATATGATTCGAACCAGCTTTGCCCCAAAAATTAAGCTAATTGTTATTGCGCTTTTTACCTGCTGCTGGGGAACCATCTCAATGGCTCAGCAGATAAATGTATTGCCCAAGGAGAAGCAAGAGGATGTAGACAGATACCTTGAGCTAGTAGCACGGTATAAACAGGCCAACAACACAGAACAAGCCATATTTTACCTTAACCGGATAGCCTTTACCTACTGGGAAAACGGAAGCCTTCGCGAGGCTGTGTCCTACTTTCTCGAATCGGTTCCCCTGAACGAGAAAGTTCGTAACTACAACGATATTAAATCAATTTACAGCAACATTGCCTTAATTTATACCGACCTCGAACGGTTTGACCTGGCTTTGGAATATTTTAACAAAAGCCTTGAGGCCCGGCGCATTCTCAATAACAAATCGGATATAGCTGCGGGCTTAATCGATGTTGCCTATATACATGGCGCACTCCGACAGCATGAAAGGGCCATACCTTTGCTCGAAGAGGCTCTTGCATTATCAAGAGATTTGGGTAACCCACGTCTCACCCTGAACTGCTTACGTCTTTTAAGCTACAACTACGATCAGCTTGGTAACCTTGCCAAGGTTCAGGAGATGAACAACTTGTCGGCGCAAATAGAGCAACAGCTTACCCGGGCCGAGGTAAGGGAGCAGTACGAAGGCATTGTGGGAAAAACCGAAGCTGAGGTTGAACGCGAAAGGGTCCAGCGTACCGCTCAGGCGCTTGAAATGGAGCTCCAAAAAATTAGGGCACAAGCCACCGAGGACTCCTTGGGGTTTGCAATACAAGCGCAAAGGGACTCGCTGCTTCGGGTTGAGCAACTTGCCCGACAGCGCCAGCAGGAAATTGAGCTACTGGAGTCGCAACGACAGATACAGGAGCTTGCCGAGAAAGAGCAGCAAGCCCGACTACAGGCTCAGCAAACAACCATTTACGCCGGGGCAGCGGGTATCTTCCTAATGATTATCCTCTCCCTTTTCATATTTAAGGGATATCGCGATAAGCGCAAAGCCAACTCGCTTCTTAGCAGTCAAAACGAGGAGATAAACAAGCAGAAGAATCAGATTCAAAAGCAAAACGAGAATATCAACAAGAGTATTAACTACGCTCAGGGTATTCAAAAAGCGTTGCTCCCTTCGCAAAAAACGCTGGAGCAGTACTTTGTTGACTCATTTATATACTTTAAACCCCGCGATGTGGTTAGCGGCGACTACTACTGGTTTACACCAATCCGCAATGGTAATGCTGCCTACAATAAGGAAACCGATAAGTTTGCCATCTCGGCCATTGACTGTACAGGTCACGGGGTGCCGGGTGCGTTCCTGTCGATGATTGGCTACAACCTCCTCGACGAAATTATTGACAAGGGCATCCATAAACCTGGGCAAATACTCATGGAGCTAAACAAAGGGATTAGGCGCACCCTTAGGCAGGACGAGACCGATAACCGCGACGGTATGGATATGGCTCTTTGCGTTTGGGATCCCAAGGAGAGAGTGATTGAGTTTTCAGGAGCAAAAAATCCCCTCGTTTACATTGCCAACGATGAGCTATTTAGGATTAGGGGAGATAAGGAATCCATTGGTGGAGGCAGTACCAATACCGACTTGGAGTTTACTACCCACAGAATACCCATTGATTGTCCAACTTGGGTATACATGTTCTCCGATGGCTATATCGATCAGTTTGGAGGCAACGATGGTCGCAAGTTCATGATAAAAAACTTTACCGAGCTACTTGAGCATATCCATAAGCTGCCTGCCAATGAGCAACGCGAAATCCTGAAGATTACATTTAACGAATGGAAGCGCCAGGAATACCCTCAGGTGGATGATGTGCTGGTGATGGGATTTAAGATTGACTGCTAGCGGTGGTATAACTGACGGGGTGACTTTTCGCTAAGCGTAAAAGTAACCCCACCTGTACATTTAACACAAACTGCCTGCAATAATTCCTAGTGTTTCCCCCTTCAGTCTTCTCTCTTCGGTCAATTGTCTTTCAACTTTAAACTTTAAACTTTAAACGCAAAGACACTAAGGCGCAAACACCAAATCTTTAAACACATAAAACTATACTTCCTAATGTATTAAAGACGCAACCACCCTCTTTAGGCACTTAATACTCTAGGCACTTTATGAACTTTCTTTTCGGTCTTCGGACTTCCGACTTCCGACTTCTGACTTTCGACTTTCGACTTTTGACTTTCGACTTTAAACGCAAAGACACGAAGACGCAAACGCCTTATGTTTAAACACATAAAACTATACTTCCTAATATACAAACGACGCAACCACCCTCTTTAGGCACTTAAAACTCTAGGCAATTTATGAACTTTCTCAGTGGTCTTCGATCTTCTGACTTCTGACTTTCGACTTTCGACTTTCGACTTTAAACTTTAAACGCAAAGACACTAAGGCGCAAATACCTAATCTGTTAAACACATAAAATAATATTTCCTAATGTACAAAGGACGCAACCACCCTCTTTAGGCACTTAAAACTCTAGGCACTTTATGAACTTTCTTTTCGGTCTTCGGTCTTCTGTCTTCTGTCTTCGGTCTTCAATCCTCAATCTTAAATCTTCAATCTTCAATCTCCGCCCCCTCCGCCCCCGTGCCAACCCACCCATATAACCGTGCCATATATCACACTTTTTCAAACATTCATCCGCAATTTACCTCACTTACTCAATATTAAGGAGTTTAGCGGCAAAAAAAGATGAAAACTACTTGTATTATAATTTTTTTGCAATATTTTTACATAAGTTTTCAAAACGCAAACAAATTAGCAACTATACTACTAACAATTAAATTTTAAATCCTATGAGAAAACTATTACTTGGAGTAGCCATGCTACTTTTTGCCCAAATGGGCTTTGGACAAATGGTATCTGACCAAGCTGTGATTCCTGTTTCCGTAACCCTTAATTCAATTCTTCGCCTAACCGTTACTTCTGGTGGAAATATTGTGTTTGTTTTTAACACCATCGATCAGTATGAGAATGGTATTGGTGGAACCCCAAGAACAACCACAACCTTTCAGGTTTCATCATCGAGAGACTATAGCATTACCATGGTACCAGAGAACGGAACATTCATTGGCCTTGAGACAGGTAATACTACTTTTGCATTAAACAACGTTGGCTATACACTAGGAACCACTGATGGTGAGGTTATTGACACTGACCTACACGCATTAGCCGCTACCCAAGTATTAACCCCTGTAGCAGGTGCAAGTGCTGGTGGTAACCATCAATACACAATCCAATGGGAAGTTGGAACGGCTGGAGCAGGAATGGCAGCCGCTCTATCGGAACAAAGTTTGGAGACAGATATTTATGTTAACAACATTTTCTTAACCCTAGCACCAGATTAAAGTTAAACTATAGATGTTAATTGGGCAATAGAGCCAAGCGGAGTTCGTTTGGCTCTATTGATTGGTTAACTAAAAAGAAATGAATATTCCTACAAAGAGTTTCATTAAGATATATATGCTGGTCTTTGTATTGGCTGGGTTATTATTTGCCAATAGCTCTTCGGCAAGGCCTGTTAGACTGACCTACTCTGGAGGTTTTATTCAGCTCAACATTACATCGCTTGACCATTACAATAATGGCATTGAGTTGCCAAACTGGACAAGAATAAAAATTGTGATTGACACAACGGGGTATGACCTACCAGTAGGTACCTACACAGGTTGGAGGTTGTACATCTGGTCTGCAGACTCGGCAATTCAATCTGACGATGGGAATGATCCGTTAGATCTTGCATTGCTTACAATGCAACCTGTAGGCTTTTCAGCTAGTCACCCTGCCACAGAATATACATTTCCAAACTCTACTACACCTTATACACTTTCAAATTCTGAAAAAGTCTTTATCGAAGGGACTGTAATAGACGGATTTGTAGCAACATTCGGATTGACTTATGAGTTTGGAAAAACGGCCCCATTACTTGATTCGCCATGGGGGTTTTACTATACTCAATTATATTTTAAGTTAGAATTGTACTAACGAAACAATTAGAGAAACTACTAACTTACTCCAGGAAATAAATGAAAATATGGGTAAAACATATCGCATTATCTTTTGCTCTAATATTTTCACTAAATTTTGGCAGTTTTGCTCAATTCTTTCTTTACAACGAAGCTCCTGTTGATGTTGACGCAAGATTTTCTCGTCAAACCATTGAATCTGCTGCAAAGCAAACATTCTTCAATGCCCTAGTTATAAAAAACAACTCCAATAGACAAGAAACCTTTACCCTAAACTTCACAGTCCCCGAAGGATGGACAGTTATCGGTGGAGATAAAATCGAGATCAACCTTCCTCCCCTAGATTCAATTACTGTCCCCTTAAGAGTAGCCATTGGTAGTAATGTTAGAGGCGACATTGGCTACAATGTTATTGCTTCACTAACAGATACTAGAGGCAACACTATAAAAAACGAATACTGCTTTGTAAAAATACCCCGCACTGCAGATCTAACCATTCGCTATTCTAACAGAATTTTTTATCTTGACCCAACATCAAAGTCGGCTGAGTTTTCAGTAAGCATTCATAACAAAGGAAACCGGGAGGAATTAATAAATTTCCTCTTTGATGGCAATAGCTCTCTTACGGTTGGCGTACAACGTGAAGCATTATTTACAAAGGATGTATCCATACCACCCCATTCAGACAGCCTTCTAACCTTCAGGGTATCACTGGCAGATATAGAGCAATACGGGAGAACTATATTTGGTCTCAAAAGTATGATCTCATCGATTGACACAGTTTATCAAACAAACCTATGGTTTAAGCTAATAAAATCGACATTCGTTAATCAAATCCCCTCTAACGAAATCCCCTTGAGTATATCAGCGTATGCTCAAGGTATTGCAGACCCATACAACACTCCAGTTTACACTTTGAACCTTGAAGGGAAGCTTCTATTTGAAGGAGATAGTGAAATTGGATATTACTATAGGAATTTCTCTTCCCGCAAACCAGAAGACCTTTACCTATACAACAAAATGCACATAAGGGGCCAAATTAAAAATTGGACTATTGAGCTAGGAGATGGGTATAGAAACGTTGAAAGCAGCATGATGGGACGGGGTGGATATTTAGCATATGATAACCCAAGAATTAAAGCCGAACTTATTGCAACAAGGAATTTGCAAACAGATGTAGATAATTTAGGAAGTAATTTTAGTTATCGATTCACACCAGAGGTTCAAACCAATTTGGGGTTAGCATATAACGAAAGCCGACGGGATAACTTTAATTCTAAATTAGTTTATGTAGGTTCAAGGTTTACTCTATTTAATCAGCACAATTTATACCTCCAATCATCATACAATTTACTGGAGAGACAAATTGATAATAAATCTAATCATAACGAGTTCGGATGGCAAATGTATTACACCTCGAACGTAGGAAACGTATCAACGTCCATTCGTGCACGATCTGCCAGCGCATTCCACTATAGTCCTTATGCCGGTCGATTTGAAGTATTTGGGTCTATGATCTGGCGTAAGAATCAAGACAATCAACTTCAAGTCTTTTACAACGAAAACACCAACCAATTCGCAACAATCCAAGCAGAAACTATAGTCAACAGATCAAGCCTCTCAACACGAGACGGATATGCACAGTGGAGGCATTTTATTGCACCAGAAGTTGAAATATTTGGGGGGCCAGCAGTTACTAATTATCAAAACGCAGGGTTAAGGATGTTTCCTGAAGGCAGAGGTTTTAGTAGTTTAAACATAAAAGCTGTTTTTGGAACTAGAATTAAAAATCAAACCAACTCTATAATATTAACTCCTACTTTTGAATTAGCTCAAGCAAGGATACTTGACAACCCTTTTGCTCCAGATAACGACAACAACAAACACCCTTTATTTCATCACCTATCACTGACGTTGCGTAGCCGTAACTTCACAACAATGGCTTATTACACATCTGGACCAAGATCGTCTTATGATCAGATTAAATATTTACAGACAAGTATTGGAACTCGAAAGATACAACTTTTACCAACCTTCGAATTTTTCATCTATAAGGACATCGTGAAACTCCAAACTGGAATGAGTTATGCCAATGATATGATTGCGAAGTCAACTTATACGACCCTACATGGTCAAATTAATTGCTATTTCCCAAACAATATTGAAGTGCAGGTTCTTGGCGTATACTCCATGCAAAACAGGTTAAACCAACAAGATGCCGTTGAAAGTTATCAAAATTTATATCTTGAATTCGGAGCGAAAAAAGATTTCGCATTAAATCAACCAAGGGTTAAGTATCACAATATTAACATCGTATTTTTCAAAGACTATAATGGGAATTTCATTCAGGAGCCGAATGAGCCAGGAATAAAGAGTGTGTTATTAGAAATTGAAAAAGTAGATTCTGAGATTAAAGGCAAAATACCAGGAGACTTTCATAGCTCTGAACTTATTTCTGACAATATTGGAATAGTAAAAATTGAAAAAATCCCTGAGGGAACATATAAATTTAATTATACTCCATTAAGTGCTGATGTTGGAACATATAGCAAAGCTATTGAAGAAACGGAGATTAAAATAGACCGATCTGGCACATACTACTTTCCATTCGTTGAGAAAAACAAAGTCTTTGGTAAAATTATCCTTAACCGTAGCCGCCTTTCGGGCTTAGGACGTGTTGATGTTTCCAACGTTCGCATAACCGCCACCGATAGCCAAGGACGCTCCTACTCTACGCTAACCGACAGAAATGGTGAGTTTGTGCTATTTGCCCCCGTAACCGATGAGTATATCCTTACTATCAATAATATTTACTACGAAAACTTTGACCTTAGGCAGAACAGCTTCCTAGTTCAATTTAATGGCTATAAGCAGTTTGAGGTAAACTTTGTGTTCGACGAGAAGGTGCGCCGGATTAACTTTGCTGCCACCGACCAGGATATGCAGCAGGGTGTTCAGCAGGTACGCCGTACCACAATATCGGGCTCAGTTAAGGATGTAAACACGCAACAACCCATTAGGGCTAGGGTTAACCTAATAAACACTCGCACCAACGCCATAGTAGCCTCGGTTAACTCTAGCGCCACCAGCGGCGACTACACCCTAAACTTCATGGCCAGCGACGATTACCTACTTGAGGTTCTGGCCGATGACTACTGGTACTTCTCCGAGAACCTAGTTCTACAGCAGGTTACTACCTTTATGAATATCAACCGAAATATTCAGCTTAAACCCATCTCGGTTGGTTCAAGCATTGAGCTAAATATTCAATTCGGTGCCAACAGCGATTACCTTGCACCCGAATCGGTTGCCGAGCTTAATCGTCTGCTCCGTCAGGTTAGGAATAACCCAACCGTTCGCCTCGAAATTCAGGGCCATTGCGATGATCTTGAGGCAATCCAAAAACCCGAAATTGGTCGCGACCGCGCAGGTGCAGTGGCCAAATACCTTATCGAAAATGGCTTTAGCAATGTGGAGGTTAAGGATATGAAGAACAACGTTCCTCTTACTTCAAACGACACCGAAGAGGGCCGTGCCCGTAACCGTAGAATTGATGTGGTGGTGTTGAGGAGGTAGGCGGTGGACGGTGATCAGTGGTCAGTAATCAGTAGGCGGTGATCCCTGCCTGCCTTGACGTCAGTCAGGCAGGGGTAGTCAGTAATCAGTAATCGGTGGTGGTTGGTGGTGGTGGTTTTCCTATATTATTTATCTTTGTCTAAACAACATCGATATGAATTTTGCAAATAGTTTTCGTGATTTGGAGGTTTACAAGTTATCCCGTGACCTCTCAAAAGAAATTTTCGAACTCACAAAGACATTCCCCGCTGAAGAAAGATACTCCTTAACTGATCAAATAAGACGATCGTCGCGTTCTGTTGGTGCGCAAATTGCCGAAGCATGGGCAAAACGACGATATGAGAAGCACTTTATCAGCAAGCTAACTGATGCGGATGGAGAACAGCAAGAGACTCAACACTGGATTGAAGTTTCATTTGATTGTGAATATATAACCCTCGATTTGATGAAGATGTTATTAGATAAGTGCTCGTCAATTGGTAAGATGCTAAACTCAATGATAACAAAGTCAGATCAATTTTGCAATAAAAATCGATAAGCAGCATCCCCCGGTCTCTGATCACCAATTACTCTCGTCAACCTGACTGTTTACGAGACAAGCAAATACTGATTACTGATTACTGATTACTGATTACCGATTACCGATTACTGATTACCGATTACCGATTACCGATCACCGATTACTGATTACCGATTACTGATTACCGATTACTGATTACCGATTACTGATTACCGATTACTGATTACCGATATGATCATCAACTTCAAAAAATACCACGGCGCAGGCAACGATTTTGTGATTATTGACAACCGTGAGCTTAATCTTACCCCTTCGCCCCAACAGGTTGCTAGCCTTTGCCATCGCCAGTTCGGCGTGGGCGCCGATGGGCTAATGCTGCTAGAGAACGACGCCAGCTCAGACTTCAGGATGCGCTACTACAACTCCGATGGGCACGAGGCCACCATGTGCGGCAATGGCGGCAGGTGCCTTGTGATGTTTGCTTATCATCTGGGAATTATTGGCGAAAAAACCAAATTTACTGGCATTGATGGCGATCATGAGGCAATTGTTATTGACCCGCAAACAGTCCGCCTAAAAATGATAGACGTTGATGATATTACCATGGACGAGGATCACTACCTAATCAATACAGGGTCGCCTCACCTTATTCAGTTTGTAACCGATGTGGACCATGTGGATGTTCCCTACCAGGGCCGATTAATGCGCAACTCCTTTGGCAAGCAACCCGCTGGGGTAAATGTAAACTTTGCCCATTTTGTTGACCAAAGCATTAAGATTCGCACCTACGAGCGGGGTGTTGAGGGAGAAACGCTTGCCTGCGGCACTGGAGCCGTAGCCACCGCCATTGCGGCAAACCATTGGTACAACGAGGACAAAAGTTCGTACACGCTCGAAGCTCGGGGAGGCACCCTTACCGTAACCTTTCAAAGAGTTGCTACCAACAAGTACCAAGATATCTGGCTACAAGGCCCAGCCCTTAAGGTTTTTGAAGGGGAAATTGACCCTGCCTTTGCCGGCCCGTCTGACCACGGTAGTCGGGCAGACAGGCAGGCAGGCTGACAGCCCTGCCTGTAGGCAGACAGGGTGCGGAGCTCCCTGCCATAGGCAGGCAAGCCTACCAGAGGCAGGTAAACTGTCAGCGTCAATTAGACATTAGATTGGTTGACCCGCCAGTGGCCTGTCTACCCTGCCTACCGGCAGGCGGCAGGTAGTGCGGGCAGGTTGGTTGATTGATTGGAAAATAGAACGATTGATCTGTCTTTCTCGTCAACCTCCAAAAAAAAGTCTGTGTCCCTCGTTATCTCGTCAAAAATGATGACGAGATACGAGACAAGCTGAGACAGGCTCCTTACCGTTTACCCCTGCCTGACTGCCTACCCGACTACTGCGGTCAGGCAGTCAGGCAGGCAGGGATCACTGACCACTGCCTACAGATCACCCCTGCCTGACTGACGTCAAGGCAGGCAGGGATTACTGATTACCGATTATCTCGTCAACCTCCAAAAGCGTCGGCTTACGAGACAGGCCGATTACTGACCACCGACTACTGACCACCGACTACTGATCACCGACTACTGCCCACCGATTACCGATTATCTCGTCAACCTCCAAAAAGCGTCGGCTTACGAGACAGGCCGATTACTGACCACCGACTACTGCCCACCGATTACTGCCCACCGATTACCGATTACTGATTATCTCGTCAACCTCCAAAAAGCGTCAGCTTACGAGACAGGCCGATTACTGACCACCGACTACTGATCACCGACTACTGCCCACCGATTACTGATTACCGATTACTGATTATCTCGTCAACCTCCAAAAAGCGTCAGCTTACGAGACAGGCCGATTACTGACCACCGACTACTGATCACCGACTACTGCCCACCGATTACTGATTACCGATTACTGATTATCTCGTCAACCTCCAAAAAGCGTCGGCTTACGAGACAGTCCGATTACTGACCACCGACTACTGACCACCGACTACTGATCACCGACTACTGCCCACCGATTACTGACCACCGATTACTGATTATCTCGTCAACCTCCAAAAAGCGTCGGCTTACGAGACAGGCCGATTACTGACCACTGATTACTGTCCACTGATTACTGACCACTACCGATCTCCAAAAACTAACCCTCCCACAATTTGCTCACGCAGCTACAACTTTGTATTTTTGCCCCAACAAATTTTATATCAAATGAATATTGCACTCATTGGCTACGGTAAAATGGGCCATGAAATTGAGGCCATCGCCAAGGAGCGAGGGCATACCATCACCCTGATTATTGACAGGGAGAACCAGCATGAACTTAACCCTACCAACCTAAAGGCGGTGGATGTGGCCATAGAGTTCTCAACTCCCGAAACGGCTTTCGAAAATATTAAAACCTGCCTACTGGCAAACACACCAGTGGTAAGCGGCACCACGGGATGGCTCGATAATTTCGAAGAGGCAAAGCAGCTGGCCGAGAGCGGACACGGTGCGCTATTCTATGCATCAAACTTTAGCATTGGGGTAAACCTTTTCTTTAGGCTTAATCGTATTATGGCGCAATACATCAACAGGGTAAAGGGCTACGATATTGCCATTGAGGAGATACACCACACCCAGAAAAAGGATGCCCCCAGCGGAACCGCCATAACGCTAGCCGAAATAATATCCAAAGAGATAGAAAAACTTGAGGGCTGGACTCTTGAACCCGATATGGCTGAAAATAAAATACCAATAAAGGCAAAAAGAGAAGGGAATGTGCCCGGTACGCATTCCGTTACGCTCAACTCCGAGCAGGATGAAATTACGCTTACCCACCGCGCCAAAAGCCGTAAAGGATTTGCGCTGGGCGCAGTGCTTGCAGCCGAATTTGCAGCTGGCAAAAAAGGAATTTTAACAATGGATAGCTTGCTACAGGTTTAATTATTCGTGAAAATGTAGTAAACTTACCGATGAAAAAATGAACACTCACCTTCATTTCAATAAACTAAGAGAACAAACCTACTATTGAAAATAATGGAACAAATTAAAAACATCCTGAAGAACAGATACTTTCTGTTTGCACTTTCCACCTCAATATTTATCCTTTGGGTAATATGGGTTGGCAACTACTGGCTACTGCTGGGTATTCCAATCTTTGTTGATTACCACATCACCCGTAAGGTGAACTGGACCTTCTGGAAGAAGCGTGGGGTGAAAAAGCAAACCGCCCTGGTTGAATGGGTTGATGCCCTAATTTTTGCTGTGGTTGCAGCCACGCTAATTCGAATGTTTTTTATAGAGGCCTACACCATCCCCACCTCGTCTATGGAGAAATCGCTACTTGTTGGCGATTACCTGTTTGTGAGCAAGGTGAGCTACGGCCCCAAGCTGCCCAACACGCCGCTCTCCTTCCCATTTGCGCACCATACATTACCGCTAACCAAGAATACCAAGTCGTACCTCGAGTGGATTAAACGCCCCTACAAGCGGTTGGCTGGTTTTGGCGATATCAAACGCGACGATGTGGTGGTTTTCAACTTCCCCGAGGGCGATACAGTGATTGTGCAGCATCAGGAGCGCAGCTACTACTCGGTGGTTAGGGAGATTGGTCGCGAAAGGGTTCATAGGGATTACGACATTGTGGTTAGGCCTGTGGATAAGCGCGAGAATTACATCAAGCGATGCGTTGCTGTTGCTGGTGACACCCTTAGCATTAGCCGGGGTCAGGTATTCATCAACGGGCAAAAGCAGGAAACTATCGATGATATGCAGTACAACTATATCATTAGGACAAACGGCACCTCTATCAACTCAAAAATTCTGGATGATTTGAAGATAGCCAAGGCCGACAGGTTTTTTAACCCTGCTGGAGGTATTTACGAGATGCCCTTAACCTCTGAGGCATACGACAGAATTAGGCAGCTCAACAACGTGCACTCGGTGCTAAAGCACGAGAATACCAATCCAACCATGATGACCAAAGCCATTTTCCCTCACTCGCCCAACTACCCTTGGACCGAGGATAACTTTGGCCCACTGTGGATACCAAAAAAGGGAGTTACCATTGATATCGACATAAATAACCTACCGCTTTACGAAAGGATTATAGACCAGTACGAGGGGAACCTCCTTGCTGTGAAGGATAGCGTAATCTACATCAACGATGAGCCGGCCACCAGCTACACCTTTAAAATGGACTACTACTTCATGATGGGCGACAATCGACACAACTCAGCCGACTCGCGGTTCTGGGGATTTGTGCCCGAGGATCATGTTGTGGGTAAGGCATCGTTTATATGGCTTTCGCTTGATACCGATAAGCGTTTCCCCGCCAATATTCGTTGGAATAGAGTTTTTAGGGGGATTAATTAGCAGTAACATTGTAATCGCATCTTTGAGTATTTTGTGTCTTCTTTGTGCTTTGTGTGAAAACAGTTTTATTGTATCACAAAGAGCACAAAGAAGTCACAGAGTTCCACAAAACACATTCTGGGCAGCGACTTGTTTTTAAGGATAGACTCTACCCCAATATCTCCATCATCTGCTCCTGACTAATGGCGCTTAACGGGTTTGAGTTATCAACAAAATGGCTCGACAGCAGCAGCTTGCTTTCCTGTAGGCGGCGGATTTTCTCCTCCACCGTACCCACCGAGATAAATCGATATACAAACACGGGCTTATCCTGACCAATTCGATGCGCACGGGCAATGGCCTGGTTCTCCACGGCGGGGTTCCACCATGGGTCGAGCACAAGGATATAGTCGGCAGCCGTAAGGTTAAGCCCTACCCCACCCGCTTTTATCGATATAAGAAAAACGTGGCATGACGGGTTGTTCTGAAATCCGTCCACAATCTGCTGACGATTGGTAGTGGAGCCCACCAGCATTTGATAGGCAATACCTGTTTGTTCGAGCTGTTTCTCAACAATCCTCAAATGTTTTACAAACGACGAGAAGATAAGCACCTTGTGGTTCTCCTCCACCAGTGCCTCGATAGTGCGCACAACCTCATCGAACTTGCCCGAATCGGCATGCTGGTACTCCTCAAGCATCTGAGGGTGATTGGATATCTGCCTTAGCCGGGTTAGCCCTCTCAGTATCGAAATGGCCGACTGGCCATAGCCAACACTCTCGATGTTCTCGAGGATGCTGTTGCGTACCAACGATTTCTCCTCCTCGTAAATGCTACGCTGCTCCTCGGACAGGTTGCAATACACCACCTCCTCGGTTAGCTGGGGTAGTTCTGGTGCCACCTCCTGCTTGCTCCGCCGCATGATGAATGGCTCAACCAACCTTTTGAGAGCATCTTGTACCTTCTCGTCCTTGTTCTTCTCAATTGGAGTGATAAACTGCTCCCTGAATGAGCGTAACGACCCCAGCATCCCTCGGTTTAGGAAGTTGAGCTGTGCCCATAAATCGGTGAGGGAGTTCTCAATGGGCGTTCCGCTTAAGCTGATGTAATGCTTTGCCTTTAGCAGCACGGCAGAGCGGTAAACCTTGCTGGCAGGATTTTTTATGGTCTGGCTCTCGTCAAGTATCACAAAGTTAAACCGCACATCCTTAAGCAGATCTATCTCGTTACGAAGCACACCGTAGGTGGTGAGCACAATATCGTAATTAATAAGTTCGGTAACAGAACGAGTGCGGTTTGGACCAGTAAACTGATAGATGGTAAGGCTTGGCGCAAAGCGTTCCACCTCGCGCTGCCAGTTGAATAGCAGTGAGGTGGGAACCACCAATAGCGAGGTCCGCCCCATTTGCAGTAAGCCATTGCTTGCCAATTGATCTCCATTGCTCTCTCTTCGCTCAGCATCATGCAAGAGCACGGCAAGGGTTTGAATAGTTTTCCCCAACCCCATATCGTCGGCTAGGCATCCACCCATACCGCTATCGTACAGCAGCTGTAGCCACAGCAGACCAAGACGCTGATAGTCCCTTAGCTGCGCTTTTAGCCCAGAGGGGATAATCACCTGTTGAGCCAATGTCACGTTTGCAAACCGCTCCTTTAGTGTGTCTGCATCGGGACAATTAACTTGCGCTTGCTGAATAAACCCAAACCCCGACTGGGGCAGCACAAGCTTATCGCCATCGACACTACCCACCACAAACAGCCCCTTATACTTGGCAAACCACTCCTCCGGAATAACAAACACCTCTCCATTGGGCAAAAGGTACTCCCTAATTCCCTTGATGATATTCTTGCGTAAAAGGATGAACGGAAACTCTAAATCGGTTAGCTTAACCATTCCATAAATATCGAACCAATCGTTCTCGAGTTTGGCCTTTAGGTCAAGATTGTACCCCTTGATGTAGTAGCTAATATCCCTAAGCTGCTGAATAACCTCCACATCCTTTTGGGCCAATGCCAAGGCGTTGGTATTTACCCATGAAATCAGGTCGTAATCCGATGCACTATCGGCAGGGGTGAACTCGGCACCCTGAATATTGGTTAGGCCAAACGACTTGATTGTATCCTTTACAGCACCCTCCCACTCCTCATTGCGGCTAAATCGTGTGAATACGTATGTTTCGTTTACAACCTTAAGCGACACCTCTTTCTGCGGTTTGCTTTGGCTCAGGTAGTTCTTATCGCCATACCTAAAGTACAACACTAAACCTAACGATCCATTAAGTCTGGTCTCGAGCGATAGTATAGCTTTGGCCGAAAGTTCAGCCTCAACTATTTTAAACCCCTCGGGTACTACAATCTGAGTCTTTAAGGCATTTAGTACAAAGGTTTCGAAATACTTCTTTTCAGCCGACTGAGGAATGGAGATAAATTCCTTGGTAAAGAAAGGCAGCAGCTTTTTAGCATCAATGCCATGGAACCTAAACAAGCGATACCCCAATCGGATAATACAGGGGTCATGGGTAACAATCTGGGCTTGCCTATGCTTTAGGCTAACCCTTTCGCCTTTGCAGGTTGCCTCAAGCGTGTATCGTGTTTCTATTGGGGTTACCGAAAATCGGAAAACGGGTTCAGCATTCTCAGGCTCCACCAAAAGTAGGTGATCGTGATACAGATTGCTAAACTTCTTATCCTTCAAAAATATTGGAATATTGCTGCTAACAATGGTATCGTAACATTTCGCTATGCGTCGTTCGAAATACGACCGAACGTAGCCGCCAAACACCTCGTCGGTTTGAATGGCCTTGTAGAAATGGGCAACCGATTTTTTGCCCTTGCCCACCATGCGAAACATGCTGCTATCGCTTATCTCATCGAGAGTTCGAACAACTCGTTCCGCCTCAGGAGATATCAACTCACTCCATTTGGCAAGGTTATCAGAAAAAACATTGTCGAGCACGGTGTAAATACCACCCTCGCTACTTAGCAGCTCAACAATATGTGCAGTGAATGTAGCCCCAAGAACCTTATGATCCTGTAGCGATATGGCAAAAAACTTACCCCGAAAAACATCTATTGAATTCGACATTAAAATCTAACTCATTTTTTATCAACATAATAATTCCCAACCAACGTTGGGAACAAAACAACTAGCAATGATAGCTGATTTTTTTGGGGCGAGAAAAAGTTTTTCCACATATATGGCAAATCAATAACAATCATTCTGTAACACAGCAGGCACATAAAGATATTATAAGCAAATAGCTAAAAACTCCAACAAACAAAGAGCGTTGCGGGGTGTTAATAAATTGTAGTTCAATTCAAGAATTATTCTAACCAATCTTATTAACTTTACAATTCTAAAAGAGATTAGCTATGACACATCTTAAAGTGGGCGATAAAGCACCTAGTTTCATTGGGATAGATCAGAATGGCGAAAGCATTGACTTAAGCCAGCTGGCAGGAAAAAAGGTAGTGCTGTACTTTTACCCAAAGGATAGCACCCCGGGGTGCACAGCCCAAGCCTGCGACCTCAGGGATAACCACCAGATGCTACTTAGCAAGGGGTATATAGTGTTGGGTGTAAGTGCCGACAGCCAAAAATCGCATCAAAAGTTTATCGAGAAGCACAACCTACCGTTCCCCCTAATTGCCGACACCGAGAAGGAGATTATCAAGGCATTTGGCGTTTGGGGGCCAAAAAAATTTATGGGCAAAACCTTCGATGGAATTCATCGCACCACATTTATTATTGACGAGCAGGGTGTTATTGAAGAGATTATTGACAAGGTAAAAACCAAAGAGCATACAAATCAAATAGTTAAATAATACGTACTAGGAATGGAAAACGAGAAAGACACCAAAAAGCAAAAGAAAGAGATTAATCAGGAGAAACTGAAGGCTTTACAGCTCACCATCGACAAGATTGACAAGGACTACGGGAAAGGAACCATTATGAAGATGGGCGACAAGGCAGTGGTGGATGTTCCTGTAATCTCTAGCGGATCGCTTACCCTTGACCTTGCCCTTGGCGTTGGAGGATATCCAAGAGGTAGAGTAATTGAAATATATGGCCCCGAATCGTCGGGTAAAACCACCCTGGCCATTCACGCCATTGCCGAGGCGCAAAAGGCTGGCGGTATAGCCGCCATTATTGATGCCGAGCACGCTTTTGACCGTTCCTACGCCGAAAAGCTGGGGGTTGATGTTGAAACGCTACTTATATCGCAACCCGACAGCGGCGAGCAGGCTCTTGAAATTGCCGACCAGCTTATTCGCTCCAGCGCTATCGATATCGTGGTGATAGACTCGGTTGCAGCGCTGACTCCCAAGGCCGAGATTGAAGGCGAGATGGGCGACAACAAGCTGGGCCTACAGGCACGCCTCATGTCACAAGCGCTTAGGAAGCTAACCGCTAGTATTTCGCGAACCAACACCTGCTGCATCTTTATTAATCAGCTGCGCGAAAAGATTGGTGTGATGTTTGGCAACCCCGAAACCACCACTGGTGGTAATGCCCTTAAGTTCTACTCATCGGTTAGGGTAGATATCCGCCGAATTGCCCAGCTAAAGGATGGCGATGAGTCGACCGGTAACCGTGTGCGCGTTAAGATTGTGAAGAACAAGGTGGCTCCACCATTCCGCAAAGCAGAATTCGACATTATATTTGGCGAGGGAATCTCAATAACCGGAGAAACCATTGACCTTGGCGTTGAGCACAACATCATCAAGAAAAGCGGTTCATGGTTTAGCTACGGCGACACCAAGCTGGGTCAAGGCCGCGAAGCGGTACGCAGCCTTCTAATTGACAACCCTGAACTAGCCGACGAGCTCCAAGGAAAGATTAGGGAAGCAATGAATATCAAGTAACACATCGATACAGAACCAAAAGAGGGGTAAACTGTAGATCGTTTACCCCTCTTCACTTTTAATAATACCCATCAGCTGGCGCTATGATTAGGTGCTAATTTCGAGGTATTTTCTAGTCAAGTTACTACTACTTTAATAGGAGGTACGTCTCAGATACACACTACAATGGCAGTTAACCATTGCATTTGTTGCGCTAGGTTGGTGAATTCAGGGTTTTTCATTACTATCAATCTTTTTAAATACGCCAGTACTAATAATTGCCTTACATAATTTATCAATTACAGGAACAGAAACACTATTCCCTATAAGTTTCATCCACCTTGACCGTGATTCAGGAAGTTTAAAATCTTTTGGAAAACCCTGTATTAAACAAGCTTCTGACCTAGTAATGCGTCTAAACTTTTTAGGTTTATAAATATTGTTGATAAAACTTTCTTTAAATTCATTATTGTTTTTCGCAGTAAGAACTTCTTCTGTAATAAAATCATTTGTATCGCTCGCAACAAGGGTAGGAAAAATGTCAGATGTAGGTAAAAATATTCTGTTTACACCGTATAAGCCAGTACTTATTTTTGTGTTTTTAAAATCATAGCGAGTTTCAGCAACTTTAATGATTCCTTTATCTTTAAGATTTTCAAGAGTCTTCGAAATGGATACTTTTTTTACTTTAATTTCTCTTTGAATTTTTAATTTATCAACAAAAATCAAATTTTCGGTTTTATATGATAAAAGAAGGTTTTCTTCATCGGATAAATCAACGTTTATATTGTTCATAATTTCAAACGCATATTCCTCTTCTTTAATTATTTCTAAATCAATCAATTCATTAATCTCATCCTGTGTTATAGTAGAGTCAAGTTGCTGAAAATGTTTTAGTGATAATGGATTACCGTCTAAATCACCAAATTCACTTTTCCTTCTATTTCGCAATAATAATTGACAAATCTTCTTTTGCCTTTCAGTTGTATTCATAATATCCCATGAATGAATGGTTGTATGACCATTTCTCAAATCATTAAATAAAAAATAGTCGTTAAACCCATTCGTTTTAGAAAGGCTCATTCCTCTGGCTTCGATAATGTTGCCAAATAAATCTTTTTGTACATATGTATCCGATTTGGCAAAGTAACTAGAATTAACTCCAAGAATATCAAAGAGTTTTACTTTTTTATCCACACTAGGAGGTAATAAAAACTTATCAAAATATTTTTTCTCTTTAAAACCGATGATATAAATTCTCACACGATTCTGTGGAACACCATAATTAAAAGAATTTATTACATAATAGTTAGCGAAATAACCTGCTTGGTTGATTCTATCCAAAATATATTGAAGAGCCTTTTTATTTCTCGGGTCAACTAATCCTTTTACATTTTCAAAGATAAAAGCCTTTGGTTGCGATTGTTTTAATAGAAAAATTGTATCGTTCCATAACTGCCCCCTGTCATCATCAAATCCTAAATTTTTACCTGCAATAGACCAACTTTGGCAAGGAACTCCTGCGGTAAGAATATCATGCTCAGGCAACTCTTTAATTTTTGTAATATCACCCAGATTGAACTCTTCGCCAATATTAAAATTTTCACAATAGGTTTTAATGGCGTCCTTATTAATTTCGCTAAAACCGAGACAATATCCACCATTATTACTTAATGCCATTTTAAACCCACCTATTCCAGCAAAAAGGTCAATAAAGGAGAACTCCTCTTGTTGCGTTATTTTATGTTTAGTTGAGTTCATTTATTTTAAGATGCCTTCTTCAAAATCTTTAGGTGGTTCAATTCCAAGAAATTCACGATATATTCTTTCTCTATATTCCTTCCCTAGCACATTAATTTCTTTGATGAAATTGCTATATGTACCATTACCTCCTATTAAATCCCAAAATTCGTTGCCTATCAATACAGATGCATCTTCGTGCATATTGAACCATCGCATAGGAAAAGTCCATTTGTAGTCAGATTTCTTACCATATGGATTATATGGCAGAGCATAATAAGCGAAGTCTACTACTTTGGGCTCCATAGCCAAAAGTTTAAAAAGCTTTTCTTTACTTACTTTTGTTTGATCGCTATTTGGCAGAGGACCTTTTAACTCAAAAGCGTATCGAGTATCGCTTTCTTGGTTATGAATAAAAATATCACAAACAACACTGGAAGGGATGAGTTGCCCACCTCCTGCTTTAATATATTTTAATTCTGTTTCCCAATCAGGTTTTACTTTTTCTACTCCTTTACTATGTTCCAGTTTGTTTAAAACTTCCTGAATTCTTCTTAAACTTTCTTTTCCTATTGTTCCCTCAACTACTTTCCCCATTTGACAATTTTCATGAGCCTCAATTGCTACAACTTGTGCAAGTTTTTCCCAAACACCTCCAAAAGGAGTTACAAAACGCCTTTCAAAATGAGAACCTTTAAAAATCTCATCTGGAACTAAAGCAGCATATAATGGCTTGCTTGAACGATGGTTTTCTTTAATAAACGGGTCGGTAATGAGGACTCTGTTCATTACCCTATCCATCATTTCAGCAACAACATCTTTAATGGCTTTGGCAATTCGTTTTTGCTTATTTTTTGTCATTTTATTCATCTAGATACGCCTTGCAAAGATACAAAATTCAGATTAGGTTTCAACTCGTTGGTATGGTTGTCTGTTCCAAGGATGACGCACAATTAACTGTTAGATTATCTCTCCACATAAAACTCGGAGGTCTTGCTCCACTTCGGAAAGTACGACTCGTTGGCCAGCTTATGCCCCAACCTAAAGAACAGCTTAGTATCTTCAACTAGCCCTTCAAGACTATGCTCCTCCGGGATGTAGTGGTCGCTAGGTTTATGGTAAGTAACACGCCAGTACTTCTCCACAGCCTTCAGGGTTTCCTCTTTGCCCATTTCCACCTGATGCGTGTATCCCTTGGCAAATAGTGCGGGAACTCCTACCCTGAGGAACGGCAGCTGGTCGGATCGGAAGAACATCCCATTTTCAGGATTTGGATCCTCAGCAATATACCGTCCCTGTTTAGCGGCCTCCTCGGCAAGGTATTCGTCCAGTTCGGAGTGGCCAAGGCCAGTAACCGTAACATCCTTAAATCGGCCCAGAAACAGTATAACATCGCTATTGAAGCATGCTGCAGTTTTGCTATGCTCAAACACTGGGTTATTAACATAGTGCTGCGATCCAATTAGCCCAGCCTCCTCAGCAGTGGGCGAAAGGAAAAGGATGGAGCGCTCTGGAGCACTACCCAACTTGGTAAACCCATCGGCAATGGCCAGCATCCATGCAATGGCGGCCGCGTTATCGGATGCGCCATTGTAAATGGAGTCGCCATCAACTGGTACGCCAATTCCAAGGTGGTCCCAATGTGCAGTATAAACCAAAGCCTCCTCGGGCCTTTCCGATCCTTTAATAACACCACCCACATTGTATGAACTGGACTCGATCCAAGTATTACGAATTGTTGCGCTAAACTTAGCGCCCATAGGTATAGGTTTAAACCCCGGAACGGTTGCCTTACGCTTCATCTCCTCGTAATTGAGGCCGCAAAACTCGAACAGGTTACTGGCTGCCTCACGAGTTATCCAACCATTTGCCCCGCAAACATTGGTTGTAAGCGCCTCGTTATTCAGGTAGTACTCCGTATTGTTTCCGCTTCTATCCACCACGCTCCATGGGTAGCCAGCGGCAGCCTCCTCGTGCACAATTATACATCCAGCTGCACCAAACCTATTGGCTACATCGAACTTGTATGGCCATCGACCATAAAAGGTCATGGCGTTACCGTTGAATAGATCAGTATCCCCAGTATGAAACCCCGGGTCGTTTACCAGAACCACCACTGTTTTTCCAGCAAGATTAATTCCCTCAAAGTCGTTCCAGCTGTACTCGGGCGCATCAATACCGAAGCCTGCAAATACTAGCTCCGACTGGTTGAGGGTAAACTCATCCTTCAGCAGAGGGCTCCATAGGGTATAATCCTCACCATCAGCCATGCTCAGCCTACCGCCAGCTATAGAAAACTCAATCTGTTTGGGTGCAGCCGAGGTTATCTCGGCAAGGGGAACCTCCTGCAAGTAACTATCTCCAAAAGCGGGATCAAGACCAATGCCGATCATTCGCTCCTCGAGGTAGGCCAAGGTTTTCTGCTCGCCAACGGAAAGTGGTGCTCGCCCCTGGAGGCTGTCGGACGCCAGCACAAGTATATCCTGCTCTATCTGTTTTGCATCAATTAACTTATCGAGATTAGGGCTAGATATGCAGGAAAATATACCAAGCAATAGGATTAGGTAAAGGTTTTTCATAGCTACAATCTATAATTTTAACTTTATGGGTTATTTACAATCACTAAAATTAACTTTTTTTCAGTGGGCATCTGCTAATCTCGCCAATTTTCTTTGATTATTCGCCAAAACCATTTAAGTTTAGCCGTTGTTTTTCAGTATCACCAAAAGTAAACCTCCCCTATGAAAGTTAGACTGAATATCAGGCAAAAAATTTTCCTTTCGGTTCTGAGCGTATCAATGGTACTATATGTGGTTGCCGTTGGCTACATAGTTACCTCTTCGCGCAAGGCAATGCTCGACGATGCTTTTTTGAATGCACGTAACACGGCAAAAATTGTTGCCGAGGAGATTGAGAAGGAGTTTGAACGCGACCTAGCCGTAACCCGAACGCTAGCGCAAGCATTTACCGTTTATCAAGATTTAGCCCCATCGCTTTGGCAGGAGCTATTTATGAAAATGTACGTTCCTGTTCTGGAGGGAAACAAGCACGTTTACTCCATTTGGGACAGCTGGGAATACTATGGATTTGTTCCCAACTACGACAAGGAGCACGGCAGGTACTGTATGACTGTATGGCGGGAGGACAACAGGATTCTCACCACCACTGACGAGCGAAGTATGACCGGTGACCCCGACAAGTACGGAGCATTTAAACAAAAAAACCGGGAGGGTCTTTGGGAACCTTACTTCGATGAAATTGTGAAAGGCAAGAGCGACAGGGTACTCATGACCACCGTTGCATCACCCATCCAGATTAAGGGCAAATACTTTGGATTGGTTGGATTTGATATCAGCCTGGAAAGTTTACAGGATATGATTTCGAAAATTGAGCCCGTTCCCGGGAGCTTTGCTTTCCTACTTTCGTCCGAAGGAATTATAGCGGCACACCCCAATACTGAGCTTATAAACCAAAACCTCAGCGAGGTTTATGCCGACGATTTCCAAAGCCAATCGCTTGGCGAGGTGATTCGCGAGGGGCGAGAGCACAGCTACATCAAGGGCGATGGCAATGGCGAGTCGCACTACGTTACCTATGCGCCCATACAGGCCGGCGACTCCTATTCTACCTGGTCGTTGGCATTGAGCATACCCATGAGCGTGATTACCGAGAGAGCATACGAGAACCAAAGGGTATCGCTACTGGTTGGAGCCGGGGGGTTACTTCTGCTGATGCTGGTTCTTATATTGGTATCGAATGGATTAACCCGCCCCATTGTTCGCATTACCAAGTCGCTTAATCGGATGCAGAAGGGTGAAATATCCGGCGATCTTATCCTTTCCATCAACTCGGGCGACGAGATTGGGGTTATGGCCAACGCCCTTAACACAACCATTGAAGGGCTAAACAAAAAAACTGCATTTGCCGATGATATTGGCAAGGGTCATTTGGAGAGCAACCTCGATTTGCTTGGCGAAAACGATGTGCTGGGAAAATCGTTACTGGCCATGCGCAATAGCCTTAAGAAGGCCAAAGAGGATGAGGCAATACGTATTGCCGAAGACAACAAGCGAACATGGGCCAACGAGGGCTATGCCAAGTTTGCAGAAATCCTGAGACAAAACAACGAGGATCTTCAAACACTTGTTGATGAGGTACTTAAAAATTTGGTGAAATATTTAGGTGGAAACCAAGGCGCCCTGTTCCTAGTAAACGACGACGACAAGAAGAATGTAACCCTTGAGGCAAAGTCGGTATATGCCTGGGATCGCAAAAAGTTTGTGGATACAGAAATTATGATGGGCGAGGGTTTAATTGGAGCCTGCGCCCTCGAGGGAGAGTCTATTTTCCTAACCGAAATCCCCGACAACTTTGTTACCATAAACTCGGGGCTTGGCGAGGCTAACCCCAGCTGTATACTGCTGGTACCCCTCAAGCAGAACGAGACTGTACTGGGGGTAATAGAGGTAGCTTCGTTCAAAGTATTTGAGCAGTTCGAGGTCGATTTCCTTGAGAAGATTGCCGAAAGCATAGCCTCAACCGTTGCCACGGTTAAGATAAATGCCAAAACCCGATTCCTGCTGGAGCAATCGCAGCAACAGGCCGAGGAGATGCAGGCGCAGGAAGAGGAGATGCGCCAGAATATGGAGGAGCTGCTGGCCACTCAGGAGGAGATGAGCCGCAAGGAGAAGGAGATAACCTGGACCATGGAGGCCATAGGCGGGTTGGCCATGGTTATAGAGTACGATTTTAAAGGCGTAATATCATTCGTCAACCCATTACTTTGCACCATCAGCGGGTACACCAAAGAGGAGCTACTAGGCCAGCACCACAGCATACTCTTTGAGCATCAAGATGTTGTTACCTCCGCTGAATACAACCAGTTCTTGGACGATATGCGTAACAACAAATCGTTTAAAAACATCCTTAAACGAAAAGATAAGCAGGGTAATATCTTTACCGTTAAAGCCCATTGCTACCCCATTTTCGATGAGGAAGGTACTCCTCTTAAAGTTGTAGAGGTATCGGTTGATATTACCGAACTAGTGGGAAAGTAGGATTGAACATCTCCAAATGAACTAGCTATTACACCATTAGTTTCTGACAAGACACTACACTTCTTGAGAATAGTATAACCTTGTATACATCCCAGCCTCACTGGCATTGAGGCTGGGCATTTTGCTTGTATGCTAAACTCATCACGTGCAATCCATAGCTTGGGTAATTAGAGGATCATTACTATAGGCATTGACTTGACTTGAAAAATTGATATATTTATATGTTATTATGTGCGTATAAATCATACCGATGTGAGAACCCAAAGCGTATTTACCTCAACGATAATAGCCTTTACAATAACATCCCTTGTTGTTGTTGGAGGCTTCTTTCTCTACAAGCACGAGAAAGAAACCATAATTATCGATAGGCACAATGAGCTCAGTGCTATTGCCCAGCTAAAGGTAAAACAGCTGGTTGATTGGCATAGGGAGCGTATTTCCGAAGCACTTTTCTTTAGCCAGAACACCCCCTACACAAACTATGTTCAGGGAGCAATTGATGGAAATGATGCTCAAAAAGCCCTTTTAGGAGCATCCCTTGAGCATATTATGACCAACAAAAGATACGAGAACATTTTTCTTATCCTTGAAAACGGCCAGCTACTTTTTAGCATGGATGAAGACTTTGTTTTCCTCGATTCAACGACAATAGGCTATTCAAAACAAGTTTTTAGTACAGGACAAATTTTCAAAAGCGAAATCTATTACTGCAAAGCCCACGACGCTATTCATTATGAGATTTTGGCCCCGGTAAGTGTTGGACAAAAAACCATAGCCGTTATGGTTTTTCGTATTGATCCTTCCGATTTTTTATACCCGCTTATAGAGAAATGGCCAACGCCCAGTAAAACAGCCGAAACCTTATTGGTACGAAGAGATGGCGATAGCGTTACCTTCATTAATCATCTTCGACATATCAAAAACGAGAGCCTAACCTTCAAACTACCTATCACCCAATCCAAGGTTTCAGCCGTTGCAGCAGTTAATGGGCATACGGGAATATTTGAAGGAGTTGATTACCGTGGAGAAAAAGTGCTTTCAGACATTAGCAAAATAGCAAACACCAATTGGTATTTGATCTCCGAAGTTGATCAGGATGAGTTTTTTGCTGAGTTCAACCAGCGAGTAATTTTAATTGCAATTATTGTGACAATTGCCATTCTGCTTGTGGTGGTTGCCATGGCATGGATGCATAACTATCGGCAAAGAAATATTTACAAGGAACTGTACGAGAAAAGGGCTGAGCTTCATGAGTCGCAAGAACTATTCCGTGCAACCCTTTACAGCATTGGCGATGGGGTAATCACAACTGACAAAAAAGGGCTTATTAAGCAGCTAAACCCCGTGGCTGAAAAACTAACCGGTTGGAATGAGGCAGACGCTCTAGGGAAAAGGCTAGAAGTGGTTTTTAAGATAATCAATGAGGATACCAGAGAGAATATTAAGAATCCTGTTGATAAGGTTTTAAAGGAGGGGTTAATAGTTGGACTAGCAAACCACACCCTGTTGCTATCAAAAAATGGGGAGGAAATACCAATTGCCGATAGCGGTGCTCCAATCAAAGATAGCAAGGGAAATATTATTGGTGTTGTTGTGGTATTTAGCGATCGGTCTGAAGTTCGCAATAACATTTTGGCCCTCGAAGAGCGAGAAAAGCGCTATAGCAATTTGCTTGATATTATGCCTGACGCCTTGTTTATTAATAAAAACAACGAAGTAGTATATGTAAACAAAGCCTGCCTTAAACTTTTCGGGGCAGATTCGCCAAAACAACTTATTGGCAAATCACCCTTGGGGTTATTTCATCCCGACTTTCATGAGATTATCAAAGGAAGAATAGACAGCATGCTGCTCAACAATCAAAGCGCACCAACCATAAAGGAAAGAATAGTAAGGATTGATGGGACTGAGGTAAATGTTGAAGTTACGGCAACCCCGTTTTATGATGAAGGCGAAATGGCCATTCAGGTTCTGCTTAAAGATATAAGTGAACGTATTAGAGCAGAGAAGGCTATCCATGAATCAAGCAAACAAATGCGCCTTTTGCAAGAGGCACTTGACAAATTGTCTACTTGCGTATATATGAAAGACATTAACTCGCATTATACTTTTGGTAACCAAGCCACGCTCAATCTTTTTGGATGTCAACTCGATGAACTTGTTGGAAAGACGGATGAGGACTTCTTCTCCGCCGAAACCGTAAAGACAATAAAAAGCATTGATAAACGAGTATACGCTGGTGAGCAAAGTCAAGAGGAGGTTCACACAACCAACTCTCGAGGCGAAGAATCTGTTTACCTAGAATTAAAGACACCAATCTATTGCGAAAATGATAGAAAAAAAGTTTGCGGATTATTAGGCATATCAACCGATATTACAAAGCAAAAACAGACCGAAAAAGAAATCTTGCTGGCCACCCAGCAGCTAAAGTATCATATCGAGAACTCTCCTCTGGCAGTAATAGAGTGGGATGAAAGTTTTAGGGTTAAGCGATGGACTGCCCGGGCAGAGGCGTTCTTTGGCTGGAGCGAAGAGGAGGTGATAAACAAACATCCAGCAGAATGGAACTTTGTGCATGAAGATGACTCACAGGAAGTAAACAGGGTAATGAGTGGCCTTATAAGTGGCGTGGCAAACAAGAACATCTCTTCAAATCGCAACTACGCAAAAGATGGAAGCATAGTTCACTGTGTTTGGTTTAATTCTGCATTGGTTGACGGCACTGGTAAACTGCTGTCCATTTTATCACTGATACATAATATTACCGAACGAAAAAATGTCGAGGCTGCACTTTTGGAGAGCGAAGCATATCAAAAAGCATTAATCGACAGTTCGCCCATTGCCATTTACAGCCTCGATGTAGATGGAAATATCATTTCATGGAACAGGGCAGCAGAGCAAATCTTTGGTTGGACCTTCGATGAGGTTAAAGGGAAGTCAAACCCCATTGTTCAAAAAGAGAAACAGCAGGAGTTCAAAGATAATATGAGACAAATTATGAGTGGCCAGGGCTTTAAAGCAAAAGAGTTAGTTAGGCAGAGGAAAAATGGGGAGAAGATAACTATTAGCTTATCCACGGCTCCTATATACGGCAAAAGCAATCACGTTAAAGGCATAATGGCTGTGGCCGAAGATATCACCATGAGAAAAAAGACCGAAGAATCTCTCCGAGAAAGCGAAGAGAAGCTAAGCGGGATTTTAGATAACATTACCGATGTGGTGTGGTCGCTAACATGGCCCGACATGAAACCACTATACTTAAGCCCCTCGGTGGAAATTCTGTACGGGAGAAGTGTTCAGGAATTCCTAGAAAACCCTTCTCTATTTATGGAGATTGTTCACCCCCACGACCAACACCTTACAGATATGGCTTTTAAACAATTACAGAAATCGGGAGAAACTGTTCGGGAATGTCGTATTATTCGCCCCGATGGCAGTATTGTATGGATTTACGATAAGTCAAAACTGGTGTACGACGAGAATAAAAGACCCGTAAGAGTAGAAGGGATAGCACACGATATAACCAAACGCAAACAGGCCGAAGAGGAGCTGCTTGCCTTTAAAAACGACCTAGAAATTAAAGTGCAAGAAAAAACCAAGGAGCTCAGCGAAAGGATTGAAGAGCTTGAAAGGTTTTACAATGCCACCATCGATCGAGAGCTTCGTATGAAGGAGCTAAGGGACGAGATTAAACGCCTAAAGGGTGAAAACTCCTAATGCATAACTAACGCTTAAAATTAAACCTATGAGAGCGAATCTTTTCATCCACTTTGCAATAACATTTCTCCTTGCCATACTATCCATAGCCAAGAGTGTCAATGCACATCCTCATGATACCGACACGCTAAAGCGTGAGCGTATAGAAACCATTACCATTGCCGTTGAACCCGATTACCCACCCTACTCCATTATTAACAAGGATGGAACCCCCGATGGGTTTGCCCTTGAACTATTTTTAGCAGCCACCGAAGCAGTTGGGATTGAAACACATATTCAAATTGGTATTTGGAGTCAAATAAAAGAAGACCTAGCCGAAGGCCGAATTGATGCCCTCCCATTCGTTGGGCGCACTCCCGAAAGGGAACATCTGTACGATTTCACCCTACCCTACCTTTCACTTCACGGGGCTATTTTTATAAAAAGTGAGAACAAAAAGATAAACATCGAAACCATTAGCGATTTAAAAAACCTAAGGATTGGGGTAATGAAGGGCGACAATGCTGAAGAGTACGTTAAACGCGAGAATATTGCAGACCATCCAATCGCAACGTACACCTACGAGGAGGCGTTCCGTATGCTCAACAACAACGAGCTCGATGCTGTGGTTACTCAACGAGTTATGGGAATAGCACTACTTAAAAGGATGGGAATTAAGAGCATCATCCCACTTGACATTCAGCTCCCTGGCTTTCGTCAAGATTTTTGTTTCGCTGTGCAGGAGGACAATACTGAACTCTTATCGAGGCTTAACGAGGGGCTTTCCATTGTGTTTGCAAACAAAAAGTTCGATGAGATTCATCTAAAATGGTTTGGCCCCAGCACACCAACAGGCTACTCCGCTAAGGAAATAGTAAGGGTAGCCTTATACATCCTAATTCCAGCATTAATCTTTCTAGTTATCTTTGTAATTGGGCTCCTTCGCCGACAGGTAAGGAATAGAACTGCCGAACTAAGCCAAGAGGTTGAAGAGCATAAAAGAACATTGGCAGTACTAAATAATCAGCAACGCCTCTTCGAAAAGGTTGAGAATGTGGCTCATATTGGAGGATGGGAACACAATCTTGAAACAGACGAAATTGTTTGGACAAAAGAGATTTATAAGATATTTGATGTTAACCCAGAAACTTATGACGCCTCTATCCTTAAAAACAACCTTGCACTATTTGATGAGGAGAGCAGCAAGAAGTTGAAAAACGCCATCGACAAGGCGATTAACCAACTACAACCCTACGACTTGGAATTGAGAGTTAACACTCCGTTGGGCAACAAGAAATGGATATGGGTCAGTGGTCAACCTGAGGTATTGAACGGCAAGGCAATTAGATTATACGGTAGCCTAATGGACATAAGCGAAAGAAAAGCAGTTGAGGAGAACCTCCGCAACGAGCGCCAACGCTTTAAGCAGATACTCGATGAATTCCCTTTGGGTATTCATATTATTAACAGGGACTACAACATCGAATTCCTCAACAGCCGGATGATTGAAGAATTTGGTGAGCATAAGGGAGAAACTTGCTATGAGTACCTATACAATTTAACCTCTCCGTGTGAAAATTGCAATCACGATAAGGTTCTGCAGGGGGAAGCATGCATCCAGGTCTGGGAATCGGACAAGAACAGTAAACTATATGAGGTGTACGACATTCCCCTTAAGAATACCAATGGATCCATCTCTAGGCTTGAGGTGTTTTTAGATATTACCGACAAGAAGAAAGCCGAGGATGAATTACTTGCCCTAAAAAATAGCCTGGAGGAGAAGGTTATTGAGAAAACTAGGGAGCTTAACGAGCGCATCTCGGATCTGGAGCGATTCCACGAGGCCACCATCAACCGCGAGATTAGGATGAAGGAGCTAAAGGAGGAGATTAAAAGGTTAAAAGGTGAGGTTTAATTTGATTGATTTTTCACAATAAGAATCGATAATAAGTATGATATTAAACCCAATGGAATTGCCATTTAAAAACCGGGTTAAGAGCCCCACACAAGCACGAAGGGTACTACCCTTCAAACCGATACCCACAAGTGGAATGGCCGACACATTCCAATCGCTCCTAAACCAACCAGCCCAAAACCCCGATAGACTACTGTACATACATATTCCATTCTGCAGCAAAACCTGCTCATTCTGCATTTACAATCGAAATGAAAGCACTCCGGCAAACACCGTAAAATTATACGTCGATACTATTATAGACCAGATCTATTCGGTTGGTAAAACACCCTGGGTGCAGTCGGCTCCTTTCAAAGCCGTTTATTTTGGTGGGGGAACCCCAACGGCCATTCCTGCTCAGGACTTAGTAAGTATAATTAAAGCAGTAAAAGAAACCATTCCGCTAACCAACGATTGCGAAATTAGCGTTGAGTCAACCATTAGCGCCGTTACCCCTCAGCTGCTCAATTCAATCACTAAGGCTGGGGTTAACCGGATCAGCCTTGGCGTTCAAACCTTTGATAATGGCATTAGGAGGAGCTTAGGGCGAGAGTCGGACAACGAAACCATCGCTCGCAAGATTGGACTGATAAGCCAAAGCGGCATTCTCAACATATGTATCGATTTAATATATGGCCTACCAAACCAAACCATTGAAAGTTGGACTAACGATTTGAATATGCTGCAGCAACTCCCTATCACAGGTTGTAGCGTGTACCCACTAGTCAGCAAGCCCAATGGACATGGCATTTCAACAGAACTCGATATCGAGAAGGAATACGATTTTTTCGCCTCTGCACACCATACGCTCAGCAATATGGATGGTTGGCAACAGTTCACCCCTGTTCAGTACGGACATAGCGTCAACGGTAAAGCCATTTACGTAAGTGGGCACGGACAAAGTGCCGATTTACTAGCCCTGGGGGCTGGTGCAGGTGGGCGAATAAATTTGTACACCTACCTTGCAAATCCAAACATCGAGGAGTTTTTGGCCAACAAGGCCAATTTCTATCAAACGCCCAAGGTGGTGCTTAGCATTGACAAAGAATACCATAACCTCCGAAAGGTATTCAACTTAAGTGAGGGGTTATCGTTGAATAATCAGCATAATCAGGATCTAAGAATGCTGTTTAATAATGAGTTTGATTTTTTAAATAAGAACGGGCTTGCGACAGAGATCGGTGCCTCGGTTCAGCTAACCCAAAAGGGTTGTTTTTGGGCGGCGAACATATCGGAGTTATTCGCTAAACGAATTGCGGTTCTTTTGCAGGGAAACGAGCCAAGGACTTAGGTTAGGTTTGGTAGATGGTGGCTATCTGTTTGCCAGTTGAGGACAGGCGGATGATGGCTAATTAGGTTATTTGTCCTGCTTAATTTGCATTTTCGGAGTCTATTTCGCCTAAGCCCCAAAAAACAAACAGAAAAGGATGATATAGCGCATTAACCCTACTATATCCGTTGAATATCGCCAATCATTGGTTATATTGCAGATAAAAAGCCAAACATATGGAAACCAATCTTCCTAAACAATTTGAGATTCTTGTTCAACAGCAAAGCGCAACCATTGCCGAAAAAATTGTGGAGCTTCAGTATAGGCTCCAACCCGAGTTTTGGAAGCCCTATGGCTCTGAGGGTAGAATGATTAGCGTGCGCGATGCGGGGTATCACCTCCCCTTCCTCACCGAGGCGGTGATGGCCAACGATCCGAGAGTATTCAAAGACTACGTGGCTTGGGTAAAAACCCTTTTCAAAGGGTTGAACTTCCCCGACTCAGTAATGATAACCACCCTTAAGTGTACCAAAGAGGTATTGCAAGAGGTACTTCCCAACGAGTTGCATCCCATTTTTGAGCCAATAATCGATGCTGGGCTATCGCAAATGAACGAACAGGTGCATGAGCAGCAAAGCGCCATTGACCCCACAACCAGCATTGGCCTGCTCACCCAAAGCTATATCAATTCACTTTTAAAGGGCAACAGGCATAGCGCCAGCAAGCTTATCATGGAGGCTGTGGAAAAGGGTGTTCCCGTGAAAACAATCTATATGGAGGTTTTCCAAAAATCGCAGTACGAGATTGGTCGCTTATGGCTTAGCAACCAGATAAGCGTAGCGGTTGAACACTTTTGCTCCGCTGCCACTCAATCCATCATGTCGCAGCTATACCCATTTATTTTCACCACGCAAAGAGTAGGAAAAACGATGGTAGCCGCATGCGTTGGGGGTGAACTCCACGAAATAGGAATTCGCATGGTGGCCGATTTCTTTGAGATGGATGGGTGGGACACCTACTACCTTGGCGCCAACTCACCAGCCAACAGCATTATCAAGGCCATTGAGAGCAACAACGCACAGGTGGTTGCTCTATCGGCAGCAATGCCCTTCCATAGGCAGCTAATGCGCGAAACCATATCGAAAATTCAACAGAGTAACGCTGGCAGCAACGTTAAGATAATGATTGGAGGGCATGCAGTAAATACCACTAGGGATGACTGGAGATCGTTCAATGCCGACGGCTATGCTCCCAATGCACAGGAAGCCATTGAGGTGGCAAATAAACTAACGGCTTAAGCTATGGGAAACGACAACCTACTGGGCTTAGTTTTACAGTGCAACGACACGGGAAAGATTTTGCGATTAGTTCGCGACGATTTTAACCTGCCCACTAGCGAGGTAGTAGGCAAATTATTTTCGACCCTTGCCCCAAAGGACTCATCATTCCTTATTCTCGATTTCATTGCACAAACTAAAAGCAATGGTGTTGCAATGGACTTCCCCCTGCCCGTAATAATAGGAGGAACAAATCTTAACCTTAAGTATACAGGGTTTTATATCGACAAAACGATATGGGTGGTTGGTGCCAGTTCAGAATCGGCCTCTCACGTTTTTATCCACGAACTCCAACAGATAAACAACGAGCAAGCTAACCAAATCCGACAGCTGGTTAAGCTTAGTCACACCCAGAACGCTAAGAGGCAGAGGGATATCCCCGATGCATTCCTTTTCGACGAGCTTACCCAGCTAAACAACAACCTGGTAAACCTACAGCGCGAGCTTACCAAGAAGAACGCCGAGCTGGCTCGCCTTAACGAGCTAAAGAATCAATTTCTGGGAATGGCTACCCACGATATACGTAACCCACTAGGTGTAATTATGACCTATGCCGATTTTTTGCTCGATGAGACCAAGGATACCCTATCGGCAGAGCACCAAAATTTTCTGAAAATCATATTCTCCTCCACCGAGTTTTTGCTTTCGCTTATTGAGGATCTGCTCGATATAACACAGATCGAGTCGGGTAAGCTAACGCTTAATCTACAGTATTTAAATATTGTTGAACTAGCTCAGAACAATATCGCCCTAAACAATAGCCTTGCCGCCAAAAAGAACATCAAAATTAGCTTAAACCCTAGCAGCGAAAACATATATATTAACGTAGATCCACTTAAACTCGAACAGGTTTTAAACAATCTGGCATCCAATGCTGTTAAATTCTCTCACCCAGGCAGTAGTGTTCAGGCAAATATCATAGAGAAAGACCAAAGCGTTGCTTTTGAGTTTAGAGACCAAGGTGTAGGAATTCCTATCGAGATGGTGGATAAAATATTTACACCATTCGGAAAAGCATCGAGCGAGGGCACTGCTGGTGAGAAAACCACCGGTTTGGGCCTAAGCATAGTGAAAAAGATTATTGAAGGGCATGGCGGAACCATTTCGGTGAGTAGCAAGCTGGGGGTAGGCTCAACATTTAGCTTTGAGATACCTAAAGCACAGCAATAACCAACAATATCTAATGAGCAGCAGCAGAGGACAAATACTAATTGTTGATGATGAGGTGCATGTGGCCGACGCCATGGCTCGACTGTTAAAAAAGGAGGGTTACGAGGTTAAAGTGGCACACAGCGGCATGCAAGCCCTTGATATTGCCAAGCAAAAAGCGCCCCAACTTGTACTTTGCGATATTGTGCTACCCGATATTATTGGAACCCAAATTCTTTCTACGCTCAAATCAGACCCTAGCACCAGCAACTGTTTTGTAGTTCTAATGTCGGCACATCATACCGACACTAAGCATCAGGCAGAGGGCTTTGAGCTGGGTGCCGATGGATACTTAATTAAACCCATACAGAATCGCGAGCTTATTGCTCGGGTCGATGCCTTCATGAGGCATAAGAACACCATCGACCAGCTGAGGGAGAGTGAGAATCGGTTCAGGAAAATAGTTGACCGAAGCACTAACGCCCTCCTAATTATCGACTCAAGCAAAACAATACATTTTGCCAACCCCAACGCATGCAGCCTCTACAACAAATCATCAGAGGAACTAAAGGGAACAAGGATTCAGCTTGACTACCTTGAGGGGAAACCATACGAAACGGTTATCGAACTCCATGGTATTAGCTACACCTTCGAGGTACAAACTACTGATATTTTATGGGGCAACGAGCCCATGACCCTTATTTCACTCCATGACGTTACGGAACGCGCCGCTTACGTAAAGCGAATTGATGAACAGAACAAGCGCTACACAAGGGCACAGGCCATGGGCAAGGTGGGGAACTGGGAGTTCACATACAGCAACAACAACCTATGGATTTCCGATGAAACGAAAAGAATTATTGGCTTACCAACACGAGATTTTCTTAGCCTCGAGATGATGAGCAAACAGAATATTTTGGGAGCACAAGTTTATAGCGAATTAATTGGATATCTTGAAAGGAAAGAAAATTTCAGCTACATATTCGAAATAACTCCAGCTAATCAGCCAACCAAAAAAACTCTTATTACAAAAGCCGAGGTTGAGACAGCTGACGATGGGCAACCAGCTAAGATGGTTGGGGTTGTACTAGATATAACCGAGCGCAAAATGGCCGAGGAGGCCATTAGGGCAAGTGAAGTAAACTTTAGAACCATCTTTAACTCTACCAACGAAGCTATCTTCATTAGCGATACCAACGGCATCATATTGGATGTAAATAAACGAGTTCTCGAAATATACGGTTTTAAAGCAAAGGGTGAGATAGTGCAGAAAACCCTCCACTTTGTAAATGCTAACGATCCACCTTATACACATGAGCAGGCAGAATATCACATTAAACAAGCACTAAGTAAGAACTATCATACATTTGAGTGGCTTGCCAAGAAAAAAAATGGCGAACAGTTTTGGATAGAGGTTTCGCTTAGTAGGGTAGATTTAAACAATGAGCAAAGGATTATTTCGGTTGTTAGAGATATTGGCTCTAGAAAAAAGGCTGAAAGGGAGTTTCAGCGTCTAAACCAAGAGATTGCAGCAATTTTTAAAGCCAGCAAACCCTTGCAGTACCTAAAAACACCCGAAAAATTGGCTAAAGAAATCATCCAAGTATTGGAGGATATCCTAAACTACGAGCACTGCTCGGTTCTGCTTGTCGATTCCGACGGAATAACGCTCAAGCCTTTTGCTGTTAGCGATTGCGACCTGGGCTACGTATACAACACCGCTGAAAAAACTTATATCGAGGGGCTAGACTTAGAAATTGGGAAAGGAATTGTAGGCTGGGCCATTGAGAATGCCCAAAGCCTTCGAATTAACGATGTGAACAAAGACCCAAGGTACGTTGAGTTTCGCCATGACACCCAATCGGAAATCTGCGTACCCATAATCTCCGATTCCACAATAATTGGAGCCATCAACATTGAGTCGAAGCTACCCAATGCCTACACCGAAGCCGATGTCAAGATACTAGAAACCATGTCGGCACAAATTGGAGTAGCCATCCAGAACTCAAAACTATACCAACAGCTCCAAAAGGAGCTAGAGGAACGCAAGCAGATTGAGGAACGACTAAGCAAACTGAACGAGGAACTTGAAGCAAGGGTTAGCGAACGCACTCAGGCCATAGAGCAGCAGCTCGATAAACTTCACAAAAGCCAAAAGGCCATGCTATATATGGTGGAGGATTTGAATGAGATGACCGAGGAGCTAAAACGCGAGCGGCAAAAACTCGAGGCTATTAACCACGAGCTGGAATCGTTCTCGTATTCCGTATCGCATGACCTGCGGGCACCCCTTAGAGCCATTGATGGCTTTAGCAAGATACTGGTTGAAGACTATGCCGATAAGCTCGATGAGGAGGCACAGCGCCTGCTGAATATAGTACGCACCAATTCGCAGAAAATGGATCAACTAATTATTGATCTGCTGGCGCTTTCAAGGGTTACCAGGGGATCGCTTAGGTTGGTTCCAACGGACATGACCTCGCTTGTAGAAAACATCTATAAGGATATATTCGAGCCAACGAACACCCGTAAGGTTTTGCTTGAGGTTAAAAAATTGCCAAGCACATCAATTGACCCCACACTACTTAAACAGGTATGGCAAAACCTCATTGGCAATGCCATAAAGTACAGCAAACCAAACAACGACATAACTATTGAGATTGGGGGTGCGGTTCAGGATAATATGTGCCAATACTATATCAAGGACAATGGTATTGGCTTTGACCCAAAGTATGCCACCAAGATTTTTGAAACATTCCAACGCCTACATCGGGTTAACGAGTACGAGGGCACAGGCATTGGGCTGTCGGTGGTGCAACGTATTGTACATCGTCACGGGGGTACAACCTGGGCCGAAAGTGAGACTGGGCAAGGTGCAACATTCTGGTTCACCCTCCCGTACACCACCGAATAAATAGCACATTTCATGCAAACCACAGGCAACATATTAATAGTCGACGATTCGCAGGCACTACTTAGCCTTATCACTAGTTTCCTTGAGGCTGAGGGCTATCGAACTTTTGCTGTTGATTCGGGTGAAAAGGGCATCGATTTCTTAAAAGATTTCTCGCCCGACCTGATCCTGCTCGACCGTACCCTACCCCAGATGGATGGCATTGAAGCTTGCAAGCAAATAAAGCAGAACCCCGCAACTGCGGGTATCCCCATAATATTTCTTACTGCTACCAGCGACACAAAGGCCATTGTTGAGGGGTTCCGAATCGGAGCAGTTGACTACATCACCAAACCATTTCAGAAGGAGGAACTGCTGGCCAGGGTAAGCTCGCACATCAGCCTTTACCAGATGACCCAAAAACTCAACGAGCAAGCATTTGTGCTAAAACAAAGTGAGGAGCGGCTTAAGGAGCTTAATGCAACCAAGGACAGGTTCTTCTCCATCATTGCTCATGACCTAAAAAATCCACTGAACAACATCCTAGAGCTTAGCCTTATGCTTAAGGAGAACTACAAGCCGAATGAAGACAACAGCAATGTAATTGACGATATTATAGAACACCTAACCCAAACCGCCGAAAACACCAGCAAGCTACTAAGCAACCTGCTCGATTGGGCTTTAGTACAACGGGGCTGTATGCGCTACAACCCCGAGAATTTAAACCTTGCTTCGTTAGCCAGCGAGTGTATCGAGCTGTTCGCCTCCATAGCTTCAACCAAAAACATTACACTAGCTCATAAAGTAGATAGTAAAACCACCGTTTTTGCCGATAAGAATATGCTGGTAACGCTGCTGCGCAACCTTATTTCCAACGCCCTAAAGTTTACGCCAAAAAACGGCTCCGTTACAGTAGCTGCCAACCAACAACATGGAATTGTTGAGGTTTCGGTTGAGGATACTGGAGTTGGGATTGAACCAGAAAAGTTGTCGCACATCTTCTCCATTATCGACTCAAAATCGACCTACGGAACCGATGGTGAGCACGGCACAGGTCTAGGCCTTATCCTCTGCAAAGAGTTTGTGAGCATTCATAACGGAAAAATTTGGGCAGAGTCGAAGCTAAACAAGGGTACGCGATTTACATTTACTATACCTACGGATTTTGTTGAATAGACGTTAAACTAAATTACTTGCTTTATGTTACTAACATAAAACATAGCTAAATGGATGAAATTGAGATACTACTGGTTGAGGACAACCCTGCCGACTTGGAGCTAACCCTACGTGCTCTGAAAAAAAATAACATTGCCAACAAAGTGCAGGTTGCCGAGGACGGCGAGGTGGCGCTCGACTTCCTATTTGGCCAAGGACAATTTGCAGATCGCAATACCGACAACAAGCCCAAGGTAGTGCTGCTCGATCTTAAGCTCCCCAAGGTGGATGGACTTGAGGTGCTTAGAATAATAAAGGCAGATCCAAAAACTCAGGCCATCCCCGTGGTGGTTCTAACCACCTCGAAGCAAGAAAGCGATATTATTGAGAGCTATAGATTAGGCGTAAACAGCTACATTGTAAAACCCGTTGATTTTGAAAAATTCGTCGAATCGGTTAAAGAATTGGGAATGTACTGGTTATTAATGAACCAGCCTCCTATGTAAGCATTTTCTGATCAACACACTGATTTAAAAACCCTACAAAACCATCCCCACATGCCGTTTGAGAATAGCAAAATTAGAATACTTTTCGCCGAGGATTTACCAGAGGATTTTGAACTTGCCAAGGCAACCCTTAAGCGGGGCGACATTCTATTCGAGGATATAAAAGTTGATACCCCCGATGATTTTGTGAGGGAACTACAGCAGTTCAACCCACAGATTATAATATCGGACTACTCCATGCCCATTTTCAACGGAATGGAGGCGCTGGAACTAGCCAAAAAGCACGCTCCCGACATCCCATTCATACTGCTTACGGGTTCTATAAACGAGGAAACGGCCGTTAAGTGTATGAAAGCTGGCGCAACCGACTACGTGCTTAAGGAGCGGATGGCCCGACTACCTTTTGCAGTTAAGGAAGCGATAGAACAAGCCAAAAATAAGTTGGAACGAAAGATGGCTTTACTATCCCTCAGAGAAAGTGAAGAAAAATTCCGGATGATTGCTGAGAATGCTCACGACTTCATTTTTAAAATTGAGTACCAACCAACCCTTCGCTTTGCCTATGCAAGCCCTTCGGCAACACAAATTACAGGATATACTCCCGAGGAATTCTATCAAGCTCCAAAACTAAGCGTAGATATTATTCACCCCGACGATCGGGAAAAATTCAGAAATCTACGTAAGCTAAGGAAAGAGGGCAAATCGATGCTCACCTACCGCATCGTTAAAAAGAGTGGCGAGGAGGCTTACCTGGAGCAAATTAATGTATTTACCTACGATAAGAACAAAAGAACCGTTGCCCTTGAGGCCGTTGCCCGCGACATTACGGATCGGGTGAAAGCCCAAGAGGCCCTAGCCCAAAGTGAAGCACAATACCGTGTGCTGTTCGAGGGCAACCCAAACCCAATGTGGGTTTACGACACCAAAACACTTCAATTCCTTGCTGTTAACAACATTGCAATAAATAATTACGGGTATAGCAAGCAGGAGTTCCTTTCAATGAGCATAAAGGATATACGACCCAAAGATCAACTCCCTAGGCTGACAGGCAATCTTGAAAATGAGGAGGACGACATCCAGCACTCGGGCCCATGGGTACATCAATATAAAAATGGCAAAACCATATTTACCGAAATCACCTCGCATAGCATTGAGTACAACGGAAGTCCCGCACGGCTAGTGGTTGCCTACAACGTAACCGACCGGGTTGAGGCAGCCCAGAAACTCTACGAACAGAAACAGGTGGCCCAAGCCACCCTCGACTCGATTAATGCAAACATATGCCTGCTCGATGGAAAGGGGTACATAGTTTCTGTAAACAAACACTGGATCGATTTTGCCAAGGCAAACAAGGGTAATCTTAATGAGGTGGGGGTTGGCAGCAACTACTTTAACGTATGCGAACGGGCAACCGGCGCCGACAGAGAGGATGCCATGAGCATGGTGAAAGGAATGCGCCAGGTGCTCGATGGCCAAACCCTTTTTGATATGGAGTACAAGATGAGTACACCCGACGATAACAAGTGGTTTCAGGTACGGGTTGTTCCATACATGGGGCATGATAAGCATAGCCAAGGGCTAGTTATCTCGCATATTGATATTACACCCCGAAAAATGGCCGAGCTGGAGCTACAAGAAAGTGAGCTGCGCTACCGTATCTTCATGAACTCCACACAGGATATGGCTTTCCTTAAAGATGAAGAGTTCAGGTACATTATGGTAAACCGTGCAGGACTGGGTTTCTTCGAGAAAAGGGAATCGGAGGTGCTCAAGCACACCGATTTCGATTTGCTACCCCATAGCACTGCCCACTCCTCAAACCTATCCGACAAGAAAGCCATTGACAGGGGAATGGTGGTAATAGACACCGTGCTACATAACGAAAAGATTTTCGAGACCCGCAAGTTTCCAGTAAAACTAAGCAACGGCAGCATAGGCGTTGGCGGCTTTGTTCGCGACGTTACCGATTGGTATAATGCTCAAAATGCAATAAGAGAATCGGAGAAAAAGTACAAATCATTGGTTGAGAACTCACTTGTGGGGGTTTACACAACAAATATCTCTGGCGAATTCCTCTTTGCCAACCAGGCCATGGCAAACATTCTTGAGTTCGACTCCATTCCCGAGCTAATGCGAACCAATATAAAGTCGTTGTACAAAAGCCCAGAGCAAAGGGAGATGCTAATTCAGCTGCTCAAAACCCGAGATAGCTTTAAGGATTACGAGCTGGAGTTTATTACGCCCAAGGGAAACACAAAGCATATTATGCTTAGCGCATCACTATCGGGAAAAACTATGTCGGGGATGCTAATGGATATAACCAGCCGTAAAGCGGCTGAGCTGGAGGTGCTAGAGAACAATAAAAAGATTGAGGCCCAGAATGAGGAGTTGGAAGCAGCCAAGCTAAAGGCAGAGGAGAACGACAGGCTAAAAACTGCATTCTTGCAAAATCTATCCCATGAAATACGCACCCCAATGAACGGCATTATGGGATTCACCGAGTTGCTCAAAGACAGTTCCGTTAGCAAAGAAACCAACGATTTTTACCTCGATATGATTGAGCAGTCGGGGGAGCGGATGATGAACATTATAAACGACCTTATCGAGATATCGAAGATAGAAACGGGACAAACCTCAATTTACATCTCCGAGTTCAACATTAACACAGTGCTTATTGAGGCACAGATGTTTTACAAAAAGTATGCTGACGAAAAAGGAATAGAGATTAAGCTTGGCCTCACGCAACCCGATAACTTTACCCTTACCTCCGATCGCGGCAAAGTATACCAAGTTGTTTCTAACCTTATAAACAATGCCCTAAAGTTCACAACCGAAGGATTTATTGAGATTGGCTATCACCAGCCTAAGGCAACCGAGATTGAGGTATATATTAAGGATACAGGCATAGGCATTAGCCAGGAGCATCAAGAGGTAATATTTGAACGCTTTAGACAAATTGACACATCCATCTCGCGCGGATACGAAGGTTCTGGGTTAGGACTATCAATATCGAAAGCGTTTATTGAGCAGCTAAACGGTAAAATATGGCTCGAGAGCGAACCGGGAAAAGGCACAACCTTCAGGTTTAGTATCCCAATAAAATAAGCTACATTTACTACACAAAATTATGTGATATGGACGAAATGGTTGGAAAAATAAAATCGCCCCTGAAAGCGCTGGTGGTCGAAGATGATGTGGTAAGTCGGATGTTGCTGGCCGAAATACTGAAGAAGAGTAACATTGAGGTTGACTTTGCCAGAAATGGCAAGGAGGCTGTTGATAAGGTAAGTGAGGATAGCGATTCCATCGACTTTATCCTTATGGATTTGAAGATGCCCATCATGAACGGGTACGAAGCCACGCTAGCGATTAGGGAGTTGGGCTTTACCAAGCCCATCATTGCGCAAACGGCTTATGCCAGCCAGGATGATAGGGAGAAGGTGCTTGCAGGTGGTTTCGATGCATACCTCTCGAAGCCCGTAAAGAAAGATGTTTTGCTTAGCCTTTTAGAAGAGCTGTGGTAAGCATCATCGCCACCCTCCCACTTCATCACAATATCGCAAACAATTGAAAACAGCTAAATGGAAGAGTACACCAAACACGTACCCAACACATTATCAACCAAGTTTCTCGAGGGATTAAGCTTTGAGCTACGTACGCTTCTTAACGGGTTTGTTGGTCCAGTCCAGCTGCTAAAGTATAAAGTTGACGACCCCTCACTAGTAGAGGTATTCCAAATGCTCGACTCTACCCTATCGCGCCTTGAGCGGCTTACCCTTCGAACATCCATAGTGCAGAATGTTAATAACCTTGAGCAACTAAAGCAAAAGAATGAGACAATAAACCTTGCCGATTTGGTAAAGTATTGCATTCTCGACCTGCAAACCATCTCCGATCTTGAGAACATCAAATTCAACCTATCTAACGATAGCCTTCCCATTAACATCACTGGCAACCATGAACTACTGCTTCAGGCGTTCGAAGTTTTATTCGAGTTGGCCATTTCGCTCTCCGAATCGGACTCGACCATTGACGTCGATTTTGCTCTGGAAAACCAACGTGCCATCTGCAGAGTATTGTCACCCACAGCAACTTTCCCCAGCTACCTGAACCTGACCCCTGCTAGTAACGACGACCAAAACGCTGCTCCATGGGATCTTCTACTGGCAAAGCATATAATAAACGGACACCAAGGGATTGTAACCACATCCGCACCCCAAACCAATTCGTTCACCATTGAATTCTTAGGATTATAGCCATGAACGAATCGATGTTAAACTCATTCATCAGGCTAGTTGCTGCCCTGGCCGTAGTGAGGAAGGATGTGAACATTAGGGTAACCCGCAAACATCTGGAGACATTCCTACAGCAGAACATCGACAAACGATTGGTAAAAACCCAGCTGCTTACATTCGACAGCACTCATAATAAATACAAAAAGCAAGGCATAAGCAACAATACGCTACAGACCATTTGCCGCGAGATAAATAAGGAGTTTAACGCCACCCAACGTTTTCAGCTTATTATTAACCTTTTCAATTTTTTCACCCTAACTCCCATCGATTTTGTTTCAACTCAGTTTACAGGCAAGGATAACGAGCCTGCAAATAACATTGAACAAATAGCCAAATGGCTTAAAGTTGACCATAACGACTACCTGAGTTTTCGTCACTTCACATCGGGGCAGCTGCACAGCATCCCAAACCGTGAAAGCATCCTGATAGTTGCTGAGAAGGATCCAAAGATTAGCCACACCCAGTTTTCCGAGCGCGAAGGAATAAAAGGATTTTTGTCTTTCCTCCGGATTCCATCGGCAAACCTTCTGCTTTTCAACTATAATGGTGCTTCTGTCCTGCAGATAAACGAAAAGCCAATTTTTAGTAAGCAAACCTATATCCTCCATAGTGGAGCCATTGTAAAGGGCAAAAGCATTGCCCCAATTTTTTATGGAGAGATAGTAAAAAAATTGCTGCAAAGCAACTCCAGCAGCCCGGTAACGCTAGTAGCCAACAACTTATCGTACACCTATCCAAACTCAGCTCAAGGAATAAAGAGTTTGAGCCTAAAGGCCGAAAGTGGAGAACTAACAGGCATTATGGGTGGTAGCGGGGTGGGGAAATCTACCCTAATTAAGTTACTATGCGGAAATCTTAAGCCCCAGTCGGGCAACGTGCTAATTAATGGCCACGACCTATACCAGGATCATACGCTTCACCAAAACTTAATTGGTGTGATGCACCAAGAGGAGTGCCTGGTTGAGGAGCTAACCGTATTCGAAAACCTATACCACAGCGCAAGGATTGCCATAGGCAACATACCAAACGAAGAGCTAATTGAACTTGTAAACAAGCACCTGTTCGAACTCGATTTGCTCGATTGTAAAGACAATAGGGTTGGCTCACCCGATAACAGGATGCTAAGCGGTGGACAGCGCAAACGGCTAGCCATTGCCATGGAGATTATTCGCGACCCCAAAATTCTTTTTGTTGATGAGCCAACCTCTGGACTCTCGTCGGCCGATTCGCTCATGGTCATGCGCATCCTTAAGGACATTGCCCTCTCGGGCAAGGTGGTGGTGGTAAACATTCATCAGCCCTCGTCGGAGGTATACAAACTGTTCGATAGCATTCAGATTATCGACAAGGGCGGATACCCCGTTTTTTATGGAAACCCCATTGAAGCCATTCTGCATTTTAAGCGGGTAACAAATAGAATTGACCGGGACAAAAGTGGCTGTGAATGCTGCGGGAATGTTAAACCCGAAGATATTTTCGATCTGCTTGAGGAGCATTTTGTTGATGAGCTAGGCCACCAAATGGCTAAACGCAAAATTGAGCCCCAGCAGTGGCATCAGTTATATCTGGACATGCAGAACAATCAGTCCAATCAGGGCAGCATTACTATGGAGTTACCCAAGGCAAAGCACATCAAACCAAGCATGCCAAAACAGTTTTCAGCGTTCTTTGCGCGAAACCTGCTAACGAAACTCCGCAACACTCAGTTTCTTGTATTTGCCCTGCTACTCCCTCCAATCCTATCCGTTGTGGTATCCATATTTTTGCGATATTCCATTCCAGCAAATTTGAACAGCACAACCGAGGCCTACACCCTTTTTGCAAACCCAAACATACCCTCTTTCTTTTTGATGAGCGTTTTGGCATCGCTTTTCTTTGGGCTGATAATTAGCTGCGAGGATATAATTAGAGATAAGCGTATTGTTAGCCGTGAAACGAGCATTGGGCTTAGCCTAAAAAGTTTTTACAACGCCAAGTTTCTTTTCCTGATTACGCTAAGCGCAATACAAACCATTGCCTTTATTATCCCCGGGGTATTAATACTCGAACTAAAAGGGGTTACCATTGCGCTATGGCTTGTGCTTTTTATACTTTCCCTTTCGGGTAATCTCCTGGGGCTAATCCTATCATCCACACTAAAGTCGGTGGTTGCCATATACATCCTAGTGCCATTCCTGCTCATACCTCAAATACTTTTTAGCGGGGTGGTAGTGTCGTTCGACAATCTGAACTCGAAACTTGCAGCCTCGGACCATGTGCCATTGGTTGGCGAGACGATGATGTCGCGCTGGGCCATGGAGGCTTCCATTGTTCATTTTTACAAAAACAATCGCTACCATAAGCCATTTTTCAATATCGACCTACGCGAGAGCGAGCTACGCTTTAGGCTCTTACACCTTATCCCCGAGCTAAACCATCTGGTGAGCATCTTAAGAGAAAACCCCCAGGATATAACCAACAACGACAAGGAAACCATAGCCAATGGGCTGCAGCTCCTGCACCGCGACCAAAAGTTGCCAAACCCAGATTACATCTATACCCCTTGGACAGACAACTCGGTGTTCCAACTATCGGACTACCTTGCCGATGCTCGCCAATCCATATCGCAGCAATACACCAACACCCGCCATAAGCGCGACAAACTATCGCAAAGCTTATACCCAAATACCGAGGAGGGTCGGGAGTTTATGAACACCAATAGGGATAAGTATTTTAATAGAGCCATCGACGACTTGGTGAAGAATAAACACTACCCTGCAGCCCTAGTCCGCAAAGGAAACAGGTTTATTCAGAAAGCCGATCCAGTTTACCAGATTTACCCTTCGGCAATAGGCCGATCGCACTTTCTGGCTGCTTACAAAAGAATTGGAGACAGCTACATCGAAACCTACTGGTACAATATTATCATTATGCTACTGATGACCATTAGTCTTTACTTGGTTTTTATCCTAAATTTTTTGCCCAGGATATTCAAAAACAAGTAACTAATGCTGATAACCAACGTTAAAGAATTTAATTTTTTATCTTTGTAAGAATAAAAATACAATACCACAATGAAAAGGACACTCCTGATAACCATTGCTTTTCAAATTCTTTTGCTGGGATGCAAGTCACCCAGAGGCGAAGCGGAAAGTTCGGATCAGCTACAAGCCGATTCGCTTCAATACGTCCAAGAACTAGAATACCTACTCCCCTCACCTGCCGAGTTTTTCTCGGTTGTGCAGGAGGTTGGGCTCGAATTCGACCAAAGCATTATTCGCCCCATCGAAAGCACAACAAGTTTTCAACTATACCGTAACCAGGCTTTAAACTTTGGCTTGTACCTAGCAGATTTCTCATATCTGCTGCTCTTCGAGAAGCAAAGTGAGTCCATTAAGTATTTATACCAAATTCAGGAAATGGCTCAGCTGCTTAACATTGAGAACTATTTCGATGATGCATTCTTCAACAAGCTACTTACGAGCCTAAACGAACCCGATACCATCAGGGCCATCTCCATTGAGCAGTCCGCTTCGTTCTTCAACCGAATGGATGTAATTGGCAACAAAGACTTGGTAATCCTGATAACCTCGGGGTCGATTATTGAAACGATGTACATTGCGCTAAACGTGGTGGACGAGAAGAGGATTACCGATCGGGCTATAACAACAATTATCGATCTTGCCTACATTTTCGACTCGTTTTACCTACACTACACCATAACTCAGCCAAAGGGCGATGAGGTTGCCCCACTCTCGGAAGATCTGCTAGAGCTAAGGAAGATTTTCAACTCCATGGCTATAAATCAGGTATCTAAGGCAATCCGTAAAGACGGGAACCTTGTGCTGACCAGTGAGGTAACCCATGAGGTTAATGAGTATAACGTTAGGAAGATGAAGGTGATGGTTAACACCATTCGCGAGAAGATAGTAAACCAAGTGTACTAACACCTAGTAATTCCCAAAAGATATGAAGCCTTTTATCATCACAATAACAGCACTACTGTTTAGCATGGCGAGCTACTCGCAATGCGATGAGTATTACAACCGTATTAGCTGTAGACCCAGCCCTCAGGAGGCTAAAGATATGATCCTGTCGAGCCAATCGAAAAGTTCATACCTCGAAGCACGCAAAACCTACAAATTCCAGATGACCCTTTTTGGCAATATGGATTACCGCATAATATTTTGCACCGAACGCAAGTTTTACCCAATCCACTATGTGATTACCGAAAAGGACACCGGCATTCCATTGTACGACAACGAGATGGATGATTACGTGGAATCAATTGGAGTTTCCATTGAGAACACAACCATTGTGATAGTGGAGGTTACCTTACTGGCCAAGGATGCTAAATTCAGAGACTTTAGGCAGAATAGGGCCTGCCTGGGTGTTCCAATACTCTATCGACGCATACCAAAATCGGGGTTTGCCGGAGAGCTATAACCCAACCTGGGGTTAGCCAAACCAAGCGTAATGGCACGCCATTTGTATCTGTAGCCTTGTTGATTTCAAGTACTGAAAGTGTAGCAACAGCATAATACATAAGACAGGTTATTGCTACAAAACAACATATCGAGCATAGTTAACAGCATACAACCATGGAACGGAATATTGATTTCTTCAACATTAAGCACAACCTAATCTCCCCCAAGGAGGGCAGGGTGCTTATTGCCGAGCCAGGGCTGATTGATCAATATTTTAAGCGAGCGGTTATCCTTTTGGTTGAGCATAACGACCAGGGCACCATAGGCTACGTTCTAAACAATATCATTGATGTTAAGCTTAACGAGCTGATTCCCGATTTTCCCGATATAAAAGTAGTAACCTCCATTGGAGGGCCAGTAAGTCCAAACAGTATACATTTTATACACACGGTGGGTCATTTAATACCCAACACCAACGAGGTTACCGATGGTCTTTTTTGGGGTGGCGATTTTGACGCCGTAAAAAAGCTTATCGAGCAGGGAAAGCTTACCTCACGACAAATTAGATTTTTTGTTGGCTACTCGGGTTGGGGAAAAGATCAGCTGGCCAATGAGCTAAAGGAAAACAGTTGGGTAGTTTCGGAACTCGATATGGTACAAATCATGGCCGGTAAGGATGACCTGTGGAATAGAGCCGTTATGCAAATGGGGCCAAAGTACAAACCATGGACTATCTATCCGCTCAACCCATCGCTAAACTAAACGCCGAAGGTTTCCTCGTTAAGCAAGTCACTTAGCTTTCGGCTTACCAATCCAAAATATCGCTTTTGGCGAAGGCCTACAATCCACTTAATACCGCTTACAGCGTTGGTTAAAAACAACTCGTCGGCATTGAGCAGCATTTCGGGCTCAATGGCTGCATTTGTATTGAGTTTATAACCATTCCTAATGGCCAAATCGATAACCACCTGTCGCATAACTCCAGCAACACAGCCTTCGCCAAGCGATGGGGTAATAATCTTGTCGCCTTTCACCAAGAAAAGGTTTGATGATATGGCCTCAACAACTCTGTTCTGATCGTTGATCAATAGGCAATCGTCAACACCCAGCCGCTGCTTGTGTAGACCAGCCATAACGTATAGCTGAGCATTGCAGCTTTTAAGGGGCGATAGTATATTAATAGGCTTGCGAATATCTGTGTACAAATCTACCACCAACCCTTTAGAATTTAAGGGGTAGTAGTTGCTTTGCAGGGTTTCGGCAAACATCAACATACCCACGGTACTTCTGGTTGGGGTGTACAGCCCCCCTTGCTCTCGAAAGATTGTTAGGCGAACCCTAGCGCTATCGAAAATTCTATTCTTATTCAAAAGCCGGGTAATCTCCTTGCCAAGAAAGTCATCCTTGAAAAATGGAGGAAGCTCCATCGATAACAGCTCGGCACTTTTAATAATACGGGCCAGATGATGCTGTAGGTACTTAGCCTCTGTTCCAAAAGCATGAATGGTTTCGAAAAATCCATCGCCATACAAAAACGATCTATTGCCTGCGGCTACAACAGGCTCGTTGATACGAGAAAAATCTCCATTATGCCAAACGTATTGACGATCCATTTAATTCTCCAGCTTTAGCATATCTATTGCCCTTTGCATTAGTATGGGCTGTATGGTGCCATGGGTTAAACTTTTGGGAATACTACTGGAAAACAACACCTCCTGAATCTCAAAGCTGGGTAGCTCGCCAAACTCATCAACCTGAGCAAAAAACAGCCTATTATAGCTGCGCTTACCCAGGCTTACAATGGAAAAGTCGCACACTGGGCTTAAGCTGTATGTAAGCGCACCCGTTTCCTCCCACAGCTCTCGCTGAGCGGCATCCTCGGGCAATTCACCAGCCTCAACATGGCCTCCTGGAACTTCCCATGTATGCGAATTATGCTTTCGAACCCAAACCCACTCGTCGTTGTATCGGGTTATAATAACCACGTAGTTGTAACTTGGATTACTGCTGTCGATGCTATGAAAATTCAATTGGTAGTCTACCATAACCCCAGCTGACTTAGGAAAACCCTAATTAGTTTAGGGTCAATTAAAAGTGGATAGATAAAGCCATAAACAGCACCAATAAAGTGGGCGTCATGGTTGATGTTGTCGCCAGATTTCTTGCTCATGTAGTGCGAGTAAACTAGATAGCCCACGCCAAATATTATGGCAGGCACGGGAAGTATACCCATGATGTAAAGATTATCTAAAGGCCTAAAAAAAATGCTGGAAAAAACCACCGCCGAAACGGCACCCGATGCCCCCACCCCTTGGTAGTAGAAATTATCCTTATGCTTACGCAGGGTCGAAAGGCAGCTAATAACTACTCCCCCAACATAAAGAGTAAAGAAATGAAAAGTTGCACTGCCTATTACACCATTCGCCTCGAGCTGCTTAAAAAGGGACTCTACGGCCAACCCAAACGACAGGAACACTATCATATTGATAAGCAAGTGCATAAAATCGGCATGAACCAAAGCATGGCTTAAAATGCGATACCACTGCTTACGGTGTACTACTTGATATGGGCTTAGCAAAAGTTTACCCATTAACTCTTTATTGCTTAAAGCAAGAAAGGAAACAACACCTGTTATGGCAATTATTAGAAAAGTCATAAAAAGAAAAGCTTACGCTAGTGCTAATGAAGAATTTTGTATACCAGTTCCTTGAGGAGCTCTCCGCCGTCTACATTATCGTTATTTACCCCCTTTGAGCGCAGGTCGTACTCCCTAAGCATTTCGAAAATTTGAACGCATTTACGAGGGTTATACCTTTTGGCTGCACTTAAGTAGTCTGACACAAAGAAGGGGTTTACCCCCAACGCTAGGGCGAGTGACCTCTCCGACTTATCGGCTATAAAGTGACACTTAAACACCTTGTTGAAATAGCTGTAAATGGCCATGGTAGTCAGCACCATTGGATTTGGGCCAGGGTTTTTGGCAAAATAATCGACGATACGATTCGCCTTAAGCACATCGCGAGCACCCAATGCGTTGGTGAGCTCAAAGCGATTAAAATCTTTACTAATGCCAATATTTTGCTCAATATGCTCGGTTGTAATCTTTGTTTGCCCTTGGGGCAATGTTATTATTAGCTTATCGAGCTCGTTAACAACCTTGCTCAAGTCGTTGCCCAGGTAGTCCTTTAACAGCTCTGCCGATGCTGGCGACAGGGACAATCCCTTTTGAGCAAGGAAGCTGGCGATCCAAGCGGGAACCTGATTATCGTAAAGCCGTTTGCTCTCGAAGTAAACCCCAACCTTACCTGCCAGGGTGAATAACTTTTTAAGCCCAACTCCCACCTTTGCCCCAGGAGCCAGCTTGTGACAGATTACCAGTATGGTAGACTTTTGAGGAGCCTTTAGGTACAACTCCAACTCCTCGAGCTTCTTAATCTGCTGAGCCTCCTTAACAATTACCACCTGATGATTTGCCATCATGGGAAACCGACGCGAGGTTTCGATTATTGCATTCACATCTATATCCTTGCCGTACACCACGGTTTGGTTAAACGCTTTCTCAGAATCGTTCAGCACATCCTCGGCAATAAAGTCGGAGATTACATCAATATAGTAATGTTCATCACCTGAGAGGATGTACACGGGCTTGTAGATCTTTTTCTTGAGCTCGTTAACAATCTCAGCAGAGGTATCGGCAATAGTTTTACGCTTGGCCATCAAAAAAAATACTTTTTAAAACCTTAGGTGTTTTACTGATTTGCCCTCGTTCTTGAGCTCCTGCAGCGACTCAATACCAATCTTAATATGATCGTCGACATAAAGGTTTGTGATTACCCTATCGCTCTCAGAGGTTTTTACCCCTGTTGAAATCATTGGCTGATCGGACACTAGCAGCAGAGCTCCCACGGGGATTTCGTTGGCAAAACCAACAGAAAATATTGTGGCAGTTTCCATATCGATGGCCATTGCCCTAATGGTGCGAAGGTACTCCTTAAAATCTTCGTCGTACTCCCAAACCCTACGGTTGGTGGTAATTACAGTACCTGTCCAGTAGTCGCGGTTATTGTTACGAATGGTTGTTGAAACGGCCCGCTGCAAGTTAAATGCGGGTAATGCAGGAACCTCAGGAGGGAAATAGTCGTTTGAAGTTCCCTCATGACGAATGGCGGCAATGGGGAGGATAAAATCGCCCAGCTCGCTTTTCTTTTTAAGGCCTCCGCACTTACCCAAGAACAAAACAGCCTTAGGCATAATGGCGCCAAGCAAGTCCATAACGGTTGCTGCATTGGGGCTACCCATACCAAAATCGATCATGGTAATACCATCGGCAGTAGCACAGGGCATATTAGCCTGTGGATCTACAATTGAAGTATTATGGAACTCGGCAAAAAAGTCGAGATAACCTCTAAAATTCGTTAGCAATATGTAGCTTCCAAAATCCTCAAGCTTTTGGCCAGTATAACGTGGCAGCCAGTTTCTTACAATTTCTTCTTTAGTTCTCATATGGTTTGCAATTAATATTTATCCAACGCTAGATGCCATTACCGGCAAGATTGAACAAAAATACAACTTTTTTTGCCCTTTCATAAACAGTAGGCATATTCCTTTTGCGGTGTAACCATATTTTGCAATCTTTGCAGCAAATCCACTCTATGGAACACCAGCTAAATCTACCTTTTTTTGATGTGAAGACACGCACCTTGAATGGGCAGAAACAGATATTCGATATCATCCGAAAAAAGTTTGTAGCCCTTACCCCTGAGGAGTGGGTGCGTCAGCATTTCATAAACTACCTAGTGGAAAAGAAGCAGTACCCCATCGGCCTAATATCGGTAGAAATGCCCGTGATGATAAATGGGATGCCCCAGCGTGCCGACATAGTTGTTTACAACCGAATGGCCAAACCGGTTGTGGTTGTGGAGTGTAAGGCCCCCACGGTTATCCTAAGCAATTCAACCTATACCCAAGCCGCACGCTATAACCTTGTGCTAAAAGCACAGTTGCTTGTGGTTACCAATGGAGTTTCGCACTTTTGTAGTAGAATTGATTTAGAGAAAAGATCATTCACCCCGCTATTGGAGATTCCAAGTTTTGGGGAAATTGAGTAGTTTAACTTTTTGCTAAACTATTAAGGGGATTTAGCAGCTGAAACATTTTCTCATCCTTCCACCCATCTACCCCTTTAATCCACTCCTTTTTTGTTCCCACACATACAAATCCAGCGTTTGCAAATAGCTGAATGCTCACCTGGTTATCGGCAGAGATGTTGCAGTACAGCTGATGCAGCTGGAGGGTTTCAAACGAGTATCGAACTAGAAGGCTTAGAGCCTCGGTGGCATATCCCTTTTGCCTATACTCCTTGTTGGCAATAAGAATTCCAATACCCGCACGAAGATGGAAGGGATCGAAATCGAAAAGATCAACAAGCCCCACGGGCACCATCATAAGTGAACTTTGAGTTTTAGCTTCGATAATAAGCCTCAGCTGTTTGGTCTCCCAAATATCGAGGTGTGATGTTTCGATGTACTTCTTAAGCACGTAACGCGAGAAGGGGGTTAGGGTATTGCTGGCCTTCCATATCTCCATATTATTCTCCCAGGCATAAAGCATATCAACATCGTCGGGCTCGGGAGCCCGTAGCTTAACCACGCTATTCTCAAGGGTACTGAACGACATAAGCATTTGTTTGCCACAAAGGTATTTATTTTTGGAGTGAGAACCTATGCCGTGGCTCGATTCAATTACTCACTTCAAAAAAGAGAATGGTTCACATCCACTTTGGGCTGTAAACCATAGTACAAGTGCAGCTTACAATGATTAATTATTGAGATTTGTAACAACTACTCAATCAGCATTTTTAAATCGTCCTCGCCAACAATTGATGCCTGAGTGAAACCACTATCGATGGCCAGGTTAAGAGCGACAATGGCATCGGACTTATGATCGAAATGCCCCAAGGCATAAGCAAAGCTATTCCTACGGCCAATTAACCGGAAACTCTCAAGCCCCGACTGAGAATTAACGACCTGCAGCTTATCAATATCAACATTTGTGTTAACTGGAGCCAAAAGGATGGTGTAGTTCTGAACCCTAATCTTTAGATGTTCTGGCACATCCAGTTCATCCACAACATCTACATTCCTTTCGGAATTCAACACCCTAATCGACGATCGGCGATTCAACCTCCTGCCAGCGGGATTATCGGTTCCATCGGGGAACTTATTTTGCGCTATGCTCTCCATTGAGCCTGCGCCTCTTACGGTTAAGCGTTCTGGCTCAATCCCTCTGTCGGTAAGATACCCTACAACTGATTTTGCCCTTCGGAGCGATAACCCTTTGTTATAGGCTCTTGACCCCTTGCTATCGGTATGTCCGCACACCTCTATTTCAAGGGTGGGGTTTTGATGAAGGAACAGGTACAACTTTTCCAACTCCCTTACAGCCTCATCCGATAGAGCATCGCAATCAAAGTCGAAAAGCACGCTTCGAATGGCCAAAAGCTTTCCTGCGTTAACCTCTTGGGGCTTGAGGTTAATGGTTACCCCAAAATCGGGCTCGGCAAAAGTATTAGGTATTGCAATGGAAATACTCTCCGTGACGTACCCTTCGCCTTTGGCTTCAATTCTATACTCCCCAGGGGTTACATCAAAAGCAAATAAGCCGCTAATATCTTCGGGGTTAACTTGATGTATGGTGTCATTAGTTGATGGACTTACAAGGACAACGTTAAAAAGTTGGCCTTGCACCTCGTAGCTATTTGCGAGCTGTAGGTGCCCCTTTATGGTTACCATTTCGGGTTTAACCTCGTTTACCAGCGAAATCTGATACAAATTGCTAATCCAGGGCTGACCTCGCTCAACCAACGACACGATTCCCTCCTCGGTGCTTATGGGGAAATACCACATGTCATCATCGGGGGTGCTAATGGGATACCCCAGGTTTAGGGGTGTCGACCATTCGCCACTCTCTAGTTTTTGCGAGTAAAAAACATCGTATCCCCCCAGCGACTTGTGCCCCTGGGAAATAAAGTAAAGCCTTGATCCATCGGGCGAAAGGTAGGGAGCCTCCTCGTTATGAGGTGTATTTATATTTGATCCCATATTAACAGCCTCTCCCCAGTCGCCGTTGGGTAGACGGCTGCTTTGATAAATATCAAGACCACCATATCCTCCTCTTCGGTTGGATGAGAAGTAAAGGGTTTGCCCATTGGGCGATATGGAAGCAAAGGTTTCCCAATACCTTGTATTGATAGGTTTACCTAATTTTTTCGCCTTTTGCCACTGCCCATCAACCTTTACGCTGCTATATATATTACCTGTACCATTATCGTTCTTAAAGAGGAATATTTCGGTGCCATTGCTATTTATTGATGTGGAAAAGAGTTCTCCCTCAAGACCAATATCCAATGTTATATTGTGGGGCGTTCCCCAGGTACCCTCCTCATTCTTCTCGCACACATAGATAGCATCGTAAAATTTTTCCTTAAGCGTGTAAAGCAGGGTGTTCGAATCATGAGAGAGTGCCGCGCCATGAATAAACGATTCGCCCTGGCCAATGGGAACCAAATTGCTTTGTAGCTTCCTTGACTGATCAATCATTCTGTCGGCACGCAGGCATGCCTGAATCTGCTGATCGACGTAGTCGAGGTTGTACACATCCTTTGCATCGAGCTGCTGCCTAAATACGTTGTAAGCTTCAATAGCCTTGTCGAACTTACCCTCAATACGGTAAGCCTCGCCCAGGTAAAAATACGCATTGGGTGGTGCTCCAACTTCGCGATACGACCCTTCCTGATATGACGGATTGATGCTTTTAACAGCTTCAGATAGTGGTTCAATTGCCTTGTGCTTAAGACCTGGGATACTAAGGTAAGAACGCCCTATGCGGTAGAGAAGATTAGCATTATCTGGGTTCTCGTTGTGTAACCTCAGATACAACGGCAACGCCTCCTGAGCATCGTTAAACAGGAAGTAATACTCGGCATCGGCAAAGGTTGTTTTGTAGTCGACCTCCTGGGTCCATCCGCAAAATGCCGGAGCAGCAAGCAGCCACACTAGCACAACTCTCACCAGGGCCTTGGGACTTTGCAATTGGGTACACATAGCTGATTAAAGGTTTTTAGGGTGTTTTAGGCTTTATCGATAGATCTGTTGGGTTTCTCCTGTTTAATCACCAGCTAACAAAAATAACAATATCAGCATTATAAATGAAATTTATACCTATCACTTTATCAAACTATGGCTAAATATTATTTTGAGGTGCTAAGAGAAATAGTTCCTTAGCCTAAAGTAAAAGAACTCCCGATCCCTAGTGCCCTGATTGATCATGATAAAGCGC
>NZ_JAANIG010000030.1 GCF_011174675.1 Perlabentimonas gracilis | reverse complement strand
ACTACTTCAGCTTTTCGCTTTGATGTCCAGTAACTGTTCTTTTTCATACCGTCAGAAATTTAGCAATTTTTCTGCTCGGTTTTAATTGGGGCTAATATAGTGCCTAAAGTTTATAAAGTTCATAAAGTTTGGGGTAAGTGGTATGACCCTGCCTTTGCCGGCCCGCCTGACCACGGTAGTCGGGCAGGCAGGCAAGCTGACAGCGTGCAAAGCTCCCTGCCAAAGGAAAGTGCAGGCAAGCTGTCAGCGTCAATGAAGTATTGGGTTTTGAGTTTAAGGTTTAAGGTTTAGGGTTCACAATGTTTTGAATGATAGGGTGATTGGATGATTGATTGGAAGACCTACCTTACTGGCGTCAGGGCAGGCAGGTTGATTGGTTGATTGATTGGATGATCTGACAGCCCTGCCTGTCGCTTGTTTATCCTGCCTACCAGCAGTCAGGCGACAGCAGACAGGGTGCGCCCCCCCTGCCAAAGGAAAGTGCAGGCAAGCTGTCAGCGTCAATGACGTATTGGTTTTTGAGTTTAAGGTTTAGGGTTCACAATGTTTTGAATGATTGGATGATTGATTGAATGACCCTGCTTGCCAGCAGGCAAGCTGCCTGAGTTCAGTGGTCAGGCGGGCCGTCAAGGTAGGCAGGGAAAACCGATCTCGTCATCCAGCCAAAGAACAGCTGTTTTACGAGAAAGGCAACCGATAACCGATAACCAAATAACTTAGACCCTAAACGCTGACAGAAACTTAGCACCGTGTCTGCCGACAGGCAGGGCTGTCAGGTTTAGGTTTCAACTTTACATACTCAATCCCTACTTCTCCAAGCTAGCCACAGCGAAGCTGGCCTCGTTTAGGCTGGATCCCAGCTGGAACTTGGTTATCTTCATCTCTGAACGGCGCTTGTTCTGCACGTTTTTCATCTCCATGGCAAACGAGAAGTACTTACCGTTAGGTTGTTTGCGGTAATCGGCAAAAGTTTGCACCTTGTAGGGCTTATCGAAACGGTCGAGCAGCTCGCTTTGCTGCACCAGATAGGTGCTTTTGTCGATGTATGAAATACGCTTGCGAAAACCATACTCCAACTCCACATCGCGGTTTTTGGCAGTGGCTTCAATTTTCCAGCAATCCCTGCCGTTAAAGGTTTCCTCACCCAGCAGTTTGTACTCAAAATCGTCGATATTAGGGCGGCTCATATCGGCATTGGAAAACTCTGAGCCCATGAAGCTCTTGCCCCGCTCGGTGCTAACAATACGACGAGTTCGGCGCAGCGAAGGCAGGTAAACCCACATATCGTCACCCTTTTCCTCGTAATCGTATATCAGAATTGATGTACCCTGAACATCGGCTGGGGCAATAAACCGCATAAGCGTTTTGGTTACCCCACCAAAAGTGCCTGTGGCAACTGCCACCTGGCGCTCGCGCGTGTTACCTCTGTTATCATGTATGTATAGCGTTGTGGCCATTTCCATAGATGAAAATTCAATGGCATCGGACGATTTTATTGATATTTCGCGAGCATCCTGTGCAAAGGTTTGTAACGATAGTAGCGAAAGTGCCAGCATGGTAAAAAGAAATGTTCTCATTTTATTCTGATTTTTTGGTTTAGTATAATCCTATCTGTTAGGTACTACTTCTATTTTAGTGGAAAAATCTTAGGATCGTTTGACCGAAGCCCTCCGCCTGAATGATTCAGTCGGGCAGGGAAGTCGGAAGGTTGAAGTATGTTAATTCTGTCTTCCGTCTTCTGTCTTCTTTCTTCTGTCTTCTGTCTTCCGTCTTCAAACCCAAACCAAAAATTTAAGTTTGCTATAATTTATACAGTTTCCACGAAGTTGGTAGTAGAAGCATCTGTTTAAAAACAATATCAACATAAATACCTTACAATTTGGGGCTTGCACCATTTTTCTCTAAAAATTTTGGTCGAGTTAGCAATGCTACCGATGGCACCAAAATAAGGGCACACAGCAAGCACAGCAGCAGCGAGAAGATGATGAGGAAAGCGAAGGTTTTAAGCAGCACAATTCCCGAAAAGAAAAGCACGGCAAAACCTATGATTACCGAGAATGCGTTGATGGCAATTCCACGACCAGTGGTTGTAAGGGTGTTAAGAATAGCTACTTTGTAATCGCGGCCCAAGCCCAACTCGTACTTTAATCGCCAGAAAAGATGGATGGTGTAATCGACCCCAATACCAATAGCTATGGACGATATAAGCGAGTTGCCAATATCGAGATGTAGCCCAAACCAGCCCATTAAGCCAAAGTTACAAACCAAGGTGAGTAACAGCGGGATGCTACCCATAAGTCCTGCCGAGAAGGCACGGAAAATTATCCACATAAGAATGGCAATGGCCAGCAGCGCAAATATAAGCGAGTAAACCTGCCCACGCACAATGGAATTGCCCATTTGCTTCTCAATTAGGCATTGCCCGGCAACAACGGTTGCGTAGGGTGTTTGGCTTACCAAATTGCGAATTTTTGCCTCTACCCTATTCAACTCCTTCATGTTGTTGGCAACAAGCTGAATATTCATAACCGCTTTGGTATAATCGAAATCTACCAGCTTTTCAAAATCCTCGGGGTCGCCGCTCATGCTGTAAAACTCAATGTACTGCGCAATAGCCTGACGGCTATCGGGTATTTTATCGTAAAACTCGCTATTGGGCTCGTTAAGCGAACGGCTAATAATACGAATAACCGATGCCAACGATGTGGCGCTCCCCACGCTGGGGTCTTGCTCCAGCTCGGCTTCGAACCTATCCATGGTCTGTATCACCTCAGGCTCCATAATATCGCCCTCAAAAAGTATGTTGATATTTTTGGTGCCACCAAAGTCCTTGTTGGCAATATCGGTTGAAATGCGCAGCGAGTGGTCGCTTGGTAGCATCTTCTCAAAATTGATACTTACCTGCAACCTGCTAATACCAATGCCTGCAATAATCATGAAGCTAACAAATACAAACACTACCCTTAAGGGCGACTGGGTTGATACTTTACCCGCCCACGTTAGAAAATGGCTAACAAACGAGGTTTTTCCCTCCGTTTTAAAGGCTTTGGGTTTACCCTTGGGCATACGAAGCATTACTGCCGGAATAAAAAACAGGCTCAACGCCAAAGCAAAACCAATGGCTATTGAGCTCACAATACCCATTTGCTTGGCAGGCAGCATAACGTGAGCAACCAGCCCCATAATTCCAATTATGGTGGTTAGGGCGGTAAGCACAATGGGTTTTGCCAGCTGAGTAACCGACTCGTTAACAATTTGAGCCATGCTCCAACTAGGATTGCTTGCATTAAGTTCCTGATAACGTGCTATTAGATGCACGCCATAATTATTGGCAATGGCAATCATCATGATGGGAACAATTACTGCAATTATGCTTAAATCGTACCCCAGAATGGGCATAAGCCCCATTGCCAGTGCAATAGACATTACCACCACAGCAAATGGCAGCAGTACACCCCTCCGCTCTTTAAACGATAGGTAAAGAAAGATGAGCATAATTATTAGTCCCAGTGGCATAAGAATGGCCAAATCGCGAATAGCCTTACGCTGTATCTCGTACCTTAAAAAGGGTAACCCGTTGATATAAACTGGCTCATCGCCAGGATTCTCTGCCAAGGTAGCATCTATAAACTCAAAAATTTGGTCGTCGGTTACACCCTCGTTAGCATTTAGAATGATGGAAGTGTACCTAAAATTGTCGGAAACCATAAGTTTGTATGCCAATGGATTCTCCTTCAGCTCCTGCCTGAGCTGCTCTCGCTCCTCATCGGTTTGGGGCAAATAGCGCACCGCAGGGTCAACCATCATAGCGCCATCCTCGCCCCTAATGTACTTAGTTTCGAATAGCGATAGCACATCATCAACCAGCTCGGAATACTTTAGCGTTGCATTAATAGCCTCGACCCTTTGCAGCGTTTGTTCCGAGAGCACATCATCGGCCTCAAAAATTAGCAGTATGGGGTCGTACTTGCCAAAAATCTGCTCCAGCTTATCGTTGTTCAGCTTAGCCTCAATATCATCGGGCAGGTAAGCCATTAAATCGGGGTTAATGCGCGCTTTGGTAAGCGGCAAAACCATTAGCAGCGTCACAATAATTGGCACAACAATTAGCCAACGCCAGTATCGAGTTATAAATGTGTTTGTGTTCATAGCTTTGGAGATTATGTTGATTGATTGGTTGATTGGTTGATTGGTTGATTGGTTGATTGCCCCTGCCTTTGCCAGCCCGCCTGACCACGGTAGTCGGGCAGGCAGGCCGGCTGACAGCGTGCAAAGCACCCTGCCAACGGCAGGCAAGCTGAAAGTGTCAGTGAAGTAGAGGGTTTAGAGTTTAGAGTTTATTAAGGGTTTGACTTTTGACTTTATGAACTTTAAACGTTAAACTTTAAACTTTAAACTTCGAATTCTAGGCACTTTAAAACACTTTCCTCCTAAAACCCTACCTCAAGCCCAACAAACACGCCGTTCATAACCTTACCCGCCATATTGTATATAGATTGGTCGGGACCAAGCATGTAGCTACAGCCAATATTTGCTGCCACGGCATCGGTAAGGCTCCACTTCACCTTACCTCTGAACAAATGCTCCTCGGTGGTAATATTGTAAGCCCCAGCCAGCTCAACATTCAGTTGCTCGTAAAAAAACGACCTGTTGAGCGAGAGAAAAAGCATATGGTTGGTTTGCTCCTGCTGATTAAAGATGCGCCGGTTGTACATCATCGATTCGTACTGGGCCATTTCAGAAGCATATTCCATCATAGCATCAGGGGTGAATCCGGTTAGGATTGGCTCGGTAAGCTCAGCAAAATCGAAAGTATACTTACCAACGTATTGAAAAATTGCCGTGATTTCAAAAAAACTACGCTCAATACCAACAACATAAGAGAAATCGGGATTTGGAGTTTGCATCTGCTGCTGGTAATCGTCTGTTATACTAAGTGCACCCTCGCCCCGCACAATCCATGATTTTATGGGAATAGCAAAATCGGCTCCAATGGTTTGCATAAAGTATGGCGTTGGGCTAAACTCTACCCCAAGCGGATTAATGGAGAAGTTGGTTAGCGAAAATCCGTAGAATGGGTTATAGCCAACAAAATACGAGAGCGATGCGCCCATAAACGACTCCTCAAGGTTAGCCCTTATGGCCAGCGCACCCTTATCGAATTGCAAAGTGGGGTATTCCAAGCTAGCAAAAGTGGCAGGCTGATCGGTTTGAAACAGGTCGTACCGATAAACCGATGGCCGATAGAATGGAATGGCAATAAGTTCAACATCGAAAGTATGCGCTGGGCGTAAGCGTGCCCTAAGCATAAAATTCGATAGTTTCTGGTCATCGGGCTCGTTGGTAAAAAAAAAGTAATCGTTAGGCGTGATGTTGTTGGTAGGATTAAAACCATCGGTACGCCCCCAGGTAACAATTTGGTTACCTAGGAACAAATCAACATTATCGCCCTTATAACCACCATAAGCCTCTTTAAGTTGCAGCTGCAGCTCACGCGCTCCAAAGAAAACGCCCTCGCGCACACGCATATCGGCCACCAAAAAGGCTTTGTTCTTCTCGAGCGAGGCTATTAGCGAGAACTCGCCAAAGGCGTTGGTGTAATCGTACACATCGCCAGCACCATACGCCACTCCCCTAACAAATCCGCTGAACTTAAGCGATGCTTTATCGTCGCCAGATGTTGATTCGGAGGTCAAATCATCGAAAATGCTTTGGCCATATCCACTTATTGAAGCTAGCGCAAAAATTAAAATTGGGATAGCTATCCTTCTCATATAATTTCAGATTTATAAACAGGTTAAACATATCCCAAAATTAGCGCAGCATAGGAGTTATAACGGTTTTTAATTTAAAAGTTGAACCGCAGCTTGTGGTTGGAGTTTTTAAAGTTAAACTGGGAGAATTGATCCGCCAGTGGCCTGTCTAACTACAGCCTGCCTGCGGTAGGCAGGGTAGAGCGGACAGGTAGATTGATTGAATGATTGCTTCTGGCAAGATTGAATGATTGGTAGACACTATTCATTGCCAACTGCTTTTTGTCAACTTAGAAGAACGAGTTTAAGGTATAGAGTTTACAGTTCAAAGTTTAGGGTTTAGGGTTTAGGGTTTAGGGTTTAGGGTTCATAAAATTTGGAATTGATTGAATGCCTGCCTCAGCTTGTCTCAACTTTTCTCGTAAGTGATAACTGACGAGATAAGCAATAGCTGACGAGGGGATGCGAAGCATAACGAGAGCAGGATTGAATGATTGACGTTTACGAACCCTCTATCCGACTACCTTGGTCAGGCGGCCGTCAAGGCAGGCAGGAATTACCGATTACCGACAAACTAATTAAGAATTGCGGAACTGCTGCGGAGTGAGCCCTGTAAGGCGCTTAAAAACAGTGAAGAACGACGACTTGCTGCTAAAACCACACTCGTAACCTATAGCCTCGATAGAATACAGATTGCTGGTATCCTTGAGCATTGCTTTAACCTCGGCCACGCGATACTCGTTTACAAACTGAAAGAAATTTTTGCCAATATCCATATTCAGCACCTCGGTTACTTGGTATTTTGGATACCCCAGCGCAGAGGAAATCATATCCATATTCAGGTCAGGATTAAGGTAGGGTTTTTCGTTGTTGAAATAGCTCTCGAGGCTTTGCCTAATCTTGCTCTTGCGTGTAGGGGTTAGTAACGATTGGCTATAGCGTTGTGGCTTGTCGTTCTCGGATTCAATATCAACAAAAATAACCTGCTGCTGCAAACCGTAGAACCCTAGTATGTATACCATTAGTAGCATTGCTGAGTAGTTGTATATGGGCGATAGTGGTACGCCAAGATCAACAAAAACAGACGTCATGGCTATGGCAATGGCAGCAAAACAGTATATGTTATAGAAAAACACCACAAACAGCAACCACCCCACCCGCTTATTGCTCTCGATATTTGAAAATTCGTTTACAATTCGTTTCCTATGCCTGTATAGGGTAATGGCTGTGCTGTAGTTATAAATTGCCCATGATAGGATTGATGCCAACGAGAATATAACCCGAAACCAGAAGTTGGAATCCTGTGCAAGAAATCCTTGCATAGCGTGCGGAATGTGAAGTATGTAGGAAAAGGATTCGAAAAATACGAATGGTACAAGGTGAAGTAGTTGTAGATATTTTAGCTTGAATTTTGTATCAATTAGCGACTGAACATATAGATAGAACGCTGGATTAAAGAGCAGAAACGAGCTCGAGAGCAGTGGGTAATCAAAAACCGAGTAATCGATAGCGCAGGTTAAAAACTCGATGGCCAGTAACGATAGCCAAGCGGTTAGCAGCTTATCGGACACGCTGCGATTGCGCTTGCCAAGCATAATAATTGCGGCAAATAGCCCCTGCGAAAAACCTACCCAAGCAATTGCTTCCATTTTTTTTGTTGATATTAAAGTTCGTTATACGATTTGCGAATGGCCAGCCCAATGGCCTTTGCCAGCAGTGGCGGAACGGCATTCCCCAGCTGCACCAGCTGCTTGTTTTTGGGGCCTTCAAAAATAAAATCGTCGGGGAACGATTGCAAGCGCGCCATTTCGCGAGCAGTGAGTACCCTTGGCAACTTTGGATGCACATTAACCCCGCCATGGTTTTCCTTTATGGTGCATGACGGTTCGTCCCAGGCACACTTTTTCCAAGCATCGGAATAGCCCTTGTACAAGCTTTTGCCAGCCTCCAGCGCAAGCATACGCTCCGCCATATCGGGTCTGTGCTTAGTAGCTACGTGATTAAATTTTGGGTTGTCGGGCTTGTCCATTAAATCGGCAATGGCCTCACCAGTTGTAACATAATGGCTAGGTTGTAAAAATGGTTTTGGATGAAAGTTCTCTTTACCAATGCGATTGCCAATAAATATTACCCGGTCGCGCTTTTGCGGAACGCTATAGTCGGCTGCCCGCAGCACTGTTACATTAATGGCGTAACCTGCCTGCTCAAAATCGTTCAGAATCATCTGCTCTACCTTTCCGCCCAGCATCGACCTAAGGCCTACCACATTCTCGCACACCACAAATTCGGGTTGCAAATTTTTAACAATATCAAGCAGCTCCTTATACAGCGAGTTACGCGGATCGTCAACAATCCTATTGCCTGCCATACTAAATCCCTGGCAAGGGAAACCACCAGCCACAACGTTTAATTTGCGACCATTTAGCTCACTCTTAACCGTTTGGTAGAACTCGTGTTTCTTATCGTTGCACTTAATATCGCCCTCAATAAACGGATGCGAAAAGTTACGGCGGTAGGTTTTTCCCGCTTCGGGGAACCAGTCTAGCCCGCAAATCCCACTTAAGCCAGCCATTTCGAAACCTTTGGTTATGCCACCAGCACCCGAGAACAGATCGACAAACGTAAGCTCACTCTTTGTAGGTTGTGCCCACACATCATCAATATCAACCCAGCGAACCTCATCGGAGCCGTTGGTTCTCCTGTATCCTGTAGAAACTTTTTTCTGATTATTATGATTCTTCACCTTACCGTCCAAATCGAAATGCTCGGGTTGCTGTGACGATAGGTTGATAAACTCCTCTAGGGCATCAACGGGGATTCGGTAAACCCCACCAACTTTAACCGACTTGAGCTTGCCGCTGGCAATATGACGGCGCACCGTTTTTTGCGACAGGTTTAGCATTTGCGCCACTTCTACAATGGAGTGAAACTTATTGCTCATTACTTATTGTCTAAATTTGTCCACTTTGCATGGCAAATGTAACCATTTTTACACTGCCACAAAACGCCTTGTAAGGGTTCCATCGCGATTTTCGATTATAAAAATGATATCGGATTTTACATTGCTGTGCTTAATAAACTTTCCCTCCTCGGTTATTCGCTCTGCGTATTCCGTAAAGGCTTTCTCCTTAAAATCCCACTCACAACGCAATTTTAATGTATTACGAGTGGATACAAAGGAATGATGTACTATAAATATTCGATTCTGCATACAACGCCGAACCCCGGTGCTTTGGTGAGTATAGTAAAAATTCACCAGCTGCTCAGGATGTTTAAAGACTGTTGACATTACACTACGGAATTGCTTAGGCACCTTGGTACTTTTTATATCAAACCGCAGCACCGGGTTGCTATTAAATTCAATATCGTACGTCTGATCCCTTGGGTTTGGATTAGGTTGTACATTACCATTTGTTGCAAAGGTGTGCTCATCGCACCTAGCGCATTGCCACAAAAACCAACGGTGCTGAAAGTAGTGTTGGGTGGAATCAGGCAGGCCTTGAATCTTATGGCACAAGTCGGTATAGCTTTGAATTGAGAACAGATTGACTAGCCTATCAGTAGCATCATTCTGCACCGCTCCCCAGGTTAGGGGAATTTCTGCTGATATTTTTTGTAACTCAATTTTTAGGCTATGGTACTGATTGCTGTTCATTGGTAACACCATATGGTTAAGGTAAATATACAATATTTTGCAATGCTAACAGCAATAACCTTTGTAGTAAATAGCAAAGCAAAAAATAGCTGAAAGCAGCAATAATATTTGTTGCAATCGAAATAACACCAACCATTAACTTGCGCTATGAGCGGTAAAGCCATTAGCTGCAGCGCAGCAGAAATCGTTGTAGAAACATACCAGAAAAAAACAGTACGAGCTACGTTAGCTGCGGAAATATCTGTGGAGCTTAGTATTAACGGTGCGCTGCACCTCAATTTTGGCAACGCTACATCCTCTCTACAAGTATTAACGGTGCTACGCACCTATGTTACAGGAATAGCATTAGCTGCAGCGCAGCAGAAATCGTTGTAGAAACATACCTAAAAAACAGTACGAGCTGCGTTAGCTGCGGAAATATCTGTGGAGTTTAGTATAAACGGTGCGCTGCACCTCGATGGCTCTTGCACGGGCTCTCTCTACCATTATTCACGGTGCTACGCACCTATTTTATGCTAGCTGTGGTAGTATGGGTAGCCGCATAGCGGCGGGAATATTGGTAACCACAGAGCATCCTATGCCCCCGAGCTGCAGCGCAGCGGTAATATTTGTACCAGTACCAATTTCTAATTATCCTCCCAGCTATTCCCATCCTCAAAAAGCTCAAACAAATACTTATCGTCGTATTTCACATGTTCTTACGCAGAATCTCCAGGTACTCATCTTTAAAAGGTGTTTTCTTATGATGTTCCTCCTGCTTAAGAATATAGTTCACTACGGTATCTACCTGCGAACGCGAATGCGTAAACGCTCCATACCCTCTCTGCCATTCAAACTTATACCGCGATAATTTTTTATATTTTATCCAAGCACAACTCGATGTTTTAATCTCTTCTACTAAATCGGGAACTAGCTGATTTACATAATAACCAATAAAAATATGTATGTGGTCGGGCATACAATTAATTGCAAGCATCTTATGCTTATGATTTTGCACTATTGTTGTGATGTACTTTTCTAACTCATCTTTCCAATTTCTTTTAATTAGAGATTGCTTTTTTTTGGGTGAGAAAACCAAGTGCACATAGAACTGGGTATAAGTATTTGCCATATTCATATTGTTTAAAATATTTTGAAAGTGCTGATTATCAAATATAATATTTTATACACTAACATTTACTACAAAATACTAAGCGGTTAATTTACTGAAAAAGTAAGTTGATTACTTCAAACATATTGGAAACGGTTAAAATTTATTTTTCTGCAATCTCTAATTATTGTGAGCGTAAGCAAACACATAACAAAAAAAGGCGGAAAAACCCGCCTTTTAACAATCAATCTCTTAATCTACCGCACGCTACGAGATGGATATCTGGCGTGCTGGCTTTTCTTTTGCTTCCTCTTTCTTTGGGATAGTAACGGTAAGTATCCCTTCTTTGTATGTAGCCTTAATTTTGTCGCTGTCGGCGCCATCGGGTAGGCTAAAGCTACGCTTAAATGCAGTGTAGCTAAACTCCCGGCGCATTACCTTCTCATCTTTTTTCTCATCCCTAAATTCTTTCTCGCTCGAGATGGTTAGCACGTTGTTGTGAATATCCACATTGAAATCTTTTTTCTCGAGACCAGGGGCTGCCACCTCAATGGCAAACTCGTCCTTGTTCTCCATAATGTTCACTGCTGGAACAGTTCCCAGATTGGTGTTATCAAAGAAATTCGAGAGAAAATCATCGCCAAAAAAGGCATCTACTAAGCTGGGAACACTACTACCTCTTGATCTTAACATTGGTATCATAGCTAAATCCTCCATATTTTAGTTAAACATCAGTTTTTGTAATTTTACTTCGGTTAAGCATATTTCAAAGTAAATACCAAATCATTTTTTAAGTCATAATGACATTTTCCAAACACTACAATATGCCATATCGACATAAACAAAGAAACCTCTATCAGAATCTCTCAATTCTAACAGAGGTTATAACATTGATTATTTGCACTTTCTATTCGAATATCTCCGATTTGTTTATTCCCTTGATGGCATTACGGCGAGTTGCCATAAATACAACAAAATGCATCAGCAGAAATACTCCCCAATAAACTGCTGTTAGGTGAACTACCTTAACATTTTCAAACCTAGAATTAAAGTTGAGATAGAAAAGTATTTCGGCAATGGCGTTGCAAATAATATAGGTAGTTAGGTGAAACCGAAAACCGATATCGAAAATGGGTAACGACTCGTAATCTTTTCGGCCAAAAATCCACCCCATGGCAAAAACTACAACAGCGTAAACAGATGCTAGCACCCAAGCCCCGGTAAACATTTCGGCATCGAGCAAGCGGCTTAAACCTAACCTAAACGGTATGGTAAGCACAATTAGGACTATCGCAAAACGTAACTGGTTGGTTGTGATGTACTTCATTTCTTCTCCTCCAAATTTAGTAGTTGTTTAATACGTTGATTAAAGAATAGGCTAATATTACGCTGTACAAACTGGTTAAGCAGCGATTCGCCCAACGTGGTAAGGAAATAGTACTTTCGTTCTGGCCCCTTATTCCCCTTGCCTGTTTCAAAATCGACAACACCCAAGTGTTGAAACTTGCGTAGGGTTCGGTAAAGGCTTTGTTCCTCGCAAGTCATGGTGTTGCCCGACTGCTCCTCGACAAAAGTTTTAATTTCGTCCACATACTTTCTGTCATCCTTTAGCGCAAGGAATATCCACAGCGTGAGCTGACCTTTTTTGTATGTCTCTTCCCATGCAGTGAGTAAATCGGTTAATAAATCATTATTAGACATAACATTTTGAATTAATCATTATGTATTAATCATCTTGTTTAATACAAATGTAATACAATTATATCTTATCATACAAATTATTTGATAGATATTTATAATAAAATCCTTATTTATCTGTTTATCTACACCTTACAAATGTCAATTGTTTTTTCATTGTATTCAAGCAATAAAAATTCAATAATTCATTAATGGTGTAAGCGATAGTTTAATACTTTTGCGTGTTGTAAAAAAATATCATATAAAATGGGAAGAGCATTTGAATATAGAAAGGCGCGCAAGCTAAAACGTTGGGGCAATATGGCCCGGGTATTCACTCGTATAGGTAGAGAAATTACCCTTGCTGCTAAGGCAGGTGGACCAGACCCCGATACCAACCCGCGTTTACGACTGGCCATTCAGAACGCCAAGTCGGAGAATATGCCCAAGGATAATGTAGAAAGGGCAATTAAGAAAGCTACAGAGAAAGACACCAAGGATTACAAGGAGCTTGTATACGAAGGCAAAGGCCCCCATGGCATAGCCATAGTTGTTGAAACGGCAACCGATAATCCAACCCGTACTGTGGCCAATGTGCGTAGCTACTTCACCAAGTTTGGTGGCACGCTGGGAACAACAGGTATGCTCGATTTTCTGTTCGACCGTAAGTGCTCGTTTGAAGTTGAGGCTAAAGAAGGTGTTGATTTGGAAGAGTTAGAGTTGGAACTTATTGATTTTGGTGCCGATGAGGTATTTGCTGATGACGATAGCATTATGATTTTTGCTGAGTTCACCGGATTTGGCCCAATTCAAAAATTTTTAGAAGAGAATGACTACAACATTAAAACATTCCGTTTTGAGCGAATACCCAACGATACCAAGGAGCTAAATGAGGAAGAACAGGCCGATGTGGAAAAACTCATTGAGAAATTAGAAGATGACGACGACGTAACCAACGTATTTCACAATATGCAGTAATGCACCTGCATTTTTATATGCAAAAAAGCCAGAACTCGCTATGTTCTGGCTTTTTGCGTAATAATTCTTCAACCCTATTCGGGAAAAATTAGCAAAGGTATTTCAGCATCGGAAAGCATCTTACGTGTGAGCGATGGATTGAATAATCGCTCTAGTACACCCCGCTTATGCATTGTTAATGCCATTAGGTTGATGTTTTTACCAGTTATGTAGCCCTTAAAAGCTTCAGAGGCGCTCTTGCCGCGAATCATTTCAAACTCAATAGGGGTCTTCTTAAAGGTCTTTTTGGCGTAATTTTTTAAGCTTTTCTGCTTAGCCAGCATCATTTTGTTGTCTGGATCGTCGGTTACGTTAGCACAAACCAGGTTTACGCTAAAGCCTGAGAGTATGGTAACCAGCTTGCGTATGGCCACAAAATCGTTATCATCGAAACGGGTAGCATACAGCACGTTCTTCACCTCATCAATACCCTTCAGGTTAGCGTGTTCGGGTATCACCAGTATGGGAACTTCGCTATCGCGAACCACCTCGGCAGCAACGCTGCCCACCAGCTCGGTACTTCTAAACCCTTCGCTTTTGGTACCCATAATAATCATCCCTGGCTTATATCGCCTACACATATCTACAATGGCGTAGGATGCAAACCCCTCGCAAAGCGAGTATCCAATACGCACATCCTTCATCCCGTTATCATCTGCAAACTTACGAAGCTTATTAAAAAACTTGATTAGATTCTCCTTGGCCGTTTTCTGTAGAATTTGGTAACTAATATCTACATCAATCTGGATGCTAGCCGCATCGGTAAATGGAATCATATCGACCACTGGCGAGTTGAAAACGTGCAGTATTTTAACCTCCGATTTATAGATATTGGCCAGCTTAAGCGCAAAGTAGGCAGCATTTTTCGAATGCTCGGAAAAATCGACAGGTACCAGTATCTTTCGAGGCTGTCCCTCCCCCTTGGCTTTCTCCTGTCGATATGCAGCCAGAAGCTTGATAGCCTTTTCGACATCGTTTTCGGCTATTTGAACCTTTACATTATCCGAAACGTTAGGCTGAACTAGGTTCACGTTTTTTAGATAGCACTTTATACCATTGGACTCCAAGTAACTTTGGAGAACTAACGCACTGGTATAGGTCTCGTTGGCTATTACAATTAGTTTGTCGTCCATAGCATTATCATTTTAAAGGATTCACTGGTAATTTACAAAATATTGAGATTCCGGTCAAGTATATTCATCCATTTTAGCATAGGATAATAATAGTATTAGCAAGCATAAGACTATCAATCCTGTAGTAAACTTTTTTTGATATTTAAATTTCAAAACCATAGATTTGTGATATGGGAATCGGGATTGCAAATCTGCATGATCACCCATGGGTCAAATTTTTCGAATTAAATCTAGCTGCACTCCTTGAGCATACACAGCGCAGCAAAAAGTTAGTATTATGCATATTATCGACCTCTCCGTATTTGTAGTTTACATGATTTTTGTGCTGGGTATTGGGTACTACTTCCTCCGAAGGAACAAAAATGCCGACGATTACTATGTAGGTGGCCGCACCATGAGCAGTTTTCACGTAGGATTATCAGTTGTAGCCACCGATGTGGGCGGTGGGTTCTCCATTGGTCTTGGTGGTCTTGGGTTTATTATGGGCTTATCGGGATCGTGGATGCTATTCACTGGCCTAATTGGCGCATGGCTTAGCGCTGTTTTCCTTATACCCAAAGCTAGTAAAATAGCATCTAAACTTAAACTCTTTACGTTTCCTCAACTTTTTGAGCACTTCTATAGCCCTAGGGTTGCCCTATTGGCTGGCATAATCTCAGCCATTGGTTACATAGGTTTCACCAGCTCGCAGCTACTTGCTGGTGCAAAGCTGGCATCGGCATCGTTCCATAATCTTGATTTGAATACTGCCCTAATAATAATGGGTGTAATAACTGTGCTATACACTGTAATGGGAGGGTTAAAAGCGGTGATATACACCGATACTTTCCAGTGGATTATACTAATGGCTGGGCTCATACTCATTGGGATTCCCTTGGGATACCAATCCATTGGCGGAGTGGAGGCCATTAGGGAAACCCTATCGCACGACTTCATGGCACTCAACAATGTGGAGTGGCAAACGCTGCTAAACTGGGCAGTTACAATTATTCCCATCTGGTTTGTGGGGATGACCCTTTACCAACGAATTTACTCAACCCGCACCGCCAAGGAAGCGCAACGTGCGTGGTATATTGCAGGAATTTTTGAGTGGCCCCTAATGGCATTTATGGGTGTTATCCTTGGTCTGTTTGCCCGAGTAGCCTTTGAGAATGGTATGTTTGCCTATATGGATTTTGGCCCCGGCAGCGATTTGGATGCCGAGATGGGTTTACCCCTACTCCTTCGCACCATACTGCCCGTGGGATTAATGGGGCTTATGATGTCGGCGTATTTCTCGGCCATCATGTCAACTGCCGATAGCTGCCTTATGGCGGCATCGGGCAACGTGCAAACCGATATTTTGCGTAAGCTGTTTAAATTGCCCGAAGGGCAAAAGTCCACTCTTAGAGTTTCGCAAATCATAACGCTGGTAATAGGTGTTCTCGCTTTACTGTTTGCATGGCAAATGGAGAATGTGCTGGAGCTTATGCTCTACTCATACGCATTCATGGTAAGTGGACTGTTTATTCCCGTTCTAGGCGCATTTTACTGGAAACGAGGAAGTACCATAGGGGCATTCTGGGGTATGCTTGTTGGGGGCGGTACAACCCTAACGCTCACCATACTAGGGGTGAATCTACCATTTAACTTAGATCCCAATATTTTTGGCATCACCGCCTCGTTGGTAGTTTTTATTATTCTATCGTACTTATTCCCAGGTAGAAAAAATATTCTCGCATAATTTTTTTAAGATAATGTTTGGTTATCAAAATAAATGTATTTTAATTTGCGGAGTAGAATATAGCAAAATGACAACAATGATTTGCATTTCTTGGTGGTGGCAAGGTAAAAACTCTCAAACTAGGGGGCGTTAACCTTATTGCTACTACTCAAGTAACCATATAAGGCCGCAGGTAACCCCTGCGGCCTTTCTTTTTTTTAATCGCATCAACTCACAATTTTGAACCATTTTTTTCTAATACTGATTTGGACATGGCGTTGGCGGGGCCTCCCCGCCCAGCAAAAGCGTGCGCCCTACGTGGGCGCTGTGTGCAATGCTATAATGTGCACGAGAATTATAAAAGGTTGATTGGATGATTAATGACCTGACAGCGTGCAAAGCACCTGTCAGCGTCTAAAAAGATTGAATGACCTACCTTCGTTAGGCAGATTGATTGAATCAACAAAATCAAAACAAGTTAAAAATCAGTAAAAAAAAGAAATTATGGAAACCACAAATATCACATACACACAAGTTCAAGTATCGCCCCTAAGCACAATGCTAAACCATAGCGATGGAATGTACGGAAATTATGGAGGTGCGTACGTTCCCCCAGTACTTATCGAGCCTTTGGCTAAACTTGCCGAGGCTTTCGATAGGGAAGTTCGCAACGAATCGTTTCAAAAGGAGTTTGTTCACTACCTAAAAACCTACGTGGGCCGACCATCGCCACTATACTATGCTCGTCGATTGAGCGAGCACATTGGCTCAACCATCTACCTAAAGCGCGAGGATTTGAACCACACAGGTGCGCACAAAATTAACAATACCATTGGGCAAATAATTCTTGCCAAGCGCATGGGTGCCAAGGAGATTATTGCCGAAACGGGCGCTGGTCAGCATGGCGTGGCAACAGCTACAGCTGCTGCACTCATGGGCATACCTTGCAAAGTTTTTATGGGCGCTATAGATGTTGAGCGCCAAGCGCTTAACGTGCGCCGTATGAAGCTACTTGGAGCCGAGGTTATTGCCACCGATCTAGGCACAAAAACCTTAAAGGATGCTGTTGATGCTGCCTTGGGATACTACATTGAGCATCCCGACTCCTACTACCTGCTGGGTTCGCAGGTTGGGCCTCACCCCTATCCACGAATGGTGGGCTACTTCCAAAGCGTAATTGGACAGGAAGCGCGAGCGCAAATACTAAATGCCGAAGGCAGATTACCCCAATCAATATTTGCCTGTGTTGGTGGTGGTTCCAATGCCATTGGGCTATTCTCAGGCTTTTTAGAAGATGTGGAAGTAGAAATTTTTGGCGCCGAGGGTGGTGGAAAAGCCACACTAGAGAATACCGCCGCAACCTTATCGCTGGGTAAACCCGCCGTTTTTCAGGGAACCTACTCGTATTGCTTAGTGGATGCCGATGGAAATCCGGTTGAGTCGCATTCCATAGCTGCCGGATTGGATTACCCGGGCATAAGCCCACAGCACGCATACCTTATGGATAAAGGAAGAGCAAATTACTTCCCTGTAACCGACGATGAGGCCCTTGAGGGCTACAAGCTGCTATCGCACCTTGAGGGCATTATCCCAGCGGTGGAGTCGAGCCACGCCGTAGCGCTAGCCGCCAAAATGCTAAAAGGCAAAGGCGATTTGGCCGTTGTGAACCTCTCGGGTCGTGGCGATAAGGATGTGGAGCGAGAGCTGGAATAGGCACCTATTTTGATGTTTAAACGAAAGAACGGAGTGAGTGCTTTTTGGGTGCTTGCTTCGTTTTTTTAGAGTCGAAAGTCAGAAAGTCGAAAGTCGGAAAGTCGGATAAGTTATGAGTTGTTGGTTGGTGGTAATCGGCAATCAACTAACCTGCCTACTCAGACGCCGTTAGGCATCCTGCCTGCTGGCAAGCAGGGTCATCCAACCTGTCCGTTAACTGATGGATTATTCACTCAGTTAAGCAACTCAAATAAGTTACTCACGGGGTGATTATATGCTCAGCATAAAGTCACCCCGTGAGTATTATCATCCAACCAATCCGCCAAATGTAGGAGAATCAATCGACTGAAAGCATATGCTTAAAGGGTTTGCTTATATTTTCAGACCTATGCTATATATTGAAACGCACTCCAGCCCCAACCAGTATCTGCCCAATTCCAGGAGATTGCATAATTATCAACTTACTATTTGCGAAAAGAGTTAATGATTTTGACAGCTCAAAATCGAACCCAATACCACAAGTTACTCCAAAAAAATAGTTGGTTACAAGTATGTATTCCCCTTCAAGTCTATAGTTGCCAGGAAATATCTCTACTGGAGTAGTAATCGTTGATCGTAACTGGTCCTCTCGGGAAAAAGTTACTCCTGCATTTACAACCACCCCAAACCATTTTTTCTTAATGGGTTGGATAAAGGGGGTTAGGCTAACAAGCCTGGAGCTGTATGAGTAGGGTATGTAAAGATCGGAGGGCCAGTATGGAAAGAACCATTTGTCGCTAAAATGGTACTGGGAGTAGCCCAATGATACGCCATAGAATCCTTTCCTTAGGCCATACTCCACACCCAGCATTTGACCGGGATAATCGTCACCTCCTACTGAAACCATCGAATACACACCTAGCCGGTGTTGGATGCTGTCGCGATTGGCAGAGTAGCTTGCTTGGTTTCCCCACAAAAGGAAAACTAAAACCAGTACAAAAAAATATTTCATAATCAACCTTTAAAAAGTCCATACGAACTATCTGTTCATATTATAATCACAGCTAAAGGTAATAGCTTACCCCAAGGGAAAACACCCTATTCTTTTGGGTTAAAAAGAGCCCCTGATTCACATTGGGCAAGCCGTGCGTGTAGGATATGTTTAATCCCACCCGCCCAAAACGGATTCCTGCTGTTGACGCAAGCCCATAATCGAATCGCTGGTAAGCGCTCTCGTTGGCATTGCTTACTATAAGAGAATAACTTCTTCCGTTGCTATCGTAATATGTGCTCATAATACCAATACCCAGATATGGGCCAAGGCCTACATAGCTATCGATTCCAAGTAGATTGAAGTGAACTTTAGCTACAACAGGCACATCGAAGTAAATTAGGTTCAAATATTCTGTGCTGAAGTACTCATACTTCTCCCCCTTGAAATTTAAAAGGAGCCCCGCATCAACTGACAACATTTCTGTGATTTCAAACCCCTTGTTGATTCCCAAATAAAATCCAAGTTTTACACTTCCGGGGGTGTAGCCCTCAATTGTTGAATTTGTCGAAAAACGAGAAAGGTTAAGCCCCCCGGTCAGGCTAAACTGAGCCTGAGTTTCTAGGCAAAGGAGCGTAAGGGCTCCTATAATCAATACTTTATTAAACTTATTCATAATGCTATGTGATAATTAATATTTTTTTAAGCTTAGGTGCCCACTACGGCTTTAGCTGAAGTATCAAGTATCCATTTTTGCTGTTCCAATCATAAAAGAATCTGCTTAGTATTGAGGGCTTGACTTGGAGTCAAACCCTCAATAAGCATAAGTTAGTGTAAGAGCATTACTGCTCCTCATTACTCAGGTAGAACCTGAACTTAACATGATCCTCGGAGTAGACTAGCATATAGTGAAAGGGGATATCCCCTCCTGTCCAATCGAAAAAATCCTGCTCAATATCATAACCCTCAGCAAAAATTGGCTCCTGATCCTTTCGCCATATGGCAATGTATATGTCATCGTGTACCGTTTTAACTTTAGCAGAATCAATATACCGCGTAAAATCGCTGCTACCGCCGCGAAGCATAACTATTTCAAATATTATTGTGCTGTCGGCTGCCTCAATTGTGAAAGGGCTATGTAATTTTGTTGCAAAGTTTTCATTATTAGAATAGACGAAAAGTTCAACATCGTCATCAAAGCAATTATGCACAGACCATTCCATAGTATTCTCCTTATCAAAACAGCCGCTTAAAAAAAATACGAGCACAAGGCTAGAAACCGTAATGGCTAAATGCTGAAGTAATTTGTGTATCTTTTCCATACCTAGAAATAAGTTTTTGTTTCAGTTTCTCATGAGTATTCACATCGCTGGTCATACAATCAAAGATTTGTTTGGGAGTTAAACCTGCATTCTCAACAAGTCGTTTTAGTATGTACGGCCTAAACCACTTCCATTCGGCTTCATACCAATCCCCCGGTAAATTCTGCGTTGCCAGCATCCCGCCAATGTAGTAGCCCCACATTTCGCCGATGCCACAGTAGCCGGCATTAGGGCGGGAGGCATCCCCGTAGGTAGGTTGGTCATAGTATTGAGTGCTTGACTTAAAGTCAAACCCTCAATTTATCCCATTTACCTTTTCTCCTGCAACTTCAACGTAAAACGATACTCTGCATGGCTACCACCGTGTTGAATTTTATTCCTGCCTCCCCAATTATTATAAGCAAAAAAATCGGGTAGAGATTCAAATCCCTCTGCATATTCAAAATCATCCATACTGCGCCAAATTGCCACAAATGACTCATATCCTTCAATTTTCAGCTTTGCTGAGTCGATACGCTCAATAAAGTATTTTTCTCCAAAACCACTTCTATCATTTGTTTTTAAGGAAACGAACTTCACATAATCTTCTTTAGGGATGATGTAAGATTCATTCACCTCGCCCTCAAAAGGGTCATTACTCATATAGAGAAACAACTCAATTTCTTTATCCAACTTGTTAAGAAGAGAATACTCCGCAATCACCTCACGTTCACGAGAGGTAATGAAAATTTGCAGAACTACGAGCAATTTAAAACCCAAATTCTGCAAATACCTCTGTAATTCCCTGTTGGCGCCCATATCTTTGAATTAAACGGTTTCTTAATAGTGTATGATTTGTTATATCGCTGGTTAGGCAGTTGAAAATATTACATAGTGTTAGACTAGTATTATTAACAATATGCCTCAAAATTTTTGGTCTGAACCATTCAGATACCATATCATTAAAGAATCTGCTTAGTATTGAGGGTTTGACTTTGAGTCAAACCCTCAATGCAAAACCACAATTAATACTCTTCTAAAATCATAAGATAATAATATAAATCATAATTATTTTCAACATTACGATATTTCCAAGCTCCTGAAAAGTCACGTAACATTTTATAATTATTTGCATAAAAAATTTCCCCATCTTTACGCCAAAACATAATGAGCTCATTAGTATTTTTTTTAGAAACTGATACAGAGTCAGCTAGACGAATAAAATAATCCGCTCCTGCACCTTTTCTATAATGGTCTGATATATTTACTAATAAGAGCTCTTCAGACATTGATTTTATTTCAATCTCCTTTTCGTTAATACCATTCAGTAAATCACTATCTGAATATACTGTTAAAAATATATCAAATTCCATTTCATTTCGAAAAGAATAATCCTCCCTATACTCTTTATCACCACAAGATTGTAAAAATAAAGAAAACAAAAGCAAACTAAAACCCAAAATGGGTAAATACTGCGGTAATCTCCTGTTGGCGTCCATATCTTTGAATTAAACGGTTTCTTAATAGTGTATGATTTGTTATATCGCTGGTTAGGCAGTCGAATATCTGTTTTTCAGTTAACGGGTTATTTAATCGTGGTCTATTGATTAAAGCATTACTACCTAATTGTCTTAATATCCCCGGTCTAAACCACCCAACATCCTCATGCCAATCCTCATTATTATACTCCTTTGCGGCCAGCATCCCCCCAATGTAGTAGCCCCACATTTCGCCGATGCCACAGTAGCCGGCATTAGGGCGGGAGGCATCGCCGTAAACCGAAGGAGTATTATCAATATAGCAGGATGTGATATAGCTGGCGTATTTAGACCAATAACTTACGCCTACCTTTCGGAAATGGCTGGCATGGGCTAGCTCATGTAGGGTAGTACGATATAAAGAAGTATCCTTTGGGCCAACCTTATTATTAAGAGTGATATCTGGCACCCAGTTGGTAAGGGTATTATATACAGAAACTGCATTGTTCGCATACCCCAAATAATCGAAATTATATCTCCACCCATCGGAATTGGGGCCAGTGTACCATGCACTTACCCCCCTTTTAAGCATTGGCGCAGAACCACCTTTCCAGAAGGAGGCGGCCCATATTCGCAGTTCCGTTGGTGGCTTAAGGATATTGTTCTCATCGCACCACTTGTAGTAATCATGGGCAGCCGTGCTTACAATACAGAAGGGGATATCGTCCTTATCCCTTGCTGCTGTAAAGGTTTTGTCATACCCTTTCTTATTATGATATCCTAAGCCAATATTTTTTGCCTCCATTAGGCTTATGGTATTGTGCTTAATGGACCAATCGTTGTCGCGGTAAAAGTAAAGCCTATAGTAAGGGCCTACCCTAAATCTTTCGCTACACTTATAGAAACCTTCTTCGTTGGTCACACCTCGTCCAATTTTTGCTCCTACCCAACACCTTACGGTTAATCCTTTTGCTGCCACTGAAGCATCACCTCTGTTAGGATCTTGGAATAGTATGGTTCCTGTGGGTCTTTCAAGTGAAATTCCTTTTGTACTGTTTTCAGCTTCAACCGAACCCCTTCGTTCCAACATCTCCAGATAACCGGCATTGCGAAGTGCCCGTTCCTCGAGCATGGCCAGATGGGTGTTCTTCTCGTACTCATTATCATCGGGGATGTAGCACTCCTCTATCACCTCGTACTGCACTTCAGGAAAATTAAAGTTGGCCTCAACCGTTGTGTACTGCCAGGTTATCTGATCCTCGGGAATGCTGGGATCGTGGTAGTACTCGCCCTCCTGCTCAATCTCGTAGGTAAGGCAGTGGTCAAAAAGCATAAGGTTTAGCGAATCGGTAAGCAGGTACAGCTCATCGAGACTACTGGGTAAAAATCGCACATATAAGTGCGTTGTGACTATGGTCTCGGAGGGAGTTTTGGTTGGGGCAAAGGCTTTTTCCGCCACAAGCTCCTTGTTGGCTTCCCGCATAAGGCTAACCGAGTAGGGGTTGTCCATCTTCTTTCCTAGCTTAATAACCTGTACTACTTCGGTGGGAGTATCAGGCTCTGGCAGCAGGGTTGTTTCCTCCTTAGTACAGCTAGAGAAGAGAAGAGAAGAGAAGAAGAGGGTTCCTAATACACAGGATCGTCTCCAGCTTTGACTTGCATTTTTTCTCATTAAAAGAATTTTAGGTTAAAATTAGTGATAATTAAAAGGGCGTGTTAACACAATACAAATATACTGTAATTTCAATATAACAAGCTATATTACCATATAAAAATTACACCTAACCACCTGTTTATCTGTTTTTTAAGTGCGATTTTTTGACATAGATATCCCATACCAAGGAGGAGATATCCATGGGTTTTGTAAAGCACAATTCTTTAGGTATGTAAACAAAATATGGGATTGGCAGAATGCCATTACCCTATAGCCATAAATCAACAAAGTTTTTAAAAATAATAGTATGCCCTTTATATACTATGTCATCAAATGGCTATTTGTGACAATGGTTTTTTAAAAAATTTCATCTTTTTGTACTATTTATACTTTTTATAAATAGCGGCAATGGTATATCCTTTTGAATATCTTTTGTTTAACAACAGTTTATTTCATTACGCTGGCAAGTTTCTATTCTTTAGAATTTTAAAATTTCTACCTATCCAACTTAATAATTAATCCTGCCAGAGGCAGGCATCCAAGCAACTCAATATTAACTACTTTCGGGGCTGTCTATCAGCTCAGCATATGTCATCCCGTGAGTATTATCATCCAATCTATCCAGCCAAATGTATGTCAATCTTTCAGTTGCTCTGCTTAGCATTGAGGGCTTGACTTAGAGTCAAACCCTCAACAATACAGCTGCGGGAAGCACACCCTAAACACCTTACTTTATGCAGTTTATCACAACCAACTCTACATAACAAACAATCTCGTTATCCCATGCTATTATGGGATAACGAGATTTAGGTTATTAAGCGTCTCTCTGGAAAGTAGATAAAAACTGGCTGGAGCAACAGATAAACCAGACGTAAGAAGACAGTTTATGCTACTTCTTTAGAAGCAATAAGCTCCTCCAATACGAAGGGACAAACCAATACTCCCATTGGTATTCGACTCGCTTATATCGTCATAGGTTGTTGTAAAATCGGCAATTTCTGGAATTAAAATATGGAATAGGCCTTGCACCCTAATATCAATACGCCCAATTTTTACTCCGGCGTGTATTCCAGCATGCGGTGCAATGTAAAAGTCTTTCTCAATATCAACATCTGCACTTGTATTTGGCGCAGGAAACTCAAAACCAGTAACTACAAGCCTGTTAAAATTTAGGCTAATCCCACATGTGTAACCAGCGTAGTACATCGACTCGCTACTTTTTCCAATTAGCTTGCCATTAAGTTCCAACGGGATATGAACCGAAATAATTGAGTTGAATTGTTTGTTAAAATACCCTCCACCTCGTAAGCTAAAAGTATTTGTAAGGTTTCTCTCGTAAGTTAACCCAACAAGGCTTGAGGAACCCTCGATATATGGATTGTAAGTATCACCAGCTTTTTGGCTTTTGGGAGTTCTAATCATATAGCCACCAAGATCAAGTCCAATTGAATTTAAACGCTGAGAAAAAAGCGTATGGGACGCGATAGAAAGTATGACCATCAGCAAAAAGTACTTTTTCATAAAATGTTGTTGTTTAATTAGTTTTATAGTTTTTCAATCCTTATTCCTAACCATTCGTGCTTATTCATTTTTGGGTCTAGCTAGGTTTAACGTAACCAGCAACCCAATATAATTTCCCGACAAGGTGTATGAACCTCTTGTGTCGGGTGAAACTTCCAAGTTGGCAAATTGGTACTCTCCTTCTAAAACGTTCTGGAAATTTGCAACATAAATAAAGTCAATATTTAGTAATATTTTCTCTAAAGCATACGAAAACCCAGCACCCATAATAAAACTACCTTGATAAGCATTTGATGGGCTATAAGCTTTGATACCAAAAACTTCTCTTCTCTCAGAAAGTTCCTAACTAACAAATGATTGTGTGTACCTAATTTCTCCAAAAGGAGATTTTTTACTTTAAATCCAGCCAAAAAGGAGCAGAAATATTTACTACCTATATTCAATTTATACCTTAATGTTAGGGGAACATGCTATAGGGCAAAAAATCATACACCACGCCAATATTAAAGCCTGGTTGGGGCAAATTCTCTAGCTGGTAGTCTCCGTAGTTAGGATTGACTTTGGCACTACTATACAATACTGGCCCTGCCACTATCCCCCATTTTCTGAAGTTTTCAAGAAGCGGAAAGTCCGAACACGAAGAGCTCTGCGCGATTGCTTTTGCTGGAATCATGGTGAGGAGAAACCCCACCATGATTATAAGTTTATTATTAATTGTTCTTACCATATTAAAGGGGAATGAAAATTTAACTCTCAACAGCAGAAAATTTTGCTCGATAAAATAACTCATATTTTGTCTTTCATCCAATTCTGAAAAGCTCTTTTGGGTAGTTTTATGGTTCTGTTAAGGGCGTCCTCAATCAATCAATCGAGCACACTTTACGAGTTCAACGTAGCCAATCACTCTGCCCGTTTCGTTATGTCGAGAATCAATCACCTGAAAGCCAAAACTTAACGGGATTGCTTATATATTCATACCTTAAGCTATATGTTGAAACGCACTCCAGCCCCAACCAGTACCTGCCCAATTCCAGGAGTTTGCATAATTATCAACTTACTATTTGCGAAAAGAGTTAATGATTTTGACAGCTCAAAATCGAACCCAATGCCACCTGTTACGCCAAAAAAATAGTTGGTTACAAGTATGTATTCCCCTTCAAGTCTATAGTTGCCCGGCAATATCTCTACTGGAGTAGTTACAGTGTGAGTTAAATTATCCTCTCGGGAAAAAGTTACTCCTGCATTTACAACCACCACAAACCATTTTTTCTTAATGGGTTGGATAAAGGGGGTTAGGCTAACTAGCCTGGAGCTGTATGAGTAGGGTATGTAAAGATCGGAGGGCCAGTATGGAAAGTACCTTCTTTCGTTATGATAGTAATGGGAGTAGCCCAATGATACACCATAGAATCCTTTCCTTAGGCCATACTCCACACCCAGCATTTGACCGGGATAATCGTCACCTCCTACTGAAACCATCGAATACACACCTAGCCGGTGTTGGATGCTATCGCGATTGGCAGAGTAGCTTTGGTTACCCATAAACAGGAAACCTAGAAAAAGTACAAAAGAATATTTCATAAAACTTTTTTAAAAATGCATACGCACTAACAGCACGTATGCATTTTGATTAGAATTATAATTGTGTTATAGATAAAGTAAAATCGAAGACATTGCTTGTTTGCCTTACTTTTACACCACCATAAGTTGGCGACAGGTGGTTGGTCTCGTAAAACCAGTCCCTGTCCCATTCGCTATGGCCCAACCCTGTTCCTGATACTTCAAGTTCAGCAGATGCGGTAACTTGTGCAGAAACAGAGTCGGCTTTATAACCCACAGTTCCAGCTATTTTATAGGTCCCTTTATTTCTATGTCGATAAGCTCCCACTACCTGCTTTGTTTTTTCCTTACTCCATTTTGTATCCCACACGATATTAACTGGATACCATTTCTTATCCTTTGCATATTCTCTTGGTAACTTAATTAGTATACTAGTGGTAAAGGTACCTGTTAAGGAAAAATTAACAGGATTGTATGCCCCTTCTCCTCTTACAACGTAAATATCAAAGGTTCTTGTCCAAAACCAAGTATTCCAGACAGTTTTTAGTTTTATGTGCTTCAGCGTTACCACTTCATGATCCTTATTAGCAGAAACTGGGATATCACGTGGGGGTCTAGTAACATCCCCAATACCATCATCTATAACTGGATATTCAATTTCTAGATAATTGGGGGTAATAACCAAAACGGGATTGTTGTCAGCATATTCCTCGTTTACCACAACATTGCTTTTGTTAATTCCCGAATATATATAACCTGGAGATTCTGGTATAGTTTCATCAATTGGATGTCCTGTAACTGTGAAAAATTGATTGTCCTCGGAATATCTATCTAAAGAGTATGGTGACCAAATTCCGCAATCATTTTCAATAAGAAAATCCAATAGGTCTTCATCCAGATCAAAATCGTTTTGGCTTTTTGCATAGGCTTTTTCGAGCGCGTTCTTTAAGTTTGAAAACTTAATAACGCCACCTTTGGTAACTCTTTCCTCATTATTCATAACTTGCTTAAATGAAATCTCAGGCGTAGTTCGATTCGCTCCAGTAAATTGTAAAACTTCATTATAAACACTTTTATCTATAATAATACTAGATAATAGTTTCGCAGCTTGATCAAGCTTACCCTTTAGAATCAATTCGCCTTCGGTAAGCTCCATAGAAGTTTCAAAATCCTCTGGAACTACTGCATCCTTATCACAGCTAGAGAAGAGAAGAGAAGAGAAGAGAAGAGAAGAGGATTCCTAAAACACAGGATCGTCTCCATTTCTGATTTGTTTTTGTTTTCATTAAACTAATTCTTTAGGTTAAAATTATTAATAATTAATAGGGTGTGCTAACACAATACAAATATACTGTAATTTCAATAAAACAAGCTATGTTACCATAAAAAAAATACACCTAACCGCCTGTATATCTGTTTTTTAGTGCGTTTTTTTTGGCATAGATATCCCATACCAAGGAGGAGGTATCCATGGGTTTTGTAAAGCACAATTCTTTAGGTATGTAAACAAAGTATGGGATTGGCTGAATGCCATTACCCTATAGCCATAAATCAACAAAGTTTTTAAAAATAATAGTATGCCCTTTATATACTATGTCATCAAATGGCTATTTGTGACAATGGTTTTTTAAAAAATTTCATCTTTTCGTACTATTTATACTTTTTCTAAATAGCGGCAATGGTATATCCTTTTGAATATCTTTTGTTTAACAACAGTTTATTCCTTCAAGCTAGCAAGTTCCTATTTTTTAGAATTTTAAAATTTCTACCTATCCAACCTAATAATTAATCCTGCCAGAGGTAGGGTCAATCAATCACTCATTCATCCAAGCTACCTGCTCTGACGCCAGTCAGGCAGCCTGCCTGCTGGCAAGCCATAGCCGTCAGGCTAAGATCAATTTCAATTTATCTAAAGTCGCTAACTTCCTTATTCACATGCTCGTAGAGGGTGCATAGCGATAGGGTATAGATTGCAAAGCCTTAAAGCACCCCTGCCTTACTGCCGAAGGCAGGCAGGCCGTAGGGGTGCAATATTTATCCGCAGCCCTTATTGCGCATCTACGAAGCGCTAATTTATTTGAATTAATTTCTTCAATCGCTATTTGCCCTCTACGAGGGCTATGGTATTCATATTCTGCTCAATTCAATAGAAATAATTGTTTGTTTTGTATCCTTAGCTTGACGGCTATGGCTGGCAAGCAGGGTCAATCAACCAATCTTTATGAACTTTAAACTCTAAACTCTTTGAACTCTATGAACTTTAAACCCTAAACTTTATGAACCTTATGAACTCAAAACTCTATTTTTTGTTCTATTTTTATTGACAAATATGCGAATATGGAACGCGAAGTTTTTAGTACCAAGCGCAAAGCGCTAATGCTCAACTTGGATAACACCAAGTACGGAACCATTGCCGAAATTGGTGGCGGACAGGAGGTTGCCCGGTCATTCTTTCAGGCTGGTGGCGCCTCGGGAACCATTGCCAAAACCATATCGGCCTACGATAAAACCTTTAGCGACCACCTTTATAACGAGGGCGATAGCGGCCGTTATGTTAGTCTCAATAGGCTTGAGAAGATGCTACAAGCCGAGTACAACGATTTATTGCAGGTGCTTGGCGAGAAGCGTAGTTCCGACCTGAAATTCTTCTCGTTTGCCGATACGGTGGAAACGCTTAACTACCAAAAGAGCAATCAGGGCCATGGCTGGATGGGTGTTAAGTTTGAGCACTCCAAGCTGGGCGAACCCAACGAGGTGGTTATTCACGTTCGCCTTTTAGAAAATGATGGCCTGCTGCAGCAGTACACGCTGGGCACGCTGGGCGTTAACCTAATATTTGCCTGTTTCCACTACCACGATAGGCCCAATGTATTTCTGCAATCGCTGCTTGATAATTTAGATACCGACCGCGTTGAGATTACTATGGCCCGAATGACTGGCCCCGACCTTTGCTACGTTGATAATAGGCTACTATGCGTGCAGCTGGTAAAAAATGAGATGACCCCCGCTGTGATGTTCGACCGCCACGGCGAGGTGCATCAACCCGCCGATTTTTTGTACAAGAAGAACGCGCTGGTACTCAGGGGACGATTCCGACCCATTACTTACGTGGGTTTCGATATCCTAAAAACATCGTACGCACTTTTTAAGGAGGATAAAAACTTCTCGCCACACAATACGCTACAAATATGCGAAATAACGCTTAATAACCTGCTGGAGGAGGGCGAGATTGATGAACGCGATTTCCTGAACAGAGTTGACCTGCTTAACGGGATGGGGCAAAACGTACTGGTATCGAACTTTCAGGAGTTCTACAAAGTTGTTGACTACTTTAATCGATTTAAAATCCTTAATCTTCGTGTAATTCTTGGTGTGCCAACATTTAGAAGGGTTATGGAGAAGAAGTACTACACCTGCCTGCGTGGTGGCATACTCGAGGCTATGGGCCGTATGTTCCCCGATAATACTCGATTCTACATCTACCCTGCCCTCGATAGGGAAACGGGGAAAATACTGCTGGTTGATGATGTGGAGCTGGAGCCTGATGTGAAGCATATATTCGATTATCTGGTTGATAATCGGAAAATAAGAAACCTACGCCAAGCCAAAACCAAGTGGCTGCATATAACCCCAAATGAAGTGCTAAGGCTAATGCATAGCAACGATAAGCGCTGGGAAACCATGGTACCGAGATACGTTTCGAAAACTATAAGGGAAAAGAAGATTTTTGGGTATAAATAAGCTATTTGTTTATAACGCTTTTGACAATAATGCGTACAAATCTACTCCTCCCTGATGCTTTTCAGAATATTCTTTGAAAGGATGCTATGGGTTGGGAAAAATATCCAAAGAACACCGCTTACAAATACTGAAACTAAAAGTATTGCTACAAACCCATAGGGCACGCTAAAAGCAGGGGAAAGTAGCGAAGGTAAGATTCCAATCACTGCCGATAAAGTTCCAATGGCTAAACCTGCTAGTAAAAGGAACAGGTTTTCAGTAAAAATCAACCTAAAGAGCTGCCTTATGTTAAAACCCATAGCTAGCATTACGGCCAACTCCGCGCGGCGCTCAAGCATATTGCGAAGCAATACTACGCCCAAGCCGAATGTGCCAATCACAATGCCCAAACCACCCAGCACCATAAACACCGTGAGATAGGTGTTTTCCACCGTGTTAAACTCGGCCAAGCGAACCGATGTGGGCTTTACCTCGACGCCAAAATCGACCAAAGAACTATTAAAAAGGTCAGTAAGTTCAGGTTGATAATCAGAAGGAGCATCGACCAGCATAATTGATGAACCGCTGGATGAGGGGAAATGCTTGTTGAATAGCTTATCCGAGATAAGGATATTACCCTGAAAAATGGAGTTGCTTAATCCTGCAACTATTCTCAGGTTTAGGGTATCGCCAGCCTCATTCAGGTAGCGAATGGTATCGCCCACCGATTTCATTAACCCCCAGGTTAAAACGGTTTGATCGACAATTGCGGGGATAGTGTTGTCGCCATAATCGTTGTGCAGCTCAAGCCAAGTTCGGTTTTTATCGACTCCTTTTAGGTGATTAACAAACGAAAATGCCCCAAGGCTATCAAATGCTTGATAATTAACCCCTAGGATGGCAGGCTTTTGCACCTGATTGAGGTTTAGGCAGCTGGCATCATCACCATCGAGGCGGTGAAGCTGAATAAAATCGACACTATTTAGAATGGTATCGTACTCCAGGCCCAATTTGGCTTTGCCAAAGTTTGTATTCAAATCGTACGGAATGGGTAAGGTAGTTTCCATCCACAGCAAAAATCCTCCAGTACCCGAGTTACGCTGATTTTCGACCCCATAAAAGGTTTTTCGGTTTGCACCAGTAATTATGATGATAAATGTTCCCAGCGCTAGCAGGGCTATGGTTGTGAGGCTTCTCGATCTGCTTCTTGCCGAATTTGTAATGGCTAGCTGATTTAGAGTTATTGGTTTAAGGTGATTTCTATTGGCAATCACCCTGTAAAACCAATTTATCAACCCAATGCAACCTGCTAGAAAAAGACCACCAGCAGAAAGAAATAGCGAGGGGTTTATGGCATTAATATCAGAAAGGGAAAAGGCTACAATGGCAAACGAAACAGAAATAAGTACAATTGCTATGAATAAACTTATTGCGCTTCTTCTTCTAAATGTGCCTATTAACTCTTGGAAATTACTCCGAACCAAGCTTAATATGGGTTGCTTAAGCTTTCGTACAATCACAAGGTAGATAGAAAGAGACGCAATAGCCACACTGATACAAAAACCAAGAATTGCAGTTGATGGCAATGCAAAAACCTCAAGAATATTGGTATGCACAGCACCCTGCCAAACCGAATTCAGTGCCCAAATAATTACCTGAGTGTAGCCAATGCCTAGGAATACTCCTGCAATTCCTCCCAATAAAGATGTAAGAACCGACTCCCCCAGATGAATGCCTGCAATCATCCTACTTGAAAAGCCAAGACCTGATAAGATGCCAATCTCCTCCTTCCTCGATTCCACATTCAACGAATAGGTAAGCACAGTTAGCAGAATTGATGCTGCGATAAGAAAAAAACTTAGACTGATGAAAAGACTACCAAAATCGACGGAGTTTTTTGCCGAGCTGATACCCTGCTCATAAACAGGCATAAATGCTAATCCCAAATCGGCGGGATTAATGCTTTTCGTTAGATGCTGTACCAGATCATCAAATCCAATGGACTGCATATCAAATCGAATGGAAGTGTAGTTGCCAAAAGCATTCCCCCAGAGGGTAATACCCTGATGCATTGATATTAGTGCCTTTGGCGTGCCACGGAAATCGTTCCAGTACTGTTCGTCCTTCGGACGAATCTTCTCCAGATCGATGGGAATTCCAGTCTCCCAATCGTAGCAGCTACCCGCATCGGCAAGTCCAGGAAAAAGTGGCATTAAGGAGTTGTTTACAAAATCACTTTGAATGGGAATAATATCTCTTACAACGAATGACTTTGATTCCTCCTTCAGCGTTCGAAGTGGACCAATCACAAAGTATTTCAGCTCTAACGTATCACCAGTTTTTGCACCCAAGTCGTTGGCAAGCCATTGGTTGATTATGATCTCATTATCCTTAATTGAAGAATTAACCAGCGGTTGAGTGGCAGCAGCAACAAAAGAGTATGGAGTTTCTTTACCGTTTAGCCTAAACGAATTAACCAGATAGGTCAAAACCGTTTCATCGGTTATACCTTGATTTAGGATTGACTTGGCGATGGGATTATCAATAAAAATCCTCTCCGAGATTAGCTCGTACCTATAAGATTCGGGTAACTCACGAATGCTAAGGCCAGCATCGGCTATGGAAAAGACGTTGTTTAACGTAGAATCTAACTTTTGTGAAGATAAATCAGCCCCATTTTTATCCGCAACCAGAATTACGTTTGCCTTACTAGTTAGCTCAAGATTTTTGGCAAGCAGCTGATTAGAAAGAAATACATTGAATGGTGTAGCCTGATTGCTTTTTAGGCTAAAACGTCCCATTTCATCATCGGTGGCGATGGACTTAACCCTAACCCTAATGGCGATTGATAGATTAATATCCTGAGCAAAAGGAGCATTCAGCGGAATAGCATCCAGCTTCTTTACCCTTAGTAAGAATTCATCACCCACAGCAAGATTCAGGGCTTTGGCAACCTCGTTGTTGATAATAACCTCATTATCATATGGCGTATCGACCTCTATACCCGATAGCGTCCAAAATTCCTTATCAATACCAATTACTTGAATACCATTTGCCCTAGCACCATTATCGGGATTGGATGCAACCCCCTGCGCCATAAGCAGAGAGGCTGTGGGCACATTTAACTTTTGACCCAATTCCTGTGCAAGTTCCCAGCGCACCAAACGCTCGCCCGTCATTAAAGCGTATCGGATATTTCCTAGGCGAACATCAACCAGTTTACTAAGGCTAAGCCTAACAGAATCGCCAACAATTAGCGCACCGGTTAGCACAGCTGTACTTATAAGCGTGCCAGCGAAAAGAGCCAGGTGTTGCTTGCGATAAAAGCTGATACTCCTTAGAATATATCGAAGAATTGACATAGCGATGAACTAAACAAGTTTGCCTTTTGATAGCCTGTATATTGTGCTCATTTTCTCGGCTAGGGTGAGCGAGTGCGTAACCACAACCATTGCAACATTGTGCTTTCGGTTGATATCGAGTAGCAATTCGCCCAGCTGAAAAGCCGAATCCTGATCCAACGAACCAGTGGGCTCATCGGCAAGGATTAGCTCAGGCTGATTGATCAAAGCCCTTACCAACGCAGCTCTTTGGCACTCGCCACCAGATAGCTGTCCGGGTCGCTGATGAATTCGCTCGGTTAGGCCAACGCTACTGAGCAACTCCATAGCCCGTTCGGTTAGCTCCTTGCCTTTATTCTTGCTACGCAAGGGAATTGTTGGAACTAGAATATTCTCGAGCAAGCTAAGCTGTGGCAAAAGATGATGAAACTGAAATACAAAACCAATGCTCCTATTCCTAATCTCGGATAGCTGCTTTTCGTTAAAAGTGTTAACATCTTGACCCTTAAATAAAATTTTACCCGACGAAGGGGTATCTATTGTACCGATAATGTTAAGCAAAGTGCTTTTCCCCGAACCCGATGGTCCAACAATAGATATCAATTCCTTCGATTTTATGGTTAAATCGATACCGCTTAACACCTCACGTTGCACGTTAGTGCCAGGATTAACGTACGATTTAGATATATTGGTTAATTCTACAATCATTTTTTTATGTTTTCTCGTCCATTAAGCAAAAATAAGAGCTGGAGGTGTTAAAAATTGTTGGGTTTAGAACAGCGTTTAAGTTTCACGTGATAAAGTTAAATTGAAACGATGAATAAACCAGCCCACCTAAAAACTAGCATTTTTTAACCCCCTGATTAATCCCAGAAATTTCATCATCGATATTTAGTAATTTAACCCAAAAGCCCACAATGGCAATACGTTAAGATACCCAAATTCAATATCATCTTTTACTACAAATGATTTTCCATCTTGATTTATTTGGGTTTGCTGTTTATTTTTTCCACCAATTTCAAACGTATAGTTACCAATAACAAAATCAGCCTTTTCGGAAGATATCACTTCGTGTTTTTGACGCATTTGATTAAAAAAGAAAGTTTCACGAATATTTCCAATATTTGATTTATCACCAACCAAATTATAGATTATATTGGTATTATCCAGATAAACTTTTTCCACCTTCCCTAAACCTCGAATACCGCTTGTTTCATTTCGTAACTGACTAATAAGTCCAGCCTTTTCCATATACAAGAAGTAATCGTCTAAAGAATTTCGGCTCACTTCAATCATTCCAGAAATTTTAGAAAAATTTGGTTTAAAAGGAACACTTTCCGCAATGATCGAAAGCAAGCGCTTTAATTTACGGCTTGTTCCTACATTGAGATTGGCGTATTGCGGAATATCTGTCTCCAATGTTTGTACAATGATTTGTCCTAAACGTAAATCTAGCTGATTTTCGAGACCAAAGGGATAGTAACCTTGTTTTAAATAGTCATTAAACAACGGTAGCGGATGTTTTATATCCTTTAGTTTCACTTCGTTATTGACTATCTGCTCCAGTGAGTAAGTATCAGTATCGAAATTGTGGAATAGTTTTAAATACTCCCGAAATGAAAGTCCTTGTAATTTGTAGATTATAGCACGGCGACTTAAATCTGCAGAACCTTTTAGTATATCAAGTACTGAAGAGCCAGTGAAAACTATTTTTAAAGAAGGAAATGAATCGTAAATATTCTTTAGCTCTTGAGACCAGTTGTTGTATTTATGTATTTCATCAATAAACAGGTATTCTCCTGCATTTTTGTAAAAATCATCAGCTAAATCAAACAGTCTGTTCTCACCAAAATACATATCGTCAGCCGAAACGTATAAAGCCTTTTTGCTGTCCAAATTTTCCTTGATGTATTGCAAAACCATAGTTGTTTTACCAACGCCTCGTGCTCCTATAATCCCAGTCATTCGACCTTCCCACGAGACTTTATCGTACAAATATCGCTTAAAGTCTGTTGAAGTACTTTGTAAAAGCGTTTCAAATTTCTGGTAGAGTGTTCTCATTGTTTTGATAAACTGATTTTCTCAAAGATACAAAAACGCACAACACAATTAACAATAATTACCAAAATACTTCATCGTGTTGTGCAATTTACTATATCATACTTGTTGGTAACCATTTGAAATAATATTAGAAGTATGGGAAATGGAATGACATATACTCAATTTCTTTGACAAGCATCTACTTCAAGTAGTTTCTCAATTTCTTTTATTAGCAATTCTATACCGTCAATCACAATTAAGCTATTTAACCAAACTCCTGTAAAAGTATATCATAAAGAAACGCCATTACACTTTCTTTTTGTTCGTTGGTTTCAGTGAATTTAGTTTCTTATTAGCTTGCTCAATGCTTGCAATAAACTGTTTTTCAACTTCTGATATCTCATCAACCGATTTGCTTTTGTAGGCTTCGTATTCTTCCATTGCTTTACGTTGGGCTATCTCTGCCGAAATTTTTCCTGCGTGAGACAGAACATCCTGACGGCTCATTTTAATAAAACCGTCTAGCACTTCAATCCATTCTTTCATATACATTGGTTTCCGTTGCATCGCGTTTATTTCTGCAATATCTAAGTACGCCGAAACCAAACGGTTTAATACTGCCAATTCTTCTTCTGCAAGGTAATTCTTAGCAATACCAATTTCCTGTTTTGTGGGTTTTTGCCCTTTAAAAGCAGTTAAGCCCATAAATGGTAACTGAGCATTGGCTCTTTGGAAAATAATCTCGGCTGCTGTATGCCCGTGGGCAGCCCAATGCAACTTGTTTTGAACTGTTTGGAAAAATTTCTGGGTAATGCTCGCTCGTGGGTCATAGTCCACGCTAGTGGCGTAAATTTCTAGCACTTTTCGATAAAAAACTTTTTCAGATGAGCGAATATCCCGAATGCGTTCAAGAAGCTCTTCAAAGTAACCACCGCCTTGCTTTAGCAAATCATCGTTCATTGTAAAGCCCTTAATAAGATACTCCCGTAGGCGTTCGGTTGCCCAAATACGAAATTGCGTACCACGAAGCGATTTTACTCTGTAACCTACAGATATTATTACATCTAGGTTGTAGTGATTTATAACGTAACTTTTACCATCAGTTGCAGTTGTTCGGAATTTCCGAACAACTGAATCTTCTTGTAACTCTCCTTCTTTAAAAATGTGCTTTATATGTTCGCTTATGTTTGATTTTGACGACTGAAACAATTCCACCATATCGGCTTGTGTGAGCCACACAGTCTCATTCTCGAGACGAACCTGAATTTTTAACTGCCCGTCATCGGATTGGTACAGCAATATTTGACTACTCATTGTCTGAATATATTCTTTTCTGGATTTTTCATACTCCAAAGTTAAGGTAAATGGAATGATACAATTCCTTTGGCTTCAATTTTTTCAATTGTGAGAAACTAGGTTTAAAAAACCTCTCACCAATTCTAAAAAGTGATTACCTCGTTCGCAGAAAAACTAGAAATTTACACACCGACTCTGGTTAGTACTAATTGTCATATCGTTATCAAGGCAAACTAAGTTCCTATAAACCTCAACCATATTGCTCAACATCACTGTAGAGCTATACTTCTCCTCAATGGCTTTTCTACCATTTTCGCTTAATCGCATTATAAGATCTTTATCCAATAGGCACTGCTCCCACTTCTTGGCCAAAGCATCGGGGGTATTTGGCTCATAGATTAAGCCTCCGCCGGAGTTAGCAACAATCTCGGGGAAAGCACCAACAGCAGGCTGAACAATGGGAATACCACTGGCCAATGATTCAAGCTGGTAAAGCCCAAAGGCTTCGCCTTTTTGCACTGGAACAGATAGCAGGGTTAATCCCTCAAAGAAATTGCGCAACGACTCGGTTCTGAAATCCTCAACAAACTCAATATCGTTTTGATATCCTTTAGCCTTAAGCTTTTTGAGCTGCCTATTGATAAATTTCATATCATCACCAGTTCGTCCACCGGTAACCTTAAGCCTTGCATTTTTGAACTGCGAATTCTGCTTAAGCAGAATAAAAGCATCTATCAGAATCTCAAATCCATTGCCAGCATTGGAACGGGAAAGGAAACCGATGGTTGGAACATCTAAGTTTGGCTTTTTCACCTGGTAAACCGACGGATCGACCCCAAGGGGGACAACGTGCAGTTTTTCCGATGGAATAGTCATAAGACGACTTATCTTATCGGCAAAAAATTGGCTCACGGTAATAAATGCGTCAACGTAATTTCCATTTTCCGACATCAGATCCCAAACCTGCGACCTGTAAGGCTCATTCATCACCTCAACCCAAACATCCTCATCCTGAAGGGTGCAAACCACAGGAATATTTAGCTCATCCCTAATTCCTTTTGCCAGTCCCAGAAGTAGTGCATTGGACAGATGAATAATATCGGGCTTCTCGTGATGCTTAAGGTAGCTAATAAGTTCATCGAGCTCGTAGCTTTGAAACCCATCCCTTCCCCTAAGCATCGAAATGGTCATATCCTCCAAGCCTGTTGCGCGGGTTGAACTCGACATCCTAGCTGCAAAGCGAAGCACTGGCGGAGAATTGAGAATTTTACGAAGCCACAAGGGGATATTACGAAATAACCTAAAATTCTGCTCGAAGTAAATATTTACCGCTCCATAAAAAACGGGGATATCGCTCTCGGTATCAAACCCATTTGACGATAATGGTAAATATAAGGGCAAGGTTATGGCATCGTGCCCAGCTGCCCGAAGGGCTTTAACAAATGCGCTATCGCGCAAACAGTTTCCGCAGTAGAATGTGCCACCAAATCCGGGGACTATGCTTACTATCTTCATTTTCAAATAATTTTTTCAATTCATAAAGAAACTATTAAAACTATTTTTTTTAACTTATTATAAGATCGTTTTTCCCTCAAACATAGGGACTTCATGACTCTTTGGTTACTTCTTCTTACTTTCTCCTTAGATGAGAAAGTAAGCAAAGAATCAAGGCAAAACGATGCTGCCACCCGCCCTGCCAATTCTTAAGCCCCATGGCGACGTAAGCGATTTGGAACGCATCAAGCAGATTCCTTATTCGTAGCATGCATGGGTTTTCAAAGTTTTCTCATTCTATTTGTGCTCCACCAAAGCGCTCCAAATCGAACGCGAGCGCCCTCGCACATGGGGCTAACGATTTGGCATTCCCACCAACGCCCCCGCCCGTTTTACCAGCCCACCGCACTATGCTCATAGCAAACTGCTAGCGTTCTCTAGTCCATTCTACCTTGACTTTTTTGCCTTTCATATTGCTCTGCTATCTAAAAAAATAATGATATGACTCAGATTATCAGAGCACAAGCCTAGTTAGCCTGATAGCTATGGGCTACTGTGAGCAGGCTAAAGCCGGTGGCAATAATATAAGTGCTTTTCAAAAACTAACTAAACAGTTTCTAATTAAATACTATTTCACTCCAAAAGCGTAAACACTACCATCCATCGATCCCACAACCACCATATCATTTGTAACGGCAGGAGAGCTAATAATGGGTTTTCCAATTTCGTACGACCAAACCTCTTGTCCAGTTTTTAGATCAATCATATACAGCCTTCCATCGCCCGAGCCAACAACCACAATGTTTTTAGAAATTACGGGTGAGCTGTCAACGCTCCCACGGGTTCTGAATTTCCATATCAACCTACCAGTTGATTTCTCGAAACAATAGATATGCTTATCGCGTGAGCCAATCACCACTCTATCGCCTGCTATTGCTGGTGATGAGATGAATGGGGCTGTTCCATTGTAGGTCCAAACTATTTTTTTGGATGATAAATCGGCGCTATAGAATTTGCCATCGTAGTTGCCAAAGTAGGCTTTACCGTTTTCAATGGCTGCTGAGGCAGCCATATAGGTTCCAATCTCAATTTTTCCTGCAAGCGTTCCCATATTCAAATCCAGCAGGTAAACAAAGCCATCGCATCCGCCAAAAATTGTGGTTTTATCGCTTACCGAAGGCGTTCCGTTGATATAGTTATCGGTTTCGTACTTCCAAATTCCCTTTCCGGTTTTAACATCAATGCAGTGCAAAAAGAAGTCGTAGCTTCCCACAATTATTCTTTTCCCTTTACCATCGGGAGCAACGAACCAGTTTGCAGCTCCAGAGATCTGTCCATCAGTAGCATACTCCCATTTCAGCTTCCCCGAAGAAGCATCGAGAGCGTACACAATACCCTCCAATGAGCTAACAATTATCAAATTATCAATGAATAGCGGAGGAGCCTCGATTGATGTGGGCGTTTGGTATTTCCACTTCAGCTTTCCATTGTCAATTGCATACACAAATCCATCGTTGGAGCCAATATATACAATGCCATTGTAGATTACTGGTGACGATTTTATGGCATCCTCGGTTTTATATGTCCAAAGTAATTTTAAGGATTTAGGCAGATTGACGCTTGCCTCTCCGGTAAGCGATTTGTTCCCCCTGAAGTTCTGCCAGCTAGACCCTTCTTGGGCAAAAGCTAGGCTGGAGACAAACATCAAAATCAAAAATAGTCTAACCATAATTACAATTGTTTTTGCTTATTTAGCTGCAATTGCCCCTGTGGGGCAAGCATTGGCGCACTCCATAGCAACTTCTGTTAACGCTTCGCTTAGCTCAAGGTTAAAGGGTATTTGAACCCTTACATCAAAACCACGCCCAATATACGTTAGGCCAATCTTCTCCTTATGCCTTGTGGCAATCTCTATACACAACCCGCAACGAATACATTTTTCGGGCTCATAAACCACCTCGTTATGCTGAAGATACTTCTTCAACGTACTTCTGGTGCCCATAGCGTATTTTATTCTATCTACCTTGTAATCATCGGCATAGTTGCGTAGTTTACAAGTATTGGGTTTGCGACAATCGCAGTGCATACACCTCTTTGCCTCGGCAATGGCCTCATCGGCAGTAAAACCAGCCAGTTTTCCAACCTTTGGGTTAACTTCCTCTCCCTTGTTTTCTGCCTCCTTTAGATACTCCGAAATCTCTGCCTCTTGCAATAGTCCAAACCTAGAGTTAAACCTATCATATCTGATATCTACAGATTTTCCGTCTAAAAATCTATTTACTGCATAAGCCGTTTCCTTGCCCTGAGCAACCGCCTTAACAGCCATCTTTAATGGTCGGATTGCGCTACCACAGGCAAAAATTGAATCATTTACCTTAAAATCATCCCTAACAGCAATGCCCTTTTCATTGGTTTTAAAACCAAAATCAAAAGAGCTCGATTTATCTATTTCGCCAACTGCAAAAACAGTAGCATCGTATTTTGGTTTGATTTCTACTTTAAAAACCTCAGGTGTCACAATTTGTTCAAGTTTGAACTCTGCCCCAAAATCTTTAATTAGCTTTATTTCATCGCTTAACGAAGTTTTGGGCAGTTCACTTTCAGGTAGATTAAGCAAAGATCCTCCAGCCTCGGAATGCGAATCGAAAACCGTTACAGAGTGACCCAATTTTAAAAGATGAAATGCGCAGGAAAGACCAGCGGGTCCCGCACCAATTATGGCAACACTTTTGCCAGTCGGCAACTCCTTATGAGGGAAGTATGGTGATTCATTTTCGGTATTGTGAACCGCTGCAAATCTTTTCAACATACAAATTGAAACGGGGCTATCAACCTGCTTCCTCCTACAAACCTTTTCGCAGGGAGCAGAACAGATATAACCGAGAATGCTGGGTAGCGCAATCTCCTCCTTTACAACCTTTAATGCACTCAGAAAATCGCCTTTGGCGATAAGCCTATTCATTTGGGGAATATCCATAAAAGCTGGGCAGGCAACCCGACAGGGAGCTTCGCAGTCGCCCACGTGATCGCTTAACAGCAGTTCCAGCGCCTCACGACGAGCATTGATTACCTCCTCGCTGTCGGTTTCAATATCCATTCCCTGCCCTACGGGCATTGCGCACGACGGGTAAAGCATTCCCGAATGGTTATCCTTTACCACGCAAACCATACACGATGGATGATTGGAATTCCCCTCGAGGTAGCACATTGTGAGTATATCAACCCCCATTGTTTTAGCTGCATCGAGAATGGTTGTCCCTTGAGGGACAGTAATTTCTTTGCTATTTATTTTTAGATTAATCATCGTGTTACTACCGCATTTACTGGACAAATTTGTTTGCAAATATCGCACTTGATGCACTTCTCCAAATCGATACTATGAATCTCATATGGCTTTGCCTCAATGGCATCAACCGGGCAACGCTGGGCGCATTTAGTGCAGCCTATGCACTCATCGGTTATATCGTAAGAAATCATCTCCTTACACTTGCCCGTTGGGCAATTCCCGTTGATATGCGCCTCGTACTCATCCCTAAAATACTTGAGCGTGGTGAGCACCGGATTGGGTGCGCTTTTACCTAAACCACAAATACTCCCCTTTTTGGTGCTGTGGGCAAGATTTTCAAGCATATCCAAATCCTCGTGAGTACCCTTTCCGCTGGAAATCTTATCAAGGATATCGAGCATACGCTTTGTGCCCACCCTACAAAATGTGCATCGGCCGCACGATTGATCTTTAGTGAAGGTTAAGAAATATCGGGCAATATCGACCATACAATCGGTTTCGTCGAGAACGATTAGGCCACCAGAACCCATCATTGCGCCCACCTCAACCAGCGAGTGAAAATCGATGGGAGTATCGGCCATTGAAGCAGGAATACAACCACCCGATGGACCACCAATCTGAACCGCTTTAAAGCGTTTGCCATTGGGAATTCCACCGCCAATCTCCTCAACAATCCTTCGGATTGTAATTCCCATAGGCACTTCAATTAGTCCGCCCCGATTTACCTTGCCCGCCAGGGCAAAAACCTTTGTGCCCTTACTCTGCTTTGTGCCAATGCTATGGAAAGCCTCGGCACCATTGCGAATAATCCACGATACTTGCGAGTAGGTTTCGACATTGTTTATTAGGGTTGGCTTTCCCCGCAAACCCTTTTTTGCAGGATATGGAGGGCGCATAGTTGGGTATCCACGTTTCCCCTCAACCGAAGCAATGAGCGCAGTTTCCTCGCCACAAACAAAAGCACCTGCACCCTCAAATATTTTAAGATTGAATGAAAAATCACTTCCAAGGATATTATTACCCAGCAGATTCTTGCTTACGCAAGTTTTTAGTGCTTCGCGAATTCGTTCTAACGCCAGCGGGTACTCGGCGCGAATGTAAAATAGCCCCTCGTTGGCACCAACTGCGTATGCAGCTATTATTATCCCCTCAATTACCCTGAACGGATAGGATTCGAGTAGCATCCTGTCCATAAATGCGCCGGGGTCGCCCTCATCGCCATTGCAAATAATATACTTTTTATCAGCCTCGGCGCTGGCAACAAGCTTCCATTTTGTTCCAGTGGGAAAGCCCGCTCCGCCCCTTCCGCGAAGACCACTCTCCTTGATTGTATCAATAACCTCAAGCGGAGATTTTCTTTTCAAACACTCCTCCAGAGCAGAAAAGCCACCCAAACTTATATACTCATCAATGTCGGAGGGCTTTAGAATTCCCCTGTGCTCGGTTGCAATGTTGATTTGACCCTTTAGGAATTCGGCAACTGGAGTATTTACACTCTCAGATGAGTATCGTTTAATTGATTTGGGAACGCTATCGAAAACCAGATTATCGAACACCCCGTAAATACTGTCCCTTAACCTCGTTAATGGGCTGGAAGGCCTGAAATGGCGATGAATAACCTCCCTCACCTCATCGGGTTTGATTTTGGTGTAGTAAACCGGCGCCTCGTTGGGTTTGTGCACCTCGAGCATTGGCACCTGGTTGCATATTCCCACGCACCCAACGTGCTTTACATTCACATTGATTCGGCTTTTCACCAAGGTTTTCTCCAACTCTTCCTTCACCCCAAAACTTCCACTTGCCACGCAACACGAGCCTAAGCCAATTCTGATTTCGCCCTGAAACTCCTTACTATCAACAAAAGGAACTGAACCGTTCGACTGTCCGTTGCTTGATGCCAGAAAATCGGAAATCACCTCGGGTACAGTTTCAGAGGTTACGTAGCCATAGGTTAGGCTATCTATTTGCACCACGGGTGCAATGGTGCAACATCCCAAGCAGGCCACCTTTTCGACTGTGAAAAGCCCTTCGGCATCGGTATCGTCATTTTCGGGGATGTTAAGTTTGCGCTTAAAGGCATCGTAAACCAGCATTGCACCCTTTACGTGGCAAGCTGTGCCCACGCATACCTTAACCATATGCTTACCCACAGGCTTGTGCCTGAACTGGGTGTAAAATGTTGATATACCGTAAATTCTTGAGGGAGTAATATCGGTTGTTTGGCATACCCTTTCTAGCGCTTCCTGTGGAAGATAGTTGTATTGATTCTGTATCTCCTGTAGAATTGGGATCACCGCATCAACTGTCCTACCAGTTCTTTCTACAATGTCATCAACTATTTTAAAAATATTGTTTTCCATAAATCTACTTACCTATACAATACAAGTTCTTCTCGCCCCTTATAAAAATCCGTCCGTTGGAAAATGCAGGAGTTGCAACAGTTGCCTCGCCTAAACCGGCCTGACCAATCTGTTCAAACTTCCCATCGGCCTTAATTATCTGCATCACTCCAACTTTATCAAGGAGATAAACCCTACCCTCAACCAGCATTGGCGATGCAAAAAATCCATCATCAAAATCGTGTTCCCACAACAACGATCCTGTTTGCGCATCGTAGCAGGCCACTGCACCATAGGTAGTTGGCAAAAACAGATACTTATCGGTTGCCACTGGACTAGGAATATCTGAAAGGTAATCGGAATCCTCCCAAATCAGTTCGGGAGTCTCGCCAACCTTAACAGCCATAATCATAGCATATTCATTCACGCCAAATACTATCCCATTGGCATAAGCCAGCGATGGGCCAACCTCACCGTACATCCCATCAATACTCCAGAGTTCCATTCCCGTTGCGGGGTCGTATGATGCAATGGATGGTTCAGAAATCAGCATTAGCTCATCCCTTTTACCCGTATTCACCAGAATGGGCGAAGCCCAGGAAACCTTCACCTTGCGGGGAGTGCTCCAAACCTCTTCTCCAGTGGTTGATGATAAAGCAAGAATTTTTGGCGTTTTGCTGTCGTCGTACTGAACAATTACTAAGTTCTTGTAGGTGATAAGCGAAGATGAATAACCATAGTGATTTTGAGGCAAGCCCAAGTTCTTGGCCCAAACCCTTTTGCCCTGCATATCGGCAGCTATCATATCGCCATTGGAGAAGATGGCAAAAACACGCTTACCATCAGTCGCAACGGTTGGGGCAGAGTGGCCGGTATCGTCCCTAACACTGGGCGATTTTGCTGGTGTACCCTTAATATTATCGGCATTTACTGTCCATAAAATTTTGCCAGAATTGGCATCGAAACAGTACAGCTCGCGCTTGGTTGTACTTGCGCCAGCAAGGAATACTTTGCCCTCCCAAACCACAGGCGAATTGTAGCCTTTTAAAGGAATTTGGGTTTTCCACAGGATGTTCTCGCCCGACTCGCCATTCCAGCTAGTGGGAATATTCTTTTGATACGCTATGCCAGTCCCCCCAAAACCTCTGAAACTGGGAAAATTCTTCTTCATCTCCTCGTTGGTGGCGTAATCGTTGGTTTTCTCTTTAGGCTGACTGGTATCAACTTTTGGCTTTTCAATTACCTTTTCTGTTGATATTTTCGCTTGCTCAACTTCCTGAATCTTCTCTTCAATAACTTCTTCTTCCGCTTGTAAATGATCTGCTGATGTTATCTCTGATTCACTAATTGGTGATTGCTCGGCTACCTCTTGCATATCCGACTGAGACACTGCCAATACCTTTGCAGTAAAGGTATCCTTAAGCTGATTCTGAGTTAAAAAGGCAAATACCAGCGCAAGAACAACAATGGTTGCACCGCCTACGGAGACCCAAAAGCGTGCTTTTTTCTGTAAAACCAGATATTTATAATCCTCTTTATCATCAATATTTGGTAAATTTTTCTTTCCGATACTTATAAATTGCATTGCAATAATTAGCACCAACACACCAATAGCAAGCATATATCCACCGTAACGAATTTGCCATTGATTTGTGAAGTAGGCCTTGCGGGCAAGCAAATCGAGCTGGCGAATCTCCTCGCGAAGTTCCACATCGTCGGGATTCTGGCTTAAACGCTCCACAAGAGCGTTGATAACAGTTGTATTTACTGGGTCAACCCTATTAACCTGAGCAAAGTTTGCAATAATTAGAATGGAAAAGATGAAAGAATATACCCCTGCAATAAGGGCAACCCTTTTCCAAAGGCGAACATTTTCGATAATATCTTTAAGTTTTGTATTCATACTCACTTTTTATAATACAATATAAACTTATAACTCCTCCTTCACTGGGCAATAATCAATGCATCGAGCGCAACTTAAGCAGGTTCCCTTGTTGGGTTCGTAATCCTCCCGATACCTAAAAATTGATAAGCTGGCCAGAGTTAATCCAAAGGTTAACCCGATGAAACCACCCAAAATCCAGCCACCAATGTAAAACCTATGAACTATTGCAGCTGCCTCTTTATATAAATCCTCGGCCGAGCGCCCAGCCGATCGGAATGCTGTAACCTCGAAGCTCTCGGGTTGGGAATCATCAAAATTCATTATCTCCTGTGCCAGCTGAACCGTGGGATTTACCCTTGCCAAATTCTCGTGAAACTGCGAACCCACAAAACCGCCCGCTAATACTAGCAATGGGATAATAACAGCAAGGCGAATCATTCGGTTAACAGCCGTTTTGCTATCCTCACGCTCCTTGGCAGGAACAGGTTTTTCAATGGCATCAAACGGACAGGAATCCTCGCACAGCTTACACTGAATACAAGCCGATGGCGTGATGGTTAAATGTTTTTTTGAAACTCTACTTACCAAATTTAGGATTACTCCATAGGGACAAAGGAAACGGCAGTAGGGTCGTGCAACAAACACACCTATAAGTAGCAGTGCCCCGCCAAGGGCAAACATCATAAAGGTTGCATCGAGCCTAAAGATACCAACGAACGGGTCGTAGCGGCAAATAACAAAATCGGTTGTCGTTGCGGCGTAAAGAATGGAGATACCTAGATAAAGAAAGGGAATCAATCCCAAAACTTTTAAAAGCCAAGGCTTTAAACTAATGGGTTTAAAAAGAAAAACATCCTGAATAGCACCCAAAGGACACACGCCCGCACAGAAAGTACGCCCGTAGAACAGCGTAAAAATAATTGGAATGGCAAAAAAGAGAATTACGGTTATGGGGATGCTATATTCTGGGTTGAACAACGCCAGAACTACATTCTGAATGGAGCCAACCGCGCACACGCAACCCTTTCGGAAGAAGCCAAAGTAAGCAATGGAAAAAATTGACATCCAGAACACGCCTCGTCTTGATCGCTTTTTAAGTACAAGCCAGCTAGTAATGGCAAGTGCAGCTATAAGCACAAAAACATCGAGAATGGCAAGTGCCTCCGATCGGGGATCGGGCATAATGGTTGATGGCGTTTCGTAGCCCGATTCGAAGTCGGGCTTGGGAAACCGTTCAACTGCTTTTACGCTAATTGTCTGTATCAGAAGAAAAACAAGTAAAACTATATGTGTAAATATTCTTTTCATTGTAGTTTATAGTTTTATCCCTCAATACCTGTTAGCAGATAGGGTTGATTTGAAGGTACTCTGGTAAATGCATCGGCTGGACAATCGCGGGCAATGGCGCATTCATTACAGTTATCGCATAAATCGTGACGAATTTGTAGTTGAAGCGAGCCATTCCCAAAGGCACCACATCCCTTAACGCATTTACCGCAACCGTTGCAAAGCTCCTCATCAATCTCGTACTCAAAATATGGATCCTCAACAAACTTTCTTTTGATGGCGCTGGTGGGACAAAGCTGATTCTCGGCAGCTGTGGTTAAATCCTTGGCCTCGGGTCGGAAATAACCTCCGCAAAGGTCGCAGTAACCACACATACTGTAAACGTGCACGCACTTAACCGCCGAAGGCGTTTTTACGCAGCTAGTAGCGCACTTTCCACACTGAATGCACTTTGTGGGGTCGAGCTGCCAAACCATTTGTTGCGACGACGATTTTCCGAGAAGATGCCCAATGGTTGCGCCCAATCCGATGGCTACCGTAAACCGAAGTCCACTGTTAAGAAACTCACGTCGGTTCATCTTCTTTCCATTGCCATTATCCATACTGTTCATTATTAACAGTTTTTGAAACTAGTTTTCACTTTTAAAATCCTTTGCTTCAGGCAAATCGCAACTACTAACCTTACAGCAGGTGCTACAGGGCGATGGTGATTTAGTTGCAGTATTGCTACTTTTCTGATACATTATGTACCCACTAATTGCCATTATCGCCAATAGGATAAAAAAACGTAATACTTTATTTAATGTGTTTTTACTCATTATAATTTTTCTCAATTGTGGTAGTTCGATTAAACCTCTAAAAATAATTTTTTTATATCGTCATTGCGAAACCCTCGTACTTTGAGGGTTGAAGCAATCTTTTCAAAAAAGATCGCTTCGGAAAGTACCCTCGCGATGACGAGTTTTTTTGTATTTTATGTCACCCCCCCCATTATTCCCAAAATTTTTGGATGACCTCTTGCAATGACGAAAGAGTTTTATGAAACTATTAATGGTAATCATATTACTAAATATTATCTTTCATCTCAAAAATTCTAACAATTCCTTGAACCGGATCGAGTACATAGATTCTATCGGTTGAATCTACCGCCAAATCGATACCTGTTGTTCCCTCCTTAAATAGGCTGGGTGGAGCAACTACAGTTAGAAAATCGCCGGTTGGTTGGTGGATCTTAATCCGCTCAATGCCCTTTTCGCTGGTAACAAATGAGCCATTCGATAGCATTGCGATGTTAGACGGATTACAGCATCCGCTAAAACCATCGAGCCCCATTGAGGTTCTTTGCCACGACGATACCAAATCGCCATTATCGTTGTATCTCTCTAACCTATGTCGCCCGGGGTTTACCACCCAAAGTTCGCCATAGTGACCAATGAGCAAATCGAAGTAGGGACTGGGAACTTTAAAACCCAGTATTCCCCTCTCCTCGTCTTTTCTACCAATCTCGCCAAGCAATTCACCGTTATGATTGTACTGATATACAATCCTGTTGCCAGCATCGGCAACGTAAACAAATTTTTCGCTCACTGCAATGCTGGTGATAACAGACCTTTCATTTACCGATTCCCAAGCAGCTTGCCTATTGCCATCGAAATCAAAAATCGCAATTCGACCTTCAGCTCCAATGTAAAATTTGTTGTATCCTACTCCAATGCATCTTGATTTTAGAGATGTGGAGATAGTTTTTTCTAGATTATGTTCAGCGTTGTATATCTTAACCTCCTTATCACCAGCTAAATAGATATTATCATCAGCATCTATGGCAATTCCTGCTAAACCTTCAATCTCAGGAATAATTTGACCAATCTCATTATATCCTATTGCCGAAGAATCAACCTGCCTAAGTTTTGCCAAATCGTACTCGTAGGGATTTTGAGAGCTTTGATCTTTTGACGAGAAAAAATCCTTGGCCATAAAGGCAACCACAACCAGCAGTGCCACAACAGATAACCACAATAATAATTTCTGCTTCATATCTACTTCCTCGCTCTTATATCAATACAAACCATTTGTTTTGAATCGCGCATCAGCAGGTAGCCATCGGCAATGGCAAAGGGTCCCCAGGAATCAACGCCATCAATAACCTTTGCGCTATCGAGCATTTGCCAACCCGTAGGCGATGCCTTGCCAATGGTAAGGGTTCCATCATCGCTTAGGATAAAAATTTTGCCGTCGGCAAACATATATGGCCCAAGGCCAAAACGCTCGGTTTTTCCGCTGGTCCAGATAATGTTCATAACATCATCCTCCCTTACGCATACCAGCTGATTTCGTGTTCCACCAGCATCTTTAGGTTGAATGCAGTAGATATGCCCATCTAAATATAGCGGTGTTTGCTGTTCAGAGGCAATGCCCTCGCGTGGTTTGTACTTCTCCAAAACCTCAACATCGAAACCAGATTTCGATGGTTTTAGCTGAAAAAGCATTCCACCAGCCCCGTAACCAGCCGTAATGAATATCTTACCATCATCCAGAACTAGAGGTGATGGAACCATAACAGAGGGAGAAAACTCTGTGGTTTTCCAAAGGATTTCGCCAATATCCTCTCCCTCGGCCGATACACCGCAAATGCCACCCAGCGCAGCATACACGTACATTTTCTTGCCGTTGAACTCCATTGGAACTACCGAAGAGTGCGACATTTTCCAACCATCGGGATTTGGCGTTCGCCACAAAACTTCGCCCGTAGCACAGTCTACTCCAATAAGCAAAGATGTTCCTCCAGGGGCAAGCACCACAATATCATCAACAATAAACGGGCACTGACCCGTGTACCAAAGGGGTACCTCGGTTTCGAACTCCCTCGCCATATCGATGCTCCAGAGCAAATCGCCCGTATTTGGATCGGCGCACATAACGTGACAACGTGGACCAATGGTTACAATGTACTTATCGTTAATTGCGGGAACGGTTCGCGACATACCGTGATTCCTTTTGATATGCACCCGGTACGATCGTCGCCACAGCTCCTTGCCCGTTTCTAGGGCAAAACAGCGCAGAACATCGGAACGCTCATCCTCAAAATAATCAATGATATAGACCTTGCCATTGTATATAACCGGAGCAGCGTGCCCCTCGCCCAACTCTACGCTCCACTGGATTCTGGGGCCTTCGTTCCCAAAACCATCAATCAATTTTGTATTTCCCTTGTAGATATTGTCAAAATCGGCACCCCTAAACTGCGTCCATTTACCCTTTAATGATGAAGAATGGCTTCCAAATTCTTCGAAAAACTCTCCAATAATTACCACCTCGCTGGTATCAAGTCCACCAACAGGTCTATTGTCCAAACCCGGAACGCTCACTGCAAGGTGTTTAACTGGGTTGTACCAAAACCAGAATAGGAACGATGATACAGCAATAACTGCAAGAGTAAAAGAAATAATTCTGTCTAGTCGCTTCATTTTAAATTATAAGCCATAATGGCATTTCCATGCCTAATATACAATACTCCTTGGTGTACAGCAGGTACTGACCAATGCGGCCCTCGCCCAAGGGGTACCCTAAAAGTACTTACCACTTTAAAATCGGTAGGTGTGGGTTCAACCAAAGCAATATTTCCCGAGCGCTCCTCGTAGCAATATAGCATACCATCGGCCGAAATAATTGAACCCTTAGTAAACCAATCCTTCTCGTACATAGTTTCGCCAGTATCCCAGCTAATGCAAGCCCAATTTCCACGCGCATTGCTAATCCAGTTTGATCCATAGAGATAACCATCAACTAGCACCACTCCACCGTGATGCACATCGAGAGTATGGCTAGTCCAGTCGAGGGTTAGATTTCTATAATCGTTGGATAGAGAGTACATTGCCCCAACATGGTTATAACCACTGGTTATAAAGATTTTTCCATCGCTATATATTGGGGTGTTGGTATTGGTATATGGCGCACCAGGCCAAACCTCAATAGCCTGCTCATTCTGTAGGCTTGCATAGTTCGTATAGCTAAGAATTTCACCATTTTTTGCATTAACAACCACTAAATAAGTTCCTGTAACATTGATAATAAGCTGTTTACCTTTCTCCTGCACCAACAGAGGCGATGTGTAAGCGGCGGTATCCTTAAGGCTTTGGGTTTGCCATATTGTTTTTCCATTATTCCTATCGAGGGCAACCAGTGTGGTTTTATCGCCGCCAGGGGTAAAAATCACCTTATTATCAACAACAAGAGGCGATTCGGAACATCCCCAGGTGCCAAAGCGCGCATCAAACTCCTTTTGTGTATCCACACTCCATATCACATTGCCATTAGAGGAATCGAGACATGCCACAACCCCCGAGCCGCTAGTAGCATAAACCCTATTACCTACTACTGTTGGAGTGCTTCGGCTGTCGGAAAACGAGACTGTCCAACTTTTACCATAAGGGGTTTGCCATAATATATCGCCCTGCTTGTTAAGAGCAACCAGCACATCCATTGTGTCCACAATACCTGTTAGGAAAACTCCACCTTGGGTGACTGATGCCGAGGAATACCCCTGGGGTAACGACTCGTTCGACCATAATAGCTCTGGCCCGTTCTGTGGCCATTCCTTTAAAAGTCCCTTATCGGGATAAATGCCGCTGCGATCTGGCCCACGCCATTGAGCAATCTCTGGCGTAGCAGTGCACCCTGCCAGTAGGGCAAGAACAACTAGGATATAAAGTCTCTCTTTCATTAGTTTGGTGTTATGAATGAATATCTTAAGTTATTCCAACTAAGACTCAAGAATTTCCTAAATTTTTATTTCCTAATATTATACGCCCAAATTGATTCGCGATGCCTAACGTACAGAATGCCATCCTTTATCACCGGGTGCGCCCAGTAAGGGCCACGCTTCGCGTCAATTTGAAATGTGCTTACAATCCTAAAATCTTCGGGAGTAGCCTCCACAAGGGCAATATTACCCGATTTCTCCTCGTAGCAGTAAAGCATCCCATCGGCTGAAATTATTGAACCCTTGTTTTCCCATTTCTTCTCGTACATGGCTTTGCCAGTTTCCCAATTGAGGCACACCCAATTACCCATTGAGTTTCTTATCCAGTTTGATCCGTAAATATAGTTGCCCACCTTTACAGCTCCGCCGTGGTGGACGTCCAGCACATCATCGACCCAAACCAAGGAAACGCTGGATGCATCATCGGACAGCTTTAGCATAACGCATTTATGGTCATAACCGCTAGTTACGTATATGTAGCCATCAGAAAAGAGAGGCGTATTAATATTATTGTTTCGGCCTGTTGCGTATGACCCAAATTCAAAATTCCAAATAATATCCCCATTATCGGGATTTACCCCAATAATGTAGTTCTCAGTTACATTCACAATGGTTTTTCTACCGCCGTACTCAACTAAAAGTGGTGAAGTGTAAGATGGATTATCCTTTAGGCTTTTGGATTTCCAAATAGTTTTACCAGTTAGTTTATCCAAGGCAACCATTGTGGTTTCCTTTCCTCCGGGGGTAAAAAATACCTTACCATCAAGTACAATTAATGACTCTGCAAGCCCCCAACGGCCATAAGTACCTCCATACTCTTCACTTATCTTTCGTTCCCAAACCAGATCCCCACTTACAGCTTTAAAGCAGGCTAAGTCGCCTTTTCCGCTGGATATGTACAAATAATCGCCATAGATTGTTGGTGTAGCACGGCTCTCGGGATACGATTGGGTCCACGCTCTTCCGAATGGTTTTTGCCAAACTATGTTACCCTTCATATCCATTGCAACTATAGCATCCATCTCACCCTCAAGTCCGATGGTAAATATCATATTATGGGCTATTGCCACCGAAGAGTTTCCCACTGGAAGATTACTGACTGACCATAGAAGTGGTGGCCCATCCTTAGGCCATTCCTTTAGCAAGCCGGTTTCGTTATAAACACCTGTTCTGCCAATACCTCTCCACTCCGATATTACCTGAGAAAATGATGTTCTCTGCAATAGCAACGAAACTGTAAGTAATAAAAATAGATTCTTCATCGCTCTCATATATAGGTGATTTAATTATTGGCAATTGAGTAAACCATAAGCGACGTTCCTCGCCTTACGTATAGTTTCTTATTGTGAATAACCAAATGCGCCCAATGCTGATTAGAGCCTTTGGTAACCCTAAATGAGCTTACTTTTTCAAAACCATTTTCAGTTGGTTTAATTAGCACAACCTCACCATTATCGCCGTATCCATATAGCATTCCATCGGCAGAAATTATGTTGCCGTTACCGGCAATTTTGTTGGAGTATAGTGTTTCACCCGTTTTCCAATCGACACAATGCCACGACCTTGAGTTATGCCCCGATCCATAGATTTTGCCATTATGCAGAACAAGCCCACCCATCTGATTGTCGATCTTCTTATTACGCCATACTTCAGATACGCTATTGCCGTCCTGTGATAATTTTAGCATCACAGCACCTTGTCCATAACCACTAAAACATAATAAATATCCGTTGTTGTAGATTGGCGTGTTAGGGTGCACCGACCATTTGTTGGGATGTGGAAACGACCACAGCATTTTGCCATCGGTGGGATCGAGTGCGATTACAGAGTTGGCTGTATGCGTAACAAATATTTTTCGGTTGTTATGGGTTATCATTAGAGGTGAGCAGTAGGCACTCTCTTCGGATTTGGCAGGTGCTTTCCAAATTAGCTTTCCATTCTCGGGGTTTAAAGCCAAAACATTGGCAGTTTTTCCGCCTGGGGTACAGTACAGTATGTCGTTATCAATCAACAGATTTTCTGTAATACCCCACTTAATATTCACTCCATCGTAATCCTTTAAAAGTTCAATCGACCAAACAATTGAACCATTATTTGCATTTAAGCATACCAACTTGCCAAAGGCACTTAAAATGTATAATTTACCCTTGTAGTAAAGCGGAGTAGAGTGCAATCCGTTCCAATTCTCGGTCCACTCAATACCGTACTCCGTTTTCCATATAAGTTTTCCTGAATGATCAAGCGCAAAAACGTATCCTTTATCCCCTGTCATTCCCGAAGTGAAAATTCTATCATCGGTTACAGTGGCCGAAGAGTGTCCATCACCAAGTTGATCGTAACTCCAAAGCATTTTGGGGCCATCAGCTGGCCATTGCTTGAGCAAACCAGATTCGAGGTAAACACCATCGCGCTGTGGGCCCCTCCACTGCACTAGATCTTGGGCGAAACTAGAAATCACAAGCAAACCGAGGGTTAGAATAGAAAAGGAGGTTTTCATTCAGTAAACTTAAAAGGTTAGTAATCTAAATTTTACGATCACAATATATATCATTCTGATTAGAAAACTAACCTTTAGTTTAAACTTGTTTATATCAATAGGGGCTTAGCATAAAATTGCACCTAATAACTAGCAAATTAAACAATAGCTAAAAAAATTTAAATGCTAATCTACCCTATATTGTGCCATATTATAAAAGTCGTTGGGCAAAACGGGGTTTAAAACCACTTCGTCTAACTCAGTAGTTACCATCCTATAGCCATTTGTATACTCTTCAATAATAAATGGGAACATAATACCCTCAATCGAACGATAATCGGAATAGAGAACTTCTATTGTAACCTGTTGCTCTCCTCTGGGTCGAACCATTTTGATTTTTGTTAGCAGATAGGTTTCTTTATCAATAAAAAACAATGTGGAGAAACCCGTTGTGCTAAATAGCTCTATAACGTAATGATCCTTATCCTCAACCTTTTCGTCATCCATCAACTTCGCTTTATAGCCTTTAGCCTTCCAGTTGGCAAGTTGGTCGTCAAAATCAGCAGTACCTGCTAGTGCTACAGTGGCATCTGCAGGTAGTTCCTCGGGGTTTACAACTCCTCGCCAGGGAGCAGTGTGCCAACCCTTTTCTCCATCATAGGTTCGGTAAGCAGTCAGGTCGCCCACATCAAACTTCATCATATACTTGTTAGGGCGAGATCGATAGTAGGAAACAGGCATCACATCATTTCGTACCCTTATGCCCTCCATTTGGTAGCTCTGTACCTTGGCAAACTTTTCTTCGCCTCTGGCTTTACAGTAGCTCTTAATTATCTCCTCAACATCTTGTGCCATAGTAAAAAAACCCATTACCATAGCTAAAATTGTTAGTCCATATTTTTTCATATCAAACTATTTTGGGATAAATTATTGCTCTTCATTACTCGCCAATGAAGAATCTTTTCTCCTAATATCATAAGCCATCAGTGAGTTTCCTCTTCGGATATAAAGAATCCCCTTGCTTATTACAGGATGGGAGAAATGCGCTTTGGTGCCAAGGTTCAGCTTGAACTCGCTTATCTTCTGAAATTTTCCATTATCAACCCCGCAAAGCGATACTCGACCTCTTTCGTTGTAGAGATAAAGTTTACCGTCGGCAAAAATTGTTATGCCATTATCGAATTTCAATGAGTCAGTAATTTCACCAGTGTTTGTATTTACCGAGTACCACATTCTCTTTGTGTAGCCTGATGCATAGATATGATCATCAATTTTGATGAACCCGCCATTAAGATTATCGCATTTTTTGTTTGCCCAAACCTGCTTAACCAGATTGCCATCATCAGTAAGTTCGAGCTTTACCGCACCGTTACCATTACCCGCTACATAGTATAAAAATCCATCTTCGTAAAGAGGAGTATTAACGTGTACATCGCCATCGCCCTCCTGCTGGTGAGTCCATAGCAATTCGCCGGTTTCAATATCTATAGCCAGTAAGTGACTCTTTGAGAAGGTTAACAAAAGATTTCGTCTGGGCAGTTCTAATACCAAAGGAGTACAAAACGATGGCATTTCGCCCTTACCACCACACGCCCACTCCACTTCGCCAGTGAATCGGTTAAGAGCCACTACATTCATCTCTGGTCCACCGGGTGTGCAAAACACTTTATCGCCATAATTTACAATTGATTCGGCAAAGCCAAAGCGGGTATTTACAGCTCCAAATTCTTTTAGCATATTCCTACTCCATTTCTGCTCACCAGAATTTGCATCAAAGCAAGCAACTGTGCCCATTCCTGCCGACACATAAACCAAATCATCAACAATTGTTGGGGTTGATCGAGCGCCCGGGTAGGAAGAAACCCACTCCTCACCTATAGGACTTTTCCATAGAATAGCCCCCGTATTGTCAAGTGCAAAAAGATACGTTAGGGAATCGATCTCACCGTTAACGTAAATTCGATTATATGATTATCCGTAATTGTACCTAAGTTTTCCATACCAAGTATCTTCGACAGCTGCAACTAGTAGTCTATCAAATAGATTCGCTCCAAAATATCGTC
>NZ_JAANIG010000002.1 GCF_011174675.1 Perlabentimonas gracilis | reverse complement strand
ACTACTTCAGCTTTTCGCTTTGATGTCCAGTAACTGTTCTTTTTCATACCGTCAGAAATTTAGCAATTTTTCTGCTCGGTTTTAATTGGGGCTAATATAACCCCTTTAGATTTTTATTTCAATTCCACTATGGGATGATTGTGAGCCCGTATCGCCCCGTTCACATCCAGCATATACCCAGATTTCAATTCCACTATGGGATGATTGTGAGACTATAGATAATGTTTAACCCTAAATACATCAATCAATTTCAATTCCACTATGGGATGATTGTGAGGTCGCCCAGCAAATCATCAATTGGTATAAATCCGTATTTCAATTCCACTATGGGATGATTGTGAGTATTGAGAATCTTGATTTAACCCTGTCTACCATAAAATTTCAATTCCACTATGGGATGATTGTGAGGAATTTCGGTTCCAACCATACGAAGCTGCTTGCTCTATTTCAATTCCACTATGGGATGATTGTGAGGTGGATGGTGGCCTAATTTACAACGACAGGTTTATATTTCAATTCCACTATGGGATGATTGTGAGGGTGGCACATCGGGTGTAGGCCTCACCCTTGAGGGATTTCAATTCCACTATGGGATGATTGTGAGTTTGCGCAGAAAAGACTTGAATTAGCACAAGCCTTATTTCAATTCCACTATGGGATGATTGTGAGCCAACAACCTGCAGGTGAGTTTGTGCCTATCGATATTTCAATTCCACTATGGGATGATTGTGAGTATGCCGATCGGCTAATTAAGCGATTGATGGATAAGTATTTCAATTCCACTATGGGATGATTGTGAGAATGCAGGTTGGGCAAATTGTTGCATCAACAGCACATTTCAATTCCACTATGGGATGATTGTGAGAAACACGCCTAATTCAACCATTAAATGAATAACCTATTTCAATTCCACTATGGGATGATTGTGAGTTAGTGCCAAAACAGGTAAGGGCAACGAGGTATTATATTTCAATTCCACTATGGGATGATTGTGAGTAGCCTTAAAACATCTGAAGTAAGCATTTGGGTTATTTCAATTCCACTATGGGATGATTGTGAGGCTAAAGCTAAACTATGCACAGCAATATGTACAGCATTTCAATTCCACTATGGGATGATTGTGAGTACTTTTTGGTTTTGCTTACAATCCGAATTTGGCTATTTCAATTCCACTATGGGATGATTGTGAGGGTTGATGTTTTTAACCCCATCGAGGAGTATTTTAAATTTCAATTCCACTATGGGATGATTGTGAGAACCGTGGCTACACGTGAGGATGTGCCTTTGGCCAAATTTCAATTCCACTATGGGATGATTGTGAGTCGGCCACGGTAAGGCAGTACGCTCCCATCCCGCTATTTCAATTCCACTATGGGATGATTGTGAGTTTCTCCCGCAAAAAATCATACGCTTTTTTTTTATATTTCAATTCCACTATGGGATGATTGTGAGAGTCGGTTCAAGCCTATATACCACACTTCACCCTAATTTCAATTCCACTATGGGATGATTGTGAGGTGAGACTTAAGCATCTCTTCAACTTCGCTATTGCATTTCAATTCCACTATGGGATGATTGTGAGGTATCATTACGTGTTGAGAAGTTGAAAAAACCTAAATTTCAATTCCACTATGGGATGATTGTGAGCCGCTACCCACGATAACACCACCTATGGATGTAGTGGATTTCAATTCCACTATGGGATGATTGTGAGCTTGCTTTCTTTAATCGCGAAGGGATGTTTTACAAAATTTCAATTCCACTATGGGATGATTGTGAGCAACGTTGTAACATTTAATTCCGAGGCCTGTTATGCATTTCAATTCCACTATGGGATGATTGTGAGGAGAAGTCGCCACCACCACCAAGAAGCATTGATACATTTCAATTCCACTATGGGATGATTGTGAGAGTAGTGCGACGAAACGCCAACCCACTTGGTAAAATATTTCAATTCCACTATGGGATGATTGTGAGGCAACTGGTGAGGATTGCAGCAGGTTTAAGTGCAGCATTTCAATTCCACTATGGGATGATTGTGAGGAATAGGGTTTGTAACGGTAGGCGCATACAAAAAGCATTTCAATTCCACTATGGGATGATTGTGAGTTCGGTGATTTGGGTTGATTCCCTTCGTATTTCTTTATTTCAATTCCACTATGGGATGATTGTGAGTTTTTACTGAGTGCAGTTTTAAGGAGCATAGCATATTTCAATTCCACTATGGGATGATTGTGAGCAAACTCTCAACGGCCGTTTTGGTGTCCATTTTAGATTTCAATTCCACTATGGGATGATTGTGAGATAAGGCAATATCTTTATTTGCCGACAGTAAATCTATTTCAATTCCACTATGGGATGATTGTGAGTAGTTCAACCAGCTCGCCAGTGGATAGCTTTCGGAATTTCAATTCCACTATGGGATGATTGTGAGTTGAAAACTCACGGGGTGATTTACCTTACCAGAGTTATTTCAATTCCACTATGGGATGATTGTGAGGAAAAAGTTTGGCAACCACCGCATTTACAATGCGCATTTCAATTCCACTATGGGATGATTGTGAGTCTTGTTTTTAATAAGGTCGTTGAGAATATCTTTATTTCAATTCCACTATGGGATGATTGTGAGAATAGTTGATAGCATCGTAAATGCGCTTTTTGCAAGATTTCAATTCCACTATGGGATGATTGTGAGCTTTTGAAGTTTTCGGGCGCACTCGGTAATTGACATTTCAATTCCACTATGGGATGATTGTGAGAATGAGGTTGCCGTTCTCGTCGACATGGAAAGCGTATTTCAATTCCACTATGGGATGATTGTGAGGTTATCTATCACCGTGTGAATTAACCCCTTGTTATATTTCAATTCCACTATGGGATGATTGTGAGTTAGCCTCGGCGGGAGTCATTGCTCAGGTGAGTTTGAATTTCAATTCCACTATGGGATGATTGTGAGGGTGTTGGCTCTGTACTCAGGAGAGGTAATTGCGAATTTCAATTCCACTATGGGATGATTGTGAGGAAGGCCAGGCACATGAGGAAAATACACCTCAGCATCATTTCAATTCCACTATGGGATGATTGTGAGCGGTTCGACGATAGCTTTACCTACGTGGATCTATTATTTCAATTCCACTATGGGATGATTGTGAGCAGGCCGAGGAGAAACTTAAGGTTTTGAAATACGAATTTCAATTCCACTATGGGATGATTGTGAGAGAAAAGGAGTAGCAAGAATTATGTACTATACCTATTTCAATTCCACTATGGGATGATTGTGAGAAAGGCAAAGTTGCGATTGCTAAATATGTTACCATATTTCAATTCCACTATGGGATGATTGTGAGTTTGTACAAAAAAAGCCCACCGGAGCGGGCTTAGAAATTTCAATTCCACTATGGGATGATTGTGAGGTCGCCATCACCACCCGGATCATCATTGTTAGTAAAATTTCAATTCCACTATGGGATGATTGTGAGAATGATTGCTGTTTGCATATTACTGTTACTTTGTCAATTTCAATTCCACTATGGGATGATTGTGAGGGCTCGATTTGCCGAGTTCCGTAGCCAGTTTACGCATTTCAATTCCACTATGGGATGATTGTGAGACTGTAAGAATGTCGATTGGGCTATTTTTTATTGAAATTTCAATTCCACTATGGGATGATTGTGAGAATAGCCCGTGCAGGCGACGATGAGGCCAAGAAGCATTTCAATTCCACTATGGGATGATTGTGAGTACCCGAAAGTAATGATGAGTTCCCGGACTCGCACATTTCAATTCCACTATGGGATGATTGTGAGGCAGGCGCAAGTGCGAGAGTCACTTGTTTCGAACATTTCAATTCCACTATGGGATGATTGTGAGAAAAAGGATTAGCCCCTTGGCGTTCTTAATTCTATATTTCAATTCCACTATGGGATGATTGTGAGTGCCATCCAGTATTTCATCCAAGTAATTGCTAACTCATTTCAATTCCACTATGGGATGATTGTGAGCTTTGGGTTCACCGAGAGCGTTGGTTACTTTCAGGATTTCAATTCCACTATGGGATGATTGTGAGAGCCCTCGATGTGGTAACCATCCAACTGGTAGAGTATTTCAATTCCACTATGGGATGATTGTGAGCCAACGAGCAGGTAGCTGATGGGCTACTCACCTACATTTCAATTCCACTATGGGATGATTGTGAGCACCCGAGGCCACGGCTTGGTTAATGCTATCCTTTATTTCAATTCCACTATGGGATGATTGTGAGGGCTAGAAAACAAGAGCAGATTAAGGAGTATGGCAATTTCAATTCCACTATGGGATGATTGTGAGGGCAATGTTTAAGTTCCAGCAGCTACTAGCTCCCATATTTCAATTCCACTATGGGATGATTGTGAGCGTGAGCGGCCGTTCCACCAACGAGCAGGTAGCTGAATTTCAATTCCACTATGGGATGATTGTGAGGCTCATACCGTGCCCTCCTGTAGCGTTAGTTCAAATTTCAATTCCACTATGGGATGATTGTGAGTCGAGAGCAGAACCGTCCCGGATGTGCATATAAGATTTCAATTCCACTATGGGATGATTGTGAGAAGCATTATCTTGTCAACCTGCTTTATAGTCCCGTATTTCAATTCCACTATGGGATGATTGTGAGCGTAGTCGTTCACCTGGCAGGTGGGAATAATATCGCATTTCAATTCCACTATGGGATGATTGTGAGTTTAGGACAATTAAAGAGTTTTTCGAAACGCATAAACATTTCAATTCCACTATGGGATGATTGTGAGAAAAGGATGATGCGTGTTTTCTATCGTGATGCCAAATTTCAATTCCACTATGGGATGATTGTGAGCTGGTATGCTGCTAAGCTGCTGCCCAAGGCTTTGGTATTTCAATTCCACTATGGGATGATTGTGAGTATTAAACTCGCCCCAAAGCAGGTACATAAAGGCAGATTTCAATTCCACTATGGGATGATTGTGAGTGTGAGCGTAGGCGAAATTACCGCCTACGCAGCAGGATTTCAATTCCACTATGGGATGATTGTGAGTTCCAAGTTTTAGTGGCAGCAAGAACATTGGTGCTAAATTTCAATTCCACTATGGGATGATTGTGAGAGAAATGGAGTTGCTTATAGAGTCCATAAGAAAGTAATTTCAATTCCACTATGGGATGATTGTGAGATGCGAAACCTAGCCAAGGTGCCAAATGCAACCTTATTTCAATTCCACTATGGGATGATTGTGAGTACCATTCCGTAGTAGCGTATTTTGGGGTGGTTAAATTTCAATTCCACTATGGGATGATTGTGAGAAAAATTGAGGTATTGAGCTTATCCTCGTCCTTAAATTTCAATTCCACTATGGGATGATTGTGAGTTTTACTAAGGGGCAGCTCTTGCATCATATCTTCAAGATTTCAATTCCACTATGGGATGATTGTGAGTTATCCGTCAGGTTTGCTTTCCCCCATCCGATGAAATTTCAATTCCACTATGGGATGATTGTGAGATTTTAAAGAATAACCAAACCAAATGCCGTTTTAAAATTTCAATTCCACTATGGGATGATTGTGAGTTTATGGCTCTGAACTTGCGGGTGCGCCTATTGCGCATTTCAATTCCACTATGGGATGATTGTGAGAAAACTATCTAAATTTAAGGTAGGGGCATTGTTTAATTTCAATTCCACTATGGGATGATTGTGAGATTTAAGATCCTTGCCCGATATGTATATGTTTTGCTATTTCAATTCCACTATGGGATGATTGTGAGCCGCTAGGGCGGGCTTTGAAAGGACAGGAAATTTTATTTCAATTCCACTATGGGATGATTGTGAGCCGTTTGCGCCCCGCCCGACCCGACGAGGATGGCTATTTCAATTCCACTATGGGATGATTGTGAGGTTTTAGTCTGTCCTTATCGGTTTGGCTAATATCAATTTCAATTCCACTATGGGATGATTGTGAGGGAGTTTTTCGAGGTTAGTTTTTTGAGCTTCGTTGCATTTCAATTCCACTATGGGATGATTGTGAGATTCATCAGTAGTAAGATTAGCTTCTATTAATGCATTTCAATTCCACTATGGGATGATTGTGAGTTTTGGTTCAATAATTGGGATTTTCTTTATTCTTTCATTTCAATTCCACTATGGGATGATTGTGAGATTTTGAGGAATTCAAAAAGCAATACTCTATTACCGATTTCAATTCCACTATGGGATGATTGTGAGGATGGTGATATCAAAAAGTTTTATCCTATTTACGACATTTCAATTCCACTATGGGATGATTGTGAGACCCAGTCAAAACTGTCGGTTTGCGACATAATAAGATTTCAATTCCACTATGGGATGATTGTGAGCATCCAACTCGTGTGTGCTGGCTGCGTACACCATTATTTCAATTCCACTATGGGATGATTGTGAGTTATCCGTCAGGTTTGCTTTCCCCCATCCGATGAAATTTCAATTCCACTATGGGATGATTGTGAGTTTTTAAAGAATAACCAAACCAAATGCCGTTTTAAAATTTCAATTCCACTATGGGATGATTGTGAGAAACACGCATCATCCTTTTCATATTTGGCAGACCGTATTTCAATTCCACTATGGGATGATTGTGAGCCTCTTCCCTGGACCTAATGAACTTGCAAAATACTAATTTCAATTCCACTATGGGATGATTGTGAGATCTCTAAAATATCAATAGACAACAGCCCGTTTATATTTCAATTCCACTATGGGATGATTGTGAGTTGAAGACCTTGACCGACTGTTTTGGGAACTTTTATTTCAATTCCACTATGGGATGATTGTGAGCATCAGGGTTACGTTCCAACCCTTTTTGCTGAGTGATTTCAATTCCACTATGGGATGATTGTGAGTGTCATTAACTCCACTTACAACTAAATTCACGTTATTTCAATTCCACTATGGGATGATTGTGAGGGAGTTTTTCGAGGTTAGTTTTTTGAGCTTCGTTGCATTTCAATTCCACTATGGGATGATTGTGAGATTCATCAGTAGTAAGATTAGCTTCTATTAATGCATTTCAATTCCACTATGGGATGATTGTGAGTTTTGGTTCAATAATTGGGATTTTCTTTATTCTTTCATTTCAATTCCACTATGGGATGATTGTGAGTTTATGGCTCTGAACTTGCGGGTGCGCCTATTGCGCATTTCAATTCCACTATGGGATGATTGTGAGATTAGACTATTCGTTTTACAACGAGGTTACTTTCACATTTCAATTCCACTATGGGATGATTGTGAGAAAAAAACGGAAAAGGAAAATCGTTGCATTCTTTCATTTCAATTCCACTATGGGATGATTGTGAGGCTTTCCCCCATCCGATGAATGGCTAAAAGTTAACATTTCAATTCCACTATGGGATGATTGTGAGCCTGACAGGTTTTTTAATTACTAAACATTCAGCAAATTTCAATTCCACTATGGGATGATTGTGAGCCTTAAGAAGTTCGTTTGATTTCAAATCCTTCTGTTATTTCAATTCCACTATGGGATGATTGTGAGCAAAAAACCATTAAGGGTAGTTCTAAAATTGACCAGATTTCAATTCCACTATGGGATGATTGTGAGTAAAATAGAACTCGATAAGAGCAGCGAGAAGGAGTATTTCAATTCCACTATGGGATGATTGTGAGTCTGCTCAGGCTTCATATACGACTGCCAGTACTCTATTTCAATTCCACTATGGGATGATTGTGAGGATTGCCCAGAGCCAATCTACTACTATGATGTAACATTTCAATTCCACTATGGGATGATTGTGAGCGAGGGTGAAAAATGGATGAGAGATAAACACCCAAATTTCAATTCCACTATGGGATGATTGTGAGTAATTCAAACATTGCTACCTTATTAACGATTCTTTATTTCAATTCCACTATGGGATGATTGTGAGACCCTAACCACCGCCTCTGCAACATTTTTTGTGAATTTCAATTCCACTATGGGATGATTGTGAGCAGCTCTCGTTACTGCTTCAGGCAAATTCATACAAATTTCAATTCCACTATGGGATGATTGTGAGCTACTCAGTGCGCCTACAAAGCCTTACCCAAATAAATTTCAATTCCACTATGGGATGATTGTGAGAGTTCTGCTACTGCTGTAGCCAAAAAATCTAAAGATTTCAATTCCACTATGGGATGATTGTGAGGCTTGGGTAACCAACACATTGCCTGCAGGGATTTTATTTCAATTCCACTATGGGATGATTGTGAGAACACCCGCCCAGCGTGGCGAACTGCTGTTGGCACATTTCAATTCCACTATGGGATGATTGTGAGTTAGGTCGGCAATTAAATCGCCATTGCTTAGCGCATTTCAATTCCACTATGGGATGATTGTGAGCCTCGGTTGTTGCGTTGTCTATAAGCATTTGCCACATTTCAATTCCACTATGGGATGATTGTGAGTATAATTGTATGTACTACGATCTTACCGCCGATATATTTCAATTCCACTATGGGATGATTGTGAGTGCGACGATACGGAAACCCCAAATTTAGCCATTGACATTTCAATTCCACTATGGGATGATTGTGAGATTAATAGCCTCAATCTGCCTTTCAATTATTTGGTATTTCAATTCCACTATGGGATGATTGTGAGTATTATATCATATTTGATATATTATTTTAAGGGCATTTCAATTCCACTATGGGATGATTGTGAGTGTGACGGGACACACAATAATAAAAAGCAGTGTTTAATTTCAATTCCACTATGGGATGATTGTGAGTGTGGCGCACGATATTCGCGAGGCTCGCATTTGTAATTTCAATTCCACTATGGGATGATTGTGAGACCCTAACCACCGCCTCTGCAACATTTTTTGTGAATTTCAATTCCACTATGGGATGATTGTGAGACATAAACAACAAGTTTTCAAACCGCCAAGAGTACATTTCAATTCCACTATGGGATGATTGTGAGTGAACTCCTTTTTAAACTTTACTCCATTAATCTTTTATTTCAATTCCACTATGGGATGATTGTGAGACAGCCCAAAACTATTAATAAACAATCTTTTAAAACATTTCAATTCCACTATGGGATGATTGTGAGGGGTTCGCTTTTCAACCCACACTTCGCCCTTTTCTAATTTCAATTCCACTATGGGATGATTGTGAGAATTCACTTCGCTTAATCATAGCCTTTAAAATTAGATTTCAATTCCACTATGGGATGATTGTGAGTAGCAACGCTCCCATTTTGGATAGACGATAACCCCAATTTCAATTCCACTATGGGATGATTGTGAGTGAAAAACGTTATCCCAACGTAAAGGTTTTAACCTAATTTCAATTCCACTATGGGATGATTGTGAGATGGCCGATGCCGATATGATTTACTCCGATACACCTATTTCAATTCCACTATGGGATGATTGTGAGAACCCTAACCACCGCCTCTGCAACATTTTTTGTGAATTTCAATTCCACTATGGGATGATTGTGAGAAAGCGCACCCAGCCCGAAAAGTTTATAAACGAATTTCAATTCCACTATGGGATGATTGTGAGTCTGCTCAGGCTTCATATACGACTGCCAGTACTCTATTTCAATTCCACTATGGGATGATTGTGAGAAGAAAGGGATAAACTACCGTTCAGGATTTTCCGCATTTCAATTCCACTATGGGATGATTGTGAGTCTCAACTTTTTCTTATCTGCACCGAAGGCAAAGTAATTTCAATTCCACTATGGGATGATTGTGAGACAAAAGCAGGTGCTTTATGCCCTGCTCGAAAAGGTATTTCAATTCCACTATGGGATGATTGTGAGAGAGATTGAAAAATACGGGGGATTTGATTGCAAGCATTTCAATTCCACTATGGGATGATTGTGAGCAAAAAACCATTAAGGGTAGTTCTAAAATTGACCAGATTTCAATTCCACTATGGGATGATTGTGAGATTCTTAATTTTCAAGCTTTCGTCGCACACAATAAATTTCAATTCCACTATGGGATGATTGTGAGGAGTTAGCAAAAGACATCCCGCAGGGGAAACAACGAGATTTCAATTCCACTATGGGATGATTGTGAGAAAGGCGATGCTTATGGCCTTATGCCCCTTGAAGATTTCAATTCCACTATGGGATGATTGTGAGACCTAGGTGCTATTGCCCTGTGCTGCGAGAATCACCATTTCAATTCCACTATGGGATGATTGTGAGGGTTTTCCTTGGTTAATCCGTCGAGTTGAGCAGCAAATTTCAATTCCACTATGGGATGATTGTGAGACGGAATGGTAGGTTTTGGCACGCAGTTTACTATTGAATTTCAATTCCACTATGGGATGATTGTGAGTTGCACTTAATAAACACCAGCCCAAAGGTTGCATATTTCAATTCCACTATGGGATGATTGTGAGAACGAGACCCCAAGTACAGAGACTTTTACCCTCTCACATTTCAATTCCACTATGGGATGATTGTGAGAACCTCCGTCACCTCTGGCTATATGCTCGATGTGAAATTTCAATTCCACTATGGGATGATTGTGAGGAGTGATAATTGCAACGCAGAGCGCGACCTTAAGCTAAATTTCAATTCCACTATGGGATGATTGTGAGAACGCTATGCTGTCCGAGGAGATTGAAATCAAGTATTTCAATTCCACTATGGGATGATTGTGAGACCACGGTATCGAACCGCTTGGCCGTGCCGTTCCATATTTCAATTCCACTATGGGATGATTGTGAGACAACCCTATCAATACCCCACTTATTGCTCAAGGATTTCAATTCCACTATGGGATGATTGTGAGACCGGAGAGGTAAACTTTTTCTTATGATGAAAGAGCATTTCAATTCCACTATGGGATGATTGTGAGGGCTGCATTTGGTGATGAAAAATCGTTGGTGCTATATTTCAATTCCACTATGGGATGATTGTGAGAGGCCAAGCAATGAAGGCACTAATTATGAACCCCGTATTTCAATTCCACTATGGGATGATTGTGAGAGTGCGACGCTAAAAAGTACGAACCACACCTTTATGTATTTCAATTCCACTATGGGATGATTGTGAGATTACCCAGCGGCTAACCCAAAAGGATATACGCAACATTTCAATTCCACTATGGGATGATTGTGAGCTAGCTTCGCCTTAATGTAGGGATTGCCCACCTCGATTTCAATTCCACTATGGGATGATTGTGAGACTGAAACCTACGAAGGAGCAAAAGCCGAGATTGCATTTCAATTCCACTATGGGATGATTGTGAGGAAACACGCCTACGTTGCTGCTCGTTGTGAAGGAATTTCAATTCCACTATGGGATGATTGTGAGGCAGGAGCAAGCAAGAAGAGTTCCCCAAAATAGAGATTTCAATTCCACTATGGGATGATTGTGAGTAAAGCGCACCCAGCCCGAAAAGTTTATAAACAAGTATTTCAATTCCACTATGGGATGATTGTGAGCGTGCGCTCTGCGATTGTTTTTTTAACATTCATCTTATTTCAATTCCACTATGGGATGATTGTGAGTGGCTCCGGTACTACCCTAATTGCATCTGAGCAAACATTTCAATTCCACTATGGGATGATTGTGAGACTCCGACGAGGTTTTTCTGAAAGCCTACCTAACGGATTTCAATTCCACTATGGGATGATTGTGAGTATTACCCATTTCCGAAGTTGAAGCCGTATTGAAAAATTTCAATTCCACTATGGGATGATTGTGAGGAGCAAGGTAATATCATACTATTCACAACCAAAAAATTTCAATTCCACTATGGGATGATTGTGAGACGTTGGAAACAACGGGGAAGATATGCCCAACCGAATTTCAATTCCACTATGGGATGATTGTGAGATTAGCTCGTTGTACCATTTGCCACGGGCAAATAGATTTCAATTCCACTATGGGATGATTGTGAGACATTGAGCGAACCAACTATAGCACCGCCAAGGGAATTTCAATTCCACTATGGGATGATTGTGAGTACCCAAACCGATACCTCGGGCGATATCAGGCTATATTTCAATTCCACTATGGGATGATTGTGAGAACACCGGCACGTAGAACGCCTGATCCTTCCTTCCAGATTTCAATTCCACTATGGGATGATTGTGAGACTACCCCCCGCCTTGTCGAACTTAAGCCCAAGGGATTTCAATTCCACTATGGGATGATTGTGAGCGATGGGGCGTTTGCGGAGCAAATCGTAGACGGTGATTTCAATTCCACTATGGGATGATTGTGAGAAAAATTGAGGTATTGAGCTTATCCTCGTCCTTAAATTTCAATTCCACTATGGGATGATTGTGAGAGTATTGCTGCTTTTCTTCGGCTGTTAATTCTCTTTATTTCAATTCCACTATGGGATGATTGTGAGAGCAGCCACAAAATCCAAGGTAACTAACCCACAGGGATTTCAATTCCACTATGGGATGATTGTGAGACAAACCGACACGTGTTTTGAAATTACCCAATTAGGAATTTCAATTCCACTATGGGATGATTGTGAGGATGTATTCCTTAATCTAATCAAAGTGAGTTCCGAATTTCAATTCCACTATGGGATGATTGTGAGCCGTAAAATTATCAAAAAAAAATATTGATTTACAGCCTGTTCGATAAATTAAAATGTAAAAATTAATGGCATTTGGTTGTCGAACCCTATTAATGGGATTACCCCAGGGGTTCGACAACTATTGTATCGTTATGGTTTTCAGCATGTCAAAGAACCTTGCCGCTCCTCAATTTAAAACAACACTAATTTAAACTTCTAATATTTATTAGGTCGACAACCCAACAAATTGCTATAGCATTGTATCAATGGAACTTCTCTCCTGGCCTAAAACCTCTTTCTCAAGCCATTTGCTCTCCCTGCTTTTAAAGAGGATTAAGCTGTCCTCATCATCCATAATTTCATCGGCTCTATGCTTGAGTTCTTTAAGCTTTACCTCTGTTATCTCTCCCTCAAAAACCGAGTTCTGAATCCAGTTCAAATACTTTCGACAAAGCTTTAGCATCTTTCCGGTGCGTTTCTGGTTAACGTCGTAAACTAGGATTATGTACATTTCTTTCATTTTAACCTGACAGGTTTTGAAAACCTGTCAGGTTTATAATAATTAACTACCACCACATCTTAAAGGGCTTATACTCCTCGATGCTAAGCAAATGCTTACTCAACTTATAGCACTCTAACTTTACCAAATGCTTGTAGCTCACATTCCGCTTTAGGGTGCGGTGCTGAATGGTCTCTCCAAGCCTGTCCTCAAAGGCTTTAATAAAAATCTTTTTGCCACTCTCGTTGAGCAGACATCGATTTAGCTGCTCGCTGAAATGCTTCGCCTGCAGCTCCCGCTTGTTTATCACCTTAAAAATTACTCTATCCACCAGTATTGGTTTAAATATCTCAGCAATATCCAATGCCAACGAGTATCTCCTTTCGCCAGGGGTGTGTAAATACGAAATGGTTGGGTTTAGTTGGGTTTGATGAATTGCCCGAAGGCACTGACTGTAGCACATCATATTGCCAAACGATATTAGCGCATTAATGGGATTTTGTGGCGGTTGCTTGGTGCGAGCGCCCATCTCAAAATCGTTTAGAATTTTGTTAAATCCCTGGTAGTAGCTTTGCCTAATATTCCCCTCAATGCCCATAAGTTCATCAACCTTTTTACACTCAGCAATACCCACTTGGTACTGCTCTATCTGATTTATTTCAAGCGAAAGATCTTTGCCTCGGGTATCGTAGTAGCGCAAGTTCTTTAGCATATTGTGCGATGCCCCATCGATAAACTTTTGTGCTATGGCTATTCGCTTAGCTTTGTTGGAGTAGTAATCGACCTGCGACACAATCATCCTGCCGGCCAAAAGCCCATCCTTGGCCATGAATGATCCGGTGTAGTTCTCGTAGTAGTCGAAAAAGTGAACGCAGATACCATTTTTTCCCAGGAAGTTGTATAGCGCGCTGTTGGCATCGAGCGATCCCAGCACGTACATATCATCAACACCCTCAACGGGGATATAACGAGGTTGTCCCTCCACGCCGTTTTCATCAACGGGGGTAAATTTTAGGGTATTGTCCTTACGGGTAAGGCGACCGGGGTTGAAGAGGTAATAGGATTTTTTCATAACGATTAATAATCCAAACCTGACAGGTTTTGGAAACCTGTCAGGTTACAAAACACTATTCAATTATTAAATGATCAATAAAATCGAAATCGATTATTTGCCTATGCGTGTCCACAAAATTGCCCTTCCCATCGAACCAACCCAACACCTGATTGCGATGCAACTTTGTGGGTTTGGCCGACACCAATGCCCCGTATGAGGACCATGGGTAATCCTTGTAATTATCGGTAAATCCATGGTGCACAGGGTTTGAGTGGATATAAACCACCAGCTGGCGGAAGTAACGTTCGCTATCGACCAGCTTACGGCGGAATGGGCGTTCGAAAAGGGTGCCTTGGCGGCCTTGCTGCCTGTTGAGGGCTTTGGCGTAGGCGTTAAAAAGATTCGAAAATCGTTTAGAAACCCAGAACGAATACTTCTCTTCTTTGTCCTTCCCCTCCAAACCTGACAGGTTTGGAAAACCTGTCAGGTTTTTTCCTGAAACCTCCTCCGCCTCCTTAATCCGCACCAGCAAATGGAAATGGTTGCCTAGCAAGCACCATGCAAAGGTATCGGCAATGGGTTCGATATGCTCATCGTACTTTCGCAGGAAATGCTGATAATTATCGGGACTATAAAACAGGTTTAGCCCATTTACACCCTTGTTGTAGATGTGGTAGTAGTTGCCAGCAATTAGGGGTTCGGTTGTTGACATATTTTTTTTAATTCGTTTTTTTAAACCTGACAGGTTTTCAAAACCTGTCAGGTTTGAAGATTTAAAAAATTACTCCTCGCCACTCCAGCAAAAATCGAAGTAGGAGCAGTTTTTGCAAATCGACTTTTTCTCTTTAGGGGGACATTCCTCGGCATTTATAATAATTTCAATTTCGTTTACAACGCTCACTATCTTTTCCCTATCGTCATCGGTCAATTCAACGGCTGCGGTATGACGTATTGTGGGATAGTCGAGTTTACCAGTTACCCCCTCAATACCCCTTTGCTCCAGTTTCCAGATATAGAACTTAACTTGCCAATGGTGGGCATCTTCCAACTTATCTGACTTTTTTGTTTCATGTATTACCTTCTCAAACGGATCGTAAAAATCAATTCTTATACCATCCACCTCAATTTCGGTAAATCTACTTGCTCTATGCTGATATGTATTCTCATGAATCATCTTACCCTCGTATACCAAGTCCGAAGTGTGCTCCATGCTTATGCCATTGGCAAATAGCCATAGCTTGCGACGACATATCCAATAGTAGGCGAAGTGGGTGCCGGTGATGTTCATTTTTAGATGGTTGGTTGTTTAGACCTGACAGGTTTTGGAAACCTGTCAGGTCTGAAAAAACTACAACTGATTCTCGTAATCAAACGCCATCATAAGTTCAACTAGGCGATTTTCGGCTTTTTCGAGGGCATCGGCACTACCAACTGAGCCAACAATGTAACTTGATGCTATTGGAGTAATGAAAAGTTCGGCCTTTGCTGTTTCGTCAATTTTTGGAACGGCTTGCAACCTCTCGGTATCTTCGCGTAAATCGCCCCTAATAGCGTATGCAATCTGGTTTGCATTGTCGCTTATAGCAAGGGCTACGGTTTCCATAAGGCTAAAGGTGCGCGCTTGGTTTGATGTTATGCGCCAGTTAACAATTGCTTTTGCCAAGGAGCGAATTATTGTTTCTCTTTGCTCTCTTGGGCATATTAGGCAATTACCAAAAATGTTGCGCCCTTCAATCCATCCCGCTGCCCTTAACTTCTCCTCAATTTCAGGAAATAGCTCTGGCTCAAGTCTATTGATTGATACACAGAAAAGGGTTCTAAGGTCAATGGCAACATCGAAAACGAATAAACCTGAGGCACGAGTTTGATCCTGAATAAATGCCCTGTTTGGCAAGCTTCTTCTGTTGCTTGTTAGCCATTCTTCGAGTTCATCTTTACTAAGTTCAGCACCTCTTTTCTTGTTATCGAGCCAGTAAACTTTCACCTCGTGATGCTCAGGGTGCGAAGTTCTGTCGAATGTTAAATTCTCGGTTGGATTTTCAATACCACCCAAAAGTGGATGTAAGGGGCGCATGGCTGAGATAGACAAAGGACTTCTTCTTTTTACTGTCATACTACCACTTTCGGCTTTCATGTAGCCGCCAAGCAATTGGTCTGAAAAAGTTGGGTCGCAAGGAGAATGTGGTTCTTTTTGACTAGCTTTATTCTCCTTCTTATCTATCTCCCAGTTAAAAGTAATTGCTGCAAATGGAAGGTTCAACGCCTCAATAATTGACCGTTTTACTTGTTGTCCACTCGAATACGCCATTCTGCGTCCAAACTGAGGGTCGAAGTAAAACTTCTGTCCTTCGTTTACTCCAAATACGGTATGCTCTGCATGACGAAGTCCTCTTAAGTAAATAAATGGTGAGTTGTTCATAGTTTCAAGATTTTAGAAGTTAGATTTTGATTTAATGTAAGAATATTCAAATCGAATAAGTGTGATAAATAGGGGGAAACTGTCGGTAGGCATTTTTAATACCTGTTCAACAACTTCCTTAAAGGAATCGGCATGTGCAGAATTATACCCTAATACTTGTGCCAGTTTGTCGATAAAACCTTTTAAGTTATTCGATTCACGGATTTCTTGGGATAAAGTTGAATATACCTTCTTTCCCCTCTCATCCATTTGTTCAAAATCAATGAGAGCATTAGCCACACTTGTGGCTAAACCTAATAGTTCAGTTTTGTTTAGCATAGCGACTATCCATATTTTAAAAAGTTGATAATTTGAGAATGATTCATTGTTGTTAAACTTGTAGTCTTTGCCCTGTGCGTAAAGTATTGAGCCTTTGGGCATATACTCGCGTAGTTTGGCTGGTTCCAACGCTTTTAGCCCAATGGTCCCTAACTTGCACGCTTGCTTGAAATTGTAAAAGGTGGAGAGAGTTTCGAGTTCTTCCTCATTAAGCACGGTGTCCTCACCCGAAAAAAGTTTATCGCGCAAATCGAAAATCTTATTCACCTGAGGTAGATAAAGATTAATAAACCCTAGTGTTGTATTGGTTTGCGATAGGTTGTAAGCGTATGCCGTAATCTTTTTGTTTGGGTACTTTTTTGCCAAGGCAAAAACAACTTTAGACCATTGCTGCGTAGGGATTGCAATTTTCCCTTGAACATCTGATGTTTCTATGTTCAAGTTATCATCAGGATAGTTGGGGTTAAAGTAAGGCCTCACCCAATGCCAAAGCCACTGTCCGTTCCATGTTTCAATTTGTTTATCCTTAACATTTGGAGTTTGTTTTAGGTACTTTCGATAGTATTTCCATCCATTGTATAGTGCCCAAAGTACTTCTTCCTCATCAATTAGCATTACATATCCTCCACTCACACCCACACCTAATGCTTCTCCAATCCAAGATGCATACATTTCATCTTGATTAATTTTAACAGCGATGTCGCTAACTTGTCCTGAGGTTGTACCTCCAACATCTTTTGCTTGTGAACCAACGAAAATTGCCATATTTGGAACATCTGTCTCGATACTCTTTGCCAGATTTTTGTACTGAGCCTTGGCTATGCTACCGTGTAATTTTACATCATCTTCCTTCGGTTTTTGAAAGAATGGAGAATTACCCACATGCATCAGGTGCTGCTCATTGTTGAAAAACAGTTCGAAGAAAACTGAGTCAAAAAACTCTTTAGCGGAAAGATTTGCACCTTCCTTTCGATTGTATTGACTGAGGAATTTCTTTCCTATATAACTTGTGTACATAGCTACAGTATATTATTGGGTTCAACTAATTGTAAGCCATAAATCTTATAATCCTCAATATTTTGGGGTACAACAAATGGATTTGAGCCAACATCGAGTTGCTCGTATTGAGTTCTGTATCGGGCTATGGATTTCCAGTTTATTGGAATATCCATTAGCTGACGCTCCTCCCAAGTTGCGGTTAAATATCTCTCTCGGTCGGCTTCTAGTATGCACGATGCGCTCTCAATCTCAAGGGCATCGACAAGTACTGCTCTTTTTCTGTTTGTTAGTTCGAGGATTGAGAATCTGTTGTTTTTGAAAATCAAGTGAATATCAATCTCCTTTGTGTCTAATTGCGGATAAACGGCATCAATCTTTTCCTGTAATAGTTTTTCCTGTAAAACTTCTCCATTACTTGGGAGTTGATTAAAACTTTTCTCCAAAATGTCCATCTTGTAAGGTAAAACATTTCCAGTGGGGGCAATAACGTGAACAGGCTTATAGTTCCCGATTGTATTCTTGTTGCGCTTTCTATTAACTCGTCCAAACCGCTGAATTAAGCTATCCAATGGAGCGCATTGGGTTATCATCCTGTCGAAGCTAATGTCGAGGCTTACCTCAACAACCTGTGTTGAAACAACTAAGCAAGGTGTAAGTCCATTTCCAAAGTCTTTGCCATCGCCATTAAACTCAGTTTTAAGCCTTGTCTCCAACTCAACCCTATCGCCTCGCTTAAATCTGCTATGGATTAACATTTTTGGGATATGGGGGTATTTAGATTCTAGTATTTGGAAAGCCTCCTGAGCTTTTTTAATTGTATTATAGATAACAAGAACCTTTTCTTTGTTTGCAAACGCTTCAGACAAGATATCCTCTATCGCCTCTTCGTGATCTATTTTGTAGATTTTGTGCCTATTGAAAGTTTCTAAAACATGGTCGGGGAGTTTTACTTGATAAACCTTGTCCTTCCCGCCAAGTATATCGAGAAGCTGTTTGTAAAGGTCTGTAGGCATTGTAGCCGTTCCGATATGAACCCTACAGTGTAGAAATAGAAGCATCTTAACAATTTCAAGCACCATCGACTTTGAGAAATCGGAATAGGTATGAATTTCGTCAAGAATGATATCGCACCCCTTAAGGTCGAGCATAACTGTTTCGAAGCCTGGAGTTCCAAAAATAATTGCAGCAATTTGGTGAGGGGTGAGCACTTTAACCGAGGACCCTACGAGGCTTTGAAGTAGGTGCTCCTCCAAATTATCGCCTACCACTATTTTAGAGGTTGCATGTTGCAATCGAATATCTTTATTCGGGATTGTGGCTTTCATTCGCTCCCACATTGCATTTATTGATGCTTGGAAAGGTAGGGTGTAAAATATTCTGCCTTTACATCGTTTTAGCAAAAAGTCGGTTTTACCCGCACCAGTTGGAGCAACAACAATAGTATGATTTCTACTATCGTCAGTACCTACTTTTGATAATGGATAAATATCGCTAGCTCGTTCAGAGTTAAAGTAAAAACTCAAATCTGGGATTTCAAAAAGGTGTTTTAACTCTTGTTCAGTGGTATCTGAAAATGCAGAAGCAAAGTGGTCGGCTGCCATTAGGAGTCCCCTTAAAGGCGACCATCCCACCTGTTTGGTTTCGCAATATGATGCTGCATACGTAAGTGCACCCGCTGCTTCGTTTTTGGATATATTTGCCTCAAATCCAAAATGGTTTAATATCATAAAACCATATAAACTCCACTCTTCCCAGTCTTTTAGGTGATTATCAATCCATTTCCTGTACTTGTTATCAATATCAACAATCCCCCTCTCACGGCTATCGTTAACAATCGACTTATGGTGTGCTACAACCATATCAATTATTGTATTCCACTCATTTTTGGGGAATGCAGGAAGAAAAGCAAGTGAGGATAGCTCATGCCTATGAACGTAATTATCATCTCGTTCTTCAACTAACGACTTGGATGAAATGTTTTTTATACGATTCTGGAAGTATGGGTGTGCTTTGCCCAAATCATGGAGTATGGCTCCCTTAGTGACCAAATATATATTAAACTCTTTACCCAAAGATTTTGAAAAACATTTAATAGCCGACACCACATGCTCAGTATGGTCGAGTAAAGTAGTCCCGCCATAATTTATACTTTTTGCAAGAATACTATTAAGCGAATCCATTGCCATCTCTTATAGGGTTTCCATACACAACCAAATCACCATACATTTCACTTGCATTGTCAAAGCGGTTATGTCCAACTTTAAATCCGTTTTGTTCATCAGAAAAGATTAACTCAAAGCCATTAATGCCGTTAAATTCCTCTTCGCTTATTTGGGTCAAGGTTACGGGGTGTAGTAAATCCTCGTTTCGGCACAAGCAAATGGTTTGCTCAAAAGCCCTTTCAGCATCCTCTTTTGAATTAAAAGCAAGGTATATATTAGGCTCAAGAAGTACTCCACGATTAATTATGCCAAAATTCTTGGCTTTAAAGTACTCTCTGCCATCGGAATCCTTCTTTTTCTCTTTTTGAAATCCTCCTTTCGACCAAGTTTTTTCTTGCTGCACATCTATTCCACAATAATTAATCCGGTGTCGGATAATCTTTTTTACAACTCCTTTCTCATCGAGCAACTCTGGGAACAATTTTTTCTCAATTCCTTCAACGATTGATGGTGTAAGGAATTGCTGGCTGAAAGTTTCGATGTCTCTAACCGCTGTCCAAGGTTTAATAAAACCGAATGGGCCTGAGTATTTTACTATGTACATAGCGTTATCTGTTTATAAACCTGACAGGCTTTGAAAACCTGTCAGGTTTGGTTAATCCATTACCTTATCGCCCCCAAACCAATCCCCGTTGAATTGCCTAACCCCACATTCCAAGCAAATTGCTTTGTTTCGGTTTTGGCATTTATTATTACCGGACACCAGCTGCAGATGTTGTTTACATTGTTGTAGACAAGGTTTTTTCGCTTGGCGTAGGGTGAATTAGAGTCAAAATGAATCTCAAGGCTCTCATCAATAAGGCCAACCTCTTTCATTCTGGTTTGTAGCGTTTCTTTTAGGTATTCACCAGCTTTTGGGTCATCGTAAAGAATATGGTCAATTCTATTATCAACCCTTCGCTTAATGAGAATTGGGCTAGCTACTTGAAAACTACTAACAGATGACAAATCTGGATCTTCCTGAATAACAAGTTCAACAACCTTTAAACCATCAAACATGGAAGGATCTTGCTGGATACCTGAAATCATTTTCTTTACTATCTCTTCTTCAAATGCGCTAAAGAAGAAGGAACTACCATTTTTAAAGTGTAACATTGCGTTATCTTTTTTCCCTCCAGCTAGCCAGGAAAAGGAAAATAGGGAAACATTTCCATGGTGATTGTTCCATCCTAACCATTTATGAATAGTTCCAACCAACTTGTGTTGGTGGTTAAATGGTACAATTTGACCATTGCTTTGGATTTTTAAATGTATTCTCATAAGTATTTATTTATTAAAACCTTAAGGTTTATATATTTACGTAACTATACGACCTATCAATCCAATTTCTAACCTTCTTTTCAATATACCTCGTTAATTCTAGGGGCTCAACTACCTCAACTTCTCCTAGCAACCCCAGAATAAATCGGCCAATACCCTCGAACGAATACACCGCACCATTATAAATTGCACCTTCCGTGTTTTTCTTAATATAATATGTTGTATCGGGGAATTCCTCTTCCATAAGTCGATGAGCTCGATCCGAAAGTTTTAAAACTACAGGGATTGGCTCTGTACCGCTCATACCAAAGGCATCAATTTGGCATTCCCCATGTTTCTCTTCGAACTGCCATTGAGAATCCGTTGTGGCAACACCCTCAATACGATCTATCTTGAATTGCTTTACCATATGCGAGTTCACCTCGAAGGCTATTAGGTAGGTATAATAGCAAAAAAACTTGATAGGCTCAATTAGCCTGTCGCTGGTTTTACCACTGCTTAGCGAATGGTAATTTTTAAGAATAAGCTGCTCCTTATTTTTTATGGCTTTGCGAACTGTGCTGATGTTTTTTGAAATACCTTGCCTATAGAGGGTCTCTGAAATCTCATCAATATCTGTTAGGGCATATAACTTGGATAGCAAGCTTTTCTGGAGTGGTCCACGCAGGGGACTGTTGGTTATGGCATCCTTTATGGCTGCTGCTTCCTCCAGACTGAAAATAATAAGATCCTCGGGTTTAAACTGAAACCTATCAACACGCTCAATGGAGAAGCAGTCGCCCTTCTTCTCAACTTCAAAACCTAAATCCTGAAGCAGCACAAAATAACGTTCTATGGTTCGTTCCGACACATCGAAATCATAGGCTAACGCGGCTTTAGTAACACCAAAAGGGGCTCGCAAACGCGAGATTAAGCTAAAGACTCTATAAATTTTTCTATGATCTACCATTTCCTAACAATGGATTTGTGCAATAAACTTACAAAAAAATACCATTGAATCAAATATTTACTAACCTGAATTATTGGCAGGAAATATCAGCAAAATGGCATTCTATGCGTTGTTTCTATTTATAAACACAGCTACCCTTACCTGCTCTTCTGGATTGCACTGGGGATACACCCCCTGTACTACAGCAGTAAATACATTGTAACCAGCATTTAGCATCTTACTAACTTCTCGGTTACTCGATCTGGGGATATACCCAAGCATATAATTGCCATGGTATATGGCCACTGCGTTTTTGTCGAATTTGTTGGAGGGTTCGGCAACCAGCTTAACCTCAGTTCCAATTGAAAGCTGATTGAATGCAAAGGCTCCATCGTAAAAAGTGAAGCCAGCAATATAAAAATTGGCAAAATGTTCTCTAACTCTTTCCATAACTTTTTTATTAGCAAAGTTATGACACACTTCCGACAACTTGTGTCGGAGAATGTAAAAAGTTTAGGAAATGGTTTAAGCTATAATTAAAAGCGCAATTGTTGGTGAGCAAAACTATACACACCCCTACCCTATCGCCTCTTTCACCACCTTTACCCTGCGAGAGTATATGGCAACGGCGGCAAGGCAAACTACACTGGATGCCAAAAGGGTGATTTGAACTCCAATGGAACCAGAGATGGTTCCAAGCAGCAAGCTGCCCAAGGGCGTTACCCCTAGAAACGACATACCGTAAAGCGACATAACCCTACCCCGCTTACCATCATCAACAATGGTTTGTATAAGGGTATTGGTTGATGCGTACTGCACTATCATTCCAAAGCCTGTAATGTATAGCAACACCAGCGAAAGGGTTACGCTTGTGGAGAGCGACATGCTCATAAGGCCTAAGGCAAATATGATTGCGGAGCCCAATATAAGCTTGGGCAGAGTTGATACGTTTTTTCGTGAGGCTAAGTAGATTGCTCCCGTTAATGCCCCGGCACCCAATGCTCCTGTTAAAAAGCCAAGGAGTTGCGAGTCGCCGCCCAGGATATCCTTGGCAAAAACGGGCATAAAAACCTGAAAGGGCAGACCAAAGAAACCAGTTGTAACCACCAACAGGAGTAGGTACCTAATTGGCCTAAACGAGAAGGCATACTTAGCTCCTTCCACCAAATCGGAAATCACGGAACCGTGCTTAACATTCCTATTTATGGTATCAATCCGCATAGCTAGCAGCGAGAACACCACTCCCAGAAAGCTTACGCCATTAATCATAAAGCAAATACCCTCGCCCACCCAGGCAATAAGGAAACCGCCAATCATTGGCCCGATAAACCGAGCCGAGTTGAAAAGAGTTGAGTTTAGCGCCACCGAATTTTGTAGCAACTCCTTGTCGCCAATCATGTCCACAAGGAATGCATGGCGGAAAGGGTTGTCGAATGCTATTACTATCCCGTTTAATGCTGCAATTAGGGCAATATGCCAAACCTGAACAGTATTGGTGAGTATTAGCGTTCCCATGGTAAATGCCAGAATCATAGGAACCACCTGTGCAACAATAAGCACCTTGCGCCTATCGAGCCTATCGGCAAAAACACCGGCAAAGGGAGTGAGGAAAAGCGCTGGTATTTGCCCCGAGAAACCGATTACGCCCAACCAAAATGCCGATTCGGTGAGACGATACACAAGCCACCCCAGAGCGATATTCTGTATCCACGTCCCCATTAGCGAAACTATTTGCCCCATGAAGAACAGTCGAAAATTCCTGTTTTTCAACGCTCTAAAGGCAAAGCCCACACGATGAAAGTACGATCGGATATCGAGTAAGCGATTCATTTGCTGTGAGTTAGAAGAGATATAAAAAAACAAGACTCCTGAATGAGGCAGGGTCTTGTTTTCACTTAACCTTTGCATTGCAAAGGTAGAAACGATAAGCTAAACGAAAAAATTTGGCGATTATCTTTTTAAATCCTTAAAGTGCTTCATGAACTGAACCCGCTCGAATGCAGCAGGGTCATAGCTCTTGGCCTGGCTCATCTTACCCTTAAACTCATCTATGCTCTTATAACCCATTTCAGTCATCCAGTCCTCAACCTGCTTAAGCATTAATGCAATTTGCTCAAAGCCATTCCTGTAAAGGGTCGATGCAATTTGGGTAACGGTTGCACCTGCAAGCAGCGACTTTACCACTGCATTTCCATCATGCACACCTGTTGATGCGGCCAAATCGCACGAAACGCGCTCGGCCATAATGGCAACCCAGCGCAAGGGCATGGCAAAGTCGCCAGCCGAGCTGAACACAGAACCCCCGGTGTACTCAAGGGTATTGATATCGAAATCGGGATTGTAGAATCGGTTGAATAGCACAATGGACTTAATGGGCGTTTCGCTAAGGCGTTTGATAAAGCTGCCCAGCGAGGCGTTGTATGGGCTAATTTTTACGCCCACCGGAATCTTCACCATGCTGGTTACCTGAGTAATAATATCAAAGTACAGCTTCTCGTTCTCCTCGGCACTTCTGCTAAAATCAGAAGGTAGTGCAAAGATATTTAGCTCAATGGCATCGGCACCGGCATCCTGAATGCGCTTGGCAAAATCGGGCCACTTATCGGCAGTTACACAATTTACACTGGCTATGATGGGGATGCTAACAGCCTTTTTGGCATCGGTAATAAGCTTGAGGTAATTAGCCACCGGATCCTCCATCTCATCAAAATCGAAGTATTCAATAGTTTCGGGGTAGATAAACCCGGAGGATTGCATCTTGTTCATATTGTCCTGAGCCTCCATGATGATCTCCTCCTCGAACAGAGATTTCAGAACTACGGCCGCAGCACCGTTTGTCTCAATGGCCTTAATGTTTTCGAGCGAGTTGGTTAATCCGGAGCTTGCTGCAATAATGGGGTTCTTAAGCTTAAGCCCCATGTAGCTTGTTGCTAAGTTGGTCATAGTATGTTAGGTTTTGGTGATCGAAATATGATGTAATTTACAAAAAATTCATCGATTGACACAAAAGCCTTAACAAACAAAAGGTCAAATAGCTCAAAACTTGGAAACTGAAGGCTACAGAAAGGTAAGCTTCACCTCTTTCAAAAATTTATCCTGCAGTAAGTTGGCCATACGCTTAATAACGGTACGACGGATTTCCAGTTCAACGGGCAGGCTTGGATCTTGGTGCGCCACATTAATACCTGTTCCAATAATGAAGTGTATCTCGTCGCTTTCGAGAATAAGGGTGATAATCTGGTCGGCAGGCCCTTTCCCGGGAATGGAAGTTTCGCTAAACTTTGAGAGGATTTCGGTTACCTTGCTTAGGGTGAGTATTCCCTCGGTTACCAGGTCAGCACCCTCCATAAACGAAATGGGGGGCAGATCCGGATCGGTAAACTCGAAGCTATCCTCAATCTCGAGGCCCAACTCGCGAGAAATGATATCGCCCGTTGTTGCCCCGCACACAACCTTTTTACCTTCGAATTCCTTGAACTTTTTGGCAAGCTTACTATCGTTCTCCTTTTCGAATGGGGGGCCAGAGCAAATAAGCAATTTACGAGGTTGCCTAAAGTATATGGTTGCAGCGCTAATATCATCCTTAGGGTGGTAGCCATCGTTAAGGTAGGCCATATTAACAAGCTTAGTGCTAAGCTTACGAGCCGAGATGTTTGCCTCGTTTTTTATTAGTCGCGCCACAAAATCCTGTGCATTCTCCAATCCCCATCCAAAGGGGTAATCCTCACTACCCATCCCCGATTGGGTTATGCCATCGCCCCATATCACAATCCTATCCTCCTTTTGTGGGGTGAAAGTACAATACCGAAGTTCTTTGCCTGCGTTTACTTCGCTTTGTAAAATTACGCATTGCCAACCGGGCTCAAACCTTTCATTACCTCGCATAACAACACACTCGGGGTTATCGTACTCCAAAATTCGAGTGGCACCACCGTGCTCGATGTCAACAATGGTAAATGTTGAGTAGCTCATTTGCCTAACGGAGCAAACGGGCAGGGTATTCATGATAATCTCGGCAATCTTATTGATCTCCTTATGCTCCTTGGTAAAACTTAACGCCATCTTAGCGGTAAGGGTTGCCAGCACATTTGCCTTAACGCCGTGCCCCATCCCATCGCTAAGCACCACTATGGTTCGCTCCTCGCCTAAAACCCTTTCGCTCAGGAAGACATCGCCACAAATCCTTTCCCCATCATGGTTTTTCTGCTGACAGTTTACCTCTATAAAAAAATTATCGGACATGAGTTGGTTGATTGGTTGGTTGACTGAACGTAACGGCTGTCAAGAATGATTTGCAATTGGATTGTTATTTACACCACTTCCTTAATCTTTTCCTTTATTCCCCTCCTTGTAAGTGTTGATTATTGAGTTAAGCATATGCTCCGTTTCGGCCGCCCCCTCACCTAGCAGGAATCCTATTTTCTGCACCATGGCCAAATTGATGTCAATGGCCTCGGTTATCCTCTTTACAACTTCCTCCTTACGTACCTCGGGGGCGTACATATCGCGAATTACTGCGCCAACAATATCGTTCTTCTTTATTGTAAATACCGATATGTTGAGCAAAACATCCTTGTAGTGAACATCTCTGTTCTTAATATCCTCGTTGTTCTGTATTACATACGAAAATAGGTTGTATATATTATACGGTATCAAGGTTTTAAGATCGGCACCCACCAGGCCGGGTACTATTTCGTTTATTTCTAAAGCATCGTCTCCCAGCAGGTCGATGAAGCTTTGGTTACTTTGAACAATCTTCAACTTCCTATTAACAATTACTAATGCCGAAGGCAACTTTTTCATCATGGTGGTGATGGTTTCCGAAGCATCGCGAGCAGCCTCCTGCTCTTCTCTAGCCAACTTTTCGGACTCGCGAAGAGCTTGCTGGGTTTTGGCAAGCTTGTCGTTAGTTGCGCGCAAGGTTTTAATATATTCCTGCCTGTTGGCTAGGGAGTAGTTTAGGCACATATCGGTATGGGCAAGCCCCGACGAAACGGCAACGGCAAAATCTCTACAACTTTTGTATCCACAGGCCTCACAGCCCGAGTCTTTACCCAGCGACTCCTTCCCTATCACTTTCAATATTTCATGTACCACCTCCTCCGAAGGGGGAGTTACCCTCTGGTCGTCGGGTTTAAACACGCAGCTAAAATCATGATCGGAATGCTTGGCAATGCTAGCCTCAAATGCTTTCTGATTGAATGTTTTTAACCTTTTATTTGCGTAGTTCACCACCATGGTTCGGCGAATGAACTTTTGACCACCTCTGGACATACCCGGCCCCATAAGGCAACCATCGCAGTAGAATAGGTTGAAGTGCCTGCTTATCTCCTCGGCACTACTTTCGAACTCCTTAACAGCATCCAGAATATTATCACGCCCCTCGGTGGTTATCACATCCCCGGTAAGCAGGTTCTCATCTATATCAACGGCTTGTAAAAGCCCATTGGCTATGGGCAGTAGTGAACCTTTGTACCCAATGGGGTTATCAAACTCGCTGTACTCCAGCTTACTTTCTTTAATCTCGTACTCATCAAATAGTTCGCGTAGTTCGGTAAATGTAAGTACCGAGTCGACCTTACCATCGCCTGTGTAGAGGAGAGCCTCCTCCTTGCTCTGAATGCAAGGGCCAATGTAAACCACCTTGGTATCATCGCCATACTCGCGATGAATAACCTTGGCTGTTGCTATCATTGGCGAAACGATTGGGGCAAGATTGTTTACTAGCTCAGGGTGAAACTTCTCCACCAACGAAACCACCACGGGGCAAACTGATGTAAAGAAATATTTCCCCTTAAAATCATCGAATAGCTTTTTGTACTCCCTCGCCACCAAATCGACTCCAAAAGTCACCTCACACACGTAGGTAAACCCAAGCGATTTGATCATCTGCACAAACTTGCGATAGTCGGTGATATCAACAAATTCACCCGAGATTGAGGGAGCAACAATGGCGGCCAGCTTCCCACCCTCCTTAAGCAGGCTCTTCACCTCCTCCTTCGACGATTTATATGATATTGCGCTAACGGGGCAAATGTTAATACAGCTTCCGCAGCCAATGCACCTTTCGGGTAGTATAACAGCGAAATTTTTCTCTGCTTTCACCTCAATGGCCTTAACGGGGCAAACCCTTACACAGGCAAAGCAGTTGATACATTTTGACTCGCTAATATTGAATAGTTGAGACATGATTGCGAATAGATTAATTTTCGAAAGTGGAGTTCAGAATATCGATGGCCTTTTGCTCATCAACATTGGTATATACCAAACCAGCAACCTTAAGGATAGGCCCCTCGGCACAATTACCAAAGCAGTGTCCCCCATGGAAATTTATGCGCTCCTGGATATTGTTGTCCTTAATGTATTGGGATATGGTTTTAAGCAAACCCTTATTCCCTCTGGCAAAGCATGAGCTGCCAAGACAAATTACAACTTCAACTTTCTCACTCATATCAACAATAATCGTTATTACATTAACAACAAAGATAATGATAAAAACAGTAGGGTAATTTATATAAGCCCGTGTTTTACATCCTCGTTGGTAAGCTGGCGTTTAAGCCCTTACAATAAATTACTGACAAACAAAATTTTATGTTTCAATCAATTCTAATTTTTCTCTGATATTAACTAAGTTAGAATGATTTAAAATTACAACCTTGTATTGCGCAATAGGGTAACAATTGCTAAATTGAAAGCGGTTAAAATAACCTATACGAATCGTACAACCTTATTTATCAGTGTTTTATATTTGTTATTTCGCAAACAATAAAGTTACAAGCATCAAAAACAAGTGTTGCAAAACACCCAGCTATGGAAAAAAAACTTAAAGAGCTACTGGAAAAGTATAGTCACACCTCAAGGGACAGCTTAATACCAATTCTTCAGGATGTTCATGACGAGTTGGGATACCTGTCGGAGGAATCACTATCGGCCATTGGCAAGCATTTGAATGTGCCCACAAGCAAGATATATGGTTTGGCCACTTTCTACAACCAATTCCGCTTTCAGCCAAAGGGTAAAAACCACATAAGGGTATGCCATGGCTCATCGTGCCACTTAATGGGAACGGTTACCCTACTTGAGGTCATCGAAAAGATACTGAAAATTAAGCCCGGTCAAACCTCGCGCGACGGCAAGTTTAGCCTCGAAGTGGTTAGCTGCGTTGGTGCATGCGCCCAATCGCCCGTAATATCTATTAACGGAAAGCCCTACGGAAAGCTAACCACAGAACGATTGGAGCAAATAATTGAGGAACAAAGCAGCATAGAGCCAGCATAGTATCCACTTTCAATAATAAACATTAAATAGCAAAGGATTTCAATGGAAAAGGTTACAGCCGATAGCATAAAGTTCTGCGTCGATAACATCATTGCTAGCCCCCCTGCCGAGGACATTAAGTATATTAACGATAAGCTATCAATACTCCGCAGAAACAACATTTCCATTCCCATTGTTTACCTGGGAATTACCAGCTCATCCATAGTGGCTGGAGCCCTAGATGTACGCGAGGCAATTGATGATTACATTTCCGAATCGGACATAGATATCGAGCTGATTGAGGTTGGTAGCATTGGGCTTTGCAGCCTTGAGCCCATAATGGATATACAGCTCCCCGGGAAATGCAGAATATCATTCCAACAGGTTACAACCGATCTGGTTCAGCAGATACTCGATGGCGTTCTTAACAACTTTTTACCCCCCGACAACATTCTTGCGCAGTACAGGAACCCAATTCATCAACCCTGGGCAAGTGTGCCGTTTTTCGATGAATTATCGTTCTTCGGGATGCAGCAAAGGCATCTGTTGGCCAACTGCGGATTCGTTAATAACCTTAGCATTGTTGATGCATTTGCGTTTGGTAGATACAAAACCTTTGCAGATGTTTTGCGCACCCATACCCACGACGAGGTTTGTAAAATAGTAGAGGCGAGCGGACTAAGAGGAAGGGGTGGTGGTGGTTACCCCACCGGCAAAAAGTGGAGAGCAACACTTGAAGCCGCTGCAAACCAGAAGTACCTGATTTGCAATGCCGACGAAAGCGACCCCGGTGCCTTTATGGATAGGATGCTAATTGAAAGTGATCCCCATCTGATTATTGAGGGCGTAGCAATCTCTGCCTATGCAATTGGCGCTAGCAAAGCCTACATATACACCCGAAACCGATACGAGTTTACCGTACAACGACTCGAAGAGGCTATTAGCCAGGCCTACGATGCAGGTTTACTGGGCTACAACATTATGGACAGTGGCTACAGCCTTGATATTTCGATAAGAAAGGGGCCCGGAGCCTACGTGTGTGGCGAGGAAACCGCCCTAATCCAAAGCCTTGAGGGCAAACGTGGCATGCCCACCCTAAAACCGCCATTTCCTGCAATAAAAGGACTTCATGGCAAACCAACCATAGTTAATAATATTGAAACGCTTGCTAACGTTCCGCTAATAGTAGCCAATGGTGCCGACTGGTACAGCAATATTGGGTCTGAAAAATCAAAGGGAACAAAGCTCTTCTCCGTGTCGGGTAAGGTGAACCAGGTATGCTTTGTTGAAGTGCCCATGGGTACATCCATAGCCAAGATTGTTGAGCTTGCCGGAGGGGTTAAGCAAGGTCGAACCTTAAAGGCGGTGCAAATAGGCGGTCCATCGGGTGGCGCGATAACTGCCAATGAGCTAAATACGGCCATCGACTTTGAACCGCTCAAGCAAATTGGAGTATCGATGGGATCGGGCGGGATAACCATATTTGACGACACGGTATGTATAGTTGACATGGTGAAATATTACATGCAGTTTATTCAAAACGAGAGCTGTGGCAAATGCATCCCTTGCCGCGAGGGGTCGCAACGGATGTGCGCCATACTCGATAATATCACCAAGCGCCCAAATAACGACGATCAGCATAGCACGCTAGAGCGTTTTAAGGGGGTTATACAGCTCGAAAGCCTTGCCGAAGTTATGCGCGACACGTCGCTTTGCGGCTTAGGGCAAACCGCCCCAAACCCAGTGCTTTCTGCACTTAAGAAGTTTCGCGATGAGTTCGAAGAGCATATATTCGACCGCAAGTGCCAGGCCAACGTTTGCCATAACCTAAGAACCTACTATATCGATGTAGAAAGATGTACCGGCTGCGCAGCTTGTGCTAAAAAATGCCCATCCAATGCCATCATTGGCACCCCCCGATCGCCATACTTTGTGGTTGAAGAAAAATGTATAGGTTGTGGCATTTGCGAAGAGGTGTGTAAGTTTTCGGCGGTATTTTACAAATAGTTCATCATCTTAAGGAGTACATAATACGCAAAGCGTATGAAAATTGAAGTTAATAGCAAAACCATTGAGGCTCGAAAGGGCGATACAATTCTTGAATCGCTTACCCGAAATGGCATAAAGGTACCTACCCTTTGCAATATCAAGGGGCTTTCGCCAACGGGTGCATGTCGTATTTGCGTTGTGGAAGTTGATGGCATAAGCAACTTGGTAACAGCCTGCTCATACCCGGTTGAGGAGGGTATGAAGATAAAGACTCACTCGTCCAAGGTACTTAAGGCGCGAAAGGTGCTTGTGGAACTACTGCTCAGCAGCCACCCCGACGACTGCCTGTACTGCGAACGGAATGGCACATGCGAATTGCAAGACTTAGCCATTGAGCTTAACATCCGCGAGCGTCGGATACCTGCCCGTAAGCTAAGGCATAGGCTCGATTTGTCGAGCCCAAGCATTGTCCGCGACCCAGCCAAATGTATCCTTTGTGGCAGGTGCGTTAGGGTTTGCGACGAGGTTCAATCGGTAGCTACACTCGAACCTGTTTACAGAGGCCGAAAAACCTACATAGGAACATCAATGAATCGTGATATCAACTCATCAAGCTGTATTACCTGTGGGCAGTGCATATTGGTTTGCCCAACGGGTGCGCTGCATGAGCATTCGCGAGTTGCCGACATCCAGGATATACTTAGCCATAAGGATAAAAAGGTGGCCATTCAGGTTGGTCCTGCGGTTAGCGTTTCCCTAGCCGAAGAGTTCAACCTAAAAGCAGGTAAGGATTTGAACGGGATTCTTTTCGCCATTCTCAAGACCATTGGCTTCGACTACGTATTTGACACGTCGTTTGCTGCCGACCTGCACATCATGGAAACATCCGCTCAGCTTCAGGAGCGAATGGTAACCAAAGAGAACTTACCTATGATATCGAGCTGCTGCCCAGCCTGGGTAAAATTTGCAGAACAATCGTATCCCGATTTACTCCCATTGATATCAACCAGCAAATCGCCACAACAAATGATGGGAGCCCTCCTAAAAAGCCACTTTGCATCACTGGAGGGGCTTGCCCCTAACCAGCTATATTCGGTTTCGGTAATGCCATGCATAGCTAAAAAATTTGAAGCACAACGCCCCGAGATGACCAGCAGAGGGGCGTCCGACGTAGATGTTGTAATAACCACTCGAGAGCTTGTCAAGCTCATTAAGCTATACGGCATTGATGTAGAAAGCATAGAACCTCAACATTTTGATAACCCCTTTGGGGTTAGAAGTAGTTCTGGCAAGCTATTCGCCAACTCAGGTGGTACAACCGAAGGTATTATTCGTACACTATATCACCAAAAAACGGGCAAGGAGTTAAATCAACCCAAGCTAAACGAGCTACGCTCTGTTAATGGAGTAAAAGATTTTACCCAAAAAATTGGCAAGGAAACACTTAAGGTAACAGTAGCCAATGGTATGACCAACGTGCGACAGCTACTCGAGTCAATTCGAAATGGGGAATGCGATGCCCACTACATCGAAATTATGGCTTGCCCCGGCGGATGTGTAAACGGTGGAGGACAGCCCTTAAGGGGTGTTGACAAGCATGTTAAGGCCCGTTCGCGAACCATTTACGACATTGATGAGTCGGAGAGTTTAAAATGTGCACATAACAACCCACTAATAAAAGATCTTTACACCAATTATCTCAATGTACAGGACAAGGAAAAGGTGAAAAAACTTTTGCATACATCCTACAAGCAAAGGGATGTGCTAGTGTAAAAACAATTCACAAGCATCAAATTTACCAGTAGGCAAAAGCAAAACCACATCTTATGACCACAGCAAATAACCATAAGCAACTGGTGTACACGGTTAAAGAGCTATGCCGAATGTGCTACACTTGCGTAAGGGAGTGTCCGGCAAAGGCCATAAGAATTTATAATGGTCAGGCCGAAGTGATATCAGACCGATGCATTGGTTGTGGCAACTGCATAAAGGTATGTAGTCAGGATGCCAAAGTGTTTTTACAAACCAGGCAAGATGTTAAAACCCTACTAAAATCGCACCCCAACGTGGCCGCCATAGTTGCACCCAGCTTTCCGGCTGAGTTTTCAGATATCCCTAACTCGCAAACTTTTGTGGGAATGCTAAGGGAAATGGGGTTTCATCACGTTTTTGAGGTGGGTTTTGGTGCCGATCTGGTGGCACACCAGTACAAAAAGTTGCTGGATAATCATAGCAGTGGCTACATATCGTCCGACTGTCCTGCAATAGTAAACTACATCAGATACTACCACCCCGAGCTTACCAACAACCTTATGCCCATTGTGTCGCCCATGGTGGCTATGGCCAAAGTGGTTAAAGCTATATACAGCGATGCCAAAATTGTTTTTATTGGACCATGCATTGCAAAGAAAGACGAATCGGACGAGGTAGATATAGGCTTAACCTTTAGGGAGGTAAGAGCCATGTTCGATAGCCTGGGGATCTTGCCACACTCCGTTACACCAGCCGATTTTGAAGAGCCAAGGGCAGGTAAGGGAGCCATATTTCCAATAACAAGAGGGCTAACCCAAACCATCAATATAAGTGACGACATGCTGGAAAGTAAGGTAATTGTTGCCGATGGCCGTAAGGGTTTTCAGGATGCCATAAAGGAATTTGAGGACGGATACTTAAGCAACCATTACCTCGAGCTACTTTGCTGCGAGGGATGCATAATGGGCCCAGGGATGAGCCCCGAGGGCAAACGATACCAACGACGCCAGTACATCAGCAATTACGTTCAGCAAAAGTTTAGCGTCGAAGAGGTAGCACGCTGGCAAGAAAATCTTGATAAGTTTAAAGACATAGACCTTACTCGGTTGTTTAGCCCCGGCGACAAGCGGTTGCCTTTACCCGACGAGGAGGAGGTGAACAGAGTGTTGGCATCTATGGGGAAGTTTACAACCCGCGATCACCTTAACTGCGGCACCTGTGGTTACGAAACCTGCATTGAGCATGCAATAGCAATTGTGGAAGGGCTGGCCGAAGTGGAGATGTGCCTTCCCTACACCATCGAAGAGCTGCATGAGACTATTGAGGATTTGGCCATTACCAATAAAAAGCTAGCCCAAGTGCAGCAGGCCCTAAAACATTCGGAGAAATTGGCCCATATGGGACAACTCTCGGCAGGCATCGCGCATGAACTTAACAATCCGCTTGGGATTATACTCATGTACAGCAATATCCTGCTTGACGAGCTCGAAGATGCACACCCACTCAAGAACGATATGAATCTTATCTCGATACAGGCCAAGCGATGTAAAAAGATTGTAAGCGGGCTACTCAACTTTGCTCGTAAAAACCAGATTAAGGTTGAGGATGTTGAGGTGAAAAAGCTAGTAGAAGACAGCCTCCTTTCAGTAATAATTCCCGATAGTATTCGAACAGAGGTCACCTGTAGCAAGGACTCCATTAGAGCTATGCTCGACTACGAGCAAATGATTCAAATGCTTTCAAATCTTATAAAAAATGCAGTAGAGGCCATGCCTAGGGGTGGAAAGGTTGAGGTTGATGTTACAGAAACTTCAGACGATATTGTAATTAGAGTAAAAGACTATGGTGTGGGCATACCCCCCGAAAATATTGATAAACTTTTCACACCATTCTTTACTACCAAAGGAATTGGGCAGGGCACAGGTTTGGGATTAGCTACAATTTATGGCATTGTAAAAATGCACAAGGGAAGTATTGAGGTCGACTCCAATACCGACCACAGCAAGGGGCCAACTGGCACCACTTTTACAGTAAAAATCCCCAAGAGCCTTGAACCTACAAGTGAATAATTAGCATGATACCAGACATAAAAATTATATACGATGAAGAATCAAAAAACAATCCTACTGGTTGACGACGATGTAGACTACTTGTTTCAGATGAAGTTGCAGCTTGAGCGATTCGGTTTTAAGGTTGTTATGGCCGAAAGCCAGAAGGAAGCAGAAGGGCTAATGTCGATAATTAAGCCCGATTTGGCCATCTTCGATCTCATGCTCGAGAGCGAGGACAGCGGTTTTATCCTATGCTACAAGATGAAGAAGAAGCACCCCGATGTGCCTATCATTTTGGCCACTGCGGTTTCAACCGAAACCGGATTCTCATTCGGAATCGGATCGGAGGATGAGCGCAAGTGGATTAAGGCAGACCTTTACCTTGAGAAGGGCATCCGCCCCGAACAGCTACAAAACGAGATCAACAAATTGCTAAAGATATAGTATGGAAACCCTTGAGGTACTAGTGGTTGATGATGAGTTTGGCATTCGCTCTGGTATAACCCGAATTCTACGTAGTTTTACGGTTAGCTATCCGTTTATGGACGATGACATTGACTTTAACATAACAGAAGCAGCTACAGGCGAAGAAGCTCTAGAGATAATAAACAACAAACCACCCGATATTGTACTACTCGATAACAAGCTGCCTGGCATACAGGGCGTAGAGGTACTGGAGTACATTAACAATCATCAGCTTAAATCGTTGGTGATAATGATAACATCTTACGCTTCGCTAGATTTAGCAGTTAAGGCCACAAATGTAGGAGCATACGATTTTGTACCAAAGCCGTTTACACCCCAAGAGCTTAAGGCCTCAATGGAGAACGCAACTAAGCATCATTTCCTGAGGCGAATGACCCGCAAGCTCCGTAAGGAGGGAAAGCAAGTTCGTTTTCAGTTCCTAACGCTACTTTCGCACGAGCTAAAAAGTCCGCTGAATGTGATTGAGGGCTACCTTAGGCTTATGCATGAGCGCCAGGCTGGCGATAGCATTGCCAGCTACGATAAGATGATAGACCAATCGCTGGCTAGGGTAAAATCGATGCGAACCATGATTATGGATCTTCTTGACCTAACTCGTATTGAATCGGGTGGAATGCAACGCTCTCTCCGAGAAATTGACCTTTGCCTTGTGGCCAAATCGGCCATCAGCACCATGATGCCCTTAGCGGTTCAGCAAGACATTGAAATTGAATTCAATGAGCAGGACTCTGTTCCCTACAACGCCGACTCCGAGGAGATGGAGATTATATTCAACAATCTAATATCCAACGCCATAAAATACAACAAAGCGAACGGCAAGGTGGTATGTAGCGTGACGATGGAGCCTAAGTATGTAGCGATTAAAATATCGGATACCGGTATTGGCATTGCACAGGAAGACCTACCCAAGCTGTTTATGGAGTTCTCACGCATCAGAAATGCACAAACCAAGGAGGTTAGTGGCAGTGGGCTAGGACTAAGCATCGTTAAACGAATTGTTGATCTGTATGAGGGGAAAATTGAAGCTGAAAGCACACTTGGCGAAGGTTCCAGCTTTTCAATACATCTCCCAATTAAAGTAAACTAAAGTAATAACACATCTGGAAAACAAATCGTTGGCTAGTCGTAGTAGTTAATTGTTAAATGACGTAACAGATTAAACCCATTTTTTATACTTTTGTTAAGCAATTTGGTTGATCAAAGAACTAACAATACACCTCGATGAAACTACCCGAAAAAACCGTTGAGCGCCTTAGCGAATATCGCCGTACCCTACTTGAATGCCTAACTAAAGGAAAAAACCATATATACTCACATGAACTTGCCGGCCTACACAACATCACCGCCGTTCAGGTTAGACGCGACTTGATGCTAATTGGGTACTCGAGCATGAAAAAAAGGGGTTACGATGCCCAGGAGCTAATTGAGGTAATTGGCAAGCTGATTGACCACCCCGATGGGCTAAATGTTGCCGTTATTGGTATGGGGAATCTGGGACGTGCAGTTACAACATATTTCACAGGCAAAAGGCCAAAGCTAAATGTGGTAGCAACATTTGATGTTGATGAGAATAAGGCTAATCGCGTAATCTCAGGAGTGAAGTGCTACCATATCCGCGATCTTGATGCCATTATTAAGGAAAATAAGATTGGCATCGCCATTATTAGCTCACCCCCAGACACTGCCGTTTCCATTACCGAACTACTTGTGGCCTCGGGTATAAAGGGGATCCTTAATTTCACCACTACCCCGCTAATGGTTCCCGACAATGTTTTCCTTGAGGAGTACGACATGATTACCTCCATGGAAAAGGTGGCGTACTTTGTTAAAAACATTGACAACAAGTAACTCTTCAAAAATCAAAGACTAACGTTTCAATCATGACACGCAAAGCGTTTGCTGTACTATATTTACTTTTTGCACTTCTTCCAATTGCTGCAAAATCGCAAGATAGCAAGTTCTTAGTCTCGGGCAGTATAGGTTTTTCAGTCACCGATAGTTACCATATTAGTGGATTTGATACTCACGGGAAATCCTCCTTGCTGGTTACCAATGGAAGCATCACTTTTGGCTACTTTGTGTCGGAACAATTCATGATTGGGGCTAGCATTTCGCACCAGTATTCAAGCTCTAAATACTCCAGCACTTACTACTCAAATTCTAGTAACTCAAGCAATACGGTTTCGCCGCTATTCCGCAGATATTTTAACTCTAACCTATTTACTCAGGTGCAAGTAAATTTGGGTGCAATTACCATTAACTACGCCCCAATCCCTGATAGTGAGTACGAAACAATTAACAAAACCCATAAAACCATTTATGGTTTGGGAGCAGGAATTGGCTACTCCCTAGAATTAAGCGAAAGCATTAGCATTGAGCCTAAAGTGTTATACCAAATAAACAGGCATAATTCAAGCCTAAGCAGTATGCCCGACGAAATTAAATTAATTGTAATCTCTGAAATTGGGCTAGTGTTCAGGTTCTAGTGGTTGAGCACCCTTAGTAGTTCGCTTTTTATCTCTGTATATTTTGGTGCCGATAAATCTCTACTAAAAAGCGAATCTGTAATGGTTTTATGGGCAACAACCTCAATTGGGGTTTGGTTAAAAACCACAATATTATGCCCAAGCATCAGCGCCTCATCAACATCATGGGTAACGAAGATTACGGTACGCTTATCGGTTTGCCAAATGCGGCTAAATGAGCGCAGCAGGCTCATCTTCAGCTTCACATCCAAGCCCTTTAGGGGCTCATCCATAAGTATCAAATCCGAAGGATAGGCAAAAGCTCGTGCTATGGCCACCCGCTGGCGCATGCCACCACTAAGCTGGCTTGGGTAGTAGCTGGCAAATCCGGTGAGTTCAACCAGCTTGATAAACCTGCTGGCAATGGTTTGCCTTTGGGTTTGGCTATAGGAATTGCGTAGCACAAATTCGATATTCTCCTGCACGGTTTTCCATGGTAGCAGACGGGTATCCTGAAAAATATACGATAATACCTTATCGTTAAAACCAACCAAGTTACCTCCGCTGGGCTCTACTAATCCTGCAATAATATTTAGCAGAGTGGTTTTCCCTCCACCCGATGGGCCAAGGATACAGGTTATTTCGCCCTCGGCAATATCGAGATTAAAATTGCTGAACAGCAAAAGGTCATCGTAGCTTTTATGTAGATTCCTAATTTGTAGTCCCATCGCTATCCCCTCCAAACTACTATTCGTTTCTCCGTTAACCTAATAATACGCTCAAAAATGTAGCTAAGCAGTACGGCGATTATGGTCCAGGCAATTACCGCATCAACATTCAAAAAGGTTTGTGCCGAGTGCATTACAGTACCAATGCCATATCGTGGTTGGCTAAGCACCTCGCCAATAATAATGGCGCGCCAGCCAATGCCCATGGCGCTGGATGCTCCGCTTATTATAAATGGCATGATGGCTGGAATGTAAACCTCGCGAACTATTCGCAGCTTTCCAATTCGGTATACCTGAGCCATTTCAACCAGCGATTTATCAACGCTCCTAATCCCATCAATTGTATTAGTGCAGATAAAGGGAAACATGGTGAGGATGGCGATAAATATGGGAACCGAATTGGCATTGAGCCAAATAAGCGCTAAAAGAATTATGGCGATAACGGGTGTTGACCTAAGCACAACCAGAATTGGCTTTAGAAAGGCATTAAAATCGTTGCTTATACCTGCAGCAATACCTAGGCTAACTCCAAAAACCAACGAAATGGCAAAGCCAAGTAATCCCCTTAATATGGTCGCTCCAACCACAAGCAAAAATTGGCTTTCGCCAAATAGGCTAAGTGTTTTTACCAGCGTATCCTCGGGGTGAGGCAGAATAAAATCGGAATCGAAATGCGCGGCCAACACCTTCCACAGCAGAAGCATAAAAGCAACAGCTGCAATGCTAATCCATTTGGTTCTACTGATAGAAATTCTCATTGGGCAACCTCCCTCCTACTATATCGGGGTTCATGTGGTAAAAAACATTCAAGTACGATTGTATCTCATTTTGAATAGTGCTAGCCCTTACAAAATTTAGGTTTGAACGTGGAATAGAATTCTTTGCCACCGCAACGTTAGGAAGTATATTATACTTAACAATTAGCTGCGCTGCACTATCAGGGTTCTGATTCACCCATTGGGTGGAATGCTCGTAACTTTTTAAAATCCTATCAACTAGCTCCTTGTTCGAATTAATCAACTCACCTTTAGCCATAAAAGCAGTTTGTGCTATGGGCATATCCATAATTTTTTGCCACTCGGCATTTAAATCGAATAGAGCCTTAACATGGCTATTGCGCTCCATAACAAGGCTTACCAGTGGCTCGGATATTACGCCCAGCGAAGCCTGACCAGCAGCCACAGCGTTGGCCAAATCGATATGTGTTGGAAAACGGTAATCGAGCCTAACGTCAACCTCAGGGTCTATGCCATTTTCAATTAAAAGATGTTTGAATAGCACATCGGGGGTCATTCCCTTACCCATCAGGTTTATGGTTTTTCCCCGTAGCATATCCCATTGGGTTATGGTGGAATCGGTGCCAAATAGGTATAGAGTGCCCCAAACGGGAATGGCAATTAGCTTGTAGTCAATTCCCCTGTTGTAGAGTATGGCGGCCATTGTGGTGGGAAGAATGGCAAAATCGGCGGTTCCATCTATCATCATTTTACGCACCTGAATGGGCTCGTTCAAAATCTCAACCTTAATGCTATTGTCGCTTACCTGGCTTAAACTATCAATAAGTTTTATCATCCCCATCGACGATGGCCCCTTTAGGGTAGCAATGGTTACATAGTCTTTGGATTTTGACTTTGAATTACAACCCAAAAACATAGTACTAGCCAACAGGAATAATATGAATGCAATTCTCATCGAATGGGGTTTTGTAGTGCAAAACTAGTTAAATGAATTTAATAATTGGCTAAGAGTATGGGATTGGATTTATACTCCAACCAAGCTTAATAGATAACAATAAGCCAAATCATCAATAATATGCTAACAAACATTTTGCAGTACAACAAATAAGGTGTACTTTTGTTATCAGATTAACAGACAATCTACAGGCAACAACTGAGAGGCGGATTTTGCTCCAAATCAAGGTTTTAACAACAATTATATCAATCTAATCCGGAGGTACTCTGATGGAAAAGAGAGTTGGAACTGCACTTATTCTGGTTGAAAGTCGTGAAAGCATTCAGCAGCTAAACGACATTATCTCACACCACTACCAAATTATTATAGCTCGCCAAGGGCTGCCCCGCAGCACTGGACAAAGTGTTATTTCGCTTGTTCTTGAAGGTACCACCGACGAAATTGGTTCTCTTACCGGTCAGCTAGGCCGCTTAAGGGGCATCCAAGTTAAATCGGTACTTTTAAAGAACACGCAGCATGAATAGATTTTTACTTTTTGCTTTAATTAGCATTGCGGCCTTTACACACAAGGCCAACTCTCAGGAATTTAAATTTCAGGGAACAGTTATCGACTCCGTTTCGCAGCAGGCCATCGAAGGGGTTGCCATTCAGGTAGTACCAGCAAATGCAGTAGGTAGAACATTTACCGCTACAACCAATGCCAACGGCAGGTTTACGCTTACATTACCTACCTACAGCTACCAGTTTAACCTAAGCATAATTGGCTATTCTCAAGTTCAACAGGTACTGGCCATATCAAACGAGACAGAAAAAACCTTTGAACTCACACCTCTACCCTTCTCGCTTGGCGAGGTGGTGGTATCGAGTTTTAGAGTAAACCGAAGCGTTAAGCAACTACCAACACCATTGGCTGTGGTTGGCAAGTACGATTACCAAAAGCACTCGGGCATAACCCTATCGAACGTTCTGGCCAACGAGCCCGGCATTGCCGTGGGTGGCGATGGCGTGTGGGCCACCAATATCAACATAAGAGGCTTTGCCGAAAACCGGCTGGTTACCCTAGTTGATGGCTTTAGGGTTGAAACAGCAACCGACCTTACCGCATCGCTATCGATGATTGATGTAAATGATATTGAGCGGGTTGAGGTTATCAAGGGAGCTCAGTCGGTGCTATATGGCACGGGCGCCATGGGGGGCATAGTGAATATTATTACCAAGGATGGTCATTTTGCCAGTCAGCCCTATATCAATGGGAATATTATTGGGGGTTTTGCCTCTGCCAACAGTAGCTACTCTGGCTACGCCAGCGTTAATGCGGGAGCAGACAGGTGGTATATTAAGGCCAACGGAACCTACACCGATGCCCAAAACGTTACCACACCAAAGGGCGAACTACCCAACAGCCAGTTTACCGCCAATAACCTATCGGCAAAGCTGGGATTTAAGCCTGCAGATAACCATATCGTTAAAGCACAATTCCAGCGCTACTGGGCTACCGATGTGGGAATCCCAGGTGGTAGCGCATTTCCTGGTCCAGCCACTGCCAGCTACAGCGATATTGGCCGTCAACTTTTCTCGGCTAGCTACGAGGTAACTAGCGTTTCGAATACCCTTTCATCACTAAAGCTAAGCTATTTCAATCAGTACATACTTCGCGATGTGCTGCTATTCCCAAATATTGTTACCGAGGTTCCCGTTCCCATTGGAACTCAGCGTACCACCCCACAATACTTTACTCCAACAGGCGAGCACCTGACCAATGGGTTACAGCTGCAAAGCACTTGGAACCTAGGTGAGAACAACACCCTAATAGCTGGTATTGATGCTTGGGAGCGCAACCTACGTACCCAACGGGAAAAGTATATTATGGTTGAAGTTTTTAGTACAAGTGGCGACCTAATGGTAACCAACAACATTGTGAGAGGCGAAACCCCTACCCCCGAGTCGACCTTTAGTACAGCAGGGATTTTTGTGCAAAACGAAAGCCGATTGCTCGATGATAGGTTAACCCTTATTTTAGGAGGTAGAGCCGATGGTATTAGAACCAAAAACGAGCAGAACTTTGATGTTGACTACCTAATTATAAACGGCAATAGAAACGACTCGCCACCTAACCAGCGAACAACCTTTGAGGCAGGTGAGCAAACACTTTTCTCGTGGAGCGCTAACGCTGGAGTTCTTTACAATGTAGCAACCGATATTGACCTGTCGGCAAATTTGGCCCGTTCGTTCAGAGCGCCATCGCTTGAGGAGAGTTTTAAGTTTATCGACCTTGGTAACCTTGTGCTTTTGGGTAACCCATCGCTTAAGTCCGAAAGTGGCTATGCCTCCGATCTAGGACTTAGGATCTGGAAACAAAACGTTACTGCACAGGTTGGAGTTTTTGCCAACTGGATTGATAATATGATTGTTGAAACGCCAGGCGAATATATCTACACCATAAACACAGGCCCAATGGAGGGCACAGTGGATACTCTCCCCGCTTTGGTAAATGCCAACGTAAGTAAGGCCCGACTTTATGGTTTCGACCTCAAGCTGCAGTACAAGGCAACAAGGAGTTTGGTAGTATTTGGTTCAGGAGCATATGTTAGAGGAGAAGATACGGAGGCTGCCACTAATCTCCCTCAAATTCCGCCCCTAAGCGGAAGGTTTGGGTTGCGTTACAATATCAACAGAATTGGTAACGTGGAGGCAAGCGTTTTTGGTGCAAGTAAGCAGGATAAGGTTGCAGAGGGCGAAACCACAACCGATGGCTACCATAGGATTGACATGGCCGTAAGCACCAACCGCTTTAGCGTTGGACTATCTAAAGTTCAACTATTTGCTGGTGTGGATAACCTCACCAACAACAGCTACACCAACCACCTATCCACCAACAGAGGCGCCATAAGCATTGAGCCCGGGCGAAACATTTACGTTAGGGCTAGCATCTCATTCTAATAGTATAAAGCCACTTTGCTATGAAATTTACTCCAGAGAAATACCTTATAGCCGACGAGCCAATGAAGCCCTTCATTGACCCTGCCGAGATATGGAATTACATTTACAGCACCGAATCGACTCCAGAGCGGGTGCGCGAAGTTATTGCCAAGGCATATAGTAAGAAAAGGCTATCGCTTGAGGAAACTGCCGTGCTGGTAAACACCACCGAGCCAACGCTTGTGGAGGAAATTCTTAACGCAGCACGCGACCTAAAGGAGAAGGTGTACGGTAATCGCATTGTGCTATTCGCACCGCTGTACATTGGCAACAAGTGCACCAATAACTGTTCTTACTGCGGATTTAGAGCATCGAACAAGGACGCTGTGCGTGTCACTCTATCCGATGATGAGATAATAAAAGAGGTTGAAGCCTTGGAGGATAATGGTCAGAAGCGGCTTATTCTCGTTTACGGAGAGCATAAGGACTACTCGCCCGAACATATTGCCAACAACGTGAAATTGGTTTACGGCATAAAGAAAGGAAACGGGGAGATACGTCGTGTGAACATAAACGCTGCGCCGTTGGATATAGAAGGATTTAGAACCGTTAAGGATGCTGGTATAGGTACCTATCAGGTTTTTCAGGAGACCTACCATCCCGAGGCGTACGCAAATTACCACCTAGGTGGTAAAAAGCGCGATTTCGATTGGCGCTTAACCAGCCTCGATCGTGCACAGGAAGCAGGGCTCGATGATGTAGGCATAGGCGCCCTGTTTGGCCTTTACGACTGGCGCTACGAAGTTTTGGCTCTGGTCCGCCACACCAATCACCTTGAGGCTTGCTACAACGTGGGGCCACACACCATCTCATTCCCACGCATTAAGGATGCAGCATCGATAAATACTCCGAAGGAGTATGAGGTGAACGACAAGGATTTTGTGAAGCTGGTTGCCATACTTCGCCTTGCCGTGCCCTACACCGGAATGATCCTTACTGCCCGCGAGTCAGCTGCAGTTAGGCGGGAGGTTATCCAGTTTGGGGTATCGCAAATTGATGGCGGAACGAAGTTGGAAATGGGCTCTTATTCAAAATCTAAAAACGAGGAGCAAAACCTTAACCGCGAACAGTTTATGATTAACGACAACCGTTCGCTGGGCGAGATAATCGAAGAGCTGATTGAGCACGAGAGTTTGCCCTCTTTTTGTACCGCCTGCTATCGCTTAGGCCGCACTGGCGAGCACTTTATGGAGTTCTCTGTTCCCGGATTTATTAAGCGATACTGCACACCCAATGCACTACTTACGTTAAGTGAATACCTAGTGGACTACGCAACTCCACAAGTACAGGAAAAGGGCTGGAAATTGATTGATAAAACTTTAGATAACCTCAACAATCAAGGCAATCCTGTGGAGATTAGGCGAAGGATTGAGAGGATTAAGCAGGGCGAACGAGATTTGTACTTTTAACTACTTGTCCATATCCCAAGGTTCTCTTTCATCGGCAAAATGCCGAATGGCAGAGTATACCAAATCAACAATCTTAGCCATACCACTATACGATAGCTTTTCGGGAGTATCGGAGGTTCTGTGGTAATCGCTATGCAGACCAGTGGTTAATATGTACGAAGGTAGCCCCAGCTTATCGTAATGATAATGATCGGATAATGAGTATACCGAAGACCCCGGAAGGGTTTCGGGATCAATTGATAGAGTAGAATCCCTATTCACATTTCTAAGGATATTGGCAAACGATTCTATTCTATTCTTGCCATTAAGGTACAAGTGCAACTTATCAGCATCATTCCTTGATGGCCGCCCCACCATATCGATATTGATAAAAGCAACCGTACTATCGACACAGAATAGAGGGTTAAGCGTGAAATGCTGGGACCCCAACAGGCCAATTTCCTCAGCTGTAAAGCTGGCAAACACAATATTTCGAAAGGGTCTGTAGCCATTCTGATAATCGGCAGCAATTAGCCGAGCCACCTCAAGCATAACGGCTGAACCTGAGACGTTATCGTCGGCACCGGGATACCACCTGTCTCCAATGGGTTCAAGATGATCGAGATGTGCCCCAACTACAATGTTTTGCTGAGTGATTTCTCTAGCAGGTATATACCCCACTACATTTTGCGTAGGAAACATATCAATATCACCCTCTAAATCGAATGTAACATACGATTTGCTAAGCTGAAAATTGAGGGAACTATCCTCACCCATCTTATCTAGCAAATCGCGTGGTGAATTGCCAAGGATAGTCTCGGCCAGCTTATTGGAGATAAAAACTATGGGTTTATTGTTCCTTGAGCTGGGCATATACGATCGAATAGGGTTCTCAATGTTCAGATCGATGCTGTAGTTTGCTAGGGACTTACTCGCACTTACATTTTTCGATATTTTATAAAAATCGTTATTATCCTTAGGGTTAGCAATTAGTACCAGTTCGCAACCTGTTTCCTTCACAAATCTTTGAATATTGAATAAGGACAAGCCCAACTTATCGACAAAAACTAGCAAAGCTTTTCCTTTCAGATCCATATTATCAAAACCATCCTCGTTAAAAACACCTCCAAACACAACCTCAATGTCCTTTTCCTTTGGTGGCAACTTGCCGGTATAGGCAAAATCTTCATTGAAATAAAAAACGCTATCGCCAACGGTAAGCCTCTCGGTTGCCCGAATTGTGTTGTACACATTGAAACGCTGCGAGTAGGTGGGTTTACCAAAGGTGGGCAAGCCCTTTAAACTATAAGTTGAGAAAAGGGAGTCGACATACCGTGCTGCCAAAACATCATGCCCCGTTAGGGTGCTGCGCCCCATTAGCGCAGGTGAACACAAGTACTCTACGTGGCTCCGTAGGTTTTGCTCAATGCCATCAACAATTTGAACAGTTTGAGCAATTGCCGCACCGTTGAGCCCAATTAGCAGTATGCCCACTAATATTTTAACCGATATCCTATTTTTGAAAAGCATCAATAGCATTTGTTTTATGTACCCAACCGACATCGAAATGCATAGCAATAATACCCTATGGCGATTATCCATATGCATAAAGCAGTGTTAGGCGATCTCAAGATGTTTGTTTTTCCAATGTCCTTTATCAAAGTTAGGAATTTATATGGTTATATTTCGAAGCTAATCAAAAATTTCTGTAAATTTGCGGGGTATTACACAAGCGTTTATGAAAGAACTAAAAGTAATATCGGTACTTGCACTGCACGTGTATCGCAATATCAAAAATCGCGACACCTTCCATTTCTAGTGGCTACATAGCTAGCCTCGCTTCATCCTTTTTTAACTTCTCGAAACATATTTCTTAATCAATAAAATATTATTGCTATGGAACTACCATTTGCAGAATCGTATAAAATTAAGATGGTTGAGACCATCCGTCGCAGCACCCGCACCGAGCGTGAGGAGTGGATTAAAACCGCAAAGTATAACCTTTTCAATCTGAAAAGTGATCAGGTATTCATCGACCTACTTACCGACTCGGGAACTGGCGCCATGAGCGACAAGCAGTGGGGCGCCATGATGGTTGGCGACGAGAGCTACGCTGGCGCATCGTCGTACTACAACCTAAAGAATGCCATTAAAAACATCTTGGGTTTCGACTACTTCATGCCAACCCATCAGGGTCGTGCAGCCGAAAACGTGCTATTCTCGGCGTTGGTTAAAGAGGGCGACTGCATCCCCGGAAACTCGCATTTCGATACCACCAAGGGACATATTGAGTTCCGTAAGGCACATGCCGTAGATTTAACCATTGATATTGCCAGCGATACCGAAGCTTACCATCCATTTAAAGGGAATGTTGATATTGATAAACTAGAGAAGTACATGGCCGAAAACGCCGCCAAGGTACCATTCATTATTGTAACCGTAACCAATAACACCGCCGGTGGACAACCCGTATCGATGGAGTGTTTGCGCGAGGTGCGTCGAGTTGCCGATAAGCACAACAAGCCCGTACTTTTCGACTCGGCTCGCTTTGCCGAGAATGCCTACTTTATTAAAATCCGCGAGAAGGGTTACGAAAACAAAACCGTGAAGGAGATTGTAAAAGAGATGTTCTCGTATGCCGACTTTATGACCATGAGCAGCAAGAAGGACGCCATTGTTAATATCGGTGGTTTTATCGCCATGAAATCGCAAGAAGTTTGGAGACAATGCTCAACCTACAACATTATGTTCGAGGGCTTTGTAACCTATGGCGGAATGGCGGGTCGCGATATGAATGCCCTATCTGTAGGCCTCGACGAGGGAACAGAGTTTGAGTACCTTGAAACCCGCATTAAGCAGGTTGAATATCTTGGCAACAGGCTCAAGGAGTTTGGCATACCATTCCAGTCGCCTGCTGGTGGCCACGCCATTTTTGTTGATGCCAACAAAATCCTCCCTAATGTTCCAAAAGAGCAGTTCCGTGCACAAACTTTAGCCGTTGAACTTTACCTAGAGGCTGGCATTAGGGGTGTTGAGATTGGGGCACTACTGGCCGACCGCGACCCAGAAACCCGTGAGAACCGTTTCCCCAAGCTGGAACTCCTTCGGTTGGCCATTCCACGACGCACCTATACCAACAACCATATGGATGTGATTGCCGTGGCTCTTAAAAACGTTTTCGATAGGCGCGATAGCATAAAGAGCGGGCTAAAAATTATGTGGGAAGCACCCATCATGAGGCACTTTACTGTGGAGTTAGACAAGGCTTAAGAGTATTAAACAAGCATAACTAAATTGGCGCAAGGTTCAAAAACCTTGCGCTAATTTTCTTTTAATAGCAAGTCCATATTTTTCGCACCCTTGTCTATTCTAGGTATATATTGACAAGGTCTATTACCAATTAGTCTAGCAACTTACCCATTCGTTTTGCAATAAAACCATTGGCGAACTTTGGGCTTAGCCTTTCTCATAATTCTATGTATATAGCATTACTGCCCAAATAAACTCTAGAAATTTTCTTCTCATTAACAATCACTAGTGTCCGACTAAGTCTTTTTTAAAATGATAATAATGTAATAGATTTAGCTTCGCTGCTACTTCGTGGTCTCGCTTCCTGCCTGACTGCGTCATTCAGGCAGGCGCTCGAAATCTATATTTATTAGTCGGTCAGTAGTGATTAACAATATAGTTTCTGATGCTTTAGTATAATAAGCCTAAACAGGAACTAACTAAAATCTTATGCATGGTGCCCAAAACGAAAGCGGCATCTATATTGATAAGCATCTGCATAGCGCTTTCGATGGTCAAAACCTTTTTTAACTTATTGGGATTTAAGTACTATTTTTGCAGCCCTTTAACCATGGCATAAACTTTTACCATTTTGTGCTGTTTCCTAATGAAATAATTTTCGCTTCACATTAAACAGAGAGTACCCCAGAATAATAATGACCGACCTAACCACCGGAAACGTAGCACGGCAAATACTCCGATTTTCAGTACCCATGCTGCTGGGTAATGTCTTCCAGCAGCTCTACAATATCGTCGATAGCATAATTGTGGGCAAATACCTTGGTAAGGAGGCGCTTGCTTCGGTTGGCGCATCATTCCCAGTAATATTTACCATTATTGCTCTAATTATTGGCATTGGTGGTGGTGCATCGGTTGTAATATCGCAATACTTTGGGGCTAAGGATAAGGAAAGCGTTAAGAAGGCTGTTGATACGCTAAATATCTTTTTACTGATTACTGGGTTGGTGATATCGGTAACGGGCATTCTATTTAGTAAATGGATATTCACCCTACTGCAGCTTCCCGATGAGCTAATGGATTCGGCAACTACCTACCTTAACATCTACCTCATGGGAATGTTGGTTTTCTTCGGATTTAATTCCATAACCTCTATCCTTAGGGGCGTGGGCGATTCCAAAAACCCACTATATTACCTTATTATTGCAACCGTTCTCAATATTGGGCTCGACTTCCTTTTTGTACTTGGATTTAATTGGGGAATTGCTGGTGCAGCATGGGCTACAGTGGTTTCGCAGGGTGTTGCATTTGTAATAGCAGTTGCACATATCAACCGAAAGCACAGCGTTATCCGCATTGATGTTTGGGGTATCAAATTCGACTGGAAAATATTCGTTCAAAGCTTACGGATTGGCCTTCCTACAGGAATACAGCATACCTTTGTTGCCCTTGGCATGATGGCGCTAACAGGAATTGTAAACACGTTTGGAACAAACGTAATTGCTGCCTTTACAGCAGCTAGCCGTATCGATTCGCTGGCATCGCTCCCCGCCATGACCCTATCGGTTGCCCTCTCGGTTTTTGTTGGGCAGAACATTGGAGCCAATAAGTATCAGCGTATTAACAGGGGGCTGAAAGTGGCGCTGGTCTTCGCTTCGCTTTTCAGCATTAGCATGACGGTTGTTGCGCTGTTCTGGTCGGAGCCACTGATGAAGATTTTTTCCAACGATCCCGAGGTTATCGCCATCGGAAAGGATTACCTTATAATCGTTAGTCTTTTCTACCTTCTATTCTCCACCATGTTTGTATACAACGGGTTGCTCAGGGGTGCCGGCGCCACGCTAATCCCCATGTTCATAACTCTGTTCTCGCTCTGGCTAGTTCGTATACCATTGGCGGTTTTCCTAAGCCGGTTTATGGGCGAAACGGGCATTTGGTGGTCCATACCCATTGCCTGGTTCTTTGGAGTTGCTGGAGCTATGCTTTACTATAAGTTTGGCAATTGGAAGGATAAGGGAGTGGTGAAAAGGGAAGTACGGTAAAGCAATTCAATCACCAAACCGACTTGCCAAAAATTGCATTCCCGCTTACTACACAACCAATCAGTATAATCTTTCACATTAGAGCAAGGCTTATCACGATAGAATTAGTAGAATTAAATCAAAGCCATAAAATTGCTAAAATGTATGAATGTAAGCCGCTGGTGAATCGAGTACCTGTACTCTCTCCGAATGCTTAATACCCACAGCGCTATGCTGTAGCAGGGCATCCACCACATCGTTGGTTTTCTCGGCCGACACGCTGAATGTACTCTGCACCAGCGAGGAAACCTTAAGTTCCTTAGCTCCCGACACAAGAATTTTTAGTCGCGATACGGTTGATCCAGTGGCACCGGCTTTCATCCCGGCATACTTCAGATGCTCCTCGGCATCCTCCTCGGAAACCACAGAGATTTCGCAATTGTCGTTGGGTAGCCAAAGTTGCTCATCAACCGCATCGGCGCCTGTGGTATCGAGACGTTTACGCCAAAAGGTATTACCCTTTATCTGGTCAATCGCTGCAATGATTTGCTCCATACTAGCAGCGTACTGCTGTCTACCAACACGCATTCTGCTATCGATAAGGCCAAAGCTAATTGGCGTCTGGTAAATAAAGCCACGTCCCGGCCTATCGAGCCGACCCTCTTCAAGCAGTAATTTGATAATACTATCAGTATCCTGCTCGGGCATTATAAGGTGAACCACCTCTTTTTCGGGCGATATGGTAATGCGGATAAGGCCTAACTGATCGCGCAGGTCGTTACTTATGCCATGTGTTATTAGGGGCACACAAACACCTAAATCTAAGGCCACCTTTGCCAACTTTTCGCCGCTACCAGTAACAGAAAGGACACAAATCACATACGAGAGTTTTCGCAGATAGGGGATATCATGGTTAACATTATTCTCCATCTCCTCGAAAGCAATGAATGGTGGTTCCTTCTTGGTAAACTCAATCAAGTCCTGTGAAAAAATGGTACCCCTACCGGGTATATTGAAATCCCCTGCCTTAACTAGGTAATCCATTACTTTTCGAGCCTGCTTACGCTGAACCGTAAATCGGAATACATCAACAGGTGTACTTTGCATTTTAATTGTTGAGCCGGGTAGCCCAAAACTTCTGGGGCTAATAAACTCCCTAGTAGTCCTACCCGTTTCATCGAAAATAGTATTAATGCCCAAGCTAAAGATCTGCTCAACGATTTTATCGCTAAAGAGTTTATTCACAATGCATGTAATCCTACTCACCCTATGAGGTGCGTGGGTTCCCTTATCGAGTTGGGTTTTCCAAACAGCTCTCGATGGAGAGAAATCTTTCTGAACTGTACTATTATCGCTATTCATCGTGGTTATCGGTTGAAGTGTTAACAATGCGTTTCTGACGTGCTCGGGTTATCAGTCCAAATGTAAGCACTGTCACAATAGGTGAAAACGATGCACAAGCCAAGATGCCAAAGCCATCAACAACGTTTAACTCGCCACCAATACTCAGCCCCATGGCTAAAACCAATGGTACGGTAACGGGACCAGTGGTAACACCGCCGCAATCCCAAGCTATGGAAGTAAACTCATCCTCGCTAAAGTATGTTAACGGCAGCAACAGAAGATAACCCGGAAGAATCATCCAAATGAGTGGAATGTCGTATAGGATCCTTAGCACACCCAGCACTAAACCAATACCTACCCCAAGCGAAACAACAAAAAGAATCTGTGAACGTTTTATAGCTCCCACGGTTAGTTCCTCAACCGTTATACCCAGTGCGTTTAGTCCTGGTTCGGCCATTGTCGCACCAAACCCCATCCCAAAGGCAAAAAGTAAAACAAGTAATATCCCCAAAAGGGTTAAGTTTGGCCCCAACAGGGGTTGCCGTTTAATTACATACTCATATATTTTGTTCTCCTTGTCGTATTTTTCGGGGAAAAACTCAATGGTTTTAACATCATCATTCTCTACAAGGTTGAAGAATTGTTTCGTTGTGCCATCAAGAGATATTGAAGAGAATACTAACGATGTATCAAAAGGGGTAATCATTTTACTTTCAATAAACTTAGCCTCCTTGCTAAATGCTCTGGGTAATTGTGCACCAACCTGTCCCCCCAATGGGCCTAAGCCCAACCTAATACCCGAAGTAAGCAAGGCCATACCAATTAGTGTAAACATAATCCCAAGCACAAACTCATCCTTGTATCGCAACTTTTCGCGAAGGAATAGGAGTAAAACAACCAATAGCAGGAGGGTTAGAGGTATAACAGCTTGAAGCGATATTTTTGACTCCTCCTTAAACACAGTTGATGCCGGTATGCCCGAGGCCACTTCAATGGGACCGGTCTTAACCGATGCAATAAATTTTCGCTCATCCTCCGATGCTTTACTACTAAGCCACTCATCAAGCGACATAGTGCCCAGTAGCTGTGTTAGGGTCTCAGGATTATTGGCTAAATCTTGAAGGGTGTTTTCGTATTGAGCTAAATCGGCAAAATACGATTTCCGACCAACCTCGCTCCCTCGTGTAAAAGCATGTTGTAACAGGGCATTATCATCATCAAAAAGTTTTAAAGCACTTACCCGATTCTGCTTTGAGAAAAAATGAGCCTCAGTTGTTTGCTCGGGCGATGCCGACCTAAGCGATATGCCTAGAATTAGAACGCTAAGAATTGGAAATGCTGATGCTAAGAGTATAATTCCAAAACCACCACTCGATGCCTTATTCTTACTTGCCGCTCTTGATACTCCAATCCCTAGGGCAAGAACCAATGGAACGGTTACTGCTCCAGTGGTTACCGCACCAGAATCCCATGCAAGACCAATGATTGAGTTTAAAATACTATCAAAAGAGAGGAAAAGCGAAAGCGCCAACACCACTGGAATAATGGTGTAGATAAATGGTTTTATTGATAACTCGTAGTAAAACCTAAACATACCAAGAGCCACTGCTAATCCAACACCACCCCCTATACTGTAAACCAATGCTTGAGTGTAACGCTCCAATAGCATGTATAGCATTGGTGCATCCCATGCGGTAACTCCTGCCCCTGCGGTTCGTAGGGAGCTAATAGCAGGTTCGGCAACGGTGGAGCCAAAGCCAAGGAAAATACCAAATACTGCAATAAACAGTATTCCAAATTTGGTGGGGAGTTTTACCCCTACCCTTTCGCCCAAGGGCATAAGTCCAAGCAGTAACCCCTCAAGGAAAAAGGCTAAGCCAAAAACCACTAGTCCAATTCCTCCTGCAATGGGCAATGCATCAGCTAAAGGCACCTGGAGAATTAGTACTTGAAAGGTAACTAGGTAAACAATTACAAAAGCAATAAGCCGAATCTGCTCAACAATACGATCCTTGGCATAGCCACCAAGCATCCCAAAAGCCGATTTAAAAGGGATTTTTATTCGTTTTTTCATCAGGTTTTTAAGGGTTTATTATGGAACTACCAAATTACAATAAAAATCGAAACCGGAAAAACAAAAACCCGATTATAAAACATAACAATAAGCAAAATCAGTCCAAGTTAGCTTGCTGATTAGTTAAAATTAATGTTCAAGCACGCCTGCACTTCCTGCATTCCGTTGTTCTGGTTACAAAGGATAACCAAAACATCGCCCTCATTTATTACAGTGGAGCCATTGGGGGTAATGTACTTACCATCGCGCTTTATCATGGCGATAATGGCCGAGTTTGGAAAGTTTAGGTCTACAATTTTCTTGTTTATAACCTTGGAGTCCTCGGGTATCTTTACCTCGGCGTAAGCCGTTTTCTCCTGCTCCGAAAGGAATACCTCCACCGGGCCCAATGGTTTCAGATTCTCGGGCAATGCCACATGAAACCATTTAGCAAGGGTTGATAGGGTTGTTCCCTGGACAATAACCGAGGTTAACGCCACAAAGAATACCACATTGAAAATTATACCTGCCTTATCGATACCAGCTATTAGAGGGTATGTGGCAAACACAATGGGCACAGCACCTCTAAGACCTACCCATGATATATAAAACTTTTTACGCACAGCCATACGGAATGGTAGTAGGCTCATGAATACTGCCACTGGCCTTGCCACAAGGATTAGAAATACTGATACTAAAAGCCCGAGCCCTATAACGGGTATTATTTGCGATGGGTTAACCAGTAATCCAAGGGTAAGGAAAAGTACAATCTGCATGAGCCAGGCCAAACCATCGTACATCTTCATAATGGTACGCTTATGCATAATCTCCTGGTTTCCTAGATACAGCGCGCAAAGGTATATGGCTAAAAACCCGTTGCCACCTATAAAGTCAGTAAATGAGAAGGTTATAAACATTAACCCAATCATTAGTACGGGGTAAAGCCCCTCGTAGGCAAGCTTTATCTTGTTGATAACAAATTTGCTGGCCACAGCAAAAACTGCTCCTCCTGCAGCCCCAAGCAACATCTGCTTTAGGAAGAAGGGTATAACACTCCCCAACCCCATATCGGGATTCATAACCAAGGTAAGAAAAACGATGGTTAGCGCATAGGCCATTGGGTCGTTACTACCACTCTCGAACTCGAGCGTTGACCGCAGCTTACTTTTAAGGGCAAGGCTTTTTCCACGGAGTATTGAGAATACTGCTGCAGCATCGGTTGAGGATACGATGGCACCCAGCAGCATCCCCTCGTAAATGGTGCATCCAGTAACAAGCCAAACAAAAATGCCAGTGGTTACTGCAGTTAGTAAAACGCCTAGGGTAGAAAGCGAAACGCCCTGCCAAAGCACTGGTTTAATGGTAGACCAATTGGTATCGAGACCACCAGAGAAAAGGATAAAATTAAGGGAGACAATCCCAATAAACTGAGCAACTTTTGGATTATCGAAGGTTATACCCCCCAACCCATCAACTCCAGCCAACATCCCAATCCCCAAGAAAAGAACTAGTGTAGGTACACCAAACTTGTAGGAGCGTTGTATAAGGATGATACTAATTAAAAGCAGCACCGAACCTACTAAAAGAATATTCTCTGCGGTAATTAACATACTTTGGGTATAAAAGAGAGTTAGTAATGCAAAGTTAATAAATTGTGAGGAATGAGTGGTAGGGGAATTTTAGTTGGAAAGTCTGAAAGCATGCCCTGAGCTTGCCGAAGGGTCGAAAGTCGAAAAGTCTAAAAGTCAAAAGTCAAAAGTCTAAAAGTCACAAGTCGTATGTGGAAAGACTAAATTTACCGACCACCGATTACCAACCACCGATTACTGACCATCTCGTCATCGTGGCAAAAAACGCCACTCTTACGAGACAGGCCGATTACTGACCACCGATTACTGACCACCGATTACTGACCACCGATCACCGACCATCTCGTCATCGTGGCAAAAAACGCCACTCTTATCTCGTCAACCAAAAGGTTTACGAGACAAGCAGAGACAGGCTGATTACTTATTACTGACAACTAACAACTGACAACCAACATCCAACAACTGACAACCAACATCCAACAACTGACAACCAACAACTCTAAACCTCACCTCCTACCCTAACCGCTTTCTGCACCCCCTTAATTCTGCCAAGGCGATACAGCAGGGTCTCCAAATGCTTTGTGTCCGACACAAAAACCTGAATACGTCCCTCGAACATCCCATTGGAGGAGTTCATGGAGAACGATCGCATATTTACCTTTAAATCCTTACTTATAAGCTCCGATATTCGGTTTACAATTCCCAGCTCATCAAAGCCCACAATCTTGATAGAGGTTTGGAATGAAGTATCGGCCTTGGTCTCCTTCCACTTGGCATTCACCACCCTGTACCCGTACTTTCGATGTAGCTGCGCGGCATTGGGGCAGCTGGTTCGGTGTATCTTTATGCCCTCGTTTATGGTGACAAACCCAAAAATGCTATCGCCAAAGATGGGATTGCAGCACTTGGCCAGCTTATAATCCACATCCACCAGCTTTTCGTCAATCACCAAGTAATCGGTTGATGACAACTCCTTACCATCCTTAACCCTTGGCTTGATCGGCTCCTCAGGTATTTGAGATTGATCAGCCTCATGGCTCTCAGCTTTCACAAGTACCGCTTTCAACTCGGTAAGGTTCACCCTATCGAGCGATATCAGCTCGAACAGCTCGGCAATACTCCTTAGCTTAAGATGTTTCTGAAGCGTGGCAATGGCCTCATCCGTATCGGATATTTTCCAGTTCTTGAGCCTACGGTAGAGCATCTCCTTGCCCAAGCTAAGCTGCTTATTCTTATCCTCGCGAAGGCACTGTTTAATCTTGCTACGCGCTTTTCCGGTGATCACAATCTGAAGCCAATCGGTTTTAGGCTTCTGATTTTTAGATGTGATTATCTCTATCACATCACCATTCTGCAAAGGCTGCTTAATGGGTACGTTACGACCATTTACCTTTGCCCCAACACACTTGCTACCCACGTCGGAATGGATATCGAAAGCAAAATCGAGAATGGTTGCCCCTTGCGGATACTTTCGCAAATCGCCATTGGGCGTAAAGGCAAAAACCTCATTTTGATATAGATTAAGTTTGAACTGATCAACAAACTCCTCGGGAGCACTCACCGGGGTTTCCAGTATTTCACGAACCTTTTCGACCCATTGATCGAGCCCTCGATCCTGCTTTATGCCCTTATACTTCCAGTGGGCAGCCAATCCGCGCTCGGCAATATCATCCATTCTTTTGGAACGAATTTGCACCTCAACCCATTTGCCATCGGGACCAACCACCGTAGTTTGCAACGATTCGTAGCCGTTGCTTTTGGGTACCGAAATCCAGTCGCGCAATCGTTCGGGGTTGGGAGTATACGAATCGGTGATAATGGAGTACACCTGCCAGCAGTCTGACTTTTCGCTATCTGGTGGACTGTTTAGAATCACCCTTATGGCAAACACGTCGTACACCTCATCAAAACCCACACCCTTCTTCTGCATTTTTTTCCAGATGGAGTAAACCGTTTTAGGTCGTCCTTTTACCTCAAAGTCAAATCCTTTTTTAGTTAGTTCACCCTCAATGGGCTCAATAAACTCGCGGATAAACTTATTACGACGCGTGGTAGTGTTTTTGAGCTTTCGAAGTATCATCCTGTAATCGGCCTCGTTGGTGTACTTCATCGCCAAATCTTCCATTTCGGACTTTAGTCGATAAAGGCCCAGCCTATGGGCTAAAGGAGCGTATAGGTGGTATGTTTCCCATGACAGCTTAAGCCTAATATCGGGTGGCATTGCGCTAAGGCTCCTCATCTCCTCAAGCCTATCGGCTAGTTTTATGAGTATTACACGCGCATCGGTCGATAGGGTAAGTATTAGCTCCCTAAAGTTCTCGGCCTGCTTGTTCGGATCCTTGGGATCGAGCGAGGTAATCTTTGAGAGGCCATCAACAATATTTGCTATGGTTGGACTATAGCGCTTCTCAATCTCAATAAGGCTGAGTAATTTGTCGGTAATGGTATCATGCAGTAGCGCCGCAACAATGGACGTCCCTCCCAAGCCAATCTCATCAACACAAATCCGGGCAACATCAATAAGATGATAAACGTAGGGATTGCCTGCTGCTGTTCTTTTGTCGGCATAAAGTTTTGTAACCTCTTTAATTGCCTTGGATATCTGCTTAACATCGTCGCGGGTAACGCTATTACGGCATGAGCGGAGTAACCCACGGTATCTGTTTAGTATCTGTTTTTGCTCTCTATCCTGTTGCATTCCTATGCTTTTTGAAATGTAAATGTAGCAAACAAGCGCTAACAAATGGCCAATTTATAGTATATTCTTCGAAGGTTAAAGCGTAAGATCGTTAACAAATACTAAAGGCGAGCTAAGGCTTACGACGAATGCATAAACTTAGTATCTTTATGCAAATTTTTGTATAGAATGATTCCAAAAGATATTTTTGCACGTATTGAGCGTTTACGAAAAGAGATTAACCGGCACAACCATTTGTACTACGTTGAGGCCAGGCCCGAGATCTCCGATTTTGAGTTCGATGCTATGCTCAGCGATTTGGAAGCCCTTGAGAAGAAATATCCTGAGCTAAAGGACAGCTCCTCACCAACCCAGCGAGTGGGCAGCGATATTTCCAAAGGGTTTCAGCAGGTTAAGCACAGGTATCCAATGCTCTCGCTGGCCAACACGTATTCGTTCGATGAGGTTCAGGACTTTCATAACCGCATAGCCAAATCGCTTTCGCAACCTTGGCAGTACGTATGCGAACTTAAGTACGACGGCACAGCCATTGGGTTAACTTACAAAAACGGGAAACTACTTCGCGCTGTAACAAGGGGCGATGGTGTACAGGGCGATGATGTTACGGCAAACGTAAAGACCATTCGCTCCATTCCGCTTACCCTAAATGGCAATGATTTTCCTGAGGAATTTGAAATCCGTGGCGAGATTTTTTTGCCCCACGCTGTTTTCGACGAAATAAATCAGAAACGTAATGAGCAAGGCGAAACGCCTTTTGCCAATCCAAGGAATGCCGCAGCAGGTACACTTAAGCAGCTAAATCCAAAAATTGTTGCCGAGCGCAAGCTCGACTGCCTACTTTACTTTATGCTGGGCGATAGTTTACCCTACGATAATCATTACCAAAATCTACTAAAGGCGAAAGATTGGGGCTTTAAAGTCCCTGATAATATTGAGCTTTGCAAGACGGTGGAAGAAATAACAAATTTTGTTGACCTTTGGGATAAAGCACGCAGAAAATTACCCTACGATACCGACGGCGTAGTTATTAAGGTAAATAGCTACCAGCAGCAGAACCAGCTTGGCTACACCGCTAAAACCCCCCGCTGGGCCATTGCCTACAAGTACAAGGCCGAACAGGTTAGCACCACACTGCTTTCAGTTGATTATCAGGTTGGACGAACTGGAGCCATAACACCAGTTGCCAACCTCGAACCCGTTCTGCTGGCCGGGACAACCGTTAAGCGAGCCTCGTTGCACAATGCCGATCAGATGGCGATACTCGACCTACATATTGGCGATACCGTATTTGTTGAGAAGGGCGGCGAGATTATTCCCAAAATTGTGGGGGTCGATGCAAGCCTTCGTGCTGCAAACAGTAGCGCCTTCGAATATATTACGCATTGTCCTGAATGTGGAACTCAACTGATTAGACCCGATGGCGAGGCCAAGCACTACTGCCCCAACCAGGCAGGTTGCCCACCGCAGCTAAAGGGGCGAGTTATACATTTTATAAGCCGTAAGGCTATGGATATTGATGGGCTTGGCGAGGAAACGGTAGACCTGCTTTTTTCAAAAGGACTAATTAAGGATATGGCCGACCTATACGACCTCACCTACGAACAGCTAATCGACCTTGACCGGTTTGCCGACAAGTCGGTCAAAAACGCCATAGCGAGCATTAAGCAATCAACAAAAATGCCCTTTCATAAGGTTCTTTTCGGATTGGGTATCCGTTACGTGGGCGAAACAACTGCCCGTAAACTAGCTATGCACTTCGGTTTGCTCGAAAAACTAAAAGAAGCTACCTTTGAACAGCTAATAGAAGTAGATGAAGTAGGCGAACGAATTGCCCAAAGCATCGTTACGTTCTTTTCGGATCCAAAAAATATTGAGTTGATCAAAAGGCTCGAGAAAGCGGGGCTAACCCTAGAATCAGAGAGCACAGAGGGCAATGCAGCAACAGGGGTTTTCCGCGGACAGTCGGTGGTTATCTCGGGAACTTTTAACCGAATATCGCGAGATGAGCTTAAGGAGTTAGTTATGCAACATGGTGGAAAAAACACAAGTTCCGTATCGGCTAGCACCAACCTACTAATTGCTGGCGACAAGATGGGGCCAGCAAAGCTAGATAAAGCGACAAAACTTGGAGTTAAGATAATTTCGGAGGATGATTTTTTTGAATTGATAAAACAGCCAAATACCTGATAAATCGATGTTTAAAAATTTAAAATTACGCGTTGGCCACAAAAAGCTTCGCAAGGAACTAACTAGTTTTACGAGGGAGAAGAAAGTTCACAACTTCGTTTCGGCTCGCAAGATTGCGATTGTATTCTATGCCTCGAGCAAGAATACTTTTCAGCAAGTTGTTGATTTCTCCGACTTTATTACCAAGCAAAACCTTGAGGTAACCCTGCTGGCCTATTGCCCCCAGAAGGAAATCCCCCAGGAGTTTCAACTCTTCGAGACCGTTAACCTTTTTACAAAAAAGGAAACAAATTGGTACGGAAAGCCCCTTGCGCCCTTCGCCGAGGAGTTTATGGCAACAAATTTCGATATCCTAATAGACCTATCAACCGAGGAGCTTTTTCCTCTCAAATGGGTTGTCTCTCTTTCGAAGGCTAAATTTAGGGTTGGTAATCTGAGCTATCCCGACAACCCCAACGATCTTATTATCAACATAAAGCCCAATGAGGATTTGAACTACCTTATAAGCCAGATAAAGCACTATCTAAACCTTATAAACAACCGATTTGCACAACAAGATGATAACTAGACTTGTACCTTTAGAAATTCATTATGGGTCTTTACAATTAAAATAATCGACATATGCCAAATAAGTTCAAAGGATTGGGAGTAGCTATGGTAACTCCCTTTACATCGCAGAATGAGATTGATTTTCCTGCCTTAGAGAGGCTAGTGGAGCATTTAATCAACGGTGGCGTTAACTATATTGTGCTGCTTGGCACCACCGCCGAATCGGTAACCCTAACCGATACCGAAAAACAGGAGTTGGTTAGCTTTGTGGTGAAAAAGAACAACGGAAGGGTTCCGCTAGTTGTTGGTATGGGAGGGAACAATACAAGCGCACTAATTAAATCAATCCACAGTTTTGATTTTACTGGCATAGATGGAATACTTTCGGTTACCCCATACTACAATAAGCCCACTCAAAAGGGCTTAGAACTCCACTACAAGGCTATTGCAGCAGAAACTAAGCTGCCTATAATACTGTACAACGTTCCCGGCAGAACGGGTGTTAATATGAGTGCCGATACCACCCTCAAGTTGGCAAGGGAAGTGAAAAACATTGTGGCGGTTAAGGAAGCATCAGGTAATTTAAATCAGCAAAGCTACCTACTACGCGATAGGCCAAGCGATTTCCTTGTGCTATCGGGCGACGATGGTTTAGCCCTCCCCCAAATGGCAATGGGTTTCGATGGAGTAATATCGGTAGTGGGAAATGCTTTCCCAAAACAATTCTCAAGCCTAATTGCATTGAGTAAAGCCGGGCAGCTACCCGAAGCACGTGAGCTTCACTATAAACTCACCGAAATTATCGACAACCTATTTGTTGAGGGAAATCCTGGGGGAGTAAAAGCAGCGCTAAATATACTAGGAATAGTTGATAATAATTTACGCCTGCCACTTGCGCCAGTTAGTGAAGCTACTTACAATAAACTTAAAAGTTTGATTGACAAGCTATAGTTCCTACCACCATTTTAATGCTAGTGCACTATCTTGATACTTATTGGTTATTTATTTAGGTTGTGATTAATTGGTTTGAAGACCGAAGTATGGACTTCTCGGTCTTCAAATTCCCGTCTTCCAACTTCTAACATCACTCTCCAGTGACCCGTCCTACAAAAAGAGACTCCTAAGGGGTCTCTTTTTTTGCACACCACCCACCTCTTACTATCAGTCATATAGTTTGATTTTAACAAACTTTTCAAAACAATTTTCAATAATCTATTGACAAAACACTAAACATTTTGTAAATTTACTTGTTCTTAAAAAAGAACTATTCCTATATAATCATTAATACACTTTGGCTATGGGTGCAGAAGAATTAGTTAAACACGGATTAAAGATTACTCCACAACGCATTGCGGTGCTTGAAGCTATGAAAACCATTGACGGGCATCCAACAGCCGACAATGTGATTGAGTTCATCAGGAAGAATCATCCCCACATTGCCATCGGTACTGTCTACAAAACCCTTGACGTATTTGTGGAGAAAGGTCTTTTGAAAAAGGTTAAGACCGAGAAGGATATTATGAGGTATGAGATAGCTAAGGACATCCATCATCATCTTTACTGCCATGATTCGGAGCGCATTGAGGATTACTTCGACCAAGAGCTAGACGATCTGCTTACCGATTTCTTTGCGAAGAGAAAGATACCAAACTTCACTGTAGAAGATATAAAACTCCAGATTACTGGTAAATTCTCAAACAGCAAGTAAAACTAAACCAAACAATCAACTTAAAATCACAGATTATGAAGGAAAAAAGTATCGAGCTACTTAACAAGGCCGTAGCCGACGAACTAGCAGCTGTACACCAATACATGTATTTCCATTTTCATCTCGATGACCAAGGTTACGACCTATTGGCCAATCTATTTAAGCGTACCGCCATTGATGAGATGCTTCACGTTGAGGATATAGCAGAGCGTATCCTATTCCTTGGTGGCGATGTTGAGATGGAGGTTTCGCAACCTGTGAAAAAAATTCATGATGTGAAGGAAATCCTTAAGCTGGCTGCCGAAATGGAGGAACAAAGCGCCAACGACTACAACCTTTGGGCTAACGAGTGCTCAAAGAACAACGACTCAGTTTCGAAGAAACTGTTTGAGCGTCTGGTTGAGGACGAAGAGCGCCACTTCAACCAGTACGACGATGAAATGAATAATCTTAAGAAATTTGGTGAGAACTACCTTGCCCTACAATCGATTGAGCGTAGTAAGAATTTAGGTAGCGGCAGACCCGCCGAATAGTAACTCTTTGCCAACAACATCAATCTATAAATTTCAACAAACAACAAAAAATCAATAAAAATGGAAGAGAAACAAGAACAAGTATTCGCAATGCCTCGCATTGGCGAAAAGGCTCCCGAGTTTAAAGCCGTAACCACTCAGGGTGAAATCAATTTCCCTGGCGATTACAAGGGCAGCTGGGTAATTCTTTTTAGTCACCCTGCCGACTTTACACCCGTTTGTACCTCGGAGTTCATGACCTTCGCCTCAATGGAAAAGGATTTTAACGCTGCCAACTGTAAGCTGGTTGGACTATCGGTTGATGGGCTTTACAGCCACATCGCTTGGCTACGCACCATCAAGGAGAAGATTGAGTACAAGGGCATGAAGAATGTCGAGGTGACCTTCCCTCTAATTGAGGATATTACCATGGAGGTGGCCAAGAAGTACGGCATGATGATGCCCGGCGAGAGCAACACCAAGGCCGTACGCGCAGTGTTTGTAATCGACCCCAATGGTATTGTTCGTACCGTATTGTACTATCCACTTAGCCTTGGTCGTAATTTCGATGAGCTGTACCGCATTGTAATTGCGCTACAAGCAGCCGATAAGTTTAGCGTTGCTACACCAGCCGACTGGCAACCCGGCGACGATGTTATTGTTCCCACAGCAGGCTCATGCGGCGTGGCCAAGGAGCGCATGGAGAGCAAGGACGAGGATACCCATTGCTACGACTGGTTCTTCTGCACAAAAAAACTAGATAAGCAGAAAGTGCTTGATGCCATTATTAAGAAGTAAGCTAATCGTTTAATTATTAAAAGTGACTACCTTTAGGTGGTCACTTTTTTGTTTCGAGTAAATCAACAAATATGAAACGAAAACTCATCAAGTCAGCATCAAAAATTAATGGACTTATTTCCTTCCATAAGGTGCCTCAACGGGTAAAGAAAAAACCGGGCGAGGCACCGGGTACCGCCGTGCATACAGGCCATAAGGTTTTAGATGATGTGCTTGTTACGGTACATGATTTTGATGAGAACCACTACATCAGCAAGGATATAAAAACCCTTGATGAAGCGGAGAAATACTTGCAAAGCGAATCGAAAACATGGATTCAGGTTCGGGGGCTGCACGATGTGGAGAAGTTACAACCCATATGGAAGCACTTTAAGCTACACCCACTTGTTGAAGAGGATATTGTTAGCATAAACCAACGCCCCAAGGTTGAACCCTACGACGAGTACATTTTTGTTGTACTCAGGCTGATAAGTCACATTAAGTCTGATGATGATGAATGGAAAAGCCTAAACGAGCAGGTAAGCATTATACTGGGGCAAAACTATGTTCTAACTTTTCAGGAGAGCGATGCACCAATATTTTCGCCTATTACCAAACGGCTCGAAATGGAGGGCACACGCTTACGCAGATTGGGGCCCGACTACCTGGCCTATGCCCTTATCGATTGCATTGTTGACCATTACTACAGCTCGCTCGATAATATCGATGAATCCATAGAGCGGATTGAGGAAGAGATAATTACCAATCCACAGAAGCACCATTTGCAACAAATACATTCGTTACGGAGCGAGCTTATGGCATTTCGTAAGTCGGTTTGGTCGCTGCGCGATGGGTTAAACTCCCTACTACGCGACGAGTCGCCCCTTATTAGCAAGGAGGTAAAACTATTTACCCGCGATGTGTACGACCACCTAGTGCAAGTAATTGAAACCATTGAGAATAGTCGCGAAATGGTGTACAGCCTTTACGATATGTACATGTCGAACCTGAGCAACAGGATGAACGAGGTGATGAAGGTACTAACCATAATTGCCACCATTTTTATCCCCCTCACTTTTATTGCAGGTATTTACGGGATGAATTTCAACCCCGAAACCAGCCCGTGGAATATGCCCGAGCTAAACTGGTACTTGGGGTATCCCTTTTCGCTTGCTCTAATGCTTGCTATGGTAGTTATTATGATTATGTTCTTTAGGCGAAGAAAATGGCTGTAGTTTTAGCTGGATAAAGTATCGCTTATAAAACATCTTAGGGTAATCCTATCAACCTTACCTGTTGGAGTTTTGGGTATTTGGGTCATTATAAATATTTGTCGGGGCATTGCGTAGGGATGAACAAGTTGTTTAATCTGAGCCAGCAGCGAATGTTTATATTCCTCAGTCATACCTGTTGACTCTACAGCCAGCACCACCGTTTCGCCCAACTTATCATCGGGTATGGAGCTAATAACCATAGCGCTTGTATGCAATTTGGCGATGGATTGTTCAACCTCCTCGGGCATAATCTTTATGCCTCCACTATTGATAACATTGTCGTACCGGCCCAGCCATCGGAATTCTTTACTATTCAACACCTCAACAATATCGTTGGTAACTAGTATGCCCTCAAAAAGATGTTTATTTTCTAGGGTTAGGCAACCTCTATTATCTATGCCGATAACTGTATCGCCAATGATGGTATAGAAATCCTTGCGTTGGCTGCCATTTACTTTTCGAAGTGCAATATGGCTGCTGGTTTCGGTCATACCGTAAGTTGCAAAAATATCAATGGGCAACTGCTGCACCTCCTTCTCAAGCGATGGGCTTACCTCTCCCCCACCCACAATAATGGATTTTACCAACGGTTTTTTCTTTAAGGTTTGTAGCGATTGGTGGAGTTGGAATGGTGTGAGGGCTGTAAAATCGATATAAGGATTGAAAGGTTGAATACCTGACTGTCTCTGGCAGGATTGGATGAATGGATGATTGATGAATGGGTTGCTTGAGGGCTCAACGGTAAGCAGATTCAATCCGGAGACAAAGGCTCTAACTATCATCATACGGCCAGCGATATACGCTGCGGGCAGGCAGAGCAAAGCGGAGCTTTGGCTATTTAGGTCGAAAAAATTGCAGGTTTGGCTTGCAGAGTACTCTAGCCATTTCTTCTGTAGCTTGATATTTTTAGGTTCGCCGGTAGAGCCGGAGGTTTTCACCTCGATATAATCAGCATCAGAAAGCCACTCCCGAATAAATATGTAGATATCCCTCTCCCACGTTGGGGTGGATTGTGAACTAACCTTCTCCTCACAGAGCTGAAGCAAAGTTTGCTGCGTGTAATGTTTGTTGTTTATTGTAAGCAAAACCAAATTCGATTACGTGTTGTACTTATGGGTTGTAAAGTTAGTGGAATTGTTGTTAAATTCTTTTGTATTGACGTTGCCATTTTACCTACCCTTGGCAGGGACCATCGGACGATGGCAAGTCAATCATCATTCACTCAATCACTCAATCACTCAATCATCAATATTCAATTTTCAATTTTCAAATATTGACGCTGACAGCTTGCCTGCCCATTGGCAGGGTGCTTCGCACGCTGTCAGGTCAAACAACTTCTCCCCATCTATTTGCTGGATTGTAAAACAATTCCGCTTCACGCAGCTGTAATGGCGATGAAATGTTATTGCTAAAAACCTGCCCGGTTCCAAGACCTTGAACCATTGATACGCTATGCGTAAATACCCATTGCGATATGGCATTTAGCCCAACGTTGCTTTCCAAGGCCGATGTGGCCCACCAGCCAATATTTTGGCCTTTGGCCAACGATATCCACTCGTTGCTCACTTCGAGGCCACCAACCAAGCTGGGCTTTAGGATTATGTACTGAGGTTTTATACGCGTTAGCAATTTGGCTTTTATTGATGAATTTGAAATGCCAATAAGCTCCTCATCCAAGGCAATAGGTATTGGAGAGTCGGAACAGATACGGGCCATCTCGTCCCACTGCCCCGCTGTAATGGGCTGTTCAATGGAATGGATATGATAATCGGAGAGCCTTTTCAACCGCTCCATTGCATCCCGTGGCGAAAATGCACCATTGGCATCGAGACGCAGCTCAAGATCATCGGGAGAAAACTCTTTTCGAATACTTTTCAGAAGTGAAATTTCCTCATCGAAGTTTAGCGCCCCCACCTTAAGCTTTAACACCCTAAAGCCACTATCCAACTTTTCGCGGATGCGAGCCTGCATTTCGGCTTTTGTTCCCATCCAAATAAGCCCATTTATGGGAATACCTCGAGTACCAGATGTGAAATCGGAAGGGAAAAGAATACCGCTTTCGTCATATTTTAAATCGAGCAATGCTGTCTCGAGTCCGAAACGAATCGAGGGAAAATCTTTTAGATCGGAGAGATTAGGGATTGCTCCCGCATTTATATCATCAACAACCTCCAGAATCTTCGGCTCGTAGCCATCGGTGTACTCGGGATTTAAACCAGGAATAACCGAACACTCACCAATTCCCGTTCTACCAACTTTAGCAATAATAAAAAACCACGATGGTTTACTATACAATGTCCCCCGTGAAGTTTGTCCAGGATTTAGAAATTGAAAATCGATTCTCTTTAAGGCTGCCCTAATCATCACTAAAATCTTACAAAATCTTACAAAATCATTCCAACGCCAAAAGTAACCGTAAAGATGAATGTTGCAAATGCCAATCGCTTTAGCTCTGGGTACAAATCGGCAGGATTTGAATGCCTGAAAACTGCCACCAGATTACTAATGAACAATGGGAAAGCAAGAACAAAAAGGAATTGGTAAGCAGAATGATAGTTGAAAATTACAAACACTGGACCCAAAAGTGCCGAAACAACAATCAATACCAAATGGTAAAACTTTGCTTTGCGATTGCCAAGCAACACCACCATTGTCCTTTTGCTTGCAGCCTTATCGCTCTCGTAATCGCGAAGATTATTCAAATTGAGTACCCCCGTGCTAAGCAAACCAATGGCTGCTGCTGGCATAATGTGCCAAGGGTTAAATGTTCCTGTGTGCAAAAAATGGGTTCCCATAACCCCAATGAGCCCAAAGAATAGGAACACAAATAAATCGCCCAGTCCCCTATAGCCATATGGATTTTTGCCAACCGTATATTTAATGGCGGCAACAATGGCAATAATTCCTAACACAAGGAAAAAGAGTACAACTCCAATATCTTTTCCTTTGGTTCCAAAGTAAATAAGCAACACACCAGAAATAAAAGCCAAAGCAATATTTATAAGCAACCCTTTTTTCATTTGTTTGGGAGATATCTCACCGCTTTGCACCATCCGCCGTGGGCCAATTCGATTATGGTTATCAGCTCCGCTTTTAAAGTCGCCATAGTCGTTGGCAAAATTGGATAGCACTTGCAGTAGAAGGGTTGTGATTGTGGCAAGGATAAATACGCTCCACAGGAAGTTTCCATCTGCCCAAGCAAGGAAACTTCCCATAAGCGGACTCGACACTGCCAAAGGCAGTGTTTTTAGTCGCGCCGCTTCAACCCATGCTTTAACTTTGCTCATTGTTACAACAGGTTATGGAAACCTAGGATATTTTTTAAAATCGGGATCGCGCTTCTCGAGAAAGGCGTGCTTGCCCTCCTGAGCCTCCTCGGTAAGGTAGTACAGTAGGGTTGCATTTCCGGCCAACTCCTGTATACCCGCCTGACCATCGAGCTCGGCATTAAGCCCCATCTTAATCATTCGAAGTGCCAAGGGACTACGCTTCATCATCTTTTTGCACCACTCTACAGTTGTATCTTCCAGCTGATCGAGTGGAACCACCTTATTCACCATTCCCATCTCACGAGCCTCCTCGGCGGTGTACTGGTCGCACAGGAACCAAATCTCACGCGCTTTCTTCTGCCCTACGTGTCGCGCTAGGTACGATGATCCAAAACCTGCATCGAAGCTACCAACCTTAGGCCCAGTTTGCCCAAAAATAGCATTATCGGATGCTATGGTTAAATCGCAAACCACATGCAGAACGTGGCCGCCACCAATGGCATACCCATTAACCATTGCAACTACCGGTTTGGGCAACGAACGTATTTGACGTTGCAAATCGAGCACGTTCAAGCGAGGAACGCCATCTTTCCCAATGTATCCGCCAATACTTTTCACATTCTGATCACCACCACTACAAAAAGCCTTATCGCCCTCTCCGGTTATAATTACCGTAAAAATATCATCGTTCTCCCTGCAAATCACCATGGCATCCTTCATCTCCTGAACGGTATCGGGAGTAAACGCATTATAATACCTAGGACGGTTTATGGTGATTTTGGCAATGCCCTCGAAGATTTCAAATTTTATCTCGCTGTACTCTTTTAGGGTTGTCCAGTTCCTTTTCATACTACTTGTGGTTAAGATATTTAAAGTATTGTTTGTATGTTTCTGCCGATGTGCTGCCCGATGTTTCAATATGAATAACAACAGCGCTGCTATTTGGTTTCAACGATTGGTCTAACGCATCGCTTAACGTTTCAAGATTATTTGCATTCAGATAGCTAACACCATATGATGCGCATAGATCTTTAATTTTTAATTGATGCGGTGCTTCGACAAAAGGTCGAATTTTCTCTACCTCTGACCCCGAATCGATAACCCGAAAGATATTTCCGCCTCCATTATCCATTACAATAATGCAGAGATTTTTGGGGAGATTATTGTTCCACAACCCATTTGAATCGTAAAGAAAGGCTAAATCGCCAATTAGCAGAATGTTCAGTTTGTCTGTTACTGCTGCAGCGCCAGCTGCTGTAGAGATGCAACCATCGATTCCCGATGTTCCTCGATTGGAAAAGTAAGAAATATCGGGTCGAGAGCTAAAAAGTTGGGCGTAACGAACTGGCGTGCTGTTTGCCAAATGTAGATTGATATTTGAGGGTAATCGATCAATAACACTTGCCCAAGCAGTTAAATCGGTAAAACCAGCCAATTGCAGGTACTCGTTATGGCGAATCTCGCTCTGCTTCTTAACATTCTGAGCAAATTGCGAATACTCGATATTTGGAGAGCCAGCCTTTGAAACCTCGCTGAAAAATTTCTCGGGTTTTACTCTAATATTCAGGCTAAGCGATTGGAATGTGTCGATAAACAGATCATTCTCATCGATATGCCAATGTTCCTGTGGGGAATACTGACGTAGATATTTTTTAAGCCTTTTGGATATTATGGAACCACCAAGGGTAACAACCAGATCGGGGCGAAAATCCTCAAGGTGCTCGGTGCTGAGTGAGGCCATGAACCGATCGGGTGAATAGATAAAATCATCACCAACTAAATTGGATAAGTTCTCGGCAAAAACAACCACTTCGTGGTTACTTGACATTTGGTTAAGTACGCTTTGCAACTTAGGGTTGCTATTGGAAAATCCGCAAATAACCAACCTTTTTTTTGCCTCCCTCCATCGAGTCGAAATTTGCTGCCAACTGTCTGTATCAATTTCCATTTCGCCAGAAATGGTGTGGATTGGTTTAATTGGCAAGTCGACTGCCGGAAGCGGATCGTAAAGGGGCTCTTTAATGGGAATATTAATGTGCACTGGGCCAGGAGAGCCTATTGTACTTAAGCCAATGGCTTCGTTAAGTGATCGTCTGAAGTACCACAAATCGCTCTGCTCCTTGGTGCTCGCAGGCATCTGAAACGATTTCTTAACATAATTTCTAAAAATATCGAACTGCCGAATAGTTTGCCCATCGTTTTGGTCAATCCATTCGGGTGGGCGGTCGGCTGTTAGAACCACCAATGGAACCTTTAGGTAAAATGCTTCGGCCAGCGCAGGTGCATAGTTAGCCACTGCAGTTCCCGAGGTGCAGACCAGCACCACAGGTTTCTGAAGCTGTTGAGCCATTCCCAATGCGAAATATCCTGCACTTCGTTCATCAACAATGCTAAAGCATTTAAAATTGGCATTTGATGCAAAGGCAAGAATAAGCGGTGCGTTTCGCGAACCCGATGATATGACCGCATGCATTATGCCATGTTCCAAGCAAATATGGGATATTTCGCTAATTCCTTGTAGAGCCGATGGCATAATGAATTCTAGTTTAGCGTTTCAACAATACTCATTAAAGTTCTTTTCTTGCTATTGGTCTCCTCCCACTCCTTTTCGGGATCCGAACCAGCAGTGATTCCTGCACCAAGGAAATAGATAAGTTGATCAACTCCGACCCTCATACACCTAAGGTTTACAAAAAGAGCATACTGCTTTTCAATGTTAAAGGTACCCAAAAAACCTGTATAGTACTCCCTATCGTGCTCCTCAGATTTAAGAATAATCTCTAAAGCCTCATCCTTGGGTAATCCACACACCGAGGGAGTTGGGTGAATGGCATCAATTAGTTCCACTATTTTACCCTGCAAAGCATCTAAACTAAAAGTGAAACGGGTTAAAAGATGCTCCACGGCTCCAGCCAGCTTTGTTTGCGGGCCTTGCCTCGAATACTGCTTAATTTGAAAACTTTCGAGGATTCTATCGATATATCTTGTTACAATCTCCTGCTCCTCCAACTCCTTTGCACCCCACTCTATATCAATGCTTTTACCATTATATAGCCTTGTTCCGGCAAGCGAAACGGTTGATACCACATCATCCTTAATCTGAAGTAATGGTTCGGGACTTGCACCTATCCATAATCCAGCGTCGGCAATGTGAATCATAAACACAAAAGCATCGGGATAGCTACGTTGGAGCTCTTGTAAGAGTAAGCTAGGGTTAAAACTTGTGGGTTTAGATTCAATGCTAATTCGCGATAGCACCAGCTTATCTAACCTTCCAGGATTTATTTTATTGCGAAACTCATCGACCTTAGCAAGGTACAATTCACGAGAAGTTTCACTTGGGCTGCAAACAACATTGGTTGTGCTGGGCTTTACTTTAACTAGATCATCATTGAAAATTGTGAACAAAGATTCATCAATGTTATTGCCCTTAATAACCAAATCAGGCTCAATGAGCCTGATGGGATGGTGCGATTCTATGTTGAAGGGCGCAAAGACAAAACCCGATTTGCCCTCCAACTCCATTAGATTAGCTAGCGCAATGGGCTCAGTTTTCCATTGAACCAATGTGGTTACCTCCTCCAGATCGGGAAGTTTATATGTTACAAAGGCAATTCTATTTTCAAGCGCAAACTGGTGAAAATTCATCATTTCCAATTACTGTGTTTCGGGTAATTTTTGCTATTTCTTCTCGACTAGCATATTAGATACCCTGCATATAGAGATTTTGCGACCATCATCGGCCGATATTACAACATCCCAAATGTGGGTTCGTGTGCCATTATGAGTTAGGGTGGCGTGAGCGTTTACATACCCTTCGGAAATTGTGCCAATATGATTTGCGCTAACCTGAAAACCAACAATATTGAATTTACTAACATCAACCAATGCAAGCGATCCAGCACCAGCAATAGTCTCGGCGAAAGCCAAACTGGCACCACCGTGCAGAATACCCATTGGCTGCAGAGTACGCTTATCCACTGGCATACGTGCTTTTAGCCCGTTTTCGCCTATCTCGGTAAATTCAATTCCCAAATGCTCAATCAAAGTATTAGCACAAAGGCTATTAAGTTCACTAACTGTTATCATTATAAAAACTATTATTCAGACAAATTTAGATTTTTTACTGCAATTCTTTTAGTAAAACCTCAAGTTTGATAGTAACAATAGAAATGTAAGGTGGTTTTAAACAGGTTACGATTTTAATTTTTTATCGTAAAAATTGACTTTCCAGACAACTACAGCTCACATACATTCCGAAAAGTTCCCCAATGCTTAAACAGATGAAATTCTAAGTTGATATTTCTTCTTTAAATAATCAACAGCATTCTCATTCCTGGCAAAGCCAAGCAAAAATCCACCTCCCCCAGCCCCACACAATTTCAGATGATAGTCTTCGGATTCAATTCCATCCTTCCATATCGACTGATACTCGGGCAGTATCATTTCATTTAGATGGGTTAGCTGAAATTGAGAAAGTTCCTTTAAAACAGCAAAAAACTCAGACTTTTGGCCACTCAAAAACAGATTTAACGCGAGGTTACTCAATCTAACCAAATCATTTTTTATCAGTATCTTAAATTCAAGGTCACTAACTTTATGGTTAAAGACACTCACAAAATCGGCTGTTGAACGACTAATCCCGGTATCAATAAGAAAGGGTTTAATTCCGAAGTTTTTAAAATCGAGAGCATTAACTCTACCATTTGTTTGTAAAATTGGTTTGTTAATATAGCTAACCAAAGGATCAAGACCCGAACTGCTCCCGTGAAAATAGGACTCTAAAGTGGCCAGGTTTTGTTTGGTCACTAAGAGGTCATCTTCATTAGGCTGAAAATATTGGTGGTAAAACGCGGCAACCAGCGCGCCAGAACTACCAACCCCGTAACCCAAAGGAATATTTGATTTAAAGTAAAGCCCGCTGGATAAATCGCGGCTAAATCGCTCAACATCAATATTGCCTTTTACTTCATATTTTTGGATATAATCCATAAATCCCATTAGAATCTGGTTCGATTTAACCTCATCGCTGTTGGGGTTACTATAATCGCTGTAAAAATCGAAGAAACCCGAGTATTCAGGGAATGGTATAAGCAAAGCATCCGAACCTTGCAGTACGGAGTACTCGCCAAACAGTAATATTTTGGAGCTAAACCTCATTGCTATTCAATTTGCGTTGGGCCAACGGAAATCTCATCGTCAATCCACCGGCCATTTTCGCAAAGGTTTAAAAGGTTACTTTCGATAAAACGAACCATCTGCTCGCACACTGATTGGGGATACAGTATATGAATATTGGGACCAGCATCAAGCGTAAAAGTAAAGTTGATATTTTCCTTTAGCCGAAATTCTTTTAGTCGCTCAATTGCCACAAGCGTATTGGGTTTTAAGAGAACTACCGAGGGGATTGATGACATCATCAGAGCGTGCAACGACATGGCCTCATTCTCCACCACCTGAGCAAAACCAGCCTCATTGCCACTTTGCAAATGGGCTAAAATCGATTTTAGATTCTCCTGCGCCTGATTGTATCGGGTGTAAGCATACTTATGATTTTCCATTAACGCATGACCACCAGTACTCGATAGCTCCTTTTGTCCCGAATCGATAATTAAAATAGCATCGTGGTAGGATTTGAACACAGGGTTTATGCCATTATCAACAGGAATGGCTACCTCGTTCGATGAATTAGAGATAGCATCGGTTTTGCCCCACAGGGCAAGTTTTCCGTAGGTTGAACGGCAAGCGCTGCCCGAACCCAAGCGCGCCAGAAACGAAGCTTTCTGGTAAAACTCATCATCGGATTGTAGGGTTCCAAAATATTTCTTTTCCATACTGCACAGACATAGCGCCAAGGCGCTAAACGACGAGGCCGATGAGGCAATTCCAGCGGAATGTGGGAACGTATTTGCACTATCGATTTTGAGCTGCAACTGGCTAAGAAAAGGCATATATGCCGATATTTTCTCGATATACCGAGAAATCTTTGCCTCGAACTTTTCGTTTCGTTTCCCCTCAAAGTAAAAATCTACATTCGACTGGTTACCATCTCTATGTTGATAATCAATACTAGTTTTGGTTTTGGAATGTTTTAGCGTAAAGCTAAGCGAAGGGTTTTGCGGTAGCTGGTCGCCGTACTTGCCCCAGTACTTTACCAACGCAATATTCGATGGGCTTTCCCAACTAACCCTACCACTGTAAGGCGAATTTAGGTCGATAAGATGCTTTGCATCTTGCAAGTATTTTCTGGTAAACTTATTCTCATTCATAGCGCAATATCGTAATAGGGTAAGATTACATCCAAACCCTTTGCTTTAAAATAGCTGTAAACATAGCTGGCCTCGCCGCTGTGGGTTGCCATAATAAAATCGCCACCCCATGCTCCCAGCGACTTTACTGAGCCATCGAAATCGGGAAACATTTTCCGTTTTACTGGTTCCAAACCCAACGTTTCGGCCACAATCTGCTCGTGCTTATCAACCAAAGCCTCAAACTCGCGGAGCGAAGCAGATTTGACAATTCTTTTTGATATGTCCGAAATTCTATCGGCCTCAACGTTTCGCCCTTTAACTTTTTGCCCAAGCTTTTCGACACTCGCTGACGAGTTCTGCTTTTGGCCAAGGTAGATAAAGTAGATTTTATTGAGGAAGTTTGGATTAAAATCAACCCTAACAACCTCTGGCTTTGGGGAGTTTCTGTAGAGAATAGGACTATCAGACATAGCGCAAGCCACATCGTATCCCGAACCATTGGTAGTGGCAAACAGCAACTCGTAGGGATTAATTTTGGCCCACTGGGCCAAGTTGGCAATTAGCGTGGAGCTACTGCCAAAACCCCATTCCATTGGGAACTCAACATTTGCCGAAATACTAACCGATTGTGAACCGTTTAATGCTGCACTTTTATCTTTCAAAAACCTTAGAAGTTTCTTGATAAACTCCGACGATTTGCGGTTGTTTGTTTCAACAGTACTTATATCGGCCTTTGAAAAAATTGCAGTGAACCAAAGCTTTCCTATTACAGCAGTTGACCAGTAAATCAAATTTTTCCCATCATCAACTAATTCCATATCCATTCCTTGACCAAGTTTTAGGGGAATGGCAAAAGCCGTTGCACCGATGAGGACAAAGTACTCGCCGGTGATTAGCAACTTGCCGTGGGAATAAAATTGATTGGGCATTGATAAACTTTATTTTCCTAAAAAATCCTGCACAGCCTTGTGCGATACCTTTTTATCTTTAAAAAATTTAGTAGCCTGTAGCTTTTGCTGCTCGGTTGCACCAAGAGTGTTTAAACTATTATTAAGATGGAACCGCATATGCCCCTTCTGAATTCCTGAAGTGGTTAGCGCACGCACAGCCGAAAACGTGTTGGCTAATCCGGCGGCGGCAGTGATTTCCATTAATTCACGAGCCGAAGGATTTCCCAGAATTTCGAGCGATAGCTTGGCCAGCGGATGCATTGTGGTTAATCCTCCTACAGTGCCTAAGGCCATTGGAATTCGCAGGGTATACCGGAACTTACCATTATCGATATCAACTGTGGTTAAACTTTTGTAATGTCCATCGCGCGATGCGTAGGAATGGCCGCAAGCCTCAACCGCCCTAAAATCGTTGCCTGTGGCAAGCGCTACGGCATCGATACCGTTGTAAATCCCCTTATTGTGGGTGGTTGCCCTGTAGATATCTATATTGGCAATATCAACAGCTGTTTTAAACTTTAGGGCGTAATCGGCTGGCAATAGACTACCCGACACCTCGGCTAGTCCCTCAATATCACATTCCACGTAACACTCCACAAGGCTTTCGGGTGTATGGTTCGAGAGGATTGCCATCACAATTTCGCAATCGGCCTCAGCACCTTCGAAATTATCTGCAAAATATTGTTTTAACGATTGCGCCATCTCCTCGAGTACCGAGTTTATTATGTTGGCGCCCATAGCATCGGCGGTTTCGAAACTCACCCTGATTTGATAGTAATTGGGTAGTTGGTGAGTAAAATCTAGTAGTTCGATTCCCGTTATGCCACCATTACGCTTCTTCATATTGGCAAGTAGATACTCCGAATCGTTTATCAAAATATCTTTGATTTTGGGAAAATGTTGGTTTAATACCGAGCCATTACCGAGCCACTTAAAGTGCACCTGTCCCACCTTTGTTGTGCCAACAACTTTTGATGTAAACCCACCCCTACTAAACCAAAACTTGGCAGCTGCCGATGCAGCGGCTACTACCGAACTCTCCTCAATAACCATTGGAACGAGATAGTGCTTTCCGTTGACCAGAAAATTTGGCGCAATGCTGTAGGGTAGCATATAGTTCGACAGCACATTCTCGCTAATCTCCTCAAGCCTAGCCTGAAGGTTAGAATCAGGAAGTTTAAAATGATTTAAAATCGAGAAATCATCCACAGTTTTTCCCAGAAAATGGGCCATCGAATCAACCTTCGCTTCGTTGGTTAGCTTTGAATAGCCATTTATGTAGTTTGATTTTTCCATTGTTTTTAGTTGGCAAAGACATTCACACAATCATTATAAAGTTGGCAATAAGCACGTAGCAGTTGTCAAAGCAAAATCAATCAACCTGCCCGCTCTACCTGCCGCCTGCCGGTAGGCAGGGTAGACAGGCCACTGGCGGGTCAATCAATCACTATAATTGAATAGCATCTACAAACTCCTACCAATAACCAGCTTTAGTATTTCTGATGTACCCTCGCCAATGCCCAGGATACGCTGATCGCGGAAAAATCGCTCCACATCGTTATCCTTAAATAGGCCGTAAGCACCAAAAACCTGAACTGCCTCGTCGGATATCTGCTTGGCAATTTCCGAGGTGTACAGCTTCACTATAGCAGCCTGTTTTTTAAAGGGTAAATTATTATCCTTAAGCCAGCAACTATAGTAAAGGTAGTTCCTTGCCAACTCCAACTTAATATCCATATCGGCCAGCTTATCGGAAATGGCTGGAATGTGCAATAGCGTTTTGCCAAACTGTTTGCGAACACCGGCATAGGCTTTGGCCATTTCGTACGCACCTTGAGCCAAACCTAATCCCACAGCTGCAATTGAAAGCCTACCAGAATCGAGGGTTTCGAGCATATACCGCATTCCCTTACCCTGTTCACCCAACAGGTTCTCCTTTGGCGCTAAGGTATTGCGGAAGGTAAGTCGGCCGGTATCGGCAGCACGCCAAACCATTTTGTTGGTTATGGGTTCGGCTAGGTACTCCGACTGCTCCCTTTCGACCAGAATTGTAGAAAACTCCTTGTTGTTTGAATCCTGACCTGTATTTGCCAAAAGGGTAATACCCATCGACAACTCCGAGGCTGAGTTAGTAATAAATACCTTTTGCCCATTTATAACCCATTGGTTGCCGTTATGCACTGCCGATGTTTCAACAGCACGGGCATCGGAACCTGCATTGGGCTCGGTTAGGCCAAATGCCCAGATATTTTCGCCAGTTACAAGCTTAGGCAACAACCTAATCTTCTGCTCAGCAGAGCCGTACTTGTAAATTGGTGCGATGCCCAACGAGTTATGCGCGGCCATGGTGGCAGCCTGCGAACTATCGACCCGAGCTAACTCCTCAACAGCAATTATATACGATAGTGTATCGAGATTGCGTCCGCCATATTCCTCGGGAAGGGTCATTCCGAATAAGCCTAACTTACCCATCTTGCGGGTTAGTTCGGCTGAAAATTCGCCTCGGTCATCGAGCTCTTGAGCCAATGGTTTTATCTCTTTCTCAGCAAAATCACGAACTTGCTCACGGAGCTTGTTGTGAAAATCATTTATTAGTGGATGGTTCATATTTTATTAAAATTTATACAATTCTCTTGTTCAACTTTTCACCTTACTACAATTAACAATCCTAACCCCAGTTTGGTTTTCGTTTTTCTAAAAAAGCTGATATTCCCTCAATGGCCTCATCAGATGTTTTTAATCTTGCAATGGATGATGCAGTAATCTCCATAATCTCTTCAGGTGTTGATGTTGAGTTCAATTTTTTAATTAGCACCTTAATCTCCTTAATACCCTGTGGAGATGCTTTTAGAACATCACTAACTATCGAGTCAAGTAAAGGCTCCACTTGCTGAGCAGAAACTGCAAAATCAACAAAACCATAATCAAAAGCCTCCTGTGCAGAAAACCGTTTACCTGTAAACATCAAATACTTTGCTGTTGATAGTTTTAGCCTCTTTAAAATATAGGGAAGAATTGTTGATGGCGCGATACCCAGCTTAACCTCGGCGAAGGAGAACACTACATTATCCTCAGCAATAACCATATCGCAAGCAGCGAGTAAGCCGTTACCTCCACCGTAAACATTACCCGTTGCTATACCAACAACGGGTTTTGAACTGCCGTATATTGTAGCTAAGCAATTTGCCCACTTCAGACCATCCTCCAAATTCTCATCGTACCCCATCTTGCTGGCCTGGAGCATAAGCTTTAAATCGGCTCCAGCGCTAAACGATTTCCCCTTGCCGCGTAACACAATAGCTCGAATGCTGCCATTCTTGTCCAATTCGGTAAAGCAATGGTTTATCTCCTCAAGCATTTGGATGCTTATGGCATTGTGCACATCGGGTCGGTTAAGCCAAATTGTGGCCACTCCCTCGCTAATATCAAGTTGAATATTACTATAGGTATTCATATCGATTTACATTCGGTAAACACCAGGTTTATAGTCGGGAGTGGGCTTGTTAACTGCAATGGAAAGCCCCATGGCAATCCAGCTGCGGGTGTCAACGGGGTCGATAATTCCATCGTCCCACAGGCGAGCCGTGGCAAAATAGGCCGAGGCCTCATCCTCGTAACGCTGGTAAATCTCCTTTTTAAAACTTTCAATATCAACCGAATCCCTTTGTTTAACGGTGCCTAACACCTCGGCTGCCTGAGTACCGCCCATTACGGAGATTTTGGAGTTGGGCCAAGTAAGCAGCAGGTTGGGTTTATAGGCCCTGCCAGCCATAGCGTAATTACCTGCACCGTGGGAGCGCCCAAATATTATGGTGATTTTAGGGACATTAGCATTGGCCACAGCGTGAACCATTTTTGCACCATCCTTGGCAATGCCACCGTGCTCGGCATCCTTACCCACCATAAATCCGGTGATATTATGTAAGAAGAGAAGTGGTATTTTGCGAATACTGCACATCTGAATAAAATGGGTTCCCTTAAGTGACGACTCGGAGAATAGAATACCATTGTTGGCAAGAATACCCACCGTTTGGCCCATTATTTTGGCATACCCGGTAACCAGCGTTGTGCCATAGGTTGGCTTAAACTCCTGGAATTGGCTACCATCAACCAGCCTAGCAATAATCTCGTAAGGGTCAATCCATCGCGAACTTTGATCGTGAATAATTCCGTACAATTCCTCAGAAGGATAAAGCGGATTTTCGTACTGCCCATTGCCAACGAAAGATTTTTGGGGTTTGGGAAGATGCTCGAAGATATTTCGACAAATCTGTATGGCCTCCTCCTCGGAACGGGCTAAGTGATCGGCCACTCCAGATATATGTGTATGAGCATATGCGCCCCCCAGCTCCTCGGCAGAAACCTCCTCGCCAATGGCAGACTTAACCAAAGGTGGGCCAGCCAGAAAAATGGTTCCCTGCTTATCGACAATGATGGTCTCGTCGCTCATTGCTGGAATATAAGCCCCCCCAGCTGTGCAGGAGCCCATTACCATTGCAACCTGAGGAATACCTGCAGCCGACAGTCGAGCCTGATTATAAAAGATTTTACCAAAGTGATCGTGATCGGCAAAAACATTGGCCTGTTCGGGCAAAAATATTCCTCCCGACTCAACCACATAAACACAGGGTAAGTGATTATCGAGCGCTATCTCTTGGGCTCTTAGATGCTTTTTAATGGTTTCCTTAACATAGGTTCCGCCTTTAACCGTGGGGTCGTTGGCAATTATCATGGTTTCAACCCCTTGAATAATTCCGATTCCAGTTACAATTCCGGCCGAATGAAACTTGTTCTCGTACATCCCATTGGCGGCTAAGGCCGACAGCTCGAAGAAGGGCGTACCCTCATCGACAAGGGTGTTTATACGCTCACCAACGGTCAGCTTACCCTTCTCCTTGTGCTTAAGCACATAAGGATCGGTTGTTCGATTTAACGTAGCCATAAGCCGAGCCCTGAAATCTTCGATAATTTGCGAAGTATCGTTGAGGTTTTTGGCATATTGCTTTGATGAAGTATCAACTTTTGACGGTATTACCGTGCCGCTATCGCTCATATCTTTAAAATGCTTATGCAGTATTGGCAAACTATTATTGATTATCAGAATATGATAACAATAGAAGTTTTAAAATGTTAATGGATTCACGGTTCAAAGGGGTGAAAAATTTTCACTCACATAACAAACCCTAATAAACAGCAACTATCAACAATACCAATGAGGTACTGCATATGGGATATGATTTATTATTCATAGCTAATAATATGAATAGAAGGATAAAATCTTGCGAAGACACAATACTTTTTCTACTTTTATCATCAACATATGCGATGAAAACTAACAAGAAGAAACAATAAGCTTAGAGAAGAATTATGGAAAACTTATCCTACATACTGGTGATAGCCCTTCATATCTTCACCATATACGATGCGCTGAGGTACTTAAGGAATAGAAATGGAGGGTTAAGGGTGTTACTGGCTTTTATACCACCTATATTGGGCCCAATTATTTACTGGCTTACTAAAAACGGCTCCATTTTCAACCAGCGAGAAAGAGTTTTTATGAAGCGTAAAAGGCGTTTCAGCTAACACGAACCTATTCTAGGTTCTTTATCTTCACATACTTTTGAATATTCCTATTCTGGAATGAACCACCATCGGAGCTACCAAAACCTCCTTCGGGGGTAGGTGGATATAGATTAACGAAAGGCTCCACCTGAAGCACTTCGAAGTGCATAGTGTAGGGCGGCGATGTGGTTGTAACCTCAAAAATCCCCTCCAACGCCAGCACGCTAGGTTTTGACTGGTCGAGCGAGATTGTATGAATATCGCCAAAATCAGAAGCAAAGTAGCGATATTTTCCCTGGTAGGTTTTAATCACCAATCGGTTGGTAGTATATAGTTCACCAAAGGTTTCGATGTAGTATGTGGAGTCAGTGCGAAACACCAAAAAGACAGAATCTACCCCATCAACCTCCTTCATAATTTCAGAAAGATTGCCGCGTGATGAGTACCACTCGCCTATCACGCTACGATCAACTTCGAACTCCTCGTCAACCTCAGTTTTCTTACATGCCCAAGCAAGCAGCAGGAGCAGTATGGCGAAAAGTAGCGTGAACCGAATGTTCATACAATGGCAATTTATGTTTACGATGTAAATATACAAAGAGAAGACTTTAATGAAACACCCAAATTAAATTTGATTTAAAAATAATTGAGAATCACGAAGAAACTTTAAAAAAATAGAGCGCTAAAATATAACGCTCTAAATCCAAAAAACCTGTATACAGACATTACTCTTTCCCCTCAAGGTAATTCTGAAGGTAACTATACAGTTCGGTTAGTTTACCATCCTTTAGAATGGTAGCCCTTTCCATCACCCCTTCCTCATCGTTGCCTAGGAAATGGGGAACAACGGTATTTACCATAATCTTACCGAAAAACTCGCTGGCATCGCGAGGCAGCTCTCCCGGCAGGTTATCGATGGTCATCATGGTAACATTTTTCTCTCCAGAAAAAGCTGGCACCTCATTATCCTGCTCAATGCTGTAGTCGTAAAACGGATCGGCAATGGTGGTAGCCCTAAGCGTTGAAGGGATGGGCCCAGGAATATCGCAGCTAACATCTGCAATTACTTTGATGCTGAAATTCGGATCGGCCATATCTTCCTTTCTAAAGAAGATGGGTGATCTGAAGTCCCAGAAATGGCATGCTACGAACAAATCGGTAACCTTGGTATAGGGGATAAAAGTTGACAAGTGATCCATAGGATTAGTAAGCCAGTGCTGCCAGTCAAATGGTCTGCCGTCTTTTCGCTGTGCGTAGTGCCAAGGATCGAGACGACACATTACAGGCTCATTGAATTGCTGTGTAAGGTACTCTTCTGGCTCCACCTCTCTTACGCCTAGCGTTCTGAAAATCTCTAGGGCACCACTAGCCACTCGCCCACCACCAGTAATTAATATTCTAGCAGATTGCAGCTTAATCTTTCTCAGCAAGCTAACCACCTCTTGGTAGTCATGGCAATCCTTAGCACGAGGCAATTCAAATTGTCCGGTCCGCTTTCCGTAGGCAATCAAGCCATTGTAAGCCCCAACAACCCCTGCCCAATGTCCAAAAGCCACCAATCGTTCGCCCTTTGGGTTAGTTAAATACTCATGATCTAAAAGGGTTATTCCTCTATCGGCCATTGCTTGTATCAACTTACGATTATGGGGTTGTTTTTTGGCAACATGTGCAAAAAACAGATAGGACTTACCGGGCAGTAAAGCCTCTATCTTAACCTCTTTCACCCCAATTAATAGGTCACAATCGCTCACATCTTCCTGCAGAGCAATGCCTGCATCAATGTACTCCGAGTCGGCGTAACAACGCAATTGGCTAGGTTGAGCAACAACCTCTACCTCCGGAAACATTTCTTTAAGCTCTTTAGCTTGTGCTGGTGGAATGGCCACCCTTTTATCGGGAGGAGTTTTGGTTTCCCGAAGCAACCCAATTTTAAAAGTCTTATCCATATTAATTATAAATTTCAGGTATCACACTCCTGCGAAGTTAGTAAATATAAGCAGAATAAGAAATGTTGATGCCTTACACCTAATGAATAGGAATAACATCTCAGCATTGATTTTACCAAAGGTTTACAACAACCCTAAACCTCAACCAATTCATTACCAAAATAATATTTAGCACTAGGTGGTAATTTGTTCGCAAACGTTTAAGTAAATAGCCTAACTGTTAAATGCTTAACAACATTTCATAATTCATGAATAATGCTTACCTTTGCTAGGCTGACATTAAACTTTCAAGCATCTATTTATCAACGAAATACACTTAAACAATGGGAAAAAACAAGAAGTTTATCACCTGTGACGGTAACTATGCGGCATCGCACATTGCCTACATGTTTAGCGAGGTTGCAGCAATTTACCCAATCACTCCTTCGTCAACAATGGCCGAGTACATTGATGAGTGGGCTGCTTTTGGCAGAAAGAATATTTTTGGAGAAACGGTAAAAGTAACCGAGATGCAATCGGAAGCGGGTGCGGCTGGTGCTGTTCACGGATCACTCCAGTCTGGTGCACTTACCACTACTTACACTGCATCGCAGGGGCTACTACTTATGATCCCCAATATGTATAAAATTGCTGGGGAACTTCTCCCCGGTGTTTTCCACGTATCGGCTCGTAGCTTAGCAGCACAGGCTCTATCTATCTTTGGAGACCACAGCGATGTGATGAGCACTCGCCAAACAGGTTTTGCAATGCTTGCAACTGGTGGCGTTCAGGAGGTAATGGATCTTGCAGCGGTTGCGCACCTTGCATCCATCAAGTCAAGGGTTCCTTTCCTTCACTTCTTCGATGGATTCCGTACTTCACATGAGATTCAAAAAATTGAGGTTCTCGAAACCGAGGAACTTGCCGACCTAGTTGACCGTGATGCCCTTCAGGCATTCCGCGACCGTGCCCTTAACCCCGAGCACCCTGTAACCCGTGGTACTGCTCAAAACCCCGACATCTACTTCCAGTCGCGCGAAGCAGCCAACAAGTACTACGATGTGCTTCCTGAGATTGTGGAAGACTACATGAAAAAGCTTTCGGAGATAACTGGACGTAAGTACGACCTATTTGATTACTATGGTGATCCTAATGCAGAGAACATCATCGTTGCAATGGGTTCTATAACCGACACCATTAAGGAGGTTGTTGATCACCTTACCGCAAATGGCGAAAAGGTAGGTCTAATTGCTGTTCACCTATACCGTCCATTCTCGGCTAAGCACTTCTTTAGGGCATTCCCCAAGAGCGCCAAGCGTATTGCTGTGCTAGACCGCACCAAGGAAACTGGCGCCAATGGCGACCCATTGTACCTTGACGTGAAGGATCTATTCTACGGAAAAGAGAACGCCCCCATTATTGTTGGCGGACGCTACGGTTTGAGTTCTAAGGATACCACTCCTTCTCAAATCATATCGGTTTTCGACAACCTAAAGATGAACGAGCCAAAAAATCAATTCACGGTAGGTATTGTTGATGATGTGACCTTTAAATCTCTACCACTTAAGGAGGAAGTTAACCTTGCCGACAAGGGAACTTTCCAAGGTAAATTCTACGGTTTAGGATCGGATGGTACTGTAGGAGCAAACAAGAACTCCATTAAGATTATTGGTGAGAATACCGACAAGTACTGCCAGGCCTACTTCTCGTACGACTCAAAAAAATCGGGTGGTGTAACCACTTCGCACCTGCGTTTTGGCGACAAGCCCATCCGTTCACCTTATCTTGTTAATACTCCCGACTTTGTTGCTTGCCACGTACCAGCATACCTAGGCAAATACGATATGCTAAGGGGTATTCGTAAGGGTGGAACTTTTCTGCTAAATAGCATTTGGGATACTGAAGAGACAAAAGCGAAACTACCTAACTCAGTTAAAAAAGTATTAGCAGAGAAGGAAGTGAACTTCTTCATTATAAACGCTACCGAAATTGCCGAAGAGATTGGTTTGGGCAACCGCACCAACACCATTATGCAAAGCGCATTCTTTAAAATCTCTGAGGTAATACCATACGACCTAGCCGTAAGCGCTATGAAGGAAGCTGTTGACAAGAGCTTTGGTCGTAAAGGTGAGGATATAGTAAAGATGAACTACGCTGCAATTGATAAAGGTGGTGATGTTACTAAAGTTGAGGTTCCTGCTGAGTGGGCTAAGCTTGAGGCAGAAAAACCTCACTCAAACCCCAACGCACCCGACTTTGTAAACAATGTAGTTACTCCAATCAACAACCTTAATGGCGATGATCTTCCTGTAAGCGCATTCATTGGTCGCGAGGATGGTACATTCCCAGCAGGTACAACCGAGTACGAAAAGCGCGGTATTGCCGTACACGTACCCGAGTGGATACCCGACAACTGTATTCAGTGTAACCAGTGTGCATATGTTTGTCCTCACGCAGCCATCCGTCCTTTCCTACTAACCGACGAGGAGCTAGCGAACGCACCTGAGGGAACCACCACCGTAAAAGGTAACGGAGCAACCAAGGAGTTCAACTTCCGCATACAAGTAAGTGCTCTCGATTGTACCGGTTGTGGTAACTGTGCCGATATTTGTCCTGCCAAAACCAAGGCTCTTGAGATGAAGACCCTCGAGTCTCAACTTGCCGAAGTTGAGCGCTTTGAATACATGGACAAGAAAGTGGGCTATAAGGAAACAGTACTTGACAAGAGCAAGAGCGTTAAGAATAGCCAGTTTGCTCAGCCATTATTCGAGTTTAGCGGTGCATGTGCCGGTTGTGGAGAAACTCCATATATTAAAACCATCACCCAACTCTACGGCGACCGTATGATTGTAGCCAACGCTACTGGTTGCTCATCCATCTACGGTGGTTCTGCACCATCAACCCCCTACCGTGCCAACAAGGATGGACATGGTGTTGCTTGGGCAAACTCTCTATTCGAGGATAACGCCGAGTATGGTTTTGGTATGGCTACTGGTATAAACAAGCTACGCGATCGCATTGCCGACAGAATTAACAAAGGGCTAGCCAACGGCTATAAAGAGGAAACCAAAGAAGCCATGAAGCTTTGGCTAGAGAACAAGGAAAACGCCGAAGGTTCGAAAGAAGCATCAGCCAAACTGATTGTTGCCCTTGAGAAAGAAAATGACGACTTGGCCAAGGAGCTACTTGCCCTTAAGCAGTACTTCATTAAGAAGTCGGTTTGGGTATTTGGTGGCGACGGCTGGGCTTACGACATTGGATATGGTGGTGTTGACCATGTAATTGCATCAGGTGAAGATATCAACCTGCTTGTACTTGACACTGAGGTATACTCCAACACTGGTGGACAATCGTCAAAATCAACTCCTGTTGCTGCTGTTGCTAAGTTTGCCGCAGCGGGTAAGCGAATCCGCAAGAAGGATCTAGGTATGATGGCTATGTCGTATGGATACGTGTACGTAGCACAGGTTGCTATGGGCGCTAACCACAACCAGTACTTTAAGGCCCTACGCGAGGCTGAGGAGTATCCTGGACCAAGCCTAATCATTGCCTACTCTCCATGTATCAACCACGGGCTAAGGAATGGTATGGGTGCAACCCAAAACCAGACCAAGCTTGCTGTTGAAGCTGGATACTGGCAAACCTACAGGTTCGACCCAAGGCTTGAGGCCGAAGGTAAGAACCCATTCCAATTCGACTCTAAAGAGCCAGACTGGAGTAAATTCCAAGAATTCCTTAAGAGCGAGGTTCGCTATACTACGCTTCAGAAATCGTTCCCCGAGGAGGCTATGGAGCTGTTTAAAGCAGCCGAAGAGAATGCTCGTTGGAGGTACAACTCATACAAGCGTCTTGCAGCAATGGAATACGGTAAATAATTCCTACTTCGCATAAGAAAAGGTGCCTTAATGGCACCTTTTTTTTTATCTAAACCAAAAGATTTGTAAATTGCACTAAGGCTGCCCCCAGACTGAATAGCACCTTAAACTAGTCATCAACCAATTGAACAATCCTGTGATAAGATTTCTGTTAACAACTCTGCTATTTTTAATGGCTTCTAGCTTTCCACAAGCACAAAATTTAGCAACAGGCCCCAAACCAATCCATAGGCAATTTAGCGTAGATGATGGATTACCCTCCAACGAAACATACCATATTGTCCAAGACTCCATTGGTTATCTTTGGATTGCCACTGCCAACGGTGTTAGCCGATTCGACGGTTATTCTTTTAAGAATTTTGGAGTGAATGAAGGTCTGGTGGAAAGCACCATCCATGAAATATTTATCGATTACAAAGGTAGAATTTGGTTCATATCGAGCTCAGGCCGATTGGCCTATTTTGAGGACGATGAAATTAAACCATTTGCGTACAACCATCGGCTTAACGACTACATTGCCCAGTCGCGTGGAACTATTAAAAAATCGTTTTATGTTGATACGCTTGACAATGTGAACATCTCGTTTAGAGGTATTGGACGCATTGTTATTTCAGCAGAAGGTATTGTAACTGAACCCCATGAAATTCAAGACGTAAGCATTATTGTTGAAAAACATCCAGATGGGCCACTGCTAGTATCAAACAAATCGATTTATGGGAGTCAATACAATGATCTGGAAGAGTTTAAAAAGAGGTTTCTCTTCTCATTTAGGCTTCCTAATGACACCTTCAACATTCAAAATACAAATGTTCGCTCACCGTTCCATTTCATTATAATTGAAGAATCTCACAATAAGTTGATTCTAAGTAATGGGGGAAGGGTAATGAAAGTTGAGAATAGAAACATTATATCCTATCATGATTTTGGTTATGAAGTAATTTGGACTAGCCTAGAATACAACAATAATTTATGGGTAGCTCCCATTGAAGGTGGTGTACACAGGCTGCATAATGGCCATTTCAATCATCCCAATAACCTCTTTATTCTGGAGAAGTACCAAATCTCATCTGTAGAAAGGGATCACGAGAATGGTTACTGGTTTACAAGCCTTGCCAACGGGATATTTTACATCCCCAACATCAATATCCTAACTTACAACGAAGAATCGGGACTTCCCAGCGAGAGAGTAAACACTGTATTTGCCAATAGAGCCGGCGTATATGCTGGTAGTGAGCAGGGCACAATTAGCCATATCCAAAATCAAAGCATAACCAACTACACCCTTAGAACAGACTCTTTAGGGGTTCTACCAATTAGGTTCATTGGCATTGACTCAACATCTTCCCACATATGGATTGGCACCAGCGCATATCTCCACTCAATGGATAAGAACAATAATGTAAAAGACTACTTTTCATCGCAAACAATGGGTAGTCACCCCAGAGATATGATTCATTCTAGTGACGGTGGCTACTGGATTGCGAGTAGCTGGGGTATTAGTAAGTTTGACGGAGAATCGTTTGTTTACACCTCACGGTTAGAGCATGAGTTCAGCGGAATAGTTAACTCTGTTTACGAGGACTCCACTCGCGCTGTGTGGATGGCTACCAACAATGGTGTGTGGAAGTATCATTCCAACATCTACGAATATATGGGTGAAAAACACTCCCTTTTTGCCCAATCGGCAAGTTACATAACCTGTACGTTCGACAAGAAGTTACTCGTATCAACAAAGGGAATTGGACTTTTGGTATTTGATGGAATTAACCTTTGGCAGATTACCCAGAGCAACGGCATTGCAAGTAACTACATCAACAAAATTTTTGTTGCCCCTTCGGGCATTTGGCTTGCCACAAACAGAGGTGTTAGCCTTATTACGGGCGATTTAGCTGGCAATTTTAATGTGACCAACATCAACACATCACATGGGCTACCAACCAATGAAACTACCGACATTTTTGTTAGAGGTAGCCTAGCTTATGTTTCAACCACCAAAGGGTTATCAGTAATAAATATCAATAATTTCAAACCTAACGAGGTTAGCACAAAATGCTTAATAACTGATTTCATTCTCAATGGGCAAAGTTACGGGTTAAAAGAACAACCTATTGAAGTTGACTACGGAAACAATACCATTGAAATTGACTACGTTGGTTTCGCATTTAAAAACTTTGGCCGAATCCAGTACCGTTACCGCTTTGATGGGCCTGAAGCCAAGTGGGTATATACCACTACCCCAACTTCAACCTTTAGCCAGCTATCACCGGGCAATTACTTCTTTCAGGTTCAGGCACAAAACTCCGATGGGATATGGGGCCAAACAGCCGAAATTCAGTTTACTATTAGGCCAGCCATATGGCAAACCTACTGGTTTATAATCATATCAACTCTTGTCTTCACTCTGTTTATCTACCTGATCTATCGCCTTCGCATAGCATCAATCAAAAAGCGTAACAACCTAGTAAACAACCTCAATGTGTATAAACAAAAATCGTTGAGGCAGCAAATGAATCCCCATTTTATTTTCAATACGCTAAACTCAATTCAACTTTACATTCTTGAAAAGGATCATATCAGCTCTCATAAGTACCTCACCAAGTTTGCCAAGCTAATGCGATTGATTCTCGACAACTCACAGGTTTCATCCATCCCACTAAAGGATGAGCTAGAAGCTTTAAGGCTATACCTTGAGCTGGAATCCCTAAGGCTATCAGGCAAGTTCGAATACTATATTGAGGTGGAGAACGACAAGCTGCTCGAGCTGCGGGTTCCCACGCTCTTGATACAACCCTTTGTGGAAAACTCCATTTGGCATGGCATTATGCTTAAAACCAAGCAAGAGGGTTGGGTTAAGGTTCACATAGCAGGTGTAAGCAACGTTTTAATATGTACAATAGAAGATAATGGTGTGGGCCGAAAACTGGCTCAGGAAATTAGAGCAAAGCAGGATCCCGAAAGAAAATCGCTAGGATTTAAAATAACTGCACAGCGTATCGATCTACTGAACTCTCTATACAAAGAGCGGTTTGATATTAAGTATTTCGATATCAATAATCCCGATGGTAGCACAGGCACCAAAGTGGTAATCAGAATACCTCAGGATGTGCTGGAAGAAAATGGTTTTGATTGAGCCACGATAACAAACTAGTGATAGATTTTTTGTAGTTTTGCACCGTAATAATCAGTGCCTATGCTAAGCGCCATAATCATCGACGATGAACAAGCAGCCCTACGAACCCTAGAGCTCTTATTAAATTCATACTGTCCCAATGTGAGCGTGGTTGCTAAAGGCCATTCGGTTGCCGAAGGGCTTGAACTGGTGAACAAGCACAACCCCGACATCGTTTTTCTTGATATCGAAATGCCTCAGGCCAATGGCTTTGAGCTGCTAGAACAGCTGCCCGATCTAGACTTTGAGGTGATCTTTATAACCGCTTACAATCAGTTTGCTGTTAAGGCCTTTAAGTACAGCGCCATTGACTACATACTTAAGCCCATTGATATTGAGGAACTGGTTAAGGCTGTTGAGAAAGTAACCGAAATTCGCAAAACAAAAATTAGCCCCCGTGAAAGATACAAGGCGCTATTTCAGAATATTGAACAAATTCTACCTCAAAAATTGGTTGTCCCAAATGAGGGTAATTACAAGTACGTAGATCTTAACGCTGTTTTAAAACTCGAAACCCACAAAAATCAATATACATTTACAATGGTTGGTGGCACTACCTTTACTTGTTCAACTGGGAATCTTGATGTGGAAAACAATTTGCTGAAGAAAGGGTTTATATCAACAGAAAAAGGAGTGCTAGTGAACCTGAACAAGGTTGAAAAGATCGATAAGAAAGGCGACGGAACCATTATCCTTGAAGGAGATTACCATGTTGCTTTAAGCCCTACCAACCGTGAAAAAATCATTTCACATCTCGAGAAGATAGTTCAAGCGGGTAAAAACGTCTAACATTCAAAACTTTGGGTAGAATAGTTGCACTTGATATTGGACGGAAAAGAACGGGAATTGCCGCAACTGATCCGCTACAAATTATTGCCAATGGGATTGCTACGGTTGCTACTGCTCATTTGTTCGATTTCTTTGCAAGCTACATTCAAGAAAACCCTGTTGAGCTCGTGGTTATTGGTATGCCAAAACAAATGAACAATGAGCCATCGGAAGCTGTTAAATACATCGAACCAGTTATAAATAGATTTAAAAAGCTACACCCCCAAATACCCATCAAGCTAGTTGATGAGCGCTTCACCTCAAAAATAGCGTTTCAAACCATGCTTGACGGAGGAGTAAAAAAGATGGACAGACGCGACAAGGCAATGGTTGATACCATTAGCGCAACCATTATTTTGCAATCGTATCTCGAAAGTTTAGATTTTGACAAACAGAAATAATAATGATAAAACCAGTTTACGTTTACGGATCGCCCGTATTAAGAAGGGTTGCACAGGATATTACCCCCGATTACCCCAAGCTAAAGGAGCTTATTGACGATATGTTCGAAACTATGTACCACTCCGATGGCATTGGGCTTGCCGCACCACAGGTTGGGCTCTCCATTAGGCTTTTCGTGATGGATGGGAATCCGCTTGCAGAGGATAATCCCGAATTGGAAGGATTTAAGAAGGTTTTCATCAATGCACATATTGTTGAGAAAGATGAGCACGAAACACTATACAACGAGGGTTGCCTAAGCATTCCAAACATTAGGGAGGATGTTGAGCGCCCCGAGTCAATTGTCATTAGGTATGTTGATGAGAATTTCACTCCCCATGAGGAGCGATACGATGGCGTTGCTGCCCGCATAATACAGCATGAGTACGACCATCTGGATGGAATTCTTTTTACGGACAAGGTTTCGACAATTCGAAAGCAGCTGCTAAAGAGTAAGCTCAATGCTATAACCAAGGGTAAGTTCAGCGCATCGTACAAGGTTAAGCTGGCATAGCGCTAACCATAATTGGTTACCAAAGGTTTACCATATAACCTCTCCTTTACCCTCCCTTACAAGGGTTGGCTCAGCCTCGGTACAATCAACTATGGTTGAGGGTATGTTTCCGCCATACCCACCGTCAATTACCACATCCACCAAATCTTGATACTTCTCGTAAATTAGTTCAGGGTCGGTGGTGTACTCAATAACTTCATCATCATCTTTCAGCGATGTGGTGAGAATTGGATTGCCTAGCAGCTTTACCAACTCCAGAATAATGGAGTTATCAGGAATTCGAATCCCAACAGTTTTGCGCTTGCTGATAAAATAATCGGGAACCCTGTTTAGGCCCGGTAGAATAAAAGTGAAAGGGCCAGGCAGGTTACGTTTTAGCAATTTGAATGTGCTATTGTCAATACGTGCGTAATCGGCAATGTGGCTAAGGTCGCTACAGATAAACGAAAAGCGGGCTTCCTTAGGTTTCATCTCCTTAATCTTTATAATGCGCTCCACGGCCTTTGGTTTGGAGATATCGCAGCCAATGCCGTAAACGGTATCGGTTGGATAGATTATCACACCTCCGTTTTGTAGAACATCAACAACCTGATCTAAATCTCTTGGATTAGGGTTCTCGGGGTAAATTTTTATTAGCATAGCCAAAAAAGTTAAAAAAATGGCACACCCTTACGTAGCGTAAAAAGTGTGCCTAAAGATATGGTAAAAAAGTTTACTAGCCGTTAACCTTCTTGTAATCTTCTAAAAACTTGGCCAAACCAATGTCGGTTAGGGGGTGCTTCAGTAATCCCAGAATGGCATCCAAAGGGCAGGTTGCCACATCGGCACCAGCCTCGAGGCACTGAACAATGTGCATAGTGTGGCGGATAGAAGCTGCCAACACCTGTGTACCATACTCGTAGTAGTTATAAACATCAACTATTTGGCGGATAAGCTCCACGCCATCGGTTGAAACATCATCGAGCCTGCCAATGAAAGGCGAAACGTAGGTGGCCCCAGCTTTTGCAGCCAAAAGAGCCTGCCCAACGGAAAAGACTAGGGTACAGTTGGTACGAATGCCATTATCGGTAAAATACTTGATGGCCTTTATGCCCTCCTTGGTGCAAGGCACCTTAACAACGATCTGCTCATGCAGTGCTGCCAGCTCCTTACCCTCACGAATCATCCCCTCAAAATCGGTGGCAATAACCTCTGCCGAGATATCGCCCTTAACAATGTTGCAAATATCTACGTAGTGCTGCTTTATGTTGGCCTCGCCCTTAATGCCCTCCTTGGCCATTAGCGATGGGTTGGTAGTTACTCCGTCGAGCACGCCAAGGTCGTTGGCTTCGCGAATTTGATCGAGGTTTGCTGTATCGATAAAGAATCTCATAACAATAAATATTTAGTTGATGGTTAGGGCGCAAAGATAAGAAATTTATTGTTGAGAGCTTTGTTGCAACTTGAGTTTGTGGAGATATTGCTTCATATCAAGCGAAACCTCGGGAGCAAGATACATTAACCCAATAATGTTGGGGAAGGCCATCCCTAGAATCATCATATCAGAAAAATCGATAACAGCTGTAAGGCTGCTGGATGCACCCACCACGATGCTGGCAAGGAAAAAGAAGTAGTAAACCAAATCGGACATTCTACTTTTTCCAGTTAATCTTGTTAATGGCTTTGCAAAAAGGAAATTAAACCCCTTAAGGCCATAGTAGGACCATGATATCATGGTGGAGAAGGCAAAAAGGAAAATGCAAAGCACCAGAATGTAAGGGAACCAAGGTAGTATGCTGCCAAATGCTGCGGCAGTGAGCTGCGCTCCCTCCAGCCCATCGGGGTTCACGTACAAACCAGTTGATACAATCCCCAAAGCGGTCATGGTACACACCACCATGGTATCGACAAACGGTTCGAGCAGGGCAACCATCCCTTCGCTCACAGGCTCTGTAGTTTGTGCCGCTGCGTGTGCAATGGGCGATGAACCAATTCCTGCCTCATTGGAGAATGCTCCCCGCTGAAACCCAACGAATAGTGCCCCAAAGAATCCTCCACCAATGGCCTCGAGGCCAAAAGCACTTCTGAAAATTAGCTTAAATATTGCTCCCAGCTCGCTAAAATGAACGCCAATGATATACATTGAGGTTACTATATAGATGATGGCCATAATGGGTACAAGCTTGCTGGTTACTCGCGCTATGCCCTTAATTCCGCCAACAACAACAAGCCCAACCAGGAAAGCAACCACTAAACCAAAAACGGCTCCGTACCCCTCCATCTGTGGAACTACATACTGCAGCTGGGCAAAAGCCTGATTCACCTGAAGCATATTTCCACCACCGAAAGAAGCGCCTATTACCAGAATAGCAAATAGAATGGCAAGGAAAATGCCCAGCTGTTTCCGCCCCTTACCCTCCAATCCTTTTCGCAAATAATACATTGGGCCACCCGAAACTTTTCCTTTCTCATCAATTACTCTGTATTTAACACCAAGGGTACATTCGGTAAACTTAAGCGACATTCCAAGAAAACCGGCCATTATCATCCAAATGGTTGCGCCTGGGCCTCCCAAGCTTATGGCTATAGCAACACCCGCAATATTCCCCAGCCCCACCGTGGCCGAAAGCGCTGTGGTAAGGGCCTGAAAAGGGCTAACCTCCCCTTGGCTTTGTTTGGACCTGTAACGACCCGATGCAAGCGCAACGCCATGCCCAAAAGCACGAATATTTATGAACTTCATCCTTATGGTAAAAAACAGGCCACCAACTATTAACCATAAAACAACAATAGGCGCAGCAGCGCCTATATCAATTCCTAATGCTTTTATGGGATCCCAAAACAAGATTTGCGAAAGTGCATCAACTACGGGTTGAAACATCTCATTGATTCGTTGATCAATACCTTTCATCAATCATTAGGTTTATGTTTGGATGTAGCTCACAATTGCTTACCGACAGCAACCGATAACTCCTCAAACCGTTGTTTTATCTGTTTCAGCTCCTTGTATTCAACATTATTGAAACGTAATGACTTTTTGCCTTCAGGCAAATGGATATCTACCTCATTTAGCTTAATCACAATCTTGTTTACGTCTTGTAATTGAATCGACTCGGGTGAACACTGCTTTGGAAGAAGGTAGCTAATGCAATTGCCTCCAAATTCGATGAAGTACCTAGTATTTCGTAATGCAATAGCATACTGTAAAATCACAACTAGACCTTGGAAGGCGATGAAGGTAAGACTTGCTCTTGAACCAAATGCATCGAACTGAAGTTCAAGTACAAACAATCGAATAAGGAACACGATTCCGTAAACAAACATCAATAACCCAAGTACATAGAAATACTTTGCAAATCTGTTCTTAAAAATCTTGTATAGGTATATCCGTTCCATAGCTACTAAAATTTACCCAAGGCCACCCCAAAAAATGCTGTAGATAAGTATGGCTGCAATGGCAACAGGCGCAACAAATTTCACAATATTTACAAATGCTAGAAAATACTTAGCCCTGAGTTCGCCCTCGTTAGTTAGCTCTTGCTTAATAATCTTTTTGCCCGCAAACCAACCAACAAACAGCACTATGAGAAGGCCTCCTAACGGAAGTAGAACATTTGATGCAGTGTAATCGAGCAAATCGAAAATACTTTTACCAAAAATCGTGAACTTATCAAGGGGGCCAAACGAAAGAGAAGCAAATACGCCTAAAACAGAAATAGATGCAGTGGCAATAAAAGTAGCCTTTCTGCGAGAAATTTTTAGCTCCTCGGAGAAGAAAGCCACCACCACCTCGAGCAGCGATATGGTGGAGGTTAGGGCAGCAACAGCCAGCAGTATAAAGAAAACAGCACCAAAGAAATCGCCGCCGGGCATCTGCTGAAAAATCCCTGGCAAGGTAATGAACACAAGGCTTGGCCCTGATCCTGGTTCAATGCCAAAGGCAAATACGGCGGGAAAAATCATAACCCCTGCCAGTATGGCTATCACGCTATCGGATATAGCTACCTCAACGGCTGTTGAGGCAAGATTCTCCTTCTTACTAAAATACGATGAGTAGGTAATAAGTGCGCCCATCCCCAAGCTCAACGAGAAGAATGCCTGTCCCAATGCGAACAGAATGGTTTTGCCTGTTACCTTACTGAAGTCGGGTTTAAACAGAAATGCCAAGCCATCCTTGCCCCCTTCGAGCGTAACGGATCGAATACAGAGTAGGATGATCAGAAATAGAAGTACCGGCATTAGCAGCTTGGTGTATTTCTCAATCCCTTTTTTCACACCAGCTAAAACAATAAGGGCAGTTAAAACCATAAACACTAGCTGCCAAGCAATGGGCTTAAGTGGGCTTGATATGAAACCAATAAAGTTTCGCTCCAAATCGGCTGGCGACTGACCAGCAAACCTATGTGATACAGAGCTTATAATGTACTCTAAGGTCCACCCAGCAACAGAGCTGTAAAATGCCAAAATAAAGAAGGCTGCAACCACGCCCATGAAACCAATCAGGTTCCATCGGGTACCTGGAGCTATTAGCGAAAACGATCCGTAAGCATTCTTCTGCCCTTTCCGGCCAATGGCAAATTCCGACATCATTACTGGAACTCCGATGAGCAGAACAAAAAACAGGTAAATAAGAAGGAATGCTCCACCTCCGTTCTCGCCTGCTACATAGGGGAACTTCCAAATATTACCAAGGCCAACAGCCGATCCGGCGGCAGCGGCAATAATTCCAAACTTACTTCCAAAGTTATCACGAGGGGTAGGGTTAGTAGGCATACTGTTAGGTTAATTTTACTGAAAAAATCACGCCAATTTGCAAAAAAATGTTGGCAAAGCCAAATAGAATCACAGCATTATTAGACGATTGGCAAACAAAAGGATTAATGGGGATAGGGTAGAATGATTGGTTGACCCGCCAGTGGCCTGTCTACCCTGCCTACCGGCAGGCGGCAGGTAGAGCGGGCAGGTTGGTTGGTTGGTTGAATGACCCTGCCTTTGCAGGCCCGCCTGACCGCAGTAGTTGGGCAGGCCCGCCTGACCATAGTAGTCGGGCAGGCAGGCAGGCTGCCATCGTCCGAAGGTTCCTGCCAAGGGCAGGCAAGCCTACCAGAGGCAGATAAACTGGCAGCGTCAATGATTGAATGATTGGCTAGAATGGATACCCTATCCCAAAATGAAACTTAAAATCGTTCCTGTTGTACTTCCTATCAATGGGTATCCAATGCTCATTGTTGTACACAAGCTCTCCGTTATCAATAGAAATAATACCGGGATCGTATAGCTTTATGCCCACATCGAACCTGATGGTGAAAAAGCCAAGGTTTAACCTTATACCTGTGCCTGTTCCCAAGGCAATCTCTTTGTAAAACCTGTCGGGACTAAAAACAGCGCCAGGCCTTTCGTCGTTCTTGGATATTGACCATATATTACCTGCATCTAAGAATAGCGCACCCTCCAACAGCCATACAAGGTTAAAACGATACTCAAAGTTAGCCTCTAGCTTAATATCGGCAGTTTGATTGGGGAACAGAAGCTGATCTTCGATGTAGGAACCGGGGCCTAAACCGCGCGCACTCCATGCTCGGACCCCGGTAGATCCCCCCGAAAAATACTTTTTCTCAAATGGCAAAGCAGCTGAGTTGCCATAGGGCAATCCAGCACCTGCATAAACCCTGTAAACGAAGGTATTATTCTCATCGAGGGATTGATTAAACACGTAGTTTACATCGGTTCTTACGAACTGAGAAAAGTTTGTATTAAAAATCTGATAGGCTCCATCTACCTTTTCAACTTCCATTGCATCAAATAGAGCATTAAGGATATTGCCCGATACCTCAAAGTTGTATCGAAGAACAGAGTAATTTCTCCGGGCCGACGACTGGTTAGAGTAAATAAAATTATACCCCGTAAGGGTTACTACCTGGTTTCGGTAGCTATTTGCTTCATAGCGATCCTTAATCTTATCCCAAAAATCGTCAGATATTGCAAGCAAGTTTATCACGTTAACCTCCAGCGGAGTGAACGTGTGGGTGAATCGGCTCTCGGAACGCCAGGTGTAGCTGTAGTTTGCACCAGCAACTGTTCGTGTGTACTCAGGCCTGTACTGAAAGTTATACGATGCCGTGATTTGTGTCCTGGGGGCATATCTATTTTGATACTCATCGATTTGGAAGGGGCTTAAGAACCTTGGAAAATTCAAACCCACCGAACCTCCCAGCTCATACGAGCCAGTAGTAACCTGGTCGCCCGACAAGAACTGCACCATCCCGCGGAGTCGAGTATCAAATATTTCGGCTCCTTGAAAAAGGTTCTTATGCTGATAGCTAAGGTTTCCTTCAACACCCACATCCGATGCGGTGTTGGTGCCTAACAAATCGACCTGATAGCTTTGCAGCGTATGTGGAGTTAGCTGTATGTAACAATTTAGCTTGCCAAAGTTTAACGAATCGTCAACCATATCATCTCCAAAAGTCAGAAAGTCCGAGCTTTGCCTAACTTCAGGGGTAGAGTCCTCCCTAAAAAATACATTTACAGCCCTGAACAACCTCAAGGAGTTAAGGTTATCCCTAGTTTTTTGCACAATGCTCTCGGAATATACCTGCCCCGGTCGGATTAGATTGGCATTACTAACAGTACTGAGCTTCACTCCAGTGGAAAGGGAATAGACAAATTGCTGATTGTCGAAATGAATGGTATCTAGAAAGTTGCCTTCCTGAAGATAGAAAAACTCTACGGGATCGTAATTTGTGTAAACGAAAACATTACTTATCTGATACTTTCTGTATGGCTGGGTTATGCGTTCTCCAAACTCATTACGAGTAAAGCGTTTTCTAATCACAAGATCGACATCAACCGACTTGCTACTCACACTCGTGTCGGCAGTAAAAGTTACAAAATCACGCGAGAAGAAGAAGTATCCCTGTTCCCTTAGCTTACTCTCAATACGCCTTCGCTCCTCCCTTAGTATATCAATATCGAACCTATCACCACGCTTTATCAACCGATTTGAGGTATCGCTTAACACCACATCTCTTATTAGGCTATCCTCAATAGCATAGTGGATATTTCTAATTCTATGGGGTGCTCCAGGCTTAACATTGTACTGCACTTGAGCTCTTCGCCTACCCAGCCGAGTTGTATCGCTAACATTGGCGCTGTAGAAGCCTTTGCTCTCAAGGTATCGAGCCAAGTTAAGTGCAGTTTGTTGAGTTTGAAATGTGTCGAGAATCACAGGCTCCTCGCCAATCTTTCGAAGCATACCACTAATGCCCTTCTCCTTTTCGGGGTTGGCCATATTAAAAAGTCGTAAATGCAGCCTAAACCCAAGCACACGCTTATTGGGCTTTTGCCTAACGTAGCGGGTTAGTTCGCCCTCTCTAACCTCCCTTTTACGGCTCTCCTCTTGGACAACAATATCAGCCTTATCGAGAAGATACTGGCCTTCGGGGATGTTTTTGGTGACGCTACAAGAGGAGGCCAAAAGCCCAATTAATAGTACTATTGTAGTCCCAAGCGGAATCGCTTGGCTAGAAAAGAAAATTGAAGACTTATTATTTGGCATCAAATTGCGGTAGATTACAGCAAAAATCACAATTCAAATTGTGTGTGAAAGATAATAATTCGCTTTGATAACTCGATTATAATACGATGAAAACCTACTACACAAAACAAGCCATAAGGCTACAAAAAGTGTTAATTCATCAAAAAAAATGGTAGGTTTGCTAAAATTTTTGGGTATGCTTACTGCAAATACAATTAAAACCATTCGTGCATTACAGCAAAAGAAACATCGCAAATTATCGGGGCTATTCGTTGCCGAGGGGCATCGACTGGTATGCGATTTACTTACATCGCCATTAAGGCTAGAGACCATATACCACACAAATAACTGGCAGCCTGACCGCTGCAGCTCGGACAATCGGTTTATTGAGATTAGCCCAAAGGATATGAGTAGGATTAGTGGGCTAAGTACTCCCACCCCAGTTTTGGCCATTGTCCACATACCCGCGCATCAAATCGAAATCAAGCACCTGGATGGCACTCTTGCGCTTGCCCTCGATAATATTCAGGATCCCGGTAATATGGGCACAATAATTCGACTAGCCGATTGGTTTGGCATTAAACATATTATCTGCAGCCACAATACTGCCGACGCATTTGCACCTAAGGTTGTCCAATCTACCATGGGAGCCATTGCCCGGGTTAGCATATTATACACTAACCTGGCCCAGTACCTTGAGGCAGCAAAAGACGCTGGCATAACCATTTATGGAACCTTTTTAGATGGCGAAAACATTTATACGCAACATTTAAACTCTGCTGGAATTATTGTGCTAGGGAACGAAGGTAATGGAATTTCGAATGAGGTTGAGAAATTGGTGAACTCTAGAATTACCATTCCCCACTTTTGTGACGATGAGAACACTAGTGAATCGCTCAACGTTGCAATGGCCACTGCCATTGTCTGCTCGGAGTTCCGAAGCAGATCCATTAAACGCTCATGAATCGGGCAACTGCTTCGGCAGAACGTTCCCCATCAACTGCTGACGATACAATTCCTCCAGCATAGCCTGCCCCCTCGCCCGAGGGAAACAAACCACGCACCTGAACGTGTTCGAGCGTTTCCTCATTACGGGGAATACGGATAGGTGAAGATGTTCTTGACTCTAGGGCAACAATCGTAGCCTCGCTGGTCACAAACCCCTTCATCTTTCTATCGAATTGTCTGAAACCTTCTTGCAACCTACTTGATATCCAGCTAGGCAACCACTCGTTAATGGGCGAAGATGTTAGCCCAGGATGGTAAGAGCAGCTTGGCAATGTAGTCGACACCTTGCCATCAACAAAATCGCTTAGCCTTTGGGCAGGAGCAATTACTCCTTTGCCAAGGCTATGGTTATAAGCTAGCTGCTCAAGATAGGATTGGAACTGCATACCCGCCAATGGTCCAAACTTCTCGTAGCCCTTTAGGTCATCGAGCCTTACCTCCACCACTATACCCGAGTTAGCCCAAGGCGAATTGCGAAGGGAGGGCGACATTCCATTTACCACAATTTCGTTTGACGATGACACGGCTGGCACTATGAACCCTCCGGGACACATACAGAAGGAGTACACCCCTCTACCCTCAACCTGCTGAACCAGCTTATAACTTGCAGCAGGCAGTAGTTCGCCCCTTGATAGCCCATGGTATTGAATGGAATCGATTAATGCCTGTGGATGCTCAACCCTTACGCCCATGGCAAAAGGCTTTGCCTCGAGCAGCACCTTATTTTTCCAAAGCATCTGGTAAACATCACGAGCCGAATGCCCAGTTGCCAATATAACGGCTTTGGCTAAGACGCTAGTGCCATTATTCAATCTAATACCCCTAACTCCTTTGCTATCGGTTAAGACCTCGTCGACCCTACTGCTAAATAAGAAGTTTCCACCGAACTGTTCAATGGTTTTTCGGATAGCCGATATAACTCGGGGGAGCACATTTGTTCCTATATGAGGATGCGCCTCATACAGTATCTCATCTTGCGCTCCATGCTGATGTAGTATTGACAGAATACGATTAATATCGCCCCTTTTCCTTGAACGGGTATAGAGTTTTCCATCCGAGAAGGTTCCAGCGCCTCCCTCACCAAAGGCATAGTTCGATTCAGGATCAAAAGTTGTATTTCTGTTTAGCAAAGCAACATCACGCTTACGGCTCGACACATCCTTCCCACGCTCAACAATTATTGGTTTTAGCCCTAATTCAATAAGCCTAAGTGCAGCAAAAAGGCCAGCTGGGCCTGCTCCCACAATCACCACCTCGGGCTTACTCCTTACATCCTGATATAAATACTTGTGGATGGTATCGGTTACAGACTCCCCCTTGGCGTATACCTGAACGCCAACATTCACCCTAACTTTGCCCCTCCGGGCATCGATTGACTTACGCACGACGTGCACATCGCCTATTGCCGAGGGGTGCTTGCCCAGCTTACGGCTTACCTGCTGCAAAATACTCTCAGCCGATGACGCCTGCTGTGGACTAAGGTCAAAAGTTAACTCAATGGGCATTTCAAGAGAGCTATTCGAAATGAAACGAAAGGGTTATTACCTGTGATTTTAGCCTGTGAATGGCTTCGGTGTACTTAATCTCCTGATCAGTAAGCTGCTGATAGTTGGGCGGGGCAATTGCGTTTCGATAGCCAGATGAGAACTTAAGCTCGGTGGAAAATTTGAAGAAGGTGAGGAAAAAATCAAGACCAAATCCAACCTCATAGTATATATCGCCTTTTATCAACCTTATGTAAACACCCTCCTCGATATTTAGCTTCTTGTAGGCAGCCATATCAATCCTAAAGTTGGTGCCAGCTATCAGGTATGGCCTTGTGTTCCACTTTCGCACTGCGGCATACTTAATCAGCAGAGGCATTTCAATGTAGGATGACTCAAGTTGCATCACTGTGGGCTCAACCTTTGGATCTTTGTCGTAGAAGTACAGGTCACGTTGTCCGAATGCCAAGCCGGGGAGGAATCGAAGATGTAGAGTGGGTATAATCCTAAAGTCGCTAACAACATTCACGTTAAAGCCGGGATACAGCGTACTGTTGTCAACAAAAATTGAATCGAACTGATTAACGCTACTCATAATCTGAAAATCCATGAAGTTTACCCCTAAGGAAAACCCGAAGCGCAATCGTTTCTCAAAATCATAGTCGGGATCGTTGAGGATTGGCTGGGGCTTGAGTTGGGAATATCCAACCATTCCTACACCAAAGAATAGCATTAGAAAGAATATGAAAACACTGGATTTTCTCATAAAAAAGTAGAATGCACAACAATAACGATTGAACAGGCTAATTATTATTGATTTGACTAAAACCTATACATATAAAGTATCCACGCTATGGCTTGGTTGCAGTATAAATTGCCGCTATACCAAAACTTTGCTGAACATATTGTGCATTTTTAAAACCTGACTGCTCTAACAGTTCATTAAAACTTTCTCTTTCGTTAAATGCCTGTACCGACATTGGAAGGTAAGTATATGCTGTTTTATGTCCAGACACCAACTTTCCCACCCACGGAAGCACCCTACTGAAGTAGAATTTATAGAGCCATCCAATTACGGCGTACTTTGGAGTGGTAAACTCAAGCACACTAATGGTTCCACCTGACTTTAAAACTCGTTGCATTTCCGACAGTCCCTTAATGGGATCTTCAAAGTTACGTACCCCAAAGGCAACCATAGCGGCATCGAACAAACCATTAGAGAAGGGGAGATCTAAGGAAGTTGCCTTTTGCATCGTGATCCGCTGATCGAGCTTTAGTTTTTTCAACTTTCTTCGACCAAACTCAAGCATCTCATCGGCAATATCAACACCAACTATCTGCACTTCGGGTAATCTTTTGGCCAATGCAATGGAAAGATCGGCAGTGCCAGTGGCCACATCAAGCACATGCTTAGCGTTTTGCTTAGCAATACTCTTAACCAACCTTTTTCTCCAGAGCTTATCAATGCCAAAGCTTAGTAGGTGGTTCAAAAAGTCGTACTTGGGGGCAATGCCATTGAACATGGCCTCAACCTGCTGTTCCTGAACGGTGAAATTGCTCACGGTATTCTTGATAATTTGCTACTTGCCAGTAATAAGTTCACCCAGCCTATTGTTATACTCCTGCTTCATGTCGGAGATGAATCCAAATGAAATATCATCAACCCTCACCTCGGATTTGGTAACGTGGCCAAGGGTGGTGAAAGGCACACCGCTCTCCATCATATGATCGATGAACTGCGTTTCGCGAGAGGGAGATACGGTAACAACCACGCGTCCCTGCGCCTCTCCAAACAGAAATGCATCGGGTCGGATCTCTGCGTCAGTTGTGATATCGAAACCAAGGTTGCGAGGAGCAGCGCACTCGAATAGGGCTACAAATAGGCCACCATCGGAAACATCATTTGCTGACTGTACCAGGTTCCTTCGGATAAGTTGGCTAACAACTTCCTGAACTTGGTATTCCTCTTCCAAGTTGAAGTAGGGTGCTGGCGAAGCTTTCACCCCATGGTACGAATTCAGATACTCAGACGATGCAATGTCGTTAAATGATCGGCCAATAAGGTAGATCATATGCCCCTTATCCTTAAAGGCTAGCGTTGTGTGATGATTCTTATTCTCGAGCAATCCAAGCATACCAATGGTTGGCGTTGGAAACACAGCCTCATCCCTACCCCCAATGGTAGATTGGTTGTAGAAACTTACATTCCCACCTGTTACAGGGGTACCAAATTTCTCGCAGGCTTTGCCCATACCCTTTATTGCATTTACAAACTGCCAGTAAATCTCAGGTTTATATGGATTACCAAAGTTCAAGCAGTTGGTTATAGCCAGTGGCTTACCGCCTGTACAAACAATGTTGCGTGAAGCCTCAGCAACAGCTATCATTGCACCAACCTCAGGGTCGGCCTTTACATAGCGTGAGTTACAGTCAACAGTAAGCACAAGCGCTTTATTTGTTCCTTTAACATTCACAACTGCAGCCGATGAGGGAAAGTTGGTGGTCATATTTCGGGTTCCCACCATGCTATCGTACTGCTCGTAAACCCAACGTTTTGAGGCTATATTTGGATGGCTCAACAGCATACGTGCCACTTCCTGAAGATCTTGAGGTTCTGAAACGGCGTTAATATCGAACTTTTTATACTCTTGGTAGTAAGCAGGCTCGCGAAACTCCCTTTCGTAAACAGGAGCACCTCCGCCAAGCACGAGCGATTCGGCGGGAACATCGGCAACCTTTTCGCCTTGCCAGAAAAACTCTAACCTATCCCCTTCTGTTACTTCGCCTATTTGAACACAATTTAAATCCCATTTCTTGTATACGGCCTCTACATCGGCCTCGCGCCCCTTCTCCACCACAATAAGCATTCGCTCCTGCGATTCGGATAGCAATATCTCCCACGCCTCAATATTTTGCTGACGTAGCGGAACCTTGCTCAAGTCTACCTTCATCCCACATCCACCTTTCTCCGACATCTCGGAGGTGGAGCAAATAATACCTGCAGCGCCCATATCTTGCATACCCACAATAGCTCCTGTTTTGATGACCTCAAGGCTTGCCTCCAGCAGTAGCTTCTCCATAAATGGGTCGCCAACCTGAATAGAAGGTATATCATCGGCAGAGTCCTCTGTAATGTCGGCTGAAGCAAATGTACTGCCATGAATACCGTCCTTACCAGTTGAAGACCCCACAATAAACACTGGATTGCCTACTCCCTTGGATATGGCCGAAACCACCATATCTTTATCAACAATACCGACCGACATGGCATTAACCAATGGATTGGTGTTATACGACTCGTCAAAGAACACTTCGCCTCCTACAACAGGAACACCGAAAGCATTTCCGTAATCGCCTATACCTTTAACCACGCCTTTGATGTGCCACTTGGTCCTATCGAGCGAAATATCACCAAAACGTAACGAGTTGAGCTGGGCAATTGGGCGAGCCCCCATGGTGAATATGTCACGGTTAATCCCCCCTACACCTGTTGCAGCACCCTGGTATGGTTCTACGGCACATGGGTGGTTATGCGATTCGATCTTAAAAGCACATGCCAATCCGTCGCCCAAATCAACCAAACCGGCATTCTCTGCACCGGCTTCAGCCAAGATTGCCTCGCCCTTGCGTGGAAGGGTTTTAATCCACTTGATTGAATTCTTGTAGGAGGCGTGCTCGCTCCACATCACGGCAAATATGCTAAGCTCTGTGAAGTTTGGTTCGCGTCCAAGAATTTGCTTAATCATCTCAAACTCTTCAGGCAGGAGGCCTAACTCTCTAGCGGTATCAACAGTAACTTCCATGGTATATTTTTAAAGTATTAAATTCCGAGCCAAAAATACTAACAATATATGATACTATTTAAAAGTTTTAAATGTTTTTGGGCTTAGCGAAGCTAAAGTACAGCCGCTAACCCTTTCCATAAACCAATGGCTACAACACTAGCTATCATAGCACAAAGGCAAGGATTAGAATGACAAATTGCGCGCTGTTAACATCCTGTTAAAAAAAAATCGGGGGCTCACACCCCCGACTCAAATCAATCTATTCGTACACTGCTATCACAAAACCTTTGGGGATTCGCTCTCCCTCCTTTACGTTTATGGTTTTGATTACTCCCGGAAAGGGACATAGCACCTTGTTCTGCATCTTCATTGCCTCAAAAATCATCAAAAGATCTCCTGGCTGTACCTTATCACCTTCGTTTACAGCAATGCTTATAATGGTACCCGGGATAAACGACTTAAGCTCCTTGAGCTTAGGGGCTTCCCATTTAACGCGCATCTCGTTCTTACGCGAGGTGAGGGTTCTGTACTTGGTCCCCTCAACCACCATCATCTTAAAGTCTGGATGATCTGCAATTTTAGGCTTTACTGAAGTTTTTTTCTTGGTTTTATTATCTTTTACCATGGCTTCAGATTTTTAGAATGGAGGAATTCCATGCTTCTTCCAAGGTTTATCAACCACTTTACTTACCGAAACATCGAGGGCATGAATAAGTAGCTTACGAGTTTCGGAGGGTTCAATTACCGTATCGATATAGCCCTTGGCTGCGGCCACATATGGGTTTGCAAACTTCTCTTTGTACTCCTTCACCTTGAGACGACGCATTTTATCGGGATCTTCAGCCTCAGTAATCTCCTTACGGAATATAATGTTAGCTGCACCCTCTGGCCCCATAACGGCAATCTCGGCACCGGGCCAAGCAAATACAAAGTCGGCACGTAGGTGACGCGAGCTCATAGCGATGTAACCTCCACCATAAGCTTTACGAAGGATTACGGTGATTTTGGGTACGGTGGCCTCACTGTATGCGTATAGCATTTTGGCTCCGTGACGGATTACACCGGCATGCTCCTGATCGACACCGGGCAAATAACCAGGCAGGTCAACTAGAGTGATTAGTGGGATGCTGAAGGCGTTGCAGTAACGGATAAAACGTGCGGCCTTGTCGGACGAGTCTACATCCAACACACCTGCTAGCATCAAGGGCTGGTTTGCCACAAAGCCAACGGTGTCGCCATTGATACGGCCAAATCCTACCACAATGTTTGCTGCCCAGTACTCCTGCACCTCAAAGAAATCGGAGTCATCAGCAACAGAACGGATTACGTCGCGCACGTCGTAGGGTTGCTTTGGATCACCTGGTACAATCTCATCGATATTGAACTCGGGCTTAGGATCCTTGGGCTCGAACTTGCGCGCCTTACGCGTGTTGTTCCAGGGGATATAGGTGATAAGCTTTTTAATCTGGTCAAAGCATTCCATCTCGCTTTCGGCAAAAAAGTGTGCATTACCAGTAATCTCGGAGTGAACCCGAGCACCACCCAGCTCCTCCATAGATATCTCCTCGCCCAGCACAGTTTTTATAACCTCTGGACCAGTGATAAACATTTTGGAGATGTTATCCACAGTGAATACAAAATCAGTTAGAGCAGGCGAATACACCGCACCACCAGCGCAAGGGCCCAAAATAACTGAAATTTGAGGTATAACACCACTGGCCAGCGTATTGCGGAAGAAAATTTCGCCGTAACCGGCAAGGGAGTTAACCCCCTCCTGAATACGTGCTCCACCAGAGTCGTTAATACCAATAAGTGGTATGCGCATCTTAAGCGCATAATCCATAATTTTTGTAATCTTTCGGGCGTGCATCAACCCGAGCGATCCCCCAGCAACAGTAAAATCCTGTGCAAAAATAGCAACGGGCGCACCGTAAATTGTACCAGTACCAATGATAACCCCATCGCCGTGTAATACTTTGGATTCCATTCCAAAGTCGCGTGCTTCATGCTCAACAAAGAGATCGTACTCGTTGAATGAATCCTCATCGAGAAGGGCAATAACACGCTCGCGAGCGGTAAGCTTGCCCATGGCCTGCTGCTTGGCAATTGCCTTTTCGCCGCCACCCTGAAGGATCTCCTCCTTTCGCTTTTGAAGCTCTAAGATTTTTCTTTTTAAAGGCATAATATTCCTTTATTGGTTAATATTTTAGGTTGCCAACCCAATAAAAAATACTGGCGAAATACGCCACAACATTAGTAAATCATTCTTAAAAATGACTCATAGTAGCCTAGCTTTTTGACAAAAAAAGTGTTACCCATACTGTATTTCAAACAGTTGTGCAAAGGGCGTAAAGAAAAATTCTGTTTTCACCGAAAACAACTGTACTTCTTTGTTTACAAAGATGTTAGGGTATATTTGTTTTGCACTACAGATTCTCGGGAGTGGGAATTCTGAAGATTTTGGCTTGCAAAAACTGTTCAATTTGCTTAAAAAGTTTTTGATCCATTTTGTTCACAAAGGTAAGGGCCACTCCATCGGATGAGGCTCGAGCTGTTCGACCAATCCGGTGAACGTAATCCTCAGGATCGTGGGGCACATCGTAATTGACAATCAAATCGATATCCTCAATATCAATTCCCCGAGCAATGATATCGGTTGCAACAAGAATTTGAAACTTGCGATTACGAAACTTGCGCAGCACATCCTCGCGCTCTTTCTGCTCTAGGTCGGAGTGGATGGCAAGCACACTCATCGATTCATTTTTCAAGGATTTTTCGATACTCCGCACCTTAATTTTGGTGGATGCGAATACAATGGCACTTTTCACATGCTCTTTTCCCTTAAGCAGATGCGATAGCAAACCTATCTTTTTGGAATCTTCAATAATGTATGCCGCCTGCAGCACGTTCTCGGCTGGCTTAGATATGGCTATATTGATTTCGATGGGGTTACTCATAATTTTTTTAGCCATCCCCCTAATGTTGGTGGGCATAGTGGCCGAAAAAAGTAGTGTTTGGCGCTTCACGGGGAGTAGCTTCACTATCTCCATAATATCTTCGTAAAATCCCATATCGAGCATCCTATCAGCCTCGTCGAGCACAAGGTGTTCAACCCTGTCGAGGGAAACATACCCCATGCGGATATGCTGAATTAGCCTACCGGGAGTTGCTATAATAAAATCGGCTCCGTTCTGAATTGCTATGCGTTGCTGTTCCCAGGTAAGGCTATCGTTTCCGCCATATACCGCTACAGAGCTAACGGGAGCATAATATCCAAAACCTTCGAGCTGCTGATCGATTTGCATTGCCAGCTCCCTAGTGGGCACAATAACCAACGTGTTGGTATAGTTTAGCCGCATGGGTAACGACGACAACTTATTCATAATGGGCAGTATAAAGGCTGCTGTTTTCCCTGTTCCTGTTTGAGCACAAGAAATTACATCCTTCCCCTCCATAATTGGGGGGATGGACTGTTGCTGTACGGGCGTGGGAGTGTTAAACCCCATTGCGTTAATGCCATCCATTATGGCAGTATGAAAACCAAATTCGTTAAATTTCAAATGTTCAGACAATTAAGTGATCAATAAGTAAAAAAGATTGTAGTAATAGTAGGAGTAATTTCTTTTTGAATCAACTCTAAAATATTTTACGGTGCAAATGTAGCTAAAAATAAAACGACATTGAGCAGTTGCAATCATTATATTGATAATCAGCAGAAATCGAGTGAAGAGGTTTGCAGTAATAATTTAAATTTAAAGTCACTATCTTTGTTGCGCTATTTTAACCTCTTTCTAATGAAGCAAACCTACAAGCACATATTCTGGGATCTAGACCGTACACTTTGGGACTTTGAGCAAAATATGCGGATTACGCTTAAGGATATTTTCGAAAACCACAATCTAAAAAAAGCAATTCCATCGCCCGACCACTTTATTGACACTTTTGTGGAACATAACAACAAGCTATGGGCTAGCTACCAACGTGGTGCGATGAAAAAGGAGGTGCTTCGTTTTAAACGTTTTGAGGTTACGCTTAAGGATTATGGTATAAGAGACAAGGTTCTAGCCGAGGTTATTGGCGATGAGTACATCAACGAGAGCCCAAAGAAAACGGCCCTAATCCCCCACTCCATTGAGATACTCGATTATCTCCACAGCAAGTACAAGCTACACATAATAACTAATGGTTTTAACGAGGTGCAATTCACCAAGCTTAAGCTATGCGGAATTGAAAAATACTTCGATAAGGTAGTAACCTCAGAGATATCGGGTTATCACAAACCACGCTCCGAAGCATTTGGCTACACCCTAGCCTCAGCCAATGCAAAAAAGCAGGAAAGCATTATGATTGGAGATGATATTGAGGCAGATATAATTGGTGCACAAAGGTTTGGCATAAACCAAGTTTACTTCAATCCCAGTGGGACTCCTCACAACGAGAAACCTACACATGAAATAGATAACCTTTTAGACCTGAAAAAAATTTTGTAGGCAACACAGAAAAAGGACAAACTCAAAGCCAATAAGCATCGCTTTTTAGTAAGGTATCTCGTCGTCGGATATGGGGCCAGTTAGAAAATCGAAATCGGAATTGGCCGATGCTGGCAATGGATCCTCATTCATTTTCGATCCAAAGGTAACTGCCTGAGAGGCAGCAGGTGCAGCATACGGAGCATACTCCATATCATCAAGATCGGAGAACTTGGCCTGCTCCTTACGGAACCTTAGACGAATATCGCCCACAGCACCGTTACGATGCTTAGCCACGATAATCTCGGCCAACCCAATCAGCGAGTTGCCCTCCTCATCCTCATTAAAACCGTAGTACTCGGGCCTATGGATGAACAGAACCATATCGGCATCCTGCTCAATGGCACCAGATTCACGAAGATCCGATAGCTGGGGTCGTTTATTTCCTCCTCGAGTTTCCACCGATCGGTTAAGCTGTGATAGTGCCAGAATGGGAACGTTGAGCTCCTTAGCTATGGCTTTTAACGAGCGAGATATTGTACTCACCTCCTGCTCCCTGTTTCCTCGGGTATCGGTGGGCCCAGTCATTAGCTGAAGGTAATCGATAATTATTATACCAATATCGTGCTGCGATTTGAGCCTACGACACTTCGCCCTGAGCTCGAAAATTGATAGTGCAGGAGTATCGTCGATCAGAATCCTTGAGTTTTGCAAATCACCAATCTTCACTGTTAGCTGAGTCCACTCCTGGGGTGTTAGCTTACCGTTTCGAATTTTTTCATGCGAGATACCAGACTCACTAACTATAAGCCTATTCACGAGCTGAATGCTCGACATCTCAAGCGAAAAAAATGCAACGGACACATCATGGTCCACAGCCATATTACGAGCCATTGAGAGAACGAAAGCCGTTTTACCCATCGATGGGCGAGCGGCCACAATAACCAAATCGGATGGTTGCCAACCCGAGGTCATACGGTCGAGTTCAGAAAAACCACAGGGCACACCGCTAAGCCCGTCCTCACGTTTGCCTGCCTCCTCAAGGTTTTTAAGGGCTTCGTTAACCAGCATGCTAATTGGAGCCGTTTCGCGCTTAATGTTACCCTCGGCAACCTTAAAAAGCTCCATCTCCGAGTAGTCGAGCAAATCATCTACATCAACCGTGTCGTCAAAGGCCTTAGCCTGTATATCGCTTGATACCCTAATAAGCTCACGCTGAATGTACTTTTGGGCAATAATCTTGGAGTGATACTCGACGTGCGCTGCAGAACCAACCCTAGATGTAAGCTGGGCCAAGTACACGGCTCCACCTACCTCGTCTAGCTCCTCCTTTTTGCGTAGCTCTTCGGTTACTGTATAAAGGTCGATGGGTTCGAGCTTGGTAGATAATTCGACAATTGCGCTAAATATTTTCTGGTGATTCTCCTTATAAAAGCTTTCGGGTTTGATAACATCGAGTACGGTTATCACAGCATCTTTTTCCACCATTAGTGCTCCTAGCACTGCTTCCTCAATATCGAGTGCTTGTGGTGGCACCTTACCCATATCAAGCCCCACCAAATTAGTAGAGTTCGTCTTCTTATTATACGCTCGCTTTTCGGCCATTGAAACAATTTTTTATTTACAAAAATAGGTAAGATGTATAGGAATCTATAAAATTTTGGGAAAGGGTTATCAACAAATTTACATAAAGCTGATTATCAGGAGCATTGAACCCATTGGGTTTTATTAGGGGTAAGCAATCGTATCATTGCCAAAATGGCTACACACCTCTGCCCTTAAAAACCGTGATTAGGGTGTAAATCATTATTTTAAAATCGACAAAAAGCGACATGTTCTCAATATACAGCAGGTCATACTTAAGCCTTTCAATCATCTCCTCAACATTCTCGGCATACCCATACTTAACCTGACCCCACGAGGTTATTCCGGGTTTCACCTTTTGCAAGTGGATATAATGAGGAGCCTCCTTTACAATCTGATCGATGTAAAACTGTCGTTCGGGTCTTGGGCCAACAAGCGACATATCGCCTTTAAGCACATTCCAAAAGTTGGGAATTTCATCGAAACGGGTTTTGCGGAGGAAACGCCCCAGCGGAGTAATTCGTTTGTCGTTTTTGGTAGATAATGCGGGGCCATTGGCCTCGGCATCGATATACATAGACCTGAACTTGTATATGTTAAAAGGCCTGCCGTACTGGCCAACCCGCTCCTGCGAAAACAGGATTGGCCCTCTTGAGGTAATTTTTATTGCCGCTGCAATAACAATAATTACCGGCAAAAGGATTAGTAGTGCGGTGAGTGATGCAAAAAGATCGATTAGCTGCTTGATCTTTTGCTGCCAGATAGGCATGAGGGCAAAAGATATATGTATTAGAGGAGTTCCAAATATTTGCGACATTTTCACCCTACCGGTTAAGAAGTCGTACATACTTGGGGTGGCCTTAACTGAAACATTGAGCATTAACAACTCATTTACAATGGCACTAAGTTGCTTGTTGTCCTTATGGTCCAAAGCCAAGATCAGCTCATCAATACTATGCTGATGAATAACGTTGCGAATGTTGGAGCAATTGCCGAAATTAGGCAACTCACGCGCCAAGCTCTCATTCTCTTTTTTACCAAGTCCAACATAGCCTACCACCTTGTTCCCAAGAGGGATCTTCTCTTCTAAAATTTCCCGGTGCACCTTGTATGCGTTATCACCATCGCCCACAATAAGGGTTGGAAACACTAACCTTCGGGTTCGTATTCGGCGAGTTGTAAGTGATGTTAGTATTAATCGGGGGAAATAGGTGCAGGCAAACTGCAAAATCAAAAGGGTGAAAAAGAGATGATAGTAGCTTTTGTAGGACGCAACAAAATCATCGAGGAGTAGGAGAAAGAAGATTATAACTGACCCCAGAAGGGTTATCCCCAGTGAAAGCCCCAACTCCTTTAGCCTAGAGCGCCGGAGAACATCGCGGTAAAAACCGGAAACAAAGAACAAAAACACCCAAAACAAAGGAAGGGCTACAAGGCCAATAATCACATTTACATCTAAATAAAAATCCACATCGTAGCCAAACAGCTGGGGCTCAACAACCATTTTTCGGTAGCGATGAAATAGCAGCCAAGCCACAAACGACCCGATAAGGTCGAATGCAACATACTTAATAACTTGAATTCTTTTATTCACTATTGGGAGTGGGTTTCGTTGCTCCGAAAATAGTTAATTATGCCAGATTATACTAGTGGCCAGCAAAAAATGTATGCAAAAAAGCAAAAATGGGATGTTAGTATGTAGGTGTACCGAAACTCCTGCTGTTAGCTTTTTTCACAACGGTTTAAGCACTATCTTTGCGGAAAGAATTGCATTAACAAATAATCGACTTAATTCAACACCTAACTATGGAGGACTCATTTAGGCACAAAGGATTGCGAAAGAAACTGGTTGACGAAATCCGTAGCAAAGGAATAAAATGCGAGAGAGTGCTTGCTGCCATTAATACTGTGCCTAGACACCTATTCATGGAGAGTGGTTTTCTCAACTTTTCGTACAAGGATTCTGCTTTCCCCATTGGAGCGGGGCAAACCATTTCTCAACCATACACCGTAGCATTCCAAACCGAACTACTTGATATTAAACCTCTGGAAAAGGTTTTAGAAATTGGCACAGGATCGGGCTACCAAACCGCAGTGCTTTTAGAGATGGGCGCAAAAGTATATACCATCGAAAGGCAGCATGAGCTGTACGTGAGATCGAAAACGTTGCTCGAAAAGCTAAACTACACCCCGCATTTCTTTTACGGCGATGGGTACAAAGGCAAACCCACATATGGCCCTTACCATAAAATATTAGTTACAGCCGGTGCTCCCGAAATCCCCGCAGACCTAATTAAGCAGCTTATGGTTGGGGGTAAAATGGTTATACCCGTTGGCGATAGCACAGGGCAAAAGATGATGATGGTGGAAAAAATATCAGAAACTGAAACCCGAATTTCGAACCATGGGCGCTTTGCATTTGTTCCTATGCTAAAAGGCACCAGCAAGTAGTAGAATTCCAAATCATATCAAAATGACAACTATTAAAACTTTTGTGTTCAACCCCTTCCAAGAAAACACATACCTACTATTCGACGAGACTAAGGAGTGTATTATAGTAGACACTGGGTGCCATAGCCAGGAAGAGCAGCAAGAACTCAGCAACTTTATTGAGGAAAACGGGTTGCAGCCTAAGCTGGCAGTGATAACCCACGGGCATGTTGATCATGTTATGGGCGTCGCGTACATACAGAAACAATACAAGCTTGATATAGCTGGTAACCCGGAGGATCTGCCACTTTTGCAAATGGCTACCACGCAAGCTATGATGTATGGCATGACCATTGATGATGTACCATCAATTAGCATTAACCTTAACGAGGGGGATGTGGTTGCATTTGGCAACACCAAGTTGAGTGTAATACAAACCCCTGGGCACTCCAAAGGCTGTATATGTTTGCATAACTCGGAGGAGAACTACCTCCTATCAGGCGATACGCTATTTAGAGGTTCCATAGGGCGAACCGATCTGCCTGGGGGAAACTACGAAGAGATAATTGAAAGCATAAAAGATAAATTGCTACCACTGGCTCCAGAAACTAGGGTTTACCCTGGTCACGGCGAACCAACCACCATTAGCTGGGAGAAAGAGAACAACCCATTCCTAACCTAATCGTGCCTAATTTTAATATCTGAAGCCACTTTTACTTTCTGTTTTAAAAAATCAGTATCGAGTACATGAAAATGTGTAAGCAATTTTCTACTTTTACAAAAAATTTGATATCGTCGCAATCGTTTTAGATAGGAACAACTAACATCTTAATAGTAATAACCAAGTAAAAAATTGTATATATGTCAACCGAACGCTTTGTTTCCCGCCACATTGGCCCCCGCGATAGCGAAATTGACGAAATGTTAAAAGCTGTTGGGGTTAAATCGATAGATGAACTTATTGACCAAACGGTTCCCAAGGGAATTAGAATGGAGAAGCCCCTAAACTTGCCCGAACCACTGTCGGAGAGCGAGTACCTTGGCAAAATCAAATCGATAGCATCAAAGAATAAGCTATTTCGTACATTCATTGGAATGGGGTACTACGGAACGCATACCCCGTCGGTAATCCTACGGAATATCTTCGAAAACCCAGGCTGGTACACCTCATACACTCCATACCAAGCAGAAATTAGCCAAGGTCGACTTGAGGCGCTGCTTAACTTTCAAACCATGGTTATGGATTTAACCAAGATGGAAATTGCCAACGCGTCGCTACTCGACGAATCGACTGCCGCCGCCGAGGCCATGCTCATGATGCACAGCCTACGCCCACGCCAAGCTGTTAAAGAGGGGCATAACGTTATTTTTGTTGATAGCGATGTATTCCCTCAAAACCTTGAGGTAATTGAAACACGCGCCAATCCACTGGGCATTGAGGTGGTAACCGGATGCTACAGCGAGTATGAGTTTACAGGCAAGGAGTTTGGCGTTATTGTACAATACCCGTCGGCAAAAGGTAACGTTCGCGATTATGCTGCGTTTGCCACTAAGGCTAAGGAGAATGGCGCATTCGTTTCGGTAATTGCCGACATTCTGGCCCTTGCACTTATTACTCCTCCAGGTGAGTGGGGTGCCGATATTGTTGTTGGCTCAACCCAACGCTTTGGAATTCCCATGGGATTTGGTGGCCCACACGCAGCCTACTTTGCTACTAAGGAGGAGTACAAGCGGAACCTACCCGGTAGAATTATTGGTGTTTCAATTGATAAGCATGGCAATAAGGCGCTGCGCATGGCGCTCCAAACCCGCGAGCAACACATTAAGCGCGAACGGGCAACTTCAAATATCTGTACTGCTCAAGCTCTGCTTGCCACTATGGCTGGTATGTACGCTGTATACCATGGCCCTGAGGGGATAAGGCGTATTGCATCCAATGCACACACAGCAGCAGTTACTATTGCCAACGAGCTGGAAAAACTTGGTTACAAGCAGAATGTAAAGAATATCTTCGATACCCTTGAGGTTGAACTACCTTCGGGCGTTAAGGCCGATATGATTAGGCGTAAGGCCATTGACAAGGAGATAAACCTTAACTACAAGAAAAACGGAACCATTGGCATTAGCACCGATGAGGTAACATCAATTACCGATATCAACAATATCATTGAGATTTTTGCTGAGGTTGCAGGTAAGCCTTCTGCTAAGGTTAACACTATTGACAGCAGTATCGCAATACCTGAAAACTTGAAGCGTAAGTCGGAGTATCTAACCGATAAGGTTTTTAACCTATTCCACTCCGAGACCGAGATGATGCGCTACATCAAGCGCCTTGAGCGCAAGGACATTGCCCTTAACCACAGCATGATTTCATTGGGTAGCTGCACCATGAAGCTGAACGCTGCCACCGAAATGCTACCCCTTAGCTGGATTGAGTTTGGCAATATCCACCCATTCGTTCCCACCGACCAGGCCCAGGGTTACATGAGCCTGATTTGTGAGCTGGAGCAGCTGCTTGCCGAAATCACTGGCTTCGACGCCGTTTCGCTGCAACCTAACTCAGGCGCGGCGGGCGAGTACGCCGGGCTAATGGTTATCCGCGAGTACCACAAAAGCCGTGGCGACAACCACCGAAATGTGGTGTTAATCCCATCATCGGCACACGGAACCAACCCCGCTAGCGCTGCCATGGCAGGTATGGAAGTTGTAGTTGTTGCCTGCGATGATGATGGAAACATATCTATTGATGACCTGAGAGCTAAAGCCGAGAAGCACAAGGATAACCTGTCGTCATTTATGGTTACCTACCCGTCTACTCACGGAGTTTTTGAGCCCGAGATTAAGGAGATGATAAAGATTATCCACGATAACGGTGGACAGGTATACATGGATGGTGCCAATATGAACGCACAGGTTGGCTTAACCAGCCCAGGCATTGTGCATGCCGATGTGTGTCACTTAAATCTGCATAAAACTTTTGCCATACCTCATGGCGGTGGAGGGCCTGGCGTTGGCCCAATTGGCGTAGCCAAGCATTTAACCCCATTCCTACCATCCCACCCAGTAGTGAAAACTGGTGGCGAAAAGGGAATACCAGCGATTGCCGCTGCTCCTTGGGGAAGCGCAATGGTTATATCAATCACCTATGGCTACATCTTAATGCTTGGTGCAGAAGGTCTGAAGAAGTCAACCGAGCTCGCTATTCTTAATGCAAATTATTTGGCCGCTAAGCTAAAGGGACAATTTGAGGTTCTTTACACTGGCAAGACTGGCCGTGTTGCCCATGAGATGATTTTGGATTGCCGCCACTTTAAGCAAGCTTACGGAGTTGAGACTGGCGATATTGCCCGTCGATTGATGGACTACGGATTCCATGCCCCCACCCTATCGTTTCCTGTGCATGAAACGCTTATGGTAGAACCCACCGAGAGCGAATCGTTGCAGGAGCTGGATAGGTTTATCGAGGCAATGATAGAAATCAAGAAAGAACTCGATGAGATTAAGGATGGTAAGGCCGACAAGGAGGATAACGTGGTGAAGAATGCCCCACATACTGTGATTGAGGTAACTGCCGATGAGTGGAACCACAGCTACAGCCGACAAAAGGCAGCCTACCCATTAAGCTGGCTGGCAGCTAACAAGTACTGGCCCACAGTGGGTAAAATTGACTCGGGCTACGGCGACCGCAACCTGGTTTGCTCTTGCGCTCCCATTGAGGAATATTTGTAATTTACAAATAGCATATTTGCAAAAGAAGGCTGCTTTTTAAGGCAGCCTTCTTTTGCTTTGACCAAAGACCAACAGCAATAGTAATGCAGCAAAGAAGTTGACTTACTATGAGAAGTATAGAATTGACTTTAGGCGATACAGGTATCACTTATTCTCAATATCCCTTAAATGAATATCGAGTGCCTTTACAGAAATCTGGATCTCCCATACCGAAAGAGCTAGCGAAGCAATTAGCAGTAGTAGTGCAACCCCAAATATTACCTCGGCCCAAACGGTTTCGCCAATGTAAATAAGAAACATGCTGAGGACGCAAAGCAAAAGGCTGGTAATACCCAGAATTTGCATATACCTTATGATATGAACCCTAATGCGTAGATTATTAATCTGTCCAAGCAACACGCTATCGGCATTCTGCTTGTACTGGGCATGCAAATTGCGTATTAGCTGTGCTAATGCCAAAAACCGGTTGGTATAGGCCAACAGCAGCAACGATATGGCCGAAAATAGCAGTGCAGGGGTGGTTAACGTTAGCATAGTTAGTGTATTATTTAGCAGAGGTTTAAAATCATTAATCAACCGAGGAATTTTACAAGTACGCAAAGAGAAACAATCATATAATCTTGTTATCGGATGTCAGTTGTCTGTAATCAGTTGTCGGTTCGGGAACGTTCAATCTATCTGTCAACTGGCTGGGAGTCTGCTAACACACCAATCAATCAGCCTTTTAAACGCCGACAGGTGCTTCGCACCCTGTCAGCCTGCCTGCCGGCAAAGGCAGGGTCAACCAATCAACCAACCTGCCCGCTCTACCTGCCGCCTGCCGGTAGGCAGGGTAGACAGGCCACTGGCGGGTCAGCCAACCTAATATAAACCCTTAGGCCTTCCTTGCAATCGCATCCTCAATCACCATTGAGAAAACATCGCCCATGGCAAGCCCTAAGGCCTCCACTTGCTGGGGAACGATGCTGGTTTCGCTCATCCCTGGCACGGTATTTACCTCTAAAAAGAACAACTTTTTATTGCTGTAGATATAATCGATACGGACAATACCACGGCAGCTAAGCCTATCGTAAATTTCGGACGAAACTGTTTGAATTTGGTCTGTTAGCTCATCGGGAATACGGGCAGGGGTAATCTCTTCCACCTGATTCTCGTACTTGGCACCGTAATCGAAAAATTCGTTTTTGGGAACAATTTCGGTTACCGGCAGCACCAGCGTTTTATTCTGTGTTTTCACCACGCCGCAGGTTAGCTCCACCCCAGGAATGAACTCCTCAATAAGAGCCACGGGATCCTCTGTGAACGATTTTTCCAGCGCAGGAACTAAATCATCAACATTCTTCACCTTGGTAATTCCATAGCTACTGCCGCTCTCGTTGGGCTTAACAAAAACGGGGAGCCCAAGCGACTTTACCACATCATCGGCATTAACATTTTGCCCCTTAACAATGCTTACACCTTTTGCTAGATGTACATCAATATCATAAAGCATCCGTTTGGTAGCCTCCTTATTAAAGGTTACGGATGTGTTCATCACACCACCTGTGGTGTATGGTATGCCCATCATCTCGAGGTACCCCTGAAGCAATCCATTTTCGCCCGGTGTACCGTGAATTGCAATCAATGCGCAATCGAAATGAATTTCCGCATTGTCAACACTGGCGGTAAAGGAGTCCCACGAAACAGGATAATCACCCTTGCTGGGATGTTTCAATGTAAACGAAGTGCCCTTAACCAGAATGGTATATACGTTATAACGTTGGGAGTCGAGCCATTTGGCAATTTGAGCAGCGCCTTTAAGCGAAATACCCTCTTCGGAGGAGTTACCACCCGCCAGAATGGCGATGTTGAGTTTTGATATCATAAGATGTTAAAATGAAAGATTTTTCTATTAGCAAAGATAATGAAAATGTTTTGCTAGTATGGGTGCGAGGGAACTAGTTGTCGGTGGTCGGTGATCGGTAATCGGTAATCGGTAATCGGTGATCAGTAAACGGCCTGTCTCGTAAGAGTGGCGTTTTTTGCCACGATGACGAGATAATCAGTGATCAGTAAACGGTAATCAGTAATCGGTAATCAGTAATCGGCCTGTCTCGTAAGAGTGGCGCTTTTTGCCACGATGACGAGATAATCAGTGATCGGTGATCGGTGATTGGTGATTGGTGATTGGTGATTGGTCTGTCTCTCAACTCTAAACTTTCAACTCTAAACTTTAGGCACTCTATGAACTTTCAACTCCCCCAACTACTCCTCTGAGAAACGTGCTGCCGTATAGGTTTTCCACCGTTCTATTACCTGAACCATATCGTTGGGTATATCCGACTCGAAGAACATCTCCTTACCAGTTGTAGGGTGAACAAATCCTAACGACTTAGCATGCAGTGCATGCCGAGGGCAAATACTGAAACAATTCTGAATAAACTGCTTGTACTTGGTAAACGTTGTGCCCTTAACAATTGAGTCGCCACCATATCGGTCGTCGTTAAAAATGGGATGACGAATATACTCCATATGCACACGGATTTGGTGGGTGCGGCCGGTCTCGAGTCGGCACTCAACCACGGTAACATATCCAAGGCGTTCGAGCACCTTCCAGTGCGTAATGGCATGCTTGCCATCGTCGCCCTCGGGGAAAACGTGCATCTTCATCCTATCGCGGGGGCTTCGGCCAATGTGAGCATCAACAGTTCCCTCATCCTCCTCCATATCGCCCCAAACCAGGGCCACGTAACGTCGCTTGGTGGTTCTGTCGAAGAATTGGCGGGCCAAGTGATTCATGGCAAACTCCGTTTTGGCTATCACCAATATGCCAGAGGTATTCTTATCGATTCTGTGCACCAAGCCAGGGCGTACATCGCCCGACTTGAAAAGAGGCACATCCCTAAGGTGATACATTAAAGCGTTTACTAGGGTATCGGTGTAGTTTCCGTGGCCGGGGTGCACCACCATACCAGCCTCCTTGTTCACCACAACTACATCGTCATCCTCGTACACAATGTTTATGGGGATATCCTGCGGAATGATTTCAATTTCCCGGGGTGGGTAGGCCATTACAATGGAGATGCTGTCGAGCGGCTTAACCTTATATGATGATTTAACCGCATTGCCATTCACCAAAATGTTACCAGCATCGGCAGCCGATTGCACTCGGCTACGGCTAATGCTCTCGAGCTTGCTTGTGATAAACTTATCGATTCGTACTAGCCCCTGACCCTTATCAACATCTATACGAAAATGCTCGTACAGTTCCTGCTGCTCACCACCCTCATCGTCAATTTCATCGTAAGGGTTACGTGTTGTTTCATCTACCATTTTAAAACTACAAGTTTCTGAGTTCCCACTATACGCCCATCGGCAACAACCCTTACGATGTATGTCCCATTGGTAAATCTTGATATATCTATTGGGTTTGTTACATACCTCTCGGAGTAAACCATCTGTCCCGATATACTATAAATAGTAACCTGAGCGTTGATAACACCAACGGGTAACTCAACGTTAAGCACATCACGAGCTGGATTGGGGTAAATATTGATTGATTGGGTGGGTGATTGATTGAGTGGGTGATTGGGTGATGAGGTTGGCGTTTCGTTTAGCTTACCAAACACTGGCCTAATCATAAGTGCACCCTCAAATTTTGTGTTCTCCCAATTGCCACTGATATTGTAGAAAAGATTCGAACGGCTGCTATTATTCCTGTCGAACCCCACGTTAAGCATATCGGTAGTGGTTTGTATCCAGCCAATGTAAAATGTTCCTTGGTCGAGCCAAAGTTCCTCATCGAGCCGGAATAGGGTAAACCTGTTAAGACTATCGGTAAAGAGTGGTCGAACTCCCGGCTGCTCGTAGATTAAATTTCCGGGTCTGCCATTGTTATCATCCCAAATGGCCAAACGGAAATACTTTTGGCTAGCATCGTTAAATGTACGATTGAAGTACATGTATACCCCCACCAAGTTATCGGCTTTATAAGTATTAAACCTGTAGGCTACCCTTCCGTTTTGAGTCCCCTCGCCATACAAACCGTAACCACTTTCGGCAGAACCGTCATCGTACGCGTAAAAGTTCTTAAAGTTTTGGGTGTACCGCAGCGTGTCGTTCCAGCGCAAATGCTGTGTAGAGGGGCTTATATCGGTAAGCAAGTAAGATTCCAAGGTGAAGCGAGCAGAATCGGACCAAGAGGATTTAAAATCATATAAAAAGAAACGGCTATAGCTAATGGTTTCGAGCATACTAATATTCTCGGCGCCACCTGAGAACGAATAGATATCGCCATTGGATTGATTGTGGATTCGGAATAGCCTGGTAATATTCCACGGAGTTACCCCCATATTGGAGTAGGTAATATCAAAGCTTAATGGGCTGTCAAGTTCGTTATCCTGCGCCTGCTGATTAAAATGCAGCCAAGGTATCTGCTCGTAATTATTCAATATGGATCCCAAAGGTTTGGTAAATGCGATATCATTAATAATTGTATCTCTATAGGTTCTGGCCTTATTGAGGTACACCATATCGATATGCCAATGATCGGAATTGCCCCTTAAGCCGGGCACGTCAGAGTTTCGGGATATTGATGCAATGTTGCGGAAACGGAAACGAAAATTGCCAACTAGAAACTGCTCATCGAGCACTGGAAAGTAGACCTTAAAAAAGGAACTGCTAAGGGTATCGGAAATAATCTCGCTATGCCTCGACCGTAACTTCTCATGCTGAAAAAGGGTATTATTCTCGTAGTCCACCCATGCAGCCCATACTCCCTCCCAAGTATCATCAGATGCATTGTAAAACTCGAGCAGCAACGAGTCCCTGATATCGGGCCAATTGCCAAGCCCCTTGGGCTGAAACTGAAAGCTTATGTATATGCTGGTGTCGCCTGGAAAATTTAGATTAATTGGCTGAGATGTTAGCGTGTCGGCCGAGAATTGAAAAACCGATGCATTATGGTGTAATTTGCCAGTATAATCTAATGCATCAAAGGTGGCCACCCCAATATTTGGAGGGTTTACAGCATACTTAGTGTTTACTAAAACATCCCTACCATCCCAAAGCGTGGATACGGGGTAGCTTAAACCTCGCGAAAAGTCGTCGTAAAAGGGCAGCTCTATCGTAGACTTTGCCTTAGGCTGCACCGTCTTGTTTGGGGTAAGGGGAATCGATTCGAGATCGACTAAAACCTCACCACCCGATTGAGCATAAACCCCACCAAGGCTCAAAATGGCAAAAAGAGTAAGAATGCAAAAAGATCTTATCATTCAATAATTTCTTCAAATATTTCTACAGCGTCGTTTGTGCTTGTAGCTGGCTCCTTTATGTTCTTCTCTACTGGAATTCGCGATTCGTTTTGGGTCAGCCATAAATCGACCTGAGCACCGAAATTGATAGCATTCTCCCCCATGGGATTAGGATTAGGATACTGACTATACACCCTAGCCTGCAGCGAGTCGAGGTTGTCGATAACGGTTGCATCAAAAGTCACACGTCCTAAGTTTAACGAAGCTTCGAGCAAAAGATTGCGTGCCTCAGACAAAGATAGCCCAATAACCCGAGGTAGAACCGATTTTTCATTCCTTAACCCACGGCCAAGCAGCAAGTCGATGGTAGAACCCTTGGGAATTTTCGTTCCTGGATCGACCTCATTACCACGGTAATGTTGCTCCAAAACGTTATTCACCGCAATATCGGGAGCAAAAGCTAAAAGCCCCACATCAAACCCCTGTAGATTTAGTGTAGAGATGGCTTGGCGTAGGGTAAGCCCCACAAGATTTGGCATCTCGACAAGCATGGGGTTAACAGCATTTGTGGTTATAAACACCCTGCGGTTGGCCTTAACATAGGTTCCAGGCGATGGGTTTTGCTCCACCACAGTACCGGGTTCGCGGGTCATGATGTAAACCGAATCGGTTACCTCTAGCCTTAGCTTTCTTTGCTTTGCTAGTTCGTAAGCTTTTTCAATCTTTATATTCGAAAAATCGGGAACGGGAAAACCCTTGCCATGCCTTGAAAATATGTGCAGAAATGTAAAGAATACTATTACTGCAGCTGCCACAATTCCCAGCGCTATTAGCGGAGTTTTAACGAATGGGTTGGAAAAAATTTTGACGAAATACTCTTTTACCTTTTGCTGCCATTCCATAGCTTAACGTTATTTGATTAGTTTGCTTATATAAACAAAAATCTATCGAGAAAATTGCGATTGGCTTATATCCTTGGCAAAATTAAAATTAAATCGATAAATGGCTACTACAAGTGGGCTTAATTAATACAAAATACTAGAATAGCAATGCTAGGCATAGCCCATTAAGACACCCCCAACCGCAAAACCCGAATGGTACAGCGATATAAATAAAAAGCTGACCGTTGGGGTCAGCTTAACTATCTTCTTTAGGCAGTATAGGGTTAAACCTTATGCCTTGGCTCGTCCGATACGGTAAGTCTTTTACGTCCCTTTGCCCTGCGGGCTGCCAACACTCTGCGTCCGTTTGCAGTAGACATACGCTCACGGAAACCGTGCTTATTCTTCCTTTTTCTGTTCGATGGTTGGAAAGTTCTTTTCATCGCTATAACGTCTTTAATTATTTATTTTAAGCTGATTACCAATATCAAAGGGCAATAAATCACCCGCATTTTAGGCTTGCAAAGATATAAAAGATTTTGAAAGGCAAAAAAGAAAACTTAAAAAAACCATGATTTTTATAACATTGTGATTGCCTTACTATATTTTTGGCTTAATCAACTCCCCTACTTTAAGGAAAAGGATAACTAGCGTTGGTATTAAAGTTACAATGTTGGCAAGAATAATAGGTAAATCGTTTTTAACAATTCCATACGATAACCATAGAATGACCCCAACAACAAGAATTACGTACATTAACAAAGAGATACTTTGGGTGTTACGTGTTTTAATCACTTTGTATGCCTGAGGAAAGAACGAAATTGTTGTGAGCGCCGCAGCGAACAATCCAAGAATCTGAATGGTATCCATATTTGTAAGATTAACAAAATTTGTGTGTATATCTACCTAGGCACAAAAACCACCTTTTTCTCCTCAAAGTACTCCTCCTCAAACAAATCGGAAATCTTCCAGCGTTGAACAGCTTTGCCAAGGGGAGCCAGCTCGGCGCGTATATCGCCACCTTTAAGTGCAATAATACCATTGGGCAAATGGTTGAAACCGCCGGGCTTAACCTTACCCCTAACCCATCCCATAATGGTTGGCATGGGGGCAACCGCACGGGTAACCACAAAATCAAAAGTATCTTTTAACTCCTCGGCCCTTGCCTTTTGGGCCACAACATTGGCCAGCTGCAAGCTGCTCGACACCTCGTTAACTACGGTTATCTTTTTGCCAATGGAATCTACCAATGTAAAGCTAACCGCTGGGAAAAGTATGGCCAACGGAATGCCGGGAAATCCTCCCCCGGTTCCCACATCGAGCACGCGTGTGCCTTTGGCAAAGGAAATTACCCTAGCTATGGCAAGCGAATGAAGCACATGGTGGATATACAGCTTATCGATATCTTTGCGCGACACCACGTTTATCTTGGCGTTCCAATCGCTATAAAGCTCTTGCAGCATACCAAATTGCTGCCGCTGCTGAGTGGTAAGCTCGGGGAAATACTTCAGAATAACTTCCATTACTGTGTTATGGCTTGTGTGGACTGTTTGACAGGATGTTAAAAAGCAACTCGCGGGCTCTAAAGAGTTGAGCCTTAACGGTGCCTAAGGGTAGCTCCAACTCATCGGAAATCTCCTCGTAGGAGTACTCCTTGAAGTAACGAAGCTCGATTAGCTTGCGGTAGCGAGGCTTAAGCTTCGAGACCACCTCCTTAACCAGCTGGATGTTTTGAATCTTAATAAGATTCTCCTCAGGATCGAGCGACCCCGATTGCAAATTAGTTGCAGGGATTGAGGAGACTCCATCAACATCCTCCGTGGGCTGGTCAATGGATATGATATTGGCTCGGCGCTTTCTAATGAAATCGATGCAGTTGTTGGTTGCAATCTTAAAGAGCCAGGTGCTAAACGCAAAGTTTGGGGTGTACTGATTGATGCTTTTAAAAGCCTTACCAAAGGCCTCGATGGTAAGATCCTCGGCATCGCTTTTATTGTTTACCATCTTAAGCAGCATGAAGTATATGGCATCACGATACCTCTCCAACAGCTCGGCATATGCCTTTTGATCACCATTAATAGCCTGATCAACAAGCCTTAAATCATACTTAGCTTTATCGGAAAGGTTAAGACCTATCTCCATTTACTACGTTTTTTGGTAAAACTATTTAACAACAAAAGTGAAGCCGTGCACACGGGTGAAAATAAATCATAAGCTAACGAAAGTAAAAATATTTTCCTTTCATTCAAACGATTCATTGCAATTTTTAAAATAATACTAACGAACAGCATCCTAAAAAGCATAATAGCACCAACAACTTCTAGGTAGTTTTGGTTCACCAGTAATACTATTCCTGCGGTCCAGAACATCAACCTCGACAAGGGCTCCAATCCTAGCCATACCTTTATCCCTTTACGGTACATAGGCGATGTGGTGAGATGCCTACGCTTTTGCCTAACCCAACCTTTTATTGAAGAGTTTGCCACTGAACGAGTATGCGCCATTTGCCCATACTCTACCGTTGTGTTACTTTTTAGGGCTACTTGCTGAACGAACAGATCATCGTCGCCAGAGGGTATATGGTTATGGTTGGCAAAGCCCTTATTCTCGAAAAACAATTCCTTTCTGTAGGCCAAATTTCGGCCAACACCCATATAGGGCAAACCCAACTTGGCAAAGCCAAGGTACTGCATTGCCACGTAAAACGCATCAATGCGGATTAATCGGTTTAGCAAACCCTTGGCAGGCATATATCCACCGTACCCTAGCACCATCTGATTTGGCGATTTAAAATTCTTGGCCATTTCGCGAATCCAGAACTCGCTATGGGGCTTGCAGTCGGCATCGGTTAGCAGAAGCCACTCATGCGATGCCGCTTTAATCCCAAGCGTTAGCGCTAACTTTTTACCATGATTAAACTTTAAATCGGGCTTTATTGATGTAGTTTTAAGATGTGGGTATCGAGCAGACAATCGTCTAAGCACCATATCCGTATCATCCTCGGAGCAATCGTCAACAACTACAACCTCAAAGTTAGGATACTGCTGTTCAAGTATAAGGGGCAAAAATTCCTCAAGGTTCTCCTCCTCGTTGCGAGCACATATAACAACCGATACCGGTGGAAGATCGGCATCTGCTCCTTTATATACCTTACCACTGCGAGCAGTCACCCTAATGAATACCAAAAAGTAGTAAAATAGCTGAACAAGTATTGAGAAAAGTAAAACCGAAAAAAATGCTAACTCGTAAGTCGTTAGCTGATAGATAAAATCATTCACAGCAAGGGGTGTTATATTATTCAGCAATTTTATTAAAGATTTTTGTCATAGGCAAGGTAAAACCCAAATCAAAAACATTTAAAACAATTTCTACTATCTTTGCGGCCTACAAATGATCAAATTACAGCAATGCAGTTCGACATAAAATCTTTTGCACCAAATAGTAACGCGCGAAGTGGGCTTATCACTACTGATCACGGACAAATTCCAACCCCAATTTTTATGCCCGTGGGTACCGTGGGCAGTGTAAAAGGAATAAACCACCGCGAGCTGGAAAACGACATTGATGCAAAAATAATACTGGGCAATACTTACCACTTATATCTTAGGCCTGGGCTTGACATACTAAAAGGTGTAGGAGGACTGCATAAGTTCATTTCATGGGACAGACCCATACTTACCGACAGCGGAGGATATCAAGTGTTCTCTCTGGCTGCAAACCGCAAGTTGAAGAACGAAGGGGCATATTTCCGCTCTCATATCGATGGTTCCAAACATTTTTTCTCGCCCGAGAATGTGATGGATATCCAACGTGTTATTGGCGCCGATATCATCATGGCTTTTGATGAATGTCCTCCGGGCGATGCAACTTACGAATATGCAAAAAAATCGCTCGACCTTACCGAGAACTGGCTCGATAGGTGCATTAAGCGATTTGACGAGACTGATCCACTTTATGGACACGCACAAACGCTTTTCCCCATCGTGCAGGGTTGCGTATACCCCGACCTTCGGCGTAGGGCAGCCGAATTCATATCAAAAAAGGATAGGGATGGGTATGCCATTGGCGGATTATCGGTGGGCGAACCAGCCGATGTGATGTATGAGATGGTTGAAGTGGTTAACGAAATACTTCCCAAGGAGAAACCCCGTTACCTTATGGGTGTTGGTACGCCAGAAAATATACTTGAGGCTATCGATCGTGGGGTTGATATGTTCGATTGCGTTATGCCAACACGTAACGGGCGTAATGGAATGTTGTTTACCAGCGAGGGAATCATCAACATAAAGAATAAAAAGTGGGCCGACGATTTTGGCCCCATCGATCCCAGTGGTTTAACTTTTGTTGACACAAGGTACAGCAGGGCATACCTAAGGCATTTATTTGTTGCCAACGAGATGCTTGGCCCACAAATTGCTAGTATGCACAACCTGGGTTTCTACCTATGGCTGGTTAGCGAAGCGCGTAAGAAAATTGAGAACGGTACGTTTAAAGTTTGGAAAGAGGCTCTTGTAAAAAAACTCTCGATTAGGTTATGAGCAGATTCGGTTTCAAAATCATCGATTTCTACATCATCCGAAAATTTATTGGGACATACTTCTATGCCATTGTCCTCATCATGGGCATTGCCGTAATTTTCGATTTGGCCGAAAAGATGGACGATTTTGTGTCGAAGGGTGCACCCTTAAAGGCAATCGTGTTCGAATACTACCTTAATTTCATTCCCTACTTTGCCAACCTTTTCAGCTCTCTGTTTACCTTTATTGCCGTTATCTTTTTCACTTCCAAAATGGCATACAACACCGAGATTATTGCCATTTTGAGCAGCGGGGTGTCATTCAAACGGATGATGTTCCCTTACTTTGTTTCCGCATTCATCATTGCCGTATTCTCGTTCCTACTATCAAGTTTTATCATCCCACCGGCCAACAGGGTTAGGCTTGAATTTGAGAATACGTATGTAAAGAAGCAGTACAGAAATACCGACAGGAATATTCACCGCCAGGTAAGGCCTGGCATATATGTATACATGCAGTCGTATAACACCCACAGCAACATTGGCCAGCGTTTTTCCATAGAGAACATTGTGGATGGAGAGCTTAAATCGAAGCTGATAAGTGACTACGTAAAGTGGGATACCACATCCAACAAGTGGGTGGCTCACAACTACCACATCAGGGAGTTTCAAGACACCAGCGAAGTGGTAAGGCACGGAACAACCATCGATACTACGATCTTCCTTTCCCCTTCGGATTTTAGCCAAAGGCTAAACATAGTGGAAACTATGAATATGTTTGAACTTGATGACTTTATTGAGGAGCAACGATTACAGGGGACAGAAAATGTGGATTTCTTTCTGATTGAGAAGTACAGCCGGGTTGCCTATCCGTTTTCAACGTTTATACTTACCATCATTGGGGTTTCGCTATCGTCGCGTAAAGTACGTGGGGGCATTGGGTTGCATATTGGCCTTGGCCTTGCGCTAAGCTTTAGCTACATCCTATTCATGCAGTTCTCCACCATGTTCTCGGTTAAAGGCGGTAATATTCCACCCATTGTTGCGGTTTGGATCCCAAATTTCCTTTACGCCATCATTGCCTTTGTGCTATACAAGTTTGCACCCAAGTAGTTCCTCAAACCTATTCTACAAAAAGTTTTTGAGAACAGTGCTTTGTGTAGGTTGCCCCTGTGGGAGTGAGTTCACTTTTATATAGAATTACTTCGTCAACAACTACATCCTGGTGGACGAGATGACCAAACTCCGACACCACATTAAGCACTTGCTTTCGACCGCCTTCCCCCTTTATCCTACCGATGGTAATATGTGGATTAAAACCCCTTTCATCGACAGGGTAACCCTTGGCAACAACAAATTGCTCAACCATTTGCTGTATATCATTTAAATCGTCACTGGGTTTAAGGCCAAGCCAAATAACCCTAGGGTTACCTTTGGAACCAAATGTTCCCACCCCATTTACTGATATGTTGAACACAGGGATTTGGGAAATACAATCGGTAAAAAATTTGCAAATATCTTTGGCTAACTCATCTGATGTATCTCCCAGAAAAAATAGGGTAACATGAAGGGTCGACAGATCTACCCATTTAATATTCTCGAACTTTAGCTCCTGCTGAAGCTGAGCCAGCAACAGTTGTTGTTCAGCATCAACCGGAATTTTAACTCCAACAAAGGTTCTCATTCTATTTTGAATTTTTTAACGAAACTCATAGATTATACCAAGGCTTAAAAAAGCAGAAATTACTATCTTAACGGTCAAATCAAAAATACGAATTGCTATGAGTAAAGACAAGAAGTTTGCTGTAGTTTTGGCTGGATGCGGTGTTTACGACGGAGCCGAAATTCATGAAGCCACCATGACCCTATACGCAATAGCATCGCAGGGCGGAACCTATGAGATATTCGCTCCCAACATCGACCAGCATCACGTTGTGAACCATATTACAGGTGAGGAGATGAACGAAAAGCGCAATGTGCTTGTTGAGGCAGCACGCATTGCCCGGGGAAATATTAAACCCCTTTCGGATTTTAAGCCCCACGATTTCGATGCCCTAATCTTCCCCGGCGGATTTGGTGTGGCAAAGAACCTTTGCACCTTTGCCTTTGATGGTGCAGACTGCAAGGTTAACCCCGAAGTTGAGAAGGTTATACTTGATACACACAAAGCCAAGAAACCCATTGGTGCCCTTTGCATTTCACCGGTACTGCTGGCCAAGCTAATTAAGGGCGCAACGCTAACCATTGGACAAGACGAGGGCACGGCAAAAGCAGTAAGCACCCTGGGTGCCAATCATCAAAACACCAACCACGGAGAGGTTTCAACTGACAAAGACAACCTACTCTTCACCACCCCATGCTATATGCTCGAGGCTACTATTGTTGATATTGCCAATGGAGCAAACGCCATTGTAAAGGAAATGGTTAAGCACATGTAATACCACACCGTAACACCAGAAAATGCCGCACTTTAGCGGCATTTTCGTTGATATATCTTTACACAAGCTCTTAAATTAGCCCATGCTCATATAGAATTATAATCTCGTTCAGAATCTTATCCTCTCCCACGCTATCAAACTCCGTCTTTAGGTTAGAACCAAATATCCGAGCAATTGTTTGCCAAAAAACGGCCGATACGCCACCCCTTAGTTCCCTAATCACGCTATAGGTTGTCTTGCCCACCTCCCTATCAATAAGTTTTATAAGCAGCCTTCCTTGCGAAATGGTTAGCTTTACCAGCTGATCTTCGAATTCCTCACGCAGCTCCTTTTCAACCTGCTTTACGTATGCTTTACGTTCAGCATCGGTCTTAAGGGTACGGTAGTGAACCTCCATTTCAGATATCTTATACTTGGCAACTTGGGCATAAGGGTATACCACCTTCATATTCCTTACCAAGCGTTGGTACTGCCTATAATCCCGCTTAGAAGCAAACTTGCGCTGTGGAAAAACTACCACCTGAGGAATAAGCACATTGGGAATTGTGTCCCCATCGAGTACCGTTATGGGAACAAATGTGTAACCATCCTTTTCAATAGGCCTCGACTGCGCTATGGCTTGGCTTTTAGGTATAGCAATAGCCACCAAAATAAAAATAAGAAATAATATAGACTGCAATGTTCTCATAATACCTATTCCCTGTGCATTTAAACGCTTTTACAAGCAAAAAGTTGTAATGCTCAGAACACATAGATACACAAAAAATGCCAAAAAGTTTTTGCATGTCAGATTTTTTAATGAATTTTCGGGCATTAACGTACATAACCCTATTTTATTAACAAAACTTAACGCTATGGAAACCTTGAGAGCATCAGAACAGGAAGATATTCAGTACGCAGGATTTTGGCTACGCTTTGCGGCCTACATTATCGACAAACTAATTCTAGGCGTTATGGGTTTTATTTTAGCCGTGCCCGCAATAATTATAATAGTAACCTTTGCTTTGGGATTAGATAACGTATCCGAACCAGTCGATTTACTTGCGGATGGAAACCTGCTAAAAGTTGGAGTAATAGTTGGCATTATTATGCTGCTTGCGCTATTCAGCATAGTTATTGGATGGCTATACTACGCACTATTTGAATCATCAAAACATGGCGCTACTTTGGGTAAACTAGCTGTGGGCATTAAGGTTACCAACTGTATGGGTGAGCGCATTTCGTTTGGCCAGGCAACTGGTCGTTATTTTGCTAAAATAATCAGCGACCTCACCGTGTACATTGGATACATAATGGCTGGTTTTACTGAGAAAAAGCAAGCCCTGCATGATATGCTGGCCAACTGCATTGTTATCAAAAGGTAAATTCTTTTTGATTTAATTGGAACTAATTCTCATTTTTGAGGAGTGATTTGTAATATGTGTTGACTAATGGAAAAAAATAACCGGAGTTACTCCAGTGATGACATAACTGTGTTTTGGAAACCTGGCGAATGTGTGCATGCTACTACTTGCTACGTGAAGTTGCTATCGGTTTTCAATCCACGTAATAGGCCATGGATAAATATGCAGGGAGCCCCAACCGAAGAAATTATAGATATTGTTAACCAGTGTCCTACCAACGCTCTTACATTTAAATGGAACGATCCGGAGAAGAACAACCAGGAGAGTTCACACAAAGTAGTTAAAGAGGGTAACGAACCTACAATACAGCCCAAGGAGGAAAAGCCTGTTGCCATTAGGGTGATGCGAAATGGGCCGCTTCTTTTCTCAGGAAAATTTCGCCTTGTTGGCGAGGATGGCAATGAGCTTAAATCTATGCAAATGATTTCGCTATGCCGATGCGGCCATTCTAACAACATGCCCTTTTGCGATGGGAACCACTTTAAAATTGGCTTTAAAGATCCGGAGGAATAATTAGCAATGAACTCGAAAAATCAAGACAAGATAAAAGGCACTGAAGTGCGCATAAACAGGAATGGCCCCATAAAGGTTATGGGCAAGTTCACGCTAACCAGCGTAAGCGGAGATACAATTACCCCCGAAGGAACCGACACCATATACCTATGTGCCTGTGGCCTTTCGGAGAATAAACCATTCTGCGACGGATCCCATAACAAGTAACAGGCAGGCTGAATTTCACTCGTAAATGCCCGATATTAAGCCCAAAAAAATCCGTAGCCCCTACCTGCGATACCTAATGGTATTGGGAGGAATCCTGTCTGTTGCCCTAGGGGTAATTGGCATTGTGCTACCAATACTCCCAACTACTCCATTCTTTTTGCTTGCAGCATACCTTTTTGTTCGTAGCTCAACCCGCCTGTATCGATGGCTCCTCACCCACAGAATTTTTGGAAACTATATTCGGAATTACATCCAAAACAAATCCATTAGCAAGGGGGTGAAAATTTTTACGCTTGCCCTGCTGTGGTCCACCATTCTGCTAAGCGTTTATTTAACAAGCCATATACCCTGGGTACAAATTCTTCTTATCCTTATTGCCATTGGCGTTTCGGTGCATATTCTTAGCTTAAACACTACCCGACCGAACAATGATATGCTAGACCAAAAAACAGATTGTAAGTGCTAACCCTTAAACAACGCTAAAAAACTTATTTAAAAAATAAAGGGACGTAACAGAAAAATTTCTGTCGCTTAACACCTACATTTTTGCCTAACTTTGTTGATTTGGGGATTATCTTTGCGAACACTTTGTGAATACATCTATTACACTTTATTTAAAAACCAACGCATATGAGTAGCAAGATGAGAGTAAATGTGAACTCCGAGGTTGGCGAGTTGCAAGGAGTGATACTGCATACGCCAGGGGCTGAAGTGGAGAATATGACACCAAACGATGCCCATAGGGCTTTGTATAGCGATATCCTAAACCTAGAGGTAGCACGTAAAGAGTACGCTCAGCTTAGCGGTGTGCTGTCTAAGGTTACCAAAACATACCAGGTTAGCGATCTACTTTACGAGGTAATTCGCAAACCTCAGGCCCGCGAGGAGCTTATTGGCACCATCTGCAAGCATGAAGGGGTAATGAGCCTACGCGAAGAACTTGCATCTATACCCTCGAAACAGCTAGTTACATTGCTGATTCAGGGACTTCCCTTGAAAAGAAATACCCTAACTAGCTTTTTGAGCAACGAAAGGTATGCGCTACAGCCCCTTTACAACTTCTACTTTACCCGTGATGCGTCCATCTCGATGTACGATGAAGTGCTCATTGGTAAGATGGCTAGCCCTGTTCGCGATAGAGAGTCTATCATTATGGAGGCCATATTCAACCATTCCGACACGTTTGAAACGAGCACCATAAACCCAACCTCATACAATACCAACGGAAATATCTCCATAGAGGGTGGCGACGTTCTTATAGCAAGGGATGACATTTTGCTAATTGGCAATAGCAGCAGAACTACCTCTCAGGGTATTGATTTTATTATAAGTAGATTATGCTCAAAAAATGATAACAGGGAGCGGCATATCGTTGTGCAGGAGTTGCCCTACAAACCCGAATCATTTATCCATCTCGATATGGTATTCACACTACTTGATGTGAATTCATGCATGATATTTGAGCCACTCATCACACGACCCAACAAGTACCAAACGGTTATGATTACCGTTCAGAACTGCAAGGTGAAGGAGATAAAAAATGTAGAGAATATTCTTGTGGCCTTAAAAAAGCTAGGGATGGACTTGGAACCCATTCAATGCGGTGGCACCAAAGACCAGTGGACTCAGGAACGCGAGCAGTGGCATAGCGGAGCTAACTTTTTTGCGGTTGGCCCAGGTAAGGTAATTGGCTATGGCCGTAACAATTACACCGCCGAAGAGATGAACAACCATGGCTACGAAATAATTCGTGCCAAGGAGGTAATTAGCGGCAAGGTAGATTTGGCCAACTACAACAGATACCTTATAACCCTCGATGGAAGTGAACTGCCCCGTGGAGGAGGTGGAGCAAGGTGCATGACTATGCCCGTTAGTCGCAAGGACATTAACTGGAAATAGAACACTTCAAACCTTTTCCACATTCATCTGTTTATATAAAAACTTTAAACAGATAAAGTTATGAAGAGAAATGTTGGAACAACCGATATGGTTATAAGGATCGTTATCGGAATAGCTATTGCAATTTTAGGAATAGTTTACCAAAGCTGGTGGGGTCTCCTAGCTATTATCCCCATTGCAACAGGTTTTATTAGGTTTTGTGGGCTCTACGCAATATTTGGCATTAAAACGTGCCCCGCAGATAAGTAAAAAAAGTAAAGGCCGCCAATTGCTTGACGGCCTTTACTTCTGTTTTCACGTATAGTTTACCCAACCAGTTCCTTCACTAAATCGGCAGCCTCTTGTAAGCTAATGGCCGAGTATACCTTAAGCCCACTACTGTCAATAAGTTCTTTACCCTCCTTAGCATTGGTGCCTTGTAACCTCACAATAACAGGTACTGATATATCACCAATCTCCTTGTAGGCATCAACAACACCTTGCGCAACCCGGTCGCAACGAACAATTCCACCAAAAATATTGATAAGAATTGCCTTCACGGCAGGATCTTTAAGGATAATCCTAAAGCCAGCAGCTACGGTTGTGGCATTTGCAGTCCCTCCAACATCGAGGAAGTTGGCAGGCTCGCCTCCCGATAGCTTGATAATGTCCATGGTAGCCATTGCCAATCCAGCACCATTCACCATACACCCCACATTGCCATCGAGCTTAATGAAGTTCAAATTCGACTCAGATGCTTCAACCTCTGTGGGATCTTCCTCATCTAAATCCCTCATATCATTTAAATCAGGGTGCTTGTACATAGCATTATCATCGATGTTAACCTTTGCATCGGCTGCAAAAATTAGGTCGTCGGATGTTTTGAACACTGGATTAATTTCGAATAAGGTTGAGTCGTAAGTAATGTAAGCGTTATACAAGCTGGTTACAAACTTCACCATCTCGGAGAACGCTTTTCCTGAAAGGCCCAGGTTAAAGGCTATACGGCGCGCCTGAAATGGCTGGATGCCCATTGGGTGAATTTCCTCTTTAAAAATTAGATGAGGGGTTTTCTCAGCTACCGATTCAATGTCCATACCTCCTTCGGTGGAGTACAACACCATATTTCGGCCTGTTGCCCTATTGAGCAGGATGCTCATATAAAACTCCTTAACAGGCGAAGGGCCTGGGTAGTATATACCCTGCTCAACCAGCAGCTTTCTCACCAATTTTCCATCGGGGCCAGTTTGATGGGTAACCAAAGTCATACCCAAAATATCGTTGGCATAGCGCTTAACTTCATCTAGGTTTTTTGCAATTTTCACTCCACCCCCTTTGCCCCTTCCGCCAGCGTGAATTTGAGCCTTTACAGCAATTGCATTTGTACCTGTGGAATTGAAAATATCTTTTGCTACATTTACAGCCTCTTCAACGGAGTGCACTGCTTTGCCTGCGGGTACAGAAACCCCAGCTCGTTTCAACAACTCTTTAGCTTGATACTCATGGATATTCATCAGAAAAAGGATTTGATTTGCGTGGCAACTAAAGTACAAAAAATAAGTTAATCTACTTAACCATAAACATATTTATACCGCTTAAAAATGACTAATGACCGCAAGTTAAATATCGAGGAGCTTAACCGAAAATCTGTAAGCGAGTTTAAAAATTCATCGAAATTCCCAATTGTTGTGGTACTCGACAATGTTAGGAGTCTCAACAACATTGGTTCAATTTTCAGAACTTGTGATGCGCTAAATGTTGAGAGAATAGTATTATGCGGAATATCGGCAACTCCGCCCCACCCCGAAATACATAAAACTGCACTAGGCGCCGAGAAATCAGTGGATTGGTTATACGTGGAGAGTGCTGTTGAATCTATTAAGCGGCTAAAGAATGATGGTTACAATGTGTATGCTCTGGAGCAAACAACAAACAGCATCGATTTGAGGTCATTTGTGCCAACGCCAAACAGCAAGTATGCCTTTGTGTTTGGCAACGAACTCAAGGGGGTATCACAGGATGTTATAAATAGCTGCAACGGAAGCATTGAGGTTCCTCAGTTTGGCACAAAGCATTCGTTCAACGTTTCGGTAACTGCGGGGATTGTAATTTGGGACTTCTTCGTAAAGTTTAATGCATAAAAAAGGGGTGCTTAGCAGCACCCCTTTTCTTATATGTAGCTTAACTACTGAACGATTGCTGTAAAGGCATCATTCTGGAAGTAGTTACGGAATTCTAGATCTTTAGTAGCGCGCGCTTTTAGAGAGGCATCTTTTCCAATGGCTGTGCGAAGATTGTTAAGAACCATATTCTCGTCGCCAATGCGTGCACCTACGATTGCTTGGCCATAGAAAGCTTTAGCCTCGTCAACCTTTTGGAAGGTATTCTTAGCAGCATCATTCCTGTTGCTAAGTAGCATAGCAAGACCCTGGTTGAAGGTATCGCTACCAGCAAAGTATTCAACTGCTGCAGGGTACTGATTCTTGATAATAGAAATAATACCTAGGTTGTATTTCACCTCTGAGCCAGCGTTTGTAGCGCCAACAAAAAGGTTCTGAGCCTTATCGATATCACCTTCTAGTAGAGCAACGCAACCCATATTGTTTTTAACTACAGGGTTATTCGCTTCGATTCCTATGGCCGACTCTAGAGCACTTTTCGCCTCAGCAATGTTACCATTTTTAAGGTTGATGTAACCAATGTTGTTGAAAGCACGAACATCGTTATGAGCTTCAGCAGCTTTTTTGTACACGCCAAGCTTCATCTCATCGTTTTGGCAAAGAGTAGCAGCGTAAAGCATCTCTTCAACATTAAGTTCGTCCATATTGTTGTTCTGAACCATTTCCATAAGTTCTTCGTCAGAGTAACCAATAACATCTACATTGGCAATCATTTTCGAACGACGAAGCTCAGGTAAAATTTTCTCTTGTAGCACAAGGAAAACTTTGCTCATATTTCTGATTTCTTTCTCACGAACCTCAGGGTCGGAGTGCATAGAAAGGACACGAAGAATAAGTTCCTTGTCTTGGATATCAGAAGCTTGAACTAACTTTTGGAAACCTTCCCAGTCTTCAGCAGTAGTTTGAGTTGACACGAAATCCTTAGCATCACCTTCTACTTTTGCTTTCTTGAAAACGCCTGATAGCCATTTTTCAGCACCTTTTCCTCGCTCGGTAGACAGCTTTTCGTTTAGTTGAAGTGGGCCTTCAGGAGAAGCGTAAGCCGAAACGTTAACACCCTTAAGTTCGAGATTCTCTTGAGCTGAGGCTTCCTTAATGAAATCCTCTAGCATTTTAATCTCGTCCTTGGTTAATTCTGAACGACGAACCTCTGAACGGTTAACCACAAAGTTGATCTGAGCTTCCTCTTTCTTAGGAATAACCCTTTGGAATTTGTCCTTAAGCATAATAGGCTTAGGATCGATCTCTACAAATTTTGAAGTAGCAATAACACCAACTCCTAATTTGTATGGCTCCTCAAAAGGAATCTCATCACCTTTATAAATAATTACAAAACGAAGTTCAAGCTCCGACTTCATCATCTCGTCGCTGTACTCAAACTCAATTTCATGCCTTACCGATCCACCAGCATCGTATGAAATAACTTGGTGGTTATCTTGCACGTCCTCACCTTGAAGCATCTTGGGCTCAAGAGGAAGCTCACCGCCTTCGTATACAAGAACTGGAGTAGCCTTAAGGATTGCCTTTTTGTTGAAATATTTGGCGGGGAAGGTTGCTTCAACAGTACCTTTAACCACATTTCCATGCACCTCTAGAGGGTTTGGAGTAACTTTTAGGTCAGTACCTTCAGCAAACTCTTTCATCTTATTAACACCGCCACAACTACTTAGAACAATAGCTGCCATGGCAAATAGTGCCATTACATTGAATTTGATTCTTTTCATAATTTATTAGTGTTTAATTTGGTTTCTTCATTATTGGTCAACAAGTCACAAATTTAATACTTCTTTGTTAAAAAGAAAACCTTTAGTATTAAAAATTGCGTTAAATCTTAAAAAGAAAGCCTTTGAACACCCTTTTTATGGCTTTTATCAAAAATTGCTGATCTAATCAACAAGTAATCGTCCTGGTTGTCAACAAAATCGAGTTCGGATGTATCTATAATCAGGAAGCTATAATCGGGATGCTGCTTAAAGAATTCGAAGTAGCCTTGTTGAATGGTTTCGAGGTACTCGGGGGTAATGGATTGCTCATAATCACGCCCTCTCTTTTTGATATTGCTAATTAGCCTATCTACAGGCACATGAAGATATACGTAAAGATCGGGCTTGGGTATGGAGCTGTAAATTATCTCGAAAATTTGTCGATACAAGTTGAACTCATCCTTAGCTAATGTGTTCTGCGCGAAAATGAGCGACTTCATAAAAAAGTAGTCGGCAATGAGCAAGGGTTGAAACAACGAACTTGCTCTAAGTTCGGCGTTTAGCTGCTTGTAGCGCTCGGCTAGAAACGATAGTTCCAACGGGAAGCTAAAGCGTTGCGGATCGTTGTAAAACTTGGGCAAAAAGGGATTGTCGGCAAATTGTTCAAGTACTATCCTGGCATTTAAATCATCTGCCAGCATCTTGGTTAGTGTAGTTTTACCTGCACCAATATTCCCCTCAATTACTAAATATTGCATAAGGACTGACCGGTAAAAAAAGGAGTTGGGGGTGTATCCAACTCCTTTTTCCTTTGTTTACTAATTGGATCAATATTGTATGTTCTCCCCCATATTGTAGAATATGAAGGAATAGATGTCGGCAGTTTCTTGAATCACTAAAGAGGTAGGCATACCTGCTCCATGGCCAGCTCGTGTTTGAATTCGAATTAGCTTAGGATTCGCTCCTTTTCTCTGCTTACTCTGCAGGGTTGCAATATATTTAAACGAATGAGCGGGCACCACCCTATCGTCATGATCGGCTGTAGTAACAAGTATTGCGGGATAATTTACCCCAGGGCGCACATTGTGAATTGGAGAGTAGTTGTACAAATTGAGAAACTGAATTGAATCTTCGCTGGAGCCATAGTCGTTGACCCAAGCCCAGCCAATGGTGAATTTATGAAAACGCAACATATCCATCACTCCCACTTGAGGAATTGCCACCTTGAATAGGTCGGGGCGTTGGTTAACAACTGCTCCCACAAGTAAACCGCCATTGGAACCACCCTGTATGGCCAGCTTTTTGTTTGATGTGTATCCCTGGTTAACAAGATACTCTGCTGCCGCAATAAAGTCATCGAATACATTTTGCTTATTGAGCTTTGTTCCGGAGCGATACCAGTTCTCGCCATACTCTCCTCCTCCTCTTATGTTGGCCAAAGCATATACACCGCCATTCTCAAGCCACACCAATCGAGAGGTGCTAAATGTAGGCTTAAGGGTTGCGTTGAACCCGCCATATCCATATAGTAGCGTTGGATTTTGTCCGTTAAGCTCTATACACTTCTTGTGAACAATAAACATTGGCACGTCGGTGCCATCCTTACTCTTGTAGAATATTTGCTTGGTTTCGTAATCGTCAAAATCAAAATCAATCTCAGGCTTAAAAAACACCTCCGACTCGTAATTATCTGTATCAAAAGAGTATATTACCGAGGGCACAGTGAAAGAAGAGAAGGTATAGAATGCCTTATTACTACTTAGCTGTGAACTTATACCGGAAACGGTTCCAAGCGTTGGCAACTTAATTTGGTGGAGCTTATCGCCGTCCAGATTGTAAACCTCAACCTTACTCTTTACATCCTCAATATAAGTAGCAATTATTTTACCTCCGGCTAAAACACAGCTCTCTAAAACATCTTTCCTTTCAGGAAGCACATCTCGCCAGTTGCCAATATCTAAGGTGTTTATGTTGATTTTTACCAACTTGTACTTTGGCGATTTGTAATTTGTAAGTACATATAGGTAGTTGTCCACGTGATCAAGAACTTGGTAATTGTACTCGAAACTGGTGGTTAACTTTAAGAAATCATGATCGGTCGATAGGTTTCTGATGTATAATGAATTACCGTGCGTAGATTCGGTTTCAGAAACTATCAAGAACCTTTCGTCGGAGGTTACCTGTGCAAAGTAATTTCGTTGGGGGTACTCCAAATTCTGGAAAATTAGCTTGTCGCTGGACTGTGGGGTTCCAACTTTATGGTAGTATACCTTATGAAACTCGTTAGCGCTGCTAAGCTCGGCTCCCTTTTGGGGCTCATCGTAACGACTGTAAAAAAATCCATCTTTATACCACTGAATGCCTGAGAACTTAACCCAATGCAACTCATCGGTCAAATCGGCTCCAGTAGCAATTTCCCTAACCCTAATTGTATTCCAATCGGAACCACCATCGGATGTAGCATATGCAATGTACTTTCCATTACGCGAAACGCCAATTGTTCCGAGGGATATTGTGCCATCCGCTGAGAATTTATTTGGGTCGATAAGAACCCTAGGCTCGTCGTCAAATGAATCTTGCACAAAAAGAACCCACTGATCTTGAAGGCCATCGCGCTGATAAGAGAATATCTTCCCTCCTCTAATGAATGGGGATGATTTTGCTGAGTAATCCCATAAGCTGCTAAGGCGCTCCTTGATGGATTCCCTAAAAGGGATTTTATCTAAATAATCGAACGTAACTTCGTTCTGGGCGGTTACCCATTCGGCCACTTGATCCGATTTATCATCCTCAAGCCAGCGATAAGGGTCGGAAACCTCCACACCAAAGTATGTGTCAACCACCTCTCCCCTAGGCGTTTCGGGGTATTTAACCGGACTCCTGTCGCAGGAGCTACTAAACAGTGCCAAGCTTGCAAGCAAAACAAAAATTATTTTTTTCATAGTCAGAAATATTTCTGAAAGTTATTTTTCCGTTCTTACAAAAATACACAAATGTTTATAAAATCTACAATGTAAAAGTAGTGATTTTTTTAAAATTGAAAATTAGAAGTTTAGATTATAGGGCTTTAAGCATTAATCTAAAAATATGATTTGAGTGTATTAATGTAAGCCCAAATTAATTTCAACATAAAAAAAGGGCATTCCTACGAATAGGCTGCCCTTAATTGTATCAAATTATAAAGATATTACTTCTGCTCTGGCTTGGGTAATAACACCTTACGCGAGAGCTTTAGCTTTCCGGTTTTCTTATCAATCTCAATAAGTTTTACCTCAACCATATCACCCTCTTTAAGCACATCCTCTACCTTTTCAACTCGTTTCCAGTCAATTTCAGATATGTGCAACAGGCCATCCTTACCAGGTACAATTTCGATAAAGGCACCAAATGGCAGGATTGACTTAACCTTACCGGTATAAATTTCGCCTTCTTCGGGAGATACGGCAATGCCCTTAATCCATTTAACAGCAGCATTACGAGCATCCATATTATCGGCAAAAACAGTAACCACACCGTGGTTGTTAACCTCTTCGATATTAATGGTTGCACCCGTTGTGCGCTGAATTTCTTGGATAATTTTACCGCCTGGGCCAATTACGGCACCAATCAAATCGCGAGCAATGCTAAACTGCTCAATGCGGGGGGTATGCGGCTTAAGGTCGGTGTTGGGCTCAGAGATTACTGCATTCATCTTACCTAGGATATGCAATCTGCCCTCCCGTGCTTGGCTCAAGGCTTGAGATAGAACCTCGTAGGGTAGCCCATCAACCTTGATATCCATTTGGGTTGCAGTTATACCATCCTGTGTACCAGTCACCTTAAAGTCCATATCGCCCAAATGATCCTCGTCTCCAAGAATATCGGAAAGTATGGCAAAACGAGCACCCTTGGGTTCAGAAATAAGTCCCATAGCAATACCCGAAACGGGTTTCTTTAGGCCAATACCAGCATCCATTAGCGCAAGCGATCCGGCACAAACAGTTGCCATCGATGATGACCCGTTAGACTCCAAAATATCGCTAACCACCCTTACGGTGTAGGGGTTGCTTTCTCCTGCTGGCACCATTCTTTTTAGTGCACGGTGCGCAAGATTACCATGGCCTACCTCCCTACGGCTAACACCGCGATATGGGCGGGCATCGCCAGTTGAGAATGGAGGAAAATTATAGTGCAGTACAAACTTCTCGGTGCCACGCTGAAGCACCTCATCGATAATTTTCTCGTCGAGCTTAGTACCCAATGTTACTGTGGTAAGCGACTGTGTTTCGCCCCTTGTGAAAAGAGCTGAACCGTGTGCCGATGGCAAGTAATCAATCTCACACTCAATTGGCCTAATCTGATCGGTTTTACGTCCATCAAGCCTAATGCTCTCATCGAGAATCATATTTCGCATGGCGTTCTTCTCTACATCATGATAGTATCGCTTAACCAACGACGCTTTAGCATCGCGATCCTCCTCTGGAAGTGTTTGCATAAACTCCTCCTTTATTGCAGAAAAGGCTTCGCTACGCTCGTGCTTTGCTAGCATCGATTTGGCGATCTTGTATACCTTGTCATAACAAAATTCTTTAACCTGGGTACGAAGCTCTTCGTCGTTGTTCTCATGGCAGTACTCGCGCTTAACAACACCTAGTTCCTTGGCAAGTTCCATTTGGGCAACGCAATGCTTTTTGATTTCATCGTGAGCAAACTTAATGGCCTCGAGCATTTCTGCTTCCGACACCTCGTTCATCTCACCCTCAACCATTAGAATATTATCATATGTAGCGCCCACCATCATGTCAATATCAGCCATTTCAATTTGGCTAAAGGTTGGGTTTACTATGAACTTACCATCAACACGAACCACTCTTACTTCAGAGATTGGCCCGTTGAATGGAATGTCAGAGATGGATAAAGCTGCAGAGGCAGCAAGACCAGCTAATGCATCGGGGGGGGTATCCTTTTCGGCAGAGATAAGGTTTATGGTAACGAATGTCTCCGCGTGGTAGTCTTCGGGGAATAGTGGACGAAGCGCCCTATCAACAAGGCGTGCTATAAGCACTTCGTAGTCTGATGGACGAGCCTCCCTTTTAAGGAATCCTCCAGGGAAACGGCCACCGGCAGCAAATTTCTCTTTGTAATCGACACTAAGAGGCATAAAATCAACATCCTCCCTAGCATCCTTAGCGCTTACCACGGTGGCAAGCATCATGGTGCGCCCCATACGGATCACTACGGACCCATCGGCTTGACGCGCCAATTTTCCAGTTTCAATTGTGATGGACCTTCCATCACCAAAATCGATCGTTTTCTTTACAACATTAAACATACAGTATCAAATATTGATAAATAATAAAAAAAGCCTTGGCATAAACAGAAAATCAGAAGAAAAGTTGCAATCCCTCTGATTTCCTCCACAAAAGATTACAGTAATTTCAAAAAAAGGCAATTGAAACAATTGCCTTCTTGTTGTTTTACTTTCTAAGATTTAACGCTTTAATGATTGCACGATATCTTTCAATGTCGCGATCCTTAAGATAATCCAAAAGTCTTCTACGCTTACCCACCAGTTTTAACAAAGAGCGCTGAGTTGCATAATCCTTACGATTTTTTTTCAAATGCTCTGTTAAATGACTGATACGGTGGGAAAATATCGCGATCTGACCCTCGGGGGAGCCAGTATCGGTATTAGACTTTCCGTACTGCTTAAAAAATTCCTGCTTCTGTTCTGCTGTTAAATAATTCATAGCTAATCAGTAAATTAGTGGGTATTTCTGTAGTTTGTTTCAAGCTGCAAAGATAATAACATTTTTTACAACGCACGAGTAAAGTGTAAACATTTTTTCAACAACACCTTGACTGAATGAGCAGATAAGCCCAAAGCAGGCAACAGTTTGGCCGATAATTTTTACTACCTTTAGGGAGCCCATTTCACCTCTTGCTCAAATTGGCTTAGTATTTTGAAATACATTTTTTTAACATTTGTTAAACAGCTTTACGCAATCGTTACCGGATATTTGTGATGCAAACATTAATCTGAAAAAGATTGCTATGGAACGATTTTTCGACATCACACCGAAACCTCACTACGATCTTATTGTAATTGGTGGGGGTATTACTGGAGCCTCGGTTGCCTACGAAGCAGCATCAAGAGGGTTATCTGTTGCCCTTTTTGAAAAGGGGGATTTTGGCCAGGCCACGTCTGCGGCCACATCGAAGTTGATACACGGAGGCTTACGCTACCTTAAGAACATGGAATTTGGGTTGGTGCGCGAATCGCTCACAGAGCGAAAGGTTTGGGAAAACATTGCCCCTAACTTTGTATACCCAATCCCATTCATGGTGCCCACCTACAACAATATCAAAAGCAACAAGCTTATCCTATTTATGGGGATGGTTTTATACGATATCCTTTCGTACGATAAGGGCTGGACTTGGGATAAGTCGAAAAAACTGCCGCTACATAAAACCATTAGCAAGAAGAAAACCCTTGAGTTGGAGCAATGCCTAAGGATCAGAGGCCTTACTGGATCGAGCATTTACTACGACTGCCAAAACATTAACCCCGAAAGGCTCACACTAGCTGTTATAAAATCGGCCATAGCAAAAGGAGCCAACGTAGCCAACTATGCAATGGTTAAATCCTTCATTAAGAAAGATGGAGTTATCAATGGGGTAAATGTTATTGATAAACTAACAGGCCAAGAACACAGCGTGCAAGGGAGGTTAACCATTAACTGCGCAGGCCCTTGGGCCGACATTGTGCTTAATAAGGGTATAGCCGATAACGAAAACAATCATCATATCCGCCGATCGGAGGGCATACATATCATCACAAAAAAGCTGTGCAACAAGCATGCTGTAACGGTTATGACTAAGGACCGAAGGCACATCATGCTAATCCCATGGCGCAACCACTCCCTTATTGGCACTACCGATAAAGAGTATAATGGTAATCCCGACGACTACCGAGTTACGAAAGAAAGTGTGCAAGGGCTAATTGATGACCTGAATGAGAATTATGGTTGTCAAAAAATTAATTATGATGATGTTGTATTTGCATACGGGGGGCTTAGGCCGCTGGTTGACGATCAGACTGAGGGTTCCTATGAGTCATCGAGAAAGTATGAGATTTACGACAATGCCAAGCAAGGGCTAAACGGGTTAATAACCATAGAGGGTGGAAAGTACACCACAAGCCGCAAGCTAGCCTGCAATGCTATGAAAGTTATAGGTAAGAAGTTAGGGCGAAAGCTGGGTAAATCAACCACCAAAAATGAGTTTCTTGCTGGTTGTGAGGTAAAAGATATGGATCTGTTTTTGGCTCAACTTTCAGCTCAACACCCAAACTTTAGCAGCGAAACGGTAGCGTATGTTGGAATGAACTATGGACAAGAAGCCTATAAAATACTAGACCTTGCCAGTAAAAACCCCCAATTAGCCGAAGTGGTTAGCAACGATGGTGAACTGCTGGCCGAAGTTGAGTATGCTATTAACAACGAGATGGCCAAATCGCTCACCGATATACTTTTTCGTCGAACCGGAATTGGAACATTGGGCCATCCTGGTGAGGAGACTCTCAATAAAGTTGTAAGTTTAGCAGCTACTAAACTTGGGTGGGACTCCCAACAAACTGAGCACGAAGTTGAGAATGCCAAGCTTATTTTCGAACTACCACAGTAAGACAATACCAAGTAAATCAACCAAAAACATATAAATTAAGATTATGAGCACAACATACAGAGATATACTTAAATGGGGTGATAAAAGGGAACATAAGGTAGACAAGCCCACTCTAAACCTTATTAAGGAAAAATTTAGCTTAACCGATCAAGACATCAACAACACCTATAAAACTGGGAACAATGAAGTTAAGGTTACCAAGGAGTGTACGTTAGACGCAAAGATTATTGAGCAGCTTACCGCAATTGTGGGCACCGAAAATATTGCTACCGATGATTACGCCCGTGCCTCGCATGCCTATGGCAAGTGCTATACCGATCTGCTTCACCTAAGGAATGGTAATATCCCCACCCCCCCCGATGCTGTAGTTTACCCCAGAAACACTGACGATGTTGTATCGATAGTAAAGATTTGCAATGAGCACAATATCGCCATAACTCCTTTTGGAGGCAGCTCATCGGTTACGCGAGGAGTTGAAACGCCCAAGGGTGGCATAAGCCTCGATATGACCAAGCATTTCAATAGTGTGATTGAGGTAAACGAAATAAACTCAACCGCTACAGTTCAATCGGGAATGTATGGGCCGGCATACGAGGATTTTTTAAATGAGCGGGGCTTCACCTGCGGTCATTTTCCACAGTCGTTCGAGTATTCAACCGTAGGGGGCTGGCTTGCAGCCAAGGGCGCTGGGCAAGCATCAACAGGCTACGGCAAAATTGAGCATATGGTACTGGCCGTTAAGGCTGTTACTCCCGCTGGCGTTATCGACACCAAATGCTACCCTGCCAGTGCACAGGGCTGGGATCTGCACCAACTATTTGCTGGTTCGGAGGGTACACTTGGGGTAATTGTAGAGGTTACAATGAAAATTCGCAAACATCTACCCCAAAACACCAAGCATGCCTCTTTCGTTTTCAAAAATTTTGAAACTGCTGTGGAGGCTATGCGGATTGTGATGCAAAGCGGCATTGGACTACCACACTTGTATCGAATCTCTGATCCCGAAGAAACTGAGGTGGCATTTAAAACCAAAGGCTTCGATGGTACATTGGCCGACAGGGCGCTGAATATGCTTGGCTACAAATCGGGCGAACGCTGCCTAATGTTTGTTGCCGTTGAGGGAGCAAAAGGATACACAAAGCAGGTAATAGGTTCACTTAAAAAAATTACCAGAAAGCGGGGTGGCTTCTTTATTGGTGCCAGCCCCACCAAAAAATGGCTTGAACAAAGGTATTCAAGCGCATACATGCGCGACCCTCTGATGGACTTGGGAATAATGACAGATACGCTTGAAACCGCAGTTATGTGGGATAAGCTAATCCCTGTTTGGAGCGCCGTAAGGAGCTACCTGAAAAGCCGCCCAAAAACCGTGGTTATGGTTCATATCTCGCACGTATACGAGAACGGGGCCAATTTGTACTTCACATTCCTAAGTCCAATGAAAAGAGAGGATGATGTAAAGGAGTACCTTGAGTATCACAAGGGCCTAATCGATACTATTAACGAGAGTGGCGGTTCCCTTTCGCATCATCACGGAGTAGGCAGGGCGCTTGCGCCTTGGATGGAAAAGCAGCTGGGAGCTGAGAATATGAAGCTGATGCAAGCCATTAAGAACCACCTCGACCCCAATGGCATAATGAATCCCGGAAACACGCTGGGGCTAACTCCATAGCTTTTCACTAATTTGCACCACGATAATCGTTGTAAAACCTCATTGCCAAAAGTTGCTTTGTGATGGATAAAAACATAGTTGTAATCGATGCGGGCACCCAATCCATTCGTGCTGTACTAATCGATTTAAAGGGAAATATCCTTCGGATCGAGAAAACGGAGGTTGAGCCATACTTCTCAACCGAGCCTGGTTTTGCCGAGCAAGATCCAGAGTATATGTGGGATGTACTTTGCTCAACCACCAAACGGCTGATGGAAAACATCGATGTTCCCGTGGAGAGCATCCAGGGGATGTCCATCACAACCCAAAGGGGAACAATTATCAACCTCGACAAGGATGGAAAACCTCTCCGACCAGCTATTCTCTGGCTCGACCAGCGCAAGGCAAAGCTACAGGGCTGGCCTGGTGGGTTTCTGAAACTAGCACTTAAACTAGTAAATATGTACGAGAGCCTTGCCCATGCCTTTAAGGATGGCGAGGCCAACTGGTTACAGCAAAACCAACCCGAGGTCTGGGCCAATACGCATAAGTATGTTTACCTCTCGGGGTTTTTTATCCACAGACTTTCGGGGAAGTATATTGAATCCATTGGAAGCAACGTGGGCTATATGCCTTTTAACTACAAGAGGCAGGAATGGTGCAAACCCGGCGAGCTAAACACCAAGCTATTCCCCATTGAGCGAGAGAAATTACCCGACCTAGTAAAACCATCGGAGCTAATTGGGCATATAACCGAAGTAGCATCGGAGCGAACGGGGCTTCCCAAAGGACTTCCCATTATAGCTTCGGCAGCCGATAAGGCCTGCGAGGTGCTGGGTTCGGGCTGCATCTCCCCCGAAATTGCCTGCCTTAGCTACGGCACCACGGCCACAATAGAAACGGTAAACCCAAAATATGTTGAGGTTGTTCCGTTCTTCCCCTCCTACCCCAGCGCAATGCCTAACCATTATAACACCGAGGTTATGATATACAGAGGCTACTGGATGATCAACTGGTTTAAGAAAGAGTTTGGGCACAAGGAGGTAGAGTTGGCCAAAAAGTTGGGTAAATCGGCAGAAGAACTGTTCGATGATATGATAAGTACTATTCCGCCTGGTTCCATGGGACTAACCCTGCAACCCTACTGGTCGCCAGGGGTAAAGATACCTGGGGTTGAAGCCAAGGGTGCGGTTATCGGTTTTGGTGATGTGCACACCAAAGCTCATCTTTACCGATCGATAATTGAGGGGTTAACCTATGCGCTAAAGGAGGGAGCCATACGAACACAGAAACGTAACGGAGTAAAAATTCGGAAGTTACGAGTTTCAGGCGGTGGGTCGCAAAGCGTGAATGCCCTGCAGATGACTGCTGATATATTCAATATGACCGTAGAGAAACCTCACACTTACGAAACCTCAGCCCTTGGTGCAGCCATAAACTGTGCGGTGGGCCTGAATCTGTACCCCAATTTTGAAACGGCTATTGATAATATGTGCCGAGTTGGTGAGGTTTACACCCCAATTCCTGAGAATAGCAAGGTTTACAACAATCTTTACAACAAGGTTTACAAAAAAATGTACAAACGCCTAAAACCTCTTTACGAAGATATTAGGGACATTACCAACTACCCAAAAAAAAGCGAGTAGCCATACAGCATTAGTAGATAGCACAATAGTTATCTCAACAGGAAAGACTTTAGCAAAAGTCTTTCTATCTTTGCCAAGCACCATACCTCCATCAAATGGTCTTGTCATTGGTGATGAATAACTACTAATTGCTCGCTATCGAATGCAAAATATTTACCCAAATAACTTTGAAGAAAAGATAGGTTTCGATCGCATTAGGGCCAAGGTTTCAAATCTTTGCCTTTGCGATATTGGTAAGCGTAAGGCTGCCTCAGCCTCATTCCTAACCGATTTCGAAGCCATTACGCAGGTTGTGGAACTCACCGCCGAAATGAAAACCATTTGCCAAATGGAAGACTCGTTTCCGGTGGATGGATATGCCGACACTACCCCTTTTCTTGAGCGTATAAAGCACGAGGGATCATGGTTAGACGAAACAGAACTATTCAGCCTAAGGCGCTCGCTCGATGCCATAAAATCAATCCTGACCTTCTTAAAAAAGGGCGATAAGCCCAAGTACCCCAACCTAGCCAAATTTGCTAGCGAGGTGGAGTACTTTCCATTTATTTCTGAGCGTATCGACTCCATTCTCAATCGATTTGGTAAGATTAAGGATAATGCATCGCCTGAATTGGCAAAGATTAGGAGTGAGATCACATCAAAACAATCATCGGTATCAAAGCGTATAGGTTCCATTCTAAAGCAGGCGCAGGCCGATGGTCTGGTCGATTCCGATGCTTCCACATCCATGCGCGATGGGCGTATAGTGATTCCCGTTTCGGCATCGAATAAGCGCAAGCTAAAAGGTATTGTTCACGACGAATCGGCTACAGGCAAAACCGTATTCATTGAACCCGTTGAGGTGGTGGAACTCAACAACGAGATACGCGAACTGGAGTACGACGAGCGTAGGGAAATAGTGCGCATTCTGGTTGAGTTTGCCGACACGCTTCGCCCTTACCTTACCGAGTTACTCCAATCGTACGATTTTTTGGGCGAGATTGATTTTTTGAGAGCCAAGGGGCTACTCGCCTCCTCGGTAGCTGGTGCAAAGCCAATCCTCCACTCCTCGCCAAGGGTATATCTACGCAAGGCTGTTCATCCCTTGCTTATGCTTGCCCTTAAGCGCGAGGGCAAAGAGATTGTTCCGCTCGATATTGAGCTGGATGACCAGAACCATATCTTGCTTATTTCGGGGCCCAATGCCGGCGGAAAATCGGTTTGCCTAAAAACCCTGGGCGTATCGCAGTATATGCTACAATGCGGCTTTCTTCCCCCGGTACTCGAAAATTCCGAGATGGGAATTTTCAACAAGCTTTTTATCGATATTGGCGATGAGCAGTCCATTGAGAACGACCTCAGCACCTACAGCTCCCACCTGTTCAACATGAAGTTCTTCCTGAAAAATGCCGACAGCTCCACCCTTGTGCTTATCGATGAGTTTGGTGCGGGAACAGAACCCCTGGTGGGTGGAGCCATTGCCGAGTCGATACTTCAGCAGTTTAATCAGCAAGGAACCTTTGGCGTAATTACTACACACTACAGCAACCTAAAGCATTACGCTGCCAGCGCAAAGGGCATTATCAATGGGGCAATGCTTTTCGATATGGGGCGGATTGAACCACTTTTTAAGCTAGAGATTGGGAAGCCTGGCAGCAGCTTTGCTTTCGAAATTGCTCGCAAGATTGGTCTCCCCGAGGATGTATTGAAGCTAGCCGAGGGCAAAGCCGGAACCGATCATATTAGCTTCGAAAAGCATCTCAAGGAGATTTCGCGCGACAAGCGATACTGGGAGCGCAAGCGTGATCAGATCAGAAAATCGACAAAAAAAACCGAGGAGTACGAAACCAAGCTTGCCGAGGAGCTGGAAACCATTAAGCAACAGCGAAAGGCCATTATCAGCAAGGCGAAAGAGGAGGCCGAAGCGATTTTGGCCTCATCCAATAAAATAATAGAGAACACCATCCGCGAAATTAAGGAATCGTCGGCAGAGAAAGAGCGGACACGCGTGGCACGACAGGGGCTCGAAAAGCATAAGGAGACGCTCCATGAGGTATCAACCGGAGTTGAACCAGCCATTGAGAAGAAGATGGAGCAAATTCGCCAACGTCAGCAGCGTAATCAGGATCGCAAGCAGAAACGCGATGGACAAATCCCCAGCCAAGAGGAAAAGGTTACTAAGCCAAAACCCATTGCGCAGGGCGATAAGGTGAGAATTGCCGGACAGGATGCCGTTGGTGAGGTAATGCAAATTGATGGTAAAAATGCCATTGTTGCTTTTGGGAGCATGCTCACTACCATCAAAGTAAATAAACTCGAGAGGGTTACCCTAACCGAATATCGACGAGCCGAAAGAACGGTAAAAAGCCCACAAACCGGCATTGGTTTCGACCTGCACAAAAAAAGGCTAAACTTTAAATCGGATATCGATGTGCGAGGCTACCGCACCGACGAAGCCTTGGAAACCGTTCAGGACTTGATTGACGAAGCGGCAATGATTGGAATAAGCAAAGTTCGCATACTTCACGGAAAGGGTAATGGTATACTCCGGCAAGAGATTAGAAATTTCCTGAAATCTATGCCCTATGTTAAGTCTTATGCTGATGAACACATCGATTTTGGGGGTACAGGCATAACCCTGGTTGAAATTGACACCTAACAGTTTCCCCATAGTACCATAGACTTCGATAGATTTAACCTTGGGGTTTGTAATTTGAAAATATTGGCTTACATTTGGTATAGAATTATCCTTTTTAGAAAAAAAGAATTTCTCTATAACGAATTACACCTTAAACAGAACCTAAAAAAACCTAAGCAATGAGTTTAAGTCTACAAAACATTTCAATTGTTTTTAACTTTTCAGACATTACGCAGCTGACCTATTTCGTACTTGCTTCGCTATTTGTAATCCTTGCCTTTCTCGGTTTTTTCAGATCGGTGGTTACTGGGGTTAAGCCAAACTTTATACTCGATCATAAGCGAGTGCATGATGAGTGGTTGACCCGAGGGTCATTCTCGGCCATACTCCTACCCATAATGGGATTCTTCATCTTTATTTTCAACGCCGTGGCCTGGGCAATATATGGTGTAATATCAATATTTGAGTTTTTGGGTTTCATTGGCAAGGCAATTTGGTGGGCAGTTATGTGGATGTGGAATGAGTTTATGCACCCCGTATTATTTTTCATAGCGAAGTTACTCTGGCATTACATTGTGGTGTGGAGTTGGAGGTACTTTAAGCTGGCAATTACGTTAATTCCCGAAGCGTTTAGCGCTAGTACTTTTAAGAATGGTTTTGTATCGGTGCTAGCGGTATCATTCGTTATGCTAGTTTTCCTTTACCTCAGCAGCATTCTACAGCTACCCTGGCTAATTATCCCGTTGGTGCTAGCAATACTATTTAGCGTGCTTTACTTCACTTTGTACACCCTTTTCAGCGATGATAAACGAACTTTTAATGAGTTCTGGACCGGCACTGTTATGTCTAAACTTGGCATTTTGGTTATTATAAGCATACTTAGCGCATCCATCATCACCGTATTTCATATGTTTGCCGGAACGGCAATACAGCTACCAATGCTTGGCTTATCGTACCCCGTTTCGTTAGTGCTTATACTAGTCCTAACCCTCACTGTAGTTGTTTCGCTGGTTATAAATGCCATTGCCCCAGCGTACACATCGCAGAACAATGGCGAGTTTGACAATAAAGATTTTCTCATCAACACAGGCATTAGGCTACCTCGTTTAGTAGGGTCAATTCCATTCATGCTGTTAGGTAGCCTAATCACTTCAATAATCACACTTATAATTGGAGCATTCCTATGGTGGACCACCAACACTATTAAAGCCTCGTTCTGTGAGCAATCGCTTAACAAGTTGAATAGTGAGCTTAGCATGGCCAATTCGCACTTTAGCGCATTCTACAACGTGAACTCACAAGCCAATATGGCTCTAGATTTTGCAGAGAAAAGGCTTAAGCGAATGGCCACCATTGAATCAAGAATTTATTCGTTAGAAATTTTCGAGGATGATTGGCTCAGGTTGATAACGAATTTGCCAAAGGGCATAAGGAGCACCAAAGGTGAAAAATTTACCCTCGAAAGATTAGAACACAATTATTCCGACCAATCCGTTAACGTTTCGGAGCAGATAGGGGAACTAGAGAAAGCTATTTCTGAGATTACATCTAAACTTAGGGCAAACCCCGACAACGAGGAATTTGCACAACAAATTGACAACCTTAAAGACCAACTCGATAACCTGAAGATTTACCGTGGCCAGCTAGAGTCGAAATTCATACTAGACACTAGCCTTACCCAAGCTCGCATCAGATCCATTAAGTACACTAACATTATGTGGGTAATTGGGACAATATTTGCCATGCTTGGATTGGTTCTCCTAAGCGCCATAGTTTTTGCTCCATACTGGGTCTACCAAACCAAGTTTTATTTCGACCTATATAGCTATTACCATGAGGGCAAATCGTACATCGCCGAACAGGTTGAATACTACCAGAGCAGAAACATCAACCAACCAATACTTGGTTTCTTTGTGCTACTTATTATTGGCATTATCATAGCAATTGCATCGATTATTTTATAGTTTAAATACAATGGAAAGACCCTTAAGGGGTGTAAACAATATCAGTTTACACCCTTTTTCCTTTTCAAAGGGTGTAACAGTGTGCGGAATCGAACATTCCTTGTTGCATATTCGAACACTTAAAACATTTAATATAGTTCATCTTTAATTTTATACATCTGTATTTCTGTACTTTATATATTATGGCACACTTAGTGATAAGTAAATACAAAACAAGAAAATCTTTAAATAATGGATAGAGTAATTAAGAAAAAAAGATGGCCTTTGAAAAAGGTTATATGGATAGTAGCCGGCGCAGCAGCTGTTCTTCTTATTGGATACTACATAGTATTCGCTGACAAAAGCTCGAAGCTTAACGTTGATTTGGATAAGCTAACAGTCGAAACGGTAGTTGAGGATCTTTATCGCGACTACATAACAGTAATAGGAACAGTAGCCCCAATACAAACCATTTATCTTGATGCAACCGAAGGAGGAAGCCGAGTTGATGAGATTATAACGCATGAAGGCTCATGGGTGAACGAGGGCGATATAATAGCACGATTTAGCAACACCAACCTTATTCTTGAGATCTCAAATTTTGAGGCTAACGTTTCGAGAGCTAACAACGAGCTATCGAACATCCGCCTGCAGATGGAGCGCACCACACTTGAGACCCAGAGCAGGTTGCTCGATTTGAACTTTGAGCTCATGGAGCGCAAACGCACCTACGAGAACAACAAGAAACTTTTTGATCAAAAGCACATATCCAACGAAGAGTACGAGCGCTCCAAAGAGGCCTACGAGCTGAACCTAAGGAGAATTGAACTTTTCCGGGCCAGCGCACGCCAGGACTCACTGTACCGCTTAACACAAATGAGAACTCTGGAGGAGGATGCCAAACGGCTACAGCAAAACCTTTCGGTTGTACGCAACAGGCTTGAGGCCCTAGTATACAGAGCACCAGTATCGGGCGAGTTGGCCTCGCTAAATCTGGAGGTAGGACAAGTTATTGGAATGGGTACGCGTATTGGCGCAATCCATGTGCTCGACTCCTACATGCTTAAGGTCGATATCGATGAGCATTACATTGCTCGAATCAACCGCAACCTAACGGGTGAGTGCGAATTCTCGGGCAATCTGTTCCCTGGCCACATCGCTAAGGTATATCCAGAGGTTCGTAATGGCCGATTCACAGTAGATATGGTTTTCGATAGCATTGTGCCGCCAAACATCCGTATTGGTCAAACATCAAGAATACGCCTTGAACTTGGCGAATCGATGATGGCAACACTTATTCCCAGAGGGGGTTTTTACCAGAGCACCGGAGGACAGTGGATTTACGTGGTTGACCCATCGGGCAAGTATGCCACCAAGCGCCCCATCCGCATCAACAGGCAGAACCCAAGACATTACGAGGTTACCGAAGGGTTGCAAGCAGGCGAAAGGGTAATTGTATCGAGCTACGACAACTTTGGAAATGTAGACAGGCTAATACTTAGAGACTAACATAGTACTCGGAAAAACACAAATAAACCTAACACCAAGTAGATATGAATAACAACAACTTCACAATTAAAACCAAAGAGCTAGTTAAAGTATTCCGCACCGAGGAAGTGGAAACTACTGCACTTAACAAAGTAGACCTCGAAGTTAAGGAGGGCGAATTTGTTGCCATCATGGGACCATCGGGTTGTGGTAAATCGACCCTACTTAACATCCTAGGCCTGTTGGACAATCCGTCGGGAGGTGAGTTCTACTTTAACGGGGTAGAGGTGTCGAAATTCAAGGAAAAGCAACGCACCAACATGCGTAAGGCCAACATCGGGTTTGTTTTCCAAAGTTTTAACCTGATAGACGAACTGACCGTTTTCGAAAATGTGGAGCTTCCATTACTCTACATGAACGTACCATCGTCGGAGCGAAAGCGTAAGGTTGAAGCGGTACTTGAACGGATGAAGATTTCGCATCGCAAAAAGCACTTCCCCCAGCAGCTATCTGGCGGTCAGCAGCAGCGCGTGGCTATTGCCCGTGCAGTAGTTGCCAACCCCAAGCTAATACTTGCCGATGAGCCAACGGGTAACCTCGACTCGGCCAACGGCGAGGAGGTAATGAACCTGCTGAGCGAGCTCAACAACGAGGGCACCACCATCGTGATGGTAACTCACTCGCCCAGCGATGCCGAAAAGGCTCACCGCATTGTTCAGCTGTTCGATGGACATATTGTTACCGAAAACGTAAAGAAAATCCTTTAGTACAGTAACTTTAAACTGTAGCCACTATGAAAGAGATATGCATACCAGTACCTGGCTTTGGGGAAGATCAGATTGCCGAAGTGTCTCTCACCATTGGCGAAAAGAAAGTGGTATACAGCTACAGGGTTGAGTCATTCCCTTGGAGTATCGACCAGCCAAATGAGGATTGTTCAGCATTAGCAGCCGATGATTATGAACACGCCACCCTTGAGCAGATTAATAATCTTCGTAAATCGTTATCGAACTACGACAAGGGATGGGAGCTAATACAGATTTTCACCCCGCGCAAAGGGGCAACCCATATACAGGTACTTTATCGAAAGTTGAATAGCTAATCGAAACACCCCATGAGCAATACTATTGAATTCATCTAAAAAACCTAGAAAGAACACTAAGCATTAGTATTAAAAATTCCGAATAGTATTGCTCATTTTTTCATCAGGCAAGCCATACATAAAACGTAATTACAACATGAAAACAACTAAAATCATCATACTAACCACTGCCTTACTGGCAATAATACTGCAAGGGATAGCCCAAGAAGGATGGAAACTGGAGGATTGCATTAGCCATGCCCTACAGAACAACATTCAAATAAAACGAAGCGAATTACAGGAGAAGGTTGCCCAGAAACAGTTCACGCAGAGCACATTTCAATTGGGCCCAAACCTTTCGGGTTTCTTAAACCATCAGTATTTAAATGGGTCGACCTTTAGCCAGTACGAGCTGGAATTTGTAAGGATGGAGAACCAGGGCGGTAGCCTAGGCATAAGCTCGGAGATCACCCTTTTTAACGGTTTGTATGGCTTAAACAATAGGGCTAGGCTAAAATATGTACTCGAGTCGCAGAAGCAGAATACCGAAGTACTAAAGAACAACGTAACCCTAAATGTTGTTGCCAGCTTCCTGCAGGTTCTGCTCGATACTGAAAATACAAAGTTGGCAAGCGAACAACTTAAGCTAGCCCAGCAACAGCTTACAAAGGCTGAGGTAGAGTTAGAACTTGGCATAATTGCGCAAGGGGAATACCTCAACCTCAAGGCTCAGCATGTAAATCAACAGGCTCTAGTTACCAATGCCAACAACCGGCTGAGGTATTCAACCATAGAGCTAGCCCAACTTTTAGAGTTGGAAAACCCCGATGAGTTTTCCATTGAGATCACCCCAATAATTATTTCAGATGATCCGAAAGAGCTCGATAATAAGCATACCTACATTCAGATTGCCGAAGTGAGGCCAGAAATAAAGCGGGAAAGATTTAACGTGAAGAGCGCCGAGAAACAAGTAAATATGGCCTATGGCCTACTAAGCCCAAGGATTAGCCTAGGTTACTCCTTTGGCTCGGGATACGACCAGTCGGCCTGGTATGGCCCACACGAAAATAGGATAGCGTATCCAGACTACACCTACGGCCAGCAGATTAAGGATTACTCGCAGCATGTGCTTCAGTTTAGGGTTTCGGTGCCAATTTTTCAAAGGCTTTCAAACCTTACACAAGTTAATCAGTCTAAAATTCATCTTCTGGATGCAAAATTTGCCCTAGAAGAGGCACAAAAGGCTGTGTACAAAGATGTACAAAGCGCTATTGCCGATGCCAGAGCCGCTTGGGATGGATACATAGCCTATAGCGAAGCGGTAAAGAGCTATCAGGAGCTATACAAGCAAACAGTAAATAGATTTGAACTGGGTATGGTGAATGCACTAGATGTTGGGGTTGCACAAAATAACCTAATACAAGCCGAAGGACAACTGCTGCATGCAAAATACACCTATATCCTACGAATGAAAATACTTGACTTCTACAGGGGCGTGCCTATAGCCCTGTAGTTTTGGTGGTTTAATTATAGGTTTAGTTTATGGTTTGTTGGTTAGCCCCGGGGTGGTTCCCGGGGCTTTTTTGTGTTTCTATTACAAAAACGATAAAACAATAGCTCATTATTTTTTTGCATAAAGGTTTATTTATATTAAATTTGATTAAGCATCAAAATCTATTAATAATTAACCTAACATTTTTTACATCATGAAAACAAGAAATCTATTGAGAAAAATTAGCGGAATGCTAGTTGTATTCGCGTTTATTTTTAGTGCATGTGAGGAAATTGAAACATCGAGCCTAACATTGGATCAGACTGAAACAGCAACTATTGAGGTTTATGTTTACGCCGAGCTCGATAAAACAAACTTTGGAATTGAATACGCACCTAACGATACCAAGGTTAAAATTTCAATTGCTAATTCTCAATTCAATCCAATGGCTCAAGGCTTTTGGACAACTACTGCTTTAGTTAGTAATGGTATTGTAGAGGTTGAAGTCCCAACTAATGCAGCAGGTGTTAATGTAACCATTGAACCTGAAGACTTTATCTACAATCAAGTACAACCCTATGGTTCTGGATCTACAACAATAGCGTACCGTTATTACTACAATACATTAACAACAGTTAATGTAAAGGCTGAGGAACATAAGATACTAGAGGTTACATACAGTAACACAAAAATGTCTGATCAAACAGAATTTGTAAGCAGAAGGTTCCAACTTGAAGCCGATTTAGATGCTACTGAAGCAGGAGTTGAAGTGGTTCCATCGGGCACAGTTGTGACCTTTTACAATAATGACTGGACAGCAACTGCAACAGTAGGTAGCGACGGTATTGTTCAGATTGATGTTCCTAGATCGTCTTTTATAAATGCTCGTTTTGAATATTCGAAAAAATTAGAGGCTGATCCTGTTGTAAGAAAGAATTACAGGTATAGCACGAATTTGGGTTCCTTTACTGAATCAAGTCCAACACCTCAGTATGTTAATTTTGGGTCAGGTGAACTTTGGGAATAATCATTTCAATCAAACACAATTTTGCTTGTAAAAAATACATAATGGCTAATAAATCAAGAAAAATTTAACGTAATGAAAAAAATACTAATCACACTTTCAATAGCCATATTTAGCTTAGCTTCAATAGCCCAAGAAGGGATTGATACCACGGAGGATACTGGTGCTAAGAACAATATGACTCTTCCCAAAGCGGGTGACATAGGAGTAGGGTTTGATGCAAGTCCCTTCCTAAACTATGTTGGGAATATGTTCAATGGAACAACAAACAATCGCCTTAACCTTAACGATAATACTCTTTACTTTCGGTATTTTCTTACCGGTAATTCGGCCATAAGGGCATCGATTAACTTGTCAACTTACATAGATATCCTTAAGGAATATGTTCCGGATGATGCTGCAATTTTTTTAGACCCTAATAGCAACAAACAACTTGTTGATCGGCGTATTGATAACTGGCATAGCTATGAAATGAAAGTTGGTTACCAACTTTACCATAATCATAAAAATTTTAGGGGCTTTTATGGAGCTGACTTAGGCTATCACTTCGAAAAGTATAGCAGGGTATATGAATATGGTAACCAAATGACAGAGATTAACTCAAGCCCTACTACATACTGGCATGGTAACACAGCCGTTCGTCCCCTTGAACAGAAAGCAGGTATCCAAAACAGCATAAGTCTAGGTGCCTTTATTGGCGGAGAGTATTATTTTATGCCTAGAGTTTGTGTTGGTGCCGAGTTTGGATTAGCTTATGGCATGACATTCGAGGGCCAAGGCTACGAAACCCAAGAAAGAATGGTTGGCACATTACATGTAGAAGAGAATATTGCACGAAATCCTGGCTCACTGAATATTTCTATGCAAACCCAATTTCCCTATTCATATGGAAATCTATATTTAATGTTTCACTTCTAGTTTAAACCTATTCACACTACAAAAGAAAGGCTGCAGATGATCTGCAGCCTTTTCTTATATATTTAATGCATTACAAAATCTCCTGCTCAATAAACCGCTCCAGTGATTCAATTCCAATTCGCTTGGCAACAATTTTTTTATCCTTATCGAGCACGTATAGCACTGGGGTGCTATAAATATCGTAAAGCTTATGGTAGCGCGATCCGCGAGTTGGATCCCAAACGTTTATCCATTTAAGCTCATTTGAATCTACATACTCCTTCCATTTATCCATCTCGCCCTGGGTATAAACAGCCACAACGGCCATACCCTTATCCTTGAACTTATTGTACAAATCGCGAAGCAGTGGAGTTACCCTTTTGCAATGGCTGCAAGATGGTTCCCAAAAGTAGACAACTGTAACCTCAGCATTTACCTTGTGCAACTCCTGCACACCTCCGCTGAGGCTTGCCATTCGGAAGTTTGGGGCAATTTGGCCAATCAGGTTGGGCTTTAAGTCCCCTACCCTTTCGGCAATTTTCCCTTTGGTCTCCTCGGTAATCCATGGCGTTTGACCCGACAGGAAGTACTTCTCGGCAATATGAACAAACACTGCATCCATACCCATAATGGATGAATTAGAAAACTTTGAAAAAAGATGCGTAACGATAAAACGGTACATATCATCGTTTGCTCTTGCCCTCTCAATAATCCTATCGGCGTAGGGTACTATGGTATCGGCTACGGGGATTAGCACCCTATCGAAATAGTTATCGATACGTCCTACAAAGAAAGGAGTACGGATAAGACCTGACTCCGAGAAATCGACATTGTCGAAATAATGCTTCTGATTATACCTTATGCTGGTAATCCATCTAAGGGAATCGGCATTGGGAGCATCATCCGGTATGCCAAAATCGGGGAACTCAACAGGTTTTAACGTATTAATTATGGCGGCTAGCATTGAGCCTTGGTTGGCTGCAACCGTTTCGTTCCACATAGTTTTCACGTCGCTATCCAGCGCTTCAATCTTAGCTACCAAGCCCTTATCAACCTCACCGGTTGCTTCTCTCTGCTCCTGGGCCTGCTTTTGTAGTTCGCCCATTCGGTTTTGCTTCTCGGCTAAAAACTTTCGGTATCTATCGAATGCCGTATTCTCTGGGGAGTTGGTAAACTTTAAATTTTGATTCACATTGTCAATCGATGTGGTTATGCCGAATTGCTGATTATCCTCAAGAATCAACTCGAAAAAGTTTTCGGGCAGAACCACAAAGTACATTCCACGGGGCAGTAGCGTGTCGCCCTTAAACACAGCTACCCCTTTCGAATTGGTTGTTGCCGTATCGGCAAGCAGCGTTTTTTCACCGTGGTAGTAGCCCAGCTGCAGCTTGGTATCGGCAAGCCCATCAACTTTCACCTCTATCCGATAGCCCTGGGCATTTGTCTCAGAAATTAATGCAGCTATTGCAATTGCTATAAAAATTATTCGACGCATAGTTTAACTTGTTTATTTTGATTAACAAAAATAGAAATTTTGTTACACTGTTCCGGACCATTTTGGTATTAATTAACAACAAATGGCTAAGGTATTTGTTAATCCATCATATCAAACATTATACCCTAAAATTTTTATGAACACTTCATATAATCATCTGGCATCGCAAACTAGTCCATACCTTCTGCAACACGCCACCAATCCAGTTAATTGGTATCCTTGGGGCGATGAGGCCTTCGCCAAGGCAAAGATGGAGAATAAGCTAATCCTCATTAGCATTGGATATAGCAGCTGCCATTGGTGCCATGTAATGGAGAAGGAGTCGTTCTCGAACCATGAGGTTGCTGAGTTTATGAACGATCATTACGTATGCATTAAGGTAGACAGGGAGGAGCGTCCCGATGTTGATCAGATATACATGAATGCCATTCAGATAATTACCCGTTCGGGTGGGTGGCCACTCAACTGTTTTACCCTACCCAATGGCAAACCAGTATTTGGGGGAACCTACTTTAAGCCTGAGGGCTGGCTCGATATTCTCAAAAGCCTTCACTTTGCATGGATGACTGAACCCAAAAAGGTGATAGAGGTGGCCGAAGAACTTACCCTGGGAATTTCATCCACAGAAATTATAGCCGAAAAAGCAGACTCTAACCCCATTAAACCAGAAATACTTACCAACTACGTTGACAACTGGAGCAAGCGTTTCGACAGTAGATATGGTGCCAACAAAGGTGCGCCCAAGTTTGCCATGCCCGGATCGCTGCAATTCCTCCTCGACTTTGCTGAAGTGGCTCAGGATGAGGATGTGAAGAAGCACGTAAAGCTCACCCTCGATAAGATGCAAAGCGGTGGAATATACGATCACCTGGGTGGCGGATTTTTTCGTTACTCTGTAGATGAGCAGTGGTATGTACCACACTTTGAGAAGATGCTCTACGATAATGCACAGCTAATCAGCCTTTACTCCAACGCTTACAAGCACTTTAAAGACGAGCAGTACCGGGCTACCGTATACCAAACTATAGATTTTATTCGGCGTGAACTACAATCGGCCGATGGAGCATTTTACAGCGCCATTGATGCCGATAGCGAGGGAGAAGAGGGTAAGTTTTACACCTACTCCAAGGAGGAAATTGACAACCTTCTTGGGCCCGATGCCGAGCTATTCTCCATTGTATATGGTGCCACAGGGTCGGGTGTTCACCTAGGCAAGAATGTTTTAAGGATATCGGCTTCGATAAATGAAACCGCTTGCCTTTTGGGTCTTTCCATCGATGATGTGGTTGAGAGGCTAAAGGCTGCACGCACTAAGCTATTCAACGCAAGGCTAACGCGCATTAGGCCAATTACCGACGACAAGGTTATCCTTTCATGGAATGCGCTAACCATTAAGGCGCTTGCCAATGCCTTTGTGGTGTTTGGCGATCAACGGTTCCTAACCCATGCCATTCGAACGGCAAATTTTATCGAAAACAAGCTAAGGTCAAACAATGGCACTCTGCATAGAATTTACTGCAAAGGCAAAACGACCATCCCAGCCTTCCTTGACGATTACGCCTACCTTGCCCAATCATACATTGCGCTGTACCAGTCTACATTCGATGAGGAATGGCTAACCAAGGCTAAACAGCTTACCGATATTGCCTTCGACAAGTTCTTCGATAAGCAAACGGATATGTTCTTTTTAACATCCTCTGAACACGACAATATCATTGTTCGCAAAATGGAGATTACCGACGGCGTGATGCCATCGTCGGGAGCAGTTATGGCCTCAAACCTTATTACGCTTAGCCAGTACTTCCGAAACGACTGGTATGCTGAGATTGCTACCCAAATGCTACACAACATTGTGGAGCAGCTGCACCGAGGGGGAGTTTACGTTTACAAGTGGGCACACGTATTTTTAAAGCACATTGCTGGTAGCGCAGAGATAGCCTTCTCGGGCAACGACGCTAAGCCAAAACTATTGGGGCTCATAAGAACGCTAACCTACCCGCACGTAACACCATATATATATAGTCAGCAATCGGAACTACCCATAGCCAGCCATACCATTGATGATGGTTTCTTTAACCTTTGTATCGGCAACACCTGCCTGCCTGCCACCGCAAACGCCGAGGAGGTTGAAATGCGAATTAAAAACGAAAGGCCCTTTGGCTCTCGCCATTAGGACCTTTCGAAATGAGTTAGCACTCCGTTCTACCAAATGGTAGGACGAACCTCAGGAGCCCTGTAAAGCGGATCGGCAGGATCTATCTCAAATGCATCGTAAAACTCGTTGATGTTGAACACAGCACCATTCACACGGAATTTACCAGGCGAGTGGGGCCCAAGCTTAACACTACTAATTAGCGCTTGGTCGCGAATTACCTGACGCCACACATTGGCATACGATAGGAAAAAACGCTGCTCTGGAGTAAAGCCATCAATTGGCTCAGGGCGTGGTTTTCCCTCCATAGACCTTTGCAATGCGTGGTACGCAATGGTTAGCCCACCGTAATCGGCTATATTCTCGCCAAGGGTAAGACGTCCGTTCAGGGTCATATCATCAATGGCCACAAATGCGTCGTACTGATCGATAATGGTTTGAGTAAGGTGGTTGAACTTCTCCGAATCCTCAGATTCCCACCACTCCTCAAGGTTACCATCCTTATTGTACTTACGACCCTGATCGTCGAAACCATGGGTAATTTCATGGCCAATAACCATACCTATGGCTCCATAGTTCACAGCATCATCGGCTTGTAGGTTGAAGAATGGAGGCTGAAGAATTGCTGCTGGGAAAACAATTTCGTTCATGGTTGGGCTGTAGTATGCATTAACGGTTTGTGGAGTCATAAACCACTCCGTTCTGTCAACAGGTTTTCCAACCTTATCCATATTCTGACGGAATCCGAAAGCAAAACCGCTCATAATGTTCTCAGCGTAACAATCTGCTGTAATATCTAGCTCGCTATAATCCTTCCACTTGTCGGGATATCCAATCTTAACATTCATGGCATCGAGTTTGGCAATGGCGCGCTCCTTGGTTTGATCGGTCATCCAGGTTAGGTTTTGCATACGATCGCGGTAAACCAACTTAAGGTTAGCCACCAGCTCGGTCATTCGCTCCTTGGCCTCGGGTGGGAAATTTTCCTCAACAAATATTTGCCCAACAACCTCGCCAAGCACCATATTTGCAGAACCTGCCACGCGCTCCCAACGGGGCCTATTGACCTCGCTACCGGAAAGCACCTTGCCGTAAAACTCGAAGCTCTGATCGACAAATGCAGAGCTAAGGTAGGGCGAGAATCTGCTCACAACATTCCAGGTTAAGTAATCCTTCCAGCTATCTACAGGGATTTCTGCTATCATCAACGAAATCTCATTAAAAAACGCAGGGTTATCAATAATTACATCCGAAGGAACATCAGCACCAATGGCAGCAAAGTAGCTGTCCCAGCTAATGCTTGGGCTTAACTTTTGCAATTCGCCCAACGATACCTTATTGTAGGTGCGATTGGGGTCGCGTCGCTCAAGACGAGTGAACGAGGCCTTTGCCAGTCGCTTTTCCAAGTCGAAAATGTTTTTAGCCTTTTGCTTTGCCTCCTCATCGGAGTTTCCAATAAGCATAAAGGTCTTCTCCAAATGATCGACGTAAGCTGTTCTAATTTCCTTTGAACGGCTATCGTTCGATAGGTAGTAATCGCGATCGGGCATACCCAATCCGCCCTGACCAAGGTTTAGTACTATTTCGGTGGTATTCTTTCTGTCCTGCCCGGCGTACACGCCAAAAAGAGGCGACACCCTAATGCTATGTAAGGCGGGAATCTCGCTAACTATGTCCTCAATAGATGACATACCCTCAATACGAGCCAACTTTGGCTTAATGGGCTCAAACCCTTTACTTTCAATGGTTTCCTCATCCATACCCGATAGGTAAAAATCGCCCACCTTTTGCCAACTCGACCCCTTGGGCTTCCGCTTCATTGTTGAAGCTTTCTCGAAAATACCTTTAAGCGTAACATTGTTCTCTTCCTGCAAAATATCGAACGATCCGTACCGCGATTTATCGTCGGGTATAACCGTATTCTTAACCCAGTTACCATTGGCGTATGCAAAGAAATCAACACCAGGCTTAACGGTTAAGTCCATATTCGCCACATCAAGAGCAGGCTTAACCTCTTTTTGGGGACCACTACATCCCACAAGCAATCCCACTGTCATTGTAATACAAATTGTTAGTAAACGCATAGTTTTTCATTAATGGTTTAGTCAAATTTGATGTAATATATGCAGTTTGGTTTAAGCCAATGATAAAATTTTAGCCACTATACTCACACAATTTATACATTTATTAAAAGAATATATTTATACTGATATTCTGTTCATTACAAAACTCCCAGAAATTACTTTAAAAATAAACTAACAATTTAGTTGTTCAACTAATTTATTAGTTATATATTTGTTTAAACAAAAAATCGAGTATGAAAGAACTAACAAAAGCCGAAGAGCAAGTAATGCAAATACTCTGGAAGATTGAGAAGGGGTTTGTTAAGGATATTATTGATGATATGCCAACCCCCAAGCCAGCGTACAATACGGTGTCAACCATTGTTAGGATATTGGAGAAGAAAGGGTTTGTGGGCCACAATGCCTATGGCAAAACCCACGAGTACTACCCCCTTATTAGCAAGAAGGAGTACTCCGGTAAGTTTCTGAAGGGATTTATTAAAAGTTACTTTGGCAACTCGTACCGACAAATGGTTTCGTACTTTGCCAAGGAGGATAACCTGTCCATTGAGGAGATGGAATCGATAATCAACCTTTTATCCGACGAACTAAAAAAACAAAAGCAAGATGGAAGCAAGTAGCACACTTAGCATACTGCTAAAGATTAGCTTAGGGATTTTCATATTCTGGGGTATTTGGTTTCTTTTTTTAAGGAATGTGAATAGGTTTGGGTTGGTACGCGGATTCATTTTACTAGGTGTTATCACATCGGCAGCAGGGCCATGGCTACTACCAGCAATACAAAGCATCTTTCAAATTAGCCCCCTGCCAAGCTATGGAATGGTAACCATTAGCATCCCGGAAGTTACAATAGGCCCAAGTGAGAACTCGATAAATTGGAACAGTATCTTTAGTATTGCCATACTTTCCATATCGGCTCTATTTGTTTTAAGGCTAGCCTACCAGCTAATTAAGATAGGGATACTCACCCAGCAAGGTAAGAGGTACCGTAAAGGTTCGATGCTTATTGTTGAGCACGAAAACGATACCCCACCCTTCTCGTTCATGAAGTACTGCTTTATTAATCCCCAAGGCATCCCTCAGGATGGCTTGGAAGATATCCTGAAGCATGAACAGGCACACCAGCAAAAAGGACACTCATTTGATATCATGCTATTCGAGGTTGTTGGAATAGTTCAATGGTTTAACCCTTTTTACTGGATGCTCCGCAAGGCCATAGTTGAGGTACACGAGTACCAAGCCGACAAAGCGGTTATCGACACTCAAACCGATCCACACGCGTATTTGGATACCATAATCTCCATTGCCTTTAGTGGGATAGCGCTGCCCATTGGCAATAATTTCAACAAATCACTAACACTAAAACGATTAGCCATGATGAACATCACACAAAAGACCAAGGGAGCTCTGCTGCGCTGGGCACTTGCCTTAGCCGTAGCCATACCCGCTGCATTTATAATATCGTGCGACAGCAACGAAATTGCAGAAACTGAAGTTAAGGAAGAGATAACTGTAGAACTTATCGCAAATGACGATGAGATAAGCAAGACCAGCGAGGCTGAGGGAGAAATATTTGTAGTTGTAGAAAAGATGCCTAGGTTCCAAGGAGGCGATATCAATAAATTCCTTGAGTACATAAGCAAAAACCTTCAATACCCTGAGATTGCAGCGGATAACGGTATACAGGGTAGAGTTATCATGTCGTTTATTATTGAACCTGATGGTAGGTTAACCAATGCAAAAATCCTTAGAGGAGCTGATCCATCGCTTGACAAGGAGGCTCTAAGAGTGGTTGAGTCGAGCCCCGTATGGACACCCGGAACTCAACGCGACGAACCAGTAAGAGTATCCTTTAACATCCCCATTCTGTTCACCCTAGAATAAACATATAGAGCGTTGCACACCCCGGGTATGCACTGCATACTCGGGGTTTATTACAAACCAACCCACCAAAACGATGGCTAAGTTTTCACTCCTTCTAGGCATAATTCTCCTGCTGGTTAATACATCAGCATACAATGCTCGCGCACAGGAGAACGATATTTCAACTGAGAATATTGGCATTATGGCCTACAACCTGTCAGACGAAGAGCTAATAGAGTTGCTAAAAGAGAGGTTGAGAACAGATAGCTTATCAACCCGAAACTGGGTAATGCTTGGTGGCTTATGGGAAAACCGCATGCAGTTCGACAGTGCTATAGTTGTATACCAAAGAGCAATAGCTATAGATAGCACGTGTACCAAATGCAAGCAACATTTGGCCAGCTCACTGGCTAACCTAGGGAAAAACGGTTGGGCATTACGCATTTACCAAGAAATACTCGAAGCTGACTCAAGCAATGTAAGCGTAAGGTCGCAGTACGCCCGTTTGCTCCGAAGAGATGGTCAATTTCTTGGGGCGTTCCTTCAGTTTGAACATCTACTACAAGCCGACACCCTTAACTCATACATCTGGGAGCAGCTGGGCGATTGCGCAATGCGAATAGATAGCATGGCTGTTGGACTGTATGCGTACAACAAGTCGTTTGAACTAAATCCAGCCAATATGCCCTTGTCCATTAAGCTTATCAATGGATTTATCAAGGCAGGTATTCCTCCATTCGAGGTAATGCCCATTGCAGATATTGCATACGAGCAGGATTCAACCTACGTGCCAATTGTTAGAACTAAAGGATACCTCTTCTTCCTATCGCAGGTTTACCCCGATGCTGAGAAATGGCTAGAAAAGGCCAGCATCATGGGAGACTCCTCACGCTTTACTCAAAAATTCTTAGGCATAAGCAAATATCATATTGGAAAACATTTAGCTGCAACCGAGTATTTAGAAAGAGCTTTTGAGAAAGACACCACCGACAATGTGCTAAACTACATCATGGCCAATTCGTACATCCAAATTGGCGGCTGGCCACGCGCCATTGAATTGCTTGACATTACCGAAGAGCTACTTACCCCAAACCCAAAGGAGGTTGCCCTGCTGTATGCTTCACGAGGCGAGGCCTATAAAAAGGCCAACCAGTACCAAAAGGCGATTGCCCAGTTTGAAAAAGCGTTGGAACTGCACCCCGAATACAAGGCTTACATATACGAAATTGGGATATGCTACTACAATGCCAAAGATTACGACAATGCAAAAAGAACTCTAGAGGACTTCCTCTTGTTTGCCGACGACTCAACAGCCATGAGGTCTATCAACGAGAGAGCGCCAATGGCAAAACATTTTATAAGAAGAATAAATGGGGAAACGTTTTTTCTTGACGGTACTAATGTAAAGATTAAGGAATCATCGGAATAATTGAGCAAATCACTCCACTTTTTCCTATTTTTGTCTGAATATAAAAATCAGTAACAATTAAATGAAGCAGACAAAAACCATAGCGCTGGTTGCACACGACAACCGCAAGAATGATATGATTGAATGGGTTGAGTGGAACTGGCAGAAGCTACTACAGCACAAATTGGTATGCACTGGAACAACAGGAAAACTGGTAGATGAAGCGCTTACCCGAATGCACAAGGGAGAGGGGTATCAGTTGGTATCAATCACAAAGCTTAAGTCGGGGCCTCTGGGTGGCGATCAGCAGCTGGGCGCTATGATTGCTGAAGGGAATGTGGATATACTCATATTCTTCTGGGATCCTATGCAACCCCAACCCCACGATGTAGATGTTAAGGCCTTGCTTCGCATTGCCAGCGTGTATAATATCCCCACGGCAACTAACCGCTCTACCGCCGATTTCATCATTGAATCGCCGCTGCTTGACCGGGTTTATATCAACAAAACGAAGGATTACAGTGGTTACATAAACCGCAACCTAGACATTTAGGGTTAGCAAGCAAGGTTCAACACCTACTTACTTCCAACCCTATTTTTCTTAATCTGATTGATAGTCCAATTAATACGCTTGGCATAGTAAGGGCTTGCCATAAGCGAAATGAACTCCGATATATCATCGAGGCGGGGAATTGCGGGTTCGCCAATGGCAATTAGGGTGTCCACAATCCTTTCGGTTTCCTTGGCATTAGTGGTAACCAAAAATCTCTCAATAAGCTGATCGACGGCATCTTTGCCATACGGCACCAACATATCGAAGTTTGCTTTGATAATAAGAAAGCTTACCTGCTGCTCCTTGTCGCTGGGTGTATATTCAGGATGAGATTCACTCAAAATTTTTGCTGCTTCGATCCTAACCAGCAAATCCTGGCACAATAGTAATTCGGACAGTTCGACAGGCGAAAGCTGTGCCATTTCCTGGGCAACTGTATCATTTAGGTTATGCTTTGGCTCCTCTCTTTTCTTGAGAAAGACCTGAGCTTTACGGGACAAACCGCCGCTAGCAGTTTGCAACACAGCAACAGGCACACCTCCGTGGTAGAAGTATATATCCGAAATTCTTAACGGTAAATCTTTTAGCGCAGGGATATCCGAAGGTTTTAACCACCAATACTCATTTAGAACATCAGGGAAACTCTTACGAGCCTGAAACCTAGCAACCTCAAGATCGACCCCGGTCCTAATATCCACAATATCTCCCTTTTGGAACCGAGTTGAGTATCGGTACGAAAAGAATTCATTTTCCCTATGATCTATAGCACCTTGGGGTAACTCCATACTATTGCAAGACTACTGATTCAATTGTTTTCTATTCATTTCAAAATGCAACACAATATACGACAATATGAAATAATACAAAAATTTTACCTCAGGCAATTACTAAAATATGCTACACATTTCTGATAACACTAAAGCATAAGACTTTATGGCGAGAAGAAGATTCTAGGCAGCAATACCATAGTGCAATCAAATCATCTTCTTTTACTAACTTTGAACCTCACTTTTAATCGATAGTTTACAGCATGACCAGCGTAAGCACCCCCAATATCCTTCTTGTAATGGCGATGCATGACGAAGCACTCCCGATAATTCGCAAGCTGGGTTTAAAAGATATGGGCTATTTAAGCCCTAGCTACACATTCGAACACTACTCGGGACACTTTAATGGTATTCAACTAAACCTAATTGTTAACGGCAAGTGCAAAGTGTTTAAGGTTGACCAAATAGGCACACAAGCTTCAACGCTAACCACTCATCTTGGCATTGAGACTTTTAATCCTAGTGTTGTTTTGAATGCGGGCACGGCTGGTGGGTTTAGGAGTGATAGCGCACAAGTTGGTGATGTTTACCTGAGCTACCCAACCGCCAACTATCACGATCGTAGAATTAACATTCCCGGTTTTAAGGAGTATGGTGTTGGGGTACATCCCACCTACAGTTGTCTGGGTATGGCAAATGATTTAGGCTTACGAACGGGCGTGGTAACCACCGGGAACTCCCTCGACTATACAGAGCAGGATATGGCTACCATAAAAAGTTACAACGGAGTTGTAAAGGATATGGAGGCTGCAGCCATTGCCTGGGTGGCTCAACAACACAACATACCATTCCTAGCCATTAAGTCCATTACCGATATTGTGGATGGAGAGAAACCCACAGAGGAAGAGTTCTTGGAAAACTTACACCAAGCCTCCGAGAGCCTATCGAAGCAAGTGGTTAGAGTACTCCAATGGCTTACTGAGGGTGGGGTATAACAATCACTCTACGCCGTAGTACTGTTTGTACCAGGCTACAAACTGAGCAACACCCAATTCAATTGAAGTGTTAGGTCTGAAGGCCAGTTTACCCCACAGATCCTCCACATCGGCCCATGTCGAGGGAACATCACCTGCTTGCAATGGCATATAATTCTTTTGGGCTTTTCGCCCTAAAGCATTCTCTATGGCATCTATAAAGTCCATAAGTTTTACAGGGCTGCTATTCCCTATGTTATATATCTTGTATGGTGCAACAGATGATGACGGGTTTGGCTTGGCTCCCGACCAAGTGGAATCCTTTGCCGGTGCGTTATCAATCACTCGAATTAGCCCCTCAACGATATCGTCGATATAGGTAAAATCGCGCTGCATATCGCCATTGTTAAACACATCAATGGGCTTGTTCTCTAGTATAGCCTTAGTGAATAGGAACAGCGCCATATCGGGCCTTCCCCATGGGCCATAAACAGTAAAGAATCGCAAACCTGTAGTTGGCAAACCAAATAGGTAGCTGTATGTATGAGCCATGAGCTCGTTGCTCTTCTTACTTGCCGCATATAAGCTTATGGGATGATCCACATTATGACAGGTTGAAAAGGGCATGGTCTCGTTTAGACCATAAACACTGGAGCTGCTGGCGTATGCCAAGTGTTCAACCCCGTTGTGCCTGCAAGCCTCAAGTATGTTGATAAAGCCAACGATGTTGCTGTCGGCATAGGCCATTGGATTCTCCAGGCTATACCTTACCCCTGCCTGTGCGGCAAGGTTACATACACGTTGAAACCTATGCTCCTCGAACAGCTTATTAATACCCTCCCTATCCTCAAGGTTTAGCTTAATAAAAGTATAGTTAGGGTGCTGGTTGCTAACCACTGGTATGCCGTACTCAATCGAACCCTGATTAACTCCCGTTTGCTTTAGCCGCGAGTACTTCAGGTTAACATCGTAGTAGCTGTTTATGCTATCAATCCCCACCACTTCATCGCCACGGGCAATAAGCCTTTTGGCTAAATGAAAACCTATAAAACCTGCTGTTCCTGTTACTAAAATTTTCATCTCGTATCTATCTGTAATTGGGCAGAGTACTTCTTAATGTGCTCCGCCAAACCATTCAAGTTTGAAAGCGAACCAGAGCACTTACAATAGCTATAAGCTCCAATACATTAATCCATTAGGTCTTTTCTCCCTAAAAACACCCTTCACATCAACAAAGATGCAATTGTCGGAAGCTATATTGTTGAAGTAGGAACTATCAAGGCTTAAGTACTGATTATGATTAACTGCCACAACTATAGCATCGTACTTACCCATTGGCTCCTTAGCTAATTTGTAGCCATACTCCTGCATTACCTCCTCGGCATCGGCATACGGATCAACGGCATCAATATTCTTAACTCCATACGACTTAAGCTCGTTAATAATATCAACTACTTTAGAATTTCGAATATCACTTACGTTCTCCTTAAAAGTAACACCCATAACAAGCACTCGTGCATCCTTCACATTCTTATCGTGAGCAATAATTTTCTTAACAATTTGCTTTGCCACGTATCCACCCATCGAATCGTTGATAAAACGACCTGCACTAATGATCTGAGGATGATAACCCAGCTCCTTAGCCTTGTAAACCAAGTAGTAGGGATCGACCCCAATGCAGTGTCCCCCCACTAGGCCAGGGAAGAACTTCAAAAAGTTCCATTTTGTGCCAGCTGCCTCAAGCACCTCATAGGTATTAATGCCCATACGATTAAATATGAGCGAAAGCTCATTCATGAATGCGATGTTGATATCGCGCTGGGTGTTCTCTATTATTTTGGCCGCTTCGGCCACCTTTATGGAGCTTGCCCTATGCACTCCGGCAGTAATGATTAACTCGTAGGTTTTGGCAATAATCTCTGCCGACTCCTCATCGCAACCACTCGATACTTTTACAATTTTTGTGAGCGTATGCTCCCTGTCGCCAGGGTTAATGCGCTCGGGCGAAAATCCCACCTTAAAATCGTCGATGTATTTCAGCCCTGATATTTTTTCAAGAAGTGGAACACAGTCCTCCTCTGTACATCCAGGGTAAACGGTCGATTCGTACACCACGTAATCGCCTTTCTTCAATACCCTAGCAACTGTTTCGGTTGCGGCTAGTACGGGTTTTAAATCGGGTAAGTTATGATCGTCAATGGGAGTTGGAACGGCCACCACGTAAAACTTAGCATCGCTTAGATCCTCGGCATTTGCCGTGTAGAGAATATCACAACCTTCAAATGCTTCTGATTCAAGCTCGCGACTAGGGTCAATGCCTTTCTTCATCAGTTCCACCCTGTCGGGCTTAATATCGAAACCTACCACCTTAAGCTTCTTGGCAAACTCAATGGCAATGGGCAAGCCAACATACCCTAGGCCAATAACGGCTAGCTTCTCTTTTTTATCAACAAGGTCTTTGTAAAGGTTCATAGCATTCTACAACTTTAGTTTTTTACAATATGGGTGATAATCGCCGGTAAGGCCAAGAGGCCTAGTATTACGAATATGATGAACTGTTTGTATTGAACCACGAGCATCGGCTAGACCATAGCCCTTACCCCTAAGTATCTCTTGGTAGCTCACGGTGTGTAGGTCGGTAAACCCGCCGCTAAACTCCAACTCCTCGCCCTCAATGTTTATAGAACGGAATGTTCGCTGACCCTTGGCCTTAATCTCATCGGGAACATCGTTGTAGTCGACGCTAAGAAACCAGCGCACCCTAGCGCGCTCAAGCGCAAGGTAACCTGCAGCCTTATCGGGTTGCGACACGTGCACGATGTTTTCTTTCACATTGCCAAAAATCCAGGTGAGCATATCGAAAAAATGCACACCAATATTTGTGGCCACTCCTCCCGACTTCTGTATGTCGCCCTTCCATGAAATGAAGTACCAACGCCCACGGCTAGTTATATAGGTAAGATCGATATCGAAAACTTTATCCTTGGGAGCCTCCTCAACCTTTCGCTTCAGCTCAAGGATGGAGGGATGATGGCGCAGCTGCAGGATGGTGTTAACCTTACGGCCCGTTTCACGCTCAATTTCTTCCAGCGCATCAACATTCCATGGATTCAGCACGATGGGCTTCTCGCAGATGGCATCGGCGCCATGGCGCAGGGCGAATCGGATGTGCGAATCGTGCAGGTAGTTGGGCGTGCAGATGCTCACGTAATCCATATGAACGCCTTGCCGCTTGAGCTTATCGATGTGCCTATCGAAGCGCTCGTACTCGATAAAGAAATCGGCATCGGGGAAATAGCTATCAATAATACCTACGCAGTCGTGCCTGTCGAGGCTAGCCAACAGGTTATTTCCCGTATCCTTTATTGCCTTTAGATGCCTGGGGGCAATGAACCCAGCTGAGCCTATGAGGCTAAAATTTTTCGACATATCAAATTAAATTACGAAAGCTTATCTACCTTACCCTCCCTAAGTTGGTACTTCACGTTGCTCTCGGGGCATACCGCTAGGCCTTTATCATTGAAGTTAAGACGATGACCAAACTCGCTCATCCAACCAATGTGCTTCGAGGGATTGCCTACTACCAGAGCAAAGGAAGGCACATCGCGTATCACTACGGCGCCCGCCCCTATAAAGCTGAACTCGCCAAGGGTAATACCACAAACTATGGTAGCATTGGCACCAATGGTGGCACCACGTTTCACCAGGGTTCTAGCGTACTCACTCTTCCTGTTCACCGCACTCCGCGGGTTGATTACGTTGGTAAACACCATGGAGGGGCCAAGAAATACATCATCCTCGCAAATCACTCCTGTGTATATCGATACGTTGTTCTGCACCTTCACGTTATTGCCAAGCACCACATCGGGCGACACTACAACGTTCTGACCAATGTTGCACGAATCTCCAATTGTACACCCGGTCATGATATGGCTGAAATGCCAGATCTTGGTACCATTACCAATCTTGCATCCTGGGTCAATAACTGCTGTTTCATGCGCAAAGTAGTTGCTATCCATACGCTTAGTTTTTGGGTAAACAAAGATAACCAAACGGCATCAATATCTACAATGATTTTATCACATTCTCGGCGATGAATTGTTGCATATCATCGTTCAGCTCGGTGTGCATCGGGAGAGAAAAAACCTGCTGCGACAACTCAAGGCTATTGGGAAAAACCTTGGCTGCATTGGCATCGACATAGGGCTGAAACGCTTTTTGCCGATGCAGCGGAATGGGATAGTACACCATGGCGGGTATTCCATTTTCTTTTAGGCTATCGATCAGCTTCTGCCTATTGCCGCTTAGCAGGCGGAGCGTGTACTGATGAAAAGTATGGTTGGACCAAGCTACGCGAGCTGGGATTTGCAGCTGAGCAACCGAACCCAACAGGTCGTCGTAGCGCTGGGCAGCCTGCTGGCGAGCAACGTTGTAGCTATCCAGATGCTTGAGTTTAACTCTTAGCACAGCCGCCTGTATGGTGTCGAGGCGTGAGTTCACCCCTATCCTATCGTGATGATACCTTACCCTCATACCGTGGTTGGCAATGGATCGAACCTCCTCGGCCAGAGCATCATCATTGGTAAAGATGGCGCCACCATCGCCAAAGCAACCGAGATTTTTGGAGGGGAAGAAAGATGTGCACCCAAAATGCCCAATGGTACCAGCCATCTGCGACTTTCCGTTGGAAAATGTGTAGGTTGAACCGATGGCTTGGGCTGTATCCTCCACAACAAAAATCCCATGCTGGTTGGCTAGCTGCATGATAGCCTCCATATTGGCACACTGTCCGAAAAGATGCACAGGGATGATGGCCTTTGTACGCGGGGTTATGGCATCCCTTAGGCTATCAATATCAATGGTAAAGTCGTTCATATCAACATCTACCAGTACGGGTTTTAGGCCAAGTAGCGCTACCACCTCCACGGTGGCAATAAAGGTAAAATCGGGAGTAATTACCTCATCGCCGGGCTTGAGCCCAAGCGCCATAAGGGCTAGCTGCAACGCATCGGTGCCGTTGGCACAACCAATTACGTGTTTTGCCCCTAAATAATGAGCCAGCTCCTCCTCGAATTGTTTTACGGGTTCCCCTTTTATAAAAGCAGTGTTATCAATAACACTCTGGATAGCGGCATCAACCTCTGACTTTATTTTAAGGTACTGGCCTTTTAAATCGACCATTTGAAGGTTAGCAAACTGAGACATACAGGTACATATTTTAGTAAGGAATAAAATTACAGAAAAAACTTAAACAGAAGCCCCATCAAGGCAAACGCCTTAACGGGGCTAATATTTAATTTAATTAGGCATCTTAATCTATCTACTTAGCATAGCTAATCGCTCTGGTTTCGCGAATAACAGTAATCTTAACCTGACCGGGATAGGTCATATCGTCCTGAATTTTCTTGGCGATATCGTATGATAGGCTTGCTGCCTCCTCGTCGGAAACCTTCTCGCTTCCCACGATTACCCTAAGTTCACGGCCAGCCTGAATGGCAAAGGTTTTGGTTACGCCAGGATAGTTCATAGCTAGGTTTTCTAACTCTTTCAAACGCTTTATATACGATTCAACCACCTCGCGACGAGCGCCGGGACGCGCACCCGAAATGGCGTCGCAAACCTGCACTATCGGTGCTATAAGGGTAGTCATCTCGGTTTCGTCGTGGTGCGAACCAATGGCATTACATACCTCAGGTTTCTCTTTGTACTTCTCGGCCAACTTCATGCCCAGCACTGCGTGTGGCAATTCTGGCTCGTCGTCGGGCACCTTACCAATATCGTGCAGCAATCCGGCACGTTTAGCCAGCTTTGCATTTAGACCGAGTTCTGTTGCCATTATGGCGCAAAGGTTAGCCACTTCGCGGGAGTGCTGCAGCAGGTTTTGTCCGTAGGATGAGCGATACTTCATCTTACCAACCAGCCTGATTAGCTCGGGGTGTAACCCGTGGATACCCATATCGATGGCGGTACGCTTACCAATCTCAATGATCTCCTCCTCAATCTGCTTTTGGGTTTTCTGAACTATCTCCTCGATACGAGCAGGGTGAATCCTACCATCGGTTACCAGTTGATGCAGAGCCAAACGGGCAATCTCGCGGCGAACAGGATCGAAAGCCGAAAGAATAATGGCCTCTGGGGTATCGTCAACGATAATCTCAACCCCGGTGGCCGCCTCGAGAGCACGAATGTTACGCCCCTCGCGGCCAATGATACGGCCTTTAATCTCATCGGAATCGATATGGAATACGGTTACGGAGTTCTCGATGGCCGACTCGGTGGCTACGCGCTGAATGGTATTTACCACCACCCGCTTAGCTTCCTTCTGTGCAGTCATCTTGGCCTCATCCATAATCTCATTGATATAGGACATGGCCTCGGTTTTAGCTTCGGCTTTAAGCGACTCGATAAGCTGCGCTTTGGCCTCCTCGGCCGAGAGCCCCGAGATTGCCTCCAGCTTATCGACCTGTGTTCTGTGGAGACGTTCAAGCTCTTCGGTTCGTTTATCGACAAGCGCTAGCTGGTTGCTGAGGTTCTCACGGATGGTGTCAACCTCGCGCTGTTTACGCTGGAACTCTTCGAATTTTTGAGAAAATGTTGTTTCGCGCTGCTTAAGCTTATTCTCAGCCTGCAGCAGCTTGCTGTTCTTCTCGTTGAACATCTTCTCATGATCGGTCTTAAGCTGAAGGAATTTCTCCTTAGCTTGTAGGATTTTCTCCTTACGAATAACCTCCGCCTCGGTTTCGGCTTCGCGAACAATGGCCTCTTTCTTTTTGGCAAGCAATCTGTTCCAAATGAGGTATGTTACAAAGCCGCTCACTATTAGGGCGGAAACGGCAATTATTATTTCAGTTAACATATTATTAGTATTAGTAAAAAAACTTAAAAGAACTGGGTATTCGCCAGTGTACTATATGTAAGCACAGCTGCTGTCCAACCATGCATTAAATGTCAAGACACAAAAAGCCCGCACTGCATTCCCTAATGATATTTGAAACCCCAAAATAGCATGGGTGGAGTGGCCGCCAATTTCGAACTTCCAACGTCTCAATTAAATTGAGATTTCAGCCAGGCTGAAATAAGGCCTGCTCTACATTAGCTTAAGTCCTTCTCCAATGATGATAGTGTTGAGTTTCGCAATATGTTAAGGAAACAGTGCGGGCAGTACTATTTTAAAGAACGTATATTACTCTTCACCAGATAATCGTCCAACCACTCATCCAATTCGCTAAGCTCGTCGATCACGGGCGCCACCTCGAATCGGTTCTCACTTTCAATTAGTTTTATCACAAACTGTAAAGCTGCCATGGCCAAGAAGTCCTGAAGATCCTTATCTTTATCAGTGTATCGGCTCTTGTACTGAGCCACCTTCTCGTTAATAAGCTTGGCAGCTTTTCGGATTTTCTCCTCATCGCTGCGATCGATCTTAAGAGGATAGTACCTATCAGCAACATTCACACGTATTGATAACTTTTCCTCCATCGACTTAATCTAATTAACTATCTGTTTAAAAGAGCAATGCAATTGTCAATTTCCCGCACAATCCTATTCACCCTAATTTTTGCATCGTGAGCATCCTCACTCGATGCAGCAAATGCATTGGCAATCTGCTGTTGATTATACTTCTTATCGAGCTCAAGGTAGGCGAGTTCACGCTCGTTGAGAATAGTCTCTAGCCTTGCGTTGTGCTCTGCCATCCTTTGGTTCTCTTCCTTTAAGCTTTCGTATGCAGAAATCAGCTCCTGAATCTTTGCTTTAAGACTTGTTTGAATTGGTTTCTGCGCTACAGACATATGCTCGATTTAAAGTATTACAAAATTACAACGAGTTTGAGAGATTATCAAAAAATGCGATCAAATTTTGCTCTAAGATGAGAAAAAACTTTTTAAAATACTAGCTTTGCCTTACTTAAAATTTCTGAACTAGTTATGCCTTACTCTTTTGCCATTTGGCTTACAACCATTATCACTCTTTGTGCCAGCGAACTTGCGCACGGACAACCCACCAACAGCCCTTTCGATTTACATCCACCGCTTAAGGGTGAACTTTTCCTATCGGGATCGTTCGGAGAGATACGAACCAATAGTTTTCACGCTGGGCTCGATTTTAGAACTGGCGGAAAAATTGGGCAAGAGGTATTCGCCTCGGAAAATGGGCACATCTCGCGCATAAGAGTGGGTGGGACTGGCTTTGGAAAAGCCATCTACATCCAGCACCCCAATGGGCTCACCACTGTTTACGCTCACCTCGACAGGTTTGCACCAGCCATTAATGAGTATGTGAAAGAACTTCAGTACGAACGTCAATCGTTTGAAATAGATATATGGGTTAGCGCCAAGGACTTTCCTGTAAAGCGAGGAGAGTTCATTGGCCTAAGCGGAAACACTGGTAGCTCAGGTGGCCCACACCTTCATTACGAGGTGAGAAGCACAACGAACCAAATTCCGATGAACCCATCGTTTAGCAATCTTCCCATTAGAGACAACCTTAAACCCGTTATCAACGGACTGTGGATATATCCACTCGACGACTCGAGCTACATCCAAGGTAAAAACAACCGGACCGAGCTAAATGTTCAGGGCCAAAACGGCTCATACACAATAAAAGACACCATTAGGGTTCAAGGTACCATTGGATTGGGAGTAAAAGCCTATGACTACATTAACCGGGGCAGCTTACGATGCGGAATATATGGCATTAGAAAACATATTAACAAACGATTAACCTATCAGTTTAGCGTTGATGAGTTCAGCTTCTCCGAAACACGCTATGCCAATAGCCATATCGATTTTGCCCTAAGGCAAGATGAGGGCAAGCGAGTACACAAGCTATTTAGAGAGCCCAACAACCTTTTTAGCGGGTATGGTTCGCCAGGTGGTAACGGACGATTGCAGGTTGCCAAGGATTCAGTATATCAAATCACCATTACTATTGAGGACTCATACGGACATACAGCATACTTAAATATGGTGATGCAGGGGAGCGACTTTGGAATTAAAAAACTAGATGAACCCACTCCTCCCCTACGCCCAGCAAATCCACTTTGGCTATTCTACAACGATAATAGCAAAGTAACAGAGTGGTTCAGCATTCAGTTGCCAAAAAATTCGCTATACGACAACATCAACTTCACCTACCAAATTACCGACACATTGAGCGGGTCGTATTCTCCAGTTGTCAGAATACACAATGCAAACACAGCCGTGCATAGGCTGTACACGCTTTCCATAAATGCCGATTCGGTTCCTCAGAACCTTAAGCACAAAGCGCTGATTGGTACTATAAATCGCGAGGGTAAGGTTGAATCGGCTGGAGGCCAACACACCGAAGGTTGGGTTGAAACACAGATAAACTTTTTTGGTGATTTTTTGATTGCCGTTGACACGATTGCTCCAACCATAACTCCACAAAATATTTGGGAAAATAAGGATATGAAGAAGGAGAAGACAATTGATATAAAGGCTGAAGATGACCTTAGCGGCATAGCCTCAATTGAGGGAACAATAAATGGAAATTGGGTACTGTTTGAGCATGACCCGAAAAATAATTTGATATTTTATGAGTTTGACAACAAGAGGCTCGAACGGAATAAAACCCATAAGCTAAAGCTCACAGTAACCGACAATAAAGAGAACACCAGTATTTTCGAATGCAAGTTTCTTTGGTAAGTATATTTTTAATTGAGAATACAACATGCCATGTGCATATATTTTGTTGTATTTTTGCATAGCAAGATTAACCAACAAACACTATGAAAAGTTTAATACTTACAACAATTAGCCTACTTACTCTTACTATAACTTCTCAAGCACAATCGCAAAAGTACCAAAACCGACAGCTAGCGCTTATTGCTTTCAACTACAACATTGCCAAAGATATAAAACCCAATTTTGATTCGTTTGCCCACCTTTTTCCCGAAGCTGAGAGTAGGCGCGCCGACAGGATGCTAGCGGTAACCAAAGAACGAACTTGGTATCTGATTAAGGCGCATCTTGAGCAGGAAACGGGTATGTACATATTACCAATAAATTCGCATGGCAGTAGCTTTAAATACGATGAGTACAACTTCCCTAACGTAAATATCAACAGGGCGCTTAAGCATGGTAGTACCAGGTTCTACCTTAAAGTTGACCTCACCATAAGTTCGGGTATACCCAAAGGCGAGATGGGCTATGGCGCAAGGGCAACTGTAGACACAACGCTTATGGAAGGATTAGACCAAGAAGGGGCATGCCTTCCCTCAATGACCATTGATGTTACCATTTATAACGATAGGGGAATTTTACCCATACAGAGGGTTAGCAGCACCATTACCGCCACTACCCCATGGGTTATGAACGACGACACCTTCAAGGGTCTGATTAACAGAGACGAGTACGAAAGAAACGACACCAATACGCTGCTTGGGTTAACCAATGTTACCATGCAGAAACTGCTTAGGCAGTTTTAACCTCCCTGTCCAATGGGGTTAACTCCATCCACAAGCAATACCTACAAAGCCATTGGGGTGATGTCGGGTACATCGCACGATGGCCTTGATTTGTGCCTAGCAGAGTTTATACATAATGGTGAAAGCTGGACCTATCGCATTCTAAAAACCAAATCGGTTGAATACGATAAGCCTTTGCAACAAAGGCTAATGGAAGCCTACAACCTTAGCGGGCGGGAACTTGCCATGCTAAACGCCTGGTTTGGAGTATGGATTGCAGATAAAATAAACGAGCTTACAAAGGATTTTACTGCAGATCAAATCGATGCTATAGGTTCGCATGGGCACACCATCTTCCATGATCCAACGCATGGCTACACCACCCAAATTGGGAGCGGTGCACATATAGCAGCCGGAACGGGCATACAGTGTGTATGCGATTTTCGTAGTGGCGATGTGGCTCGCGGCGGGCAGGGAGCACCGCTTGTTCCCATTGGCGATGAGCTGCTGTTTCCCAATTACGACATCTGCCTAAACATTGGGGGCATTGCAAACCTATCGTACAGCACCAATGACCAACGAGTTGCTTACGATATATGCCCTGCAAATATGGCGCTTAATAAGCTAATGGAACTTTATTATTCAATGCCCTACGATAAGGATGGTGAGCTGGGTAGGCAGGGAAATATTGATGAGTCATTGCTTGAGAAGCTAAACTCGCTCGATTACTACAACAGTAAAGTGTCGAAATCGCTTGGCAGGGAATGGTTCGAGAACACATTCTTCCCCATTATTGATATCCATAGCGCCAGCCCAGAGAATAAAATACGAACGGTTTACGAGCATATTGCGACCAAAATTGCTGAATCGTTTGCTGCAAAAGAATCGGGCACAGTGCTACTAACTGGTGGAGGTGCAAGAAACCCATTCCTTACCGATCTTATCGATGAAAAAACCAACAATTCATTAATTATCCCATCCGACGAGGTAATTGATTTTAAGGAAGCCCTGATCTTTGCTTTTTTGGCTGTTCTTTACCTCAGGAAAACCCCATCGAGCCTAGCAAGCGTAACTGGCTCATTAACCAACTCAATTGGTGGCTGTCTATACTACTAGTTTATTTCATAAAATTTTCGTTAAGCTTTCCTCCCCCAAGCCACTCTATAGTATGTGAGACAATAGTCATTTGCAATAAGGAACAGTCCCCCTTTGGTATTTGGGCTTTTTTCCTATTTTTGTGCAGAATACAAACCAAAAAAAGTGTATCTATGAAAACTTCCTTCAGACTTTTAGGCTTTGGGTTGGCAATGGTAGCCATGCTACTCTTACCCAAGGCACAAGCCTGTACAAACTTCCTTGTGACCAAGGGAGCGTCCGTTGATGGTTCAACAATGATAACCTATGCTGCCGACTCACACTACCTCTATGGTGAACTTTACTTTTGGCCTGCAGCTAAGCACGCTGCCGGAACCATGCTAAAGGTGTACGAGTGGGATACAGGAAAATTTCTTGGTGAAATACCCCAGGTTGCCGAAACATACCGAGTGGTAGGCAATATGAATGAGTTTCAGCTAGCGATTGGAGAGACTACCTACGGTGGTCGTAGTGAGCTGGTTGACACAACAGGGCTTGTCGATTACGGCAGCCTAATATACATCACCCTACAGAGGGCAAAGAACGCCCGCGAGGCCATTAAGATTATGGCTGAACTGGTAGAAACCTATGGCTACTACAGCAGTGGCGAATCGTTCTCAATAGCCGACCCCAACGAGGTTTGGATCATGGAGCTAATTGGCAAGGGAACAGACCTTAAAACAGAGCGCCGCACCAAAAAAGTTTACAATGCCAACAAGGGCGCAGTATGGGTAGCAAAGCTTATCCCCGACGGCTACGTAAGTGCCCATGCCAACCATGCTCGTATTACAACCTTCCCCAAGGAGGATGGAAAAACCTCAATCAGCTCAAAAAATTTGGATAAGATTTTTGACAAAGATGTTAAGGTTGTTTATGCCCATGATGTGGTTGACTTTGCCCGCAGCAAGGGCTACTACAGTGGCGATGGTTCGGACTTTAGCTTCTCCGACACCTATGCACCACTCGATTTTGGATCGGCACGCTTCTGCGAGATGAGAGTATGGGCCTTCTTTAAGGATATCGACAAGAGCATGTGGAACCATTTTGAGTACGCCAAGGGGCATGATATGGCTAACCGTATGCCACTATGGATTAAGCCTGAGAATAAAATTTCGGCGCTGGATCTAATGAATTTCATGCGCGATCACCTTGAGGGCACCGAGCTAGATATGAGCAAAGATCCTGGTGCTGGGCCTCATGGCCTACCCTACCGCTGGCGTCCGCTAACCTGGAAATACGAGGGGAAAACCTACGTGAACGAGCGTGCTACTGCAACTCAGCAAACGGGTTTCTCTTTTGTAACTCAAAGTCGTAGCTGGTTACCCGATCCTGTAGGTGGTATACTTTGGTTTAGCGTTGATGATGCTGCCACAACCGTATACACTCCCATTTACTGCGGATCGACCCGCACCCCCGAAACATTTGCCGTTGGCAATGGCGATATCCACACCTACTCTGCCGATGCTGCATTTTGGGTTTTCAACAAGGTGGCCAACTTTGCATACCTTCGTTACGACGTGATGAGTGCAGATATCCGTAAGGTACAGCAACAACTGGAGAATCATTACACCACAATGACTCCTGCCATTGATAAGACGGCCAAAAAACTTTATGAGGAAGATCCTGAGTTGGCCCTAGAGTTCCTTACTACCTACTCTGTTAATACAGCCAATGCGCTGGTAGCCAGATGGCAGAAGATGTTCGAATTCTTGCTAATTAAGTATATTGATGGTAACATTAAGCAGGAAGAGGATGGCGTTTTCAAGTGGAACAAGTATGGTGGAGCGCCAGCAAGGATAGGTAATCCACAGTATCCTGACTGGTGGAAGAAACAAGTAATTGAGGCAACCGGCGACAAGCTGCTAATGCCCGAAGAAGACTAAAAAGCAAAAATTAGTTGCTTAGTAAAAAAACTGTCCATAGGGCAGTTTTTTTACTGTGGGCTATTTTGTTACAAATATTTTTTATACTTTTGCGGCACATTTTTCAGCGCAATCTCTTACTTGGCAACTGAATATTAGTAACATTGCGTGTTGTGGAACAAACCTTAAAAACAATAAAATGGAACTTATTAGAATTGCGGAGCAAGCATTTGAGGCAAAGCAGCAGCATCCCGAGTTTAAGAGCGGTGATACCGTAACCGTTCACTACAAAATTAAGGAAGGAAACAAGGAGAGGATCCAGAGCTTCCGCGGAGTGGTTATTCAGCGTAAAGGCAGTGGAGTAACCGAAACTTTCACCGTGCGCAAGGTTTCTGGTGGTGTAGGTGTTGAGAGGATATTCCCATATCACTCACCATTTATTGATAGTATTGAGATTAACAAAACTGGTAAGGTACGTCGTGCTAGGATTTTCTACCTACGCAACCTAACTGGTAAGAAAGCTAGGATCAAGGAGAAGATTGTTAGAATCGAAAAGAAATAGCAAACCCAAAAAAATCCTCGAAAATTCGGGGATTTTTTTAACTCACCCATTCGGGTTTTAAAATAAAGTGCTATATTTGCACCCGCAAACGGCTCCGTAGCTTAACTGAATAGAGCACCTGACTACGGATCAGGAGGTTCCAGGTTTGAATCCTGGCGGAGTCACTTAAAAACGAACCACTTACAGAGTAATATTTGTAAGTGGTTTTTTGTTGTGCACACAAAACGATTTACTTCTTCGAAGGCCAAGATATTCTTTTTCATACTTATACCCCATTTTCTCATTACCTAAGATCTACCAAGAGCAAATTCCACATACTTAAAAACTATATCCATCGAAGCGTCATAGTTTGACGTAATCATACTGTACCTTTAAAGCAAAAAATGGAAGCGAAATACAACTTTATTCTTGCCGATTTGCTCTGGAGCTTTGACGCCAAAGAAATTCCAACCAATTTACTCCGGGGCTTTGATTACAATGAGTTTATTGATGGGTTTACTGAAGAGATGATACGAAAGGGAGCAACCCTTGATGTCGATTTCCTTTGCCATAACAAATTCTCGACAAAGAGATACGCCAAGCTGAAAAAATTGTTGAATAAGTGCCTTGATGCGAGAAGCCTTAAACTACAGTGCGTCAAAAATCAGGACTTCGAAGGGGCGTCATCACATAGGAATAAGGAGCGTGAGCTACTCTCCCAAATTGAGAACGAGGGCTTTGGCCTCTCCTTCACACAGCAAAACGAATACGCCCTTTACCATGTTGATGTGGATACAAAGAATAGAAATGTAAGGTTTACCGTTTATTCCAATGGGAGTGAGTGCGAAACTTTCTTATTGGATATAGCTAAAAGAGTGGCAGAATGTACGGGAAAGAAAATGGGTGACAGTTCAAGCCAACTACCCACAACCTAATCTCTATTCAACCTCATCAAGTAGAGTTTTACGTGGAATGGGAACTGCTCCCACCCAATGTCCAAACAACCGGAGCACCTGATTCACCTTATCGAGCCGTAAGGTCTCCTTGCCCTGCTCCATTTCACGGACAAAACGCAAACCCACTCCGGCCTTTTCGGCCAGAGCCTGCTGGGTAAGCCCTGTGGCAGCTCGCCTTTGCTTTAAAAATTCGCCTAGTAGCATAACTATACCTTTTCGGGTATAAAAACGATGTTTTGTATATGTTTTATACCCGTTCGGGTATATTTTATTGAGATAAGATTCCCCATGATATACAATTCAACACGCCACCTTCCTCAGCAATTCTATTTATTTCGACCGTTTTGACAGTGCTAGTTTTAAAAACCGATTGAATTAGATTATACGCTTTTGCATCAAGATTATCATCATTAAACTTTGGCAGTATGATTAAATCACCAACATGAAGGTAATTGATGTAGCATCCTAAAGCCGAGATTGTCTTATTTGATTTTGGCTCAGACCAAGGTACCTCAATGTAATTTAGGTTATGTTCTATTATGACCCTTTTAATTCCCTTTTGCCAATATTTATATTCATTCTCGAGCTCATTTATCAGGATTGTATCCCGACCAACGAACCTAACCATACCATCTGCATGGCCAGTCATATCGCATTTAACTTGAGGTATGACAATTACTTCAGCTTTAAAAAACTTTTCGAGTTGATCAATTAGCTTTACCTGAGGTATTTCCTCATTCTCATCAAAAATCCTATCGGATATCATTACCCTGTTGTGCCAACGAACAACATTGCCCCCATCGAGGTTGATGTTGCTGAACTTAGCTGGAATGCCATTGCTTTGGCAAACCAATTTGGGGTCCGACTGGGCAGCAATATCCTCGGGCTCTTTGTGGTACGAAGGCTCGTATCGAAAACCAACAAACTCCCCCTCACCTATCTGTATGGGCATATAATCGCGACACCAATAGCCTTTGGTGCTTTTTAAAAGTCCATGGTTTACTTTATGCTCATTAAGGATAGATGAAATTCTAGCGTACTCCTCTGGAAAGGTTGATCTAAGCAATCCCGAGAAGTACACGAAGTTGGTTTGGCTATCGATGATCATTTCTTTGTAAATATTAAGTCGGTCAAGTTGCCAATTATATTGCTTTCCCTAAGCCGGTCGTGCCAAACCATAGCAATGGCTTTGCCAATAACTGCAAATTCCTCGGCTGTAAACTCATCGGTTTTGGCATTATTGCACCAGTAGCATGACATAACGCTATTCTCTTTGGAATACTCTAGGTTGGAGTTTTTCCTATCAATCTCCAGCGACCAACCCCGCTCATTCTTCTTAAATAATTTCCGCTTAGTTGCAAGCGACTCCACATCGTTGATGGTTAAGCCGCAGTAGAAACAACTTTTCTGTTCGAGCAGCTGCTCGAAATCTTGTTCAGGAAAAACCTGGTTGAAGTTCTGGATGTAACCAGCCTGAATCAACTCAATAGCACTCTTATTCTTTTCCTTATAGCTATTCATCCATTTGTATATCTCATCAACCGTTTTGTTACCAATATTTTTTGTCCGTTCGGTTTGCCAGTACTCTGCGGTGTATTTTTCAACTAGCTCAGGGGTTATTGAAAATTTATTGAAACGCTCAGCATCCAAATCGGCTTGATCACCCGCAGATTCTAAAGCCATTTCGAAAACATACAGGTTTAGCCTGGTTTCGAAGCTCCGCTTAGCAATGGATTTATACAACGACACTTTTTTGCTCTTTTCCATATTCGCTTTTTGATTAATTGTTAAACATTTAAATACGTTTAATCTTGTGATAACGAAATTACAAAAACCAGACTTAACGAATGGACATTTTACTGTTAAAGAGAGGTAAAGTTAGGATAGATTTTTTTTATTTATTAAATTATTTATCAAATACTTAGACCATCTCTCGAAATATCAAAACCATTGCGATTCTTGGCAGCAAATTTATTTCTGTATTGGGATTCGGTGGCCCAAATACTTAATGCGGTTGCCCCTTGGCTATTTACTCTGTAGCCCCCTGATATTATTGCATCAAGATTATAGAATTTAACCTTTCTTCTCCTGTGTTTACCCTTTAATTGCGCCATGTTGAGTGGTATGTGCAAAATTTGCACATACCACCTATTCATCTAATTCGCCCGATTTAAAAATATTGCCAATATGCTTTGTAACAACCGTTCTTTCAACCCCAAACAGATCCGCAATTTTCTGCTGGGTAAGCCAAATGGTCTCGTTCTGCAGGTATATCTCCACCTTCACTTCGCCGTTTGGAGTGGTATAGTGAAGTATTTGGTTGAAGCCTTGGGTTGGGTTTGGGGTGGTTTTCTTCATTGAATATTTATAGGTTAGACTAGATTATCATGTTAAATATGGCTCTCATTATCAGTAAGTCCCATAAATACTAACGCCCCCACCATAATATTGCTGTTTGAGATGTTCGTATATCATATTAGTAATCAAATCAACTTCATCTGATTCATAGGTTGGGTATGGTAAACTTTCGAAAAGCGTTTTGTTCACGGCATTGAAAACTGCTGCTGCGGTTACGCTTTTTTCGGACCATTGCACAATTCGTAGCTTATCTTTTTTCAGCTCTTCGAGGAGTTCAATGGCAATTTTCTTTACTCGCTTCTTTTCCTGTGGAGTGAGATTTGGCTTGCGGAGCAAATCGAAAATGGCCTTCTGTTCATCGGTAAGATTCTCTCTCTTTGTCTCAACTTCCTCCTTTGTGTATGAATTAACTAGCTCTATTAAATTCCGAAAAACCTCTTTTACTGCCGCTTCATCCTTGCCCTTATTGTACTCTTCAATTATCTCCTGATAACGCTTGTAGTAGTTAACAAGCATAGGATTGCGCTCGACCATTCGTTTTAGCTCTTGCTCAACTTTGTCCTTTAACGATTTAACGGCAGCATTCTTATTCTTGGTGTTTAGAAAATACTGCTCAAGTAACTCGAAGTTTAGATTACTAAGATCGATAACGCTTCCAATCTCCTTGCTAGGCTCTGCAACCATATTCTCAATTGACTGGTCAACCACATTCTGAATCTTTCTCATTATATCGGTTACATCGGAACTTTGAACGTTATCCTCTATTGCAGAGTACAATGCGTTGATTGCGTTGCGCTTTGGTGTGTATTCGTTTAAAACTTTATCAGGCTGTAAGGCCTTGTACTTCTTGAAAACTTCGCGTGCTAGAATCTGAAATTTGTTCTTAGTTTCATCATTTGTGTAAATGGCATTAAGTCCTTTCTCTATTGCTGCTAACTTCTGCAAACCATCGGTGCTTACCAGTTCAGTTAGGTTAAACTCCACCTCGTCGAGAAGGAACGACTCTATTGCAGCCATTGCCTCATCGAGCAGTTTTACCAGCTCTTCCTTGGGCATTACAGGTGGCTCGTCAATGGGCTTGCCATCCGATGATCCGCCAGTTCCGTAAATTGCCAGCGCATCGAGAAGTGCCGAATAGGTTTCGATGTAATCCACAATTAAACCGTTATTCTTACCCTCGCTAATACGATTTGCTCTGGCAATGGCCTGCATAAGGGTATGCGATTTTAGTGGTTTATCGATGTACATGGTTGAAAGGGTGGGCACATCGAAACCTGTAATCCACATGGCGCAAACTATCACAAAGCGGAAGGGATCGTTGTCGTCCTTAAACCGCTTTTCAAGATCCTGCGAGTTCATCTTTTCGCGATGTGGCTCAATATCCAAATCCCATTTTTGGAATTTCTGTATCTCGTTCTGCTCGGAGCTGACCACTACGCATATTTCCGTTTCCTTTATCCATTGCAGCTCACGCCCCTTTTCCAGCATCTCCTGATCGCCATACTTCCCTTTAGCAATTTCCTTCTCCACTTGCTCAATGTAATCGATCCAATGCTTCTGTATAAGGTCGTACATCTTAACTGCTGTAATCTTATCGATGGCAATAAACATCCCCTTGCCCTTGTACCCCCTGTTGCAGAAATGCCAAACCACATCCTTGGCAATGGAATTAAGCCTTTTGTGTGCAGTAAGTATTGGGTATTCTCTGTAAAATAGTTGTTCAAGCCTGCTCCTCTGATCGCTATCCAAATCCTCGCTCTCTGCATCGAGCACGCCCCTTATCTGCTCATTTATTTCAGGGTTTTTCAGTCCAAGGTACTCGCCACGATTCTCGTAGTAAAGCGGAACGGTTGCGCCATCGTCAACGCTACGCTTAAAGTCGTATCGCGACACATAATCGCCAAAAATGCGTTTTGTAAGCTCATCGCCTTTGAATAAGGGAGTGCCGGTGAAACCAATAAACGAAGCATTGGGCAACGCATTACGCAGATTCATTGCTAGCTGTCCGCCTTGGGTACGGTGCGCCTCATCGGATATTACTATGATATTATCACGCTGGGTAATTTCATGGTCGAAGTTGAACTTGTGGATAAGTGTAAACAGGTAGCGATGCTCCGAGCCTAGCAACTCCTGTAAATGGTTTCCGCTACTGGCTTTTAGCGAGGTCTTTGAACCCGATTTAATCTGAGGCACAGCACCAACCCCGCTAAAGGTTCCGTAGATCTGCGTATCGAGCTCGTTCCTATCGGTAACCACAAGAAATGTGTAGCTACCAGTAAACTTTCGGTGGATTTTTTGGCAGAAGAAAACCATTGAGTAGGATTTACCGCTTCCCTGCGTATGCCAGAATACGCCCAGTTTCTGCTTCTCCTCAAGGGTAATTTTACTCATTTGGTGCAGCTGTTCCTTAAGCTTAAAATTCTCAATGGCTTTGTTTACCCCAATAAACTGGTGGTTGCGAGCAATAAGCTTAACTGGCGAACCGAGCGAAGTATCGAAAAGGATAAAGTTCTCGAACATATCCATAAACCTACTCTTTTCGCACACACCCACAATAATTCTATCCAATGCAACAATGCCCTCATCGTCCTCGGTAATACGTTTCCACTCGTGGAAGTGCTGGTACTTGCCCGTAACGCTACCAATACGGCTCTCCAAGCCGTTGCTTAGCACAACAAATGCATTGTAGTAGAATAGCTTGGGGATAACATCCTTGTAATCGGTAAAATTCTCGTTGTAGGCATACTCGAGCTTGCGGTGGGCTGCCTTCAACTCAATAAAGAGTAGCGGAATGCCATTAACAAAGCCAATAATATCGGGACGGCGCTCGCGGTTGCTTTTACCCTGTATCCATAGCTGGCGAACCGCCAGAAAGTTGTTGTTTTCGGCATTGCTAAAATCGAAAACCTTTAGCGTTTTGCTTTTTACCTGCTCGCCCTTTTCGTTCACAAAATCAACGGGAATGCCATTGCGTAAGAACTGATATTTCTCAAAGTTAATCTCTGCCAGCGATTTGGTAACACTCTCCTCCAGCAGCTTATCGTAAGCTTGCAGGTAGGCCTGCGGCGGAAGGTTTGGGTTAAACTCCTGTAGCTTCTCCAAAAAAAGCCTTTTAATTACAACCTCTTTCCTGCTTAAGCGGCCCAACGTACTGCCCTCTCCGTAGGTCTCCTTGTTGTAAGTAATCATAGTATCCCAACCCAGCTGATTGAGAAACAGATCCATTGCGGTTTGCTCTATTAGGTGGTCTTCGGAGTATTCGTAGGGCATTAGATTAATCTATTAAATCAACTATTATGAAATCAGATTTTTTCTATTAATTCATCAATTATAGAAGTTGATTTAATAACCAAGGCTACTAAATCTTCTGTAAATTGCTGAACAATCTCCTCACGACATTCAGGAAGTATTTTTTTCAATTCTCTATTTATATCATTGCTAATATCAAAACCTGCTGAGTTTCTTTTCCAAACAATAAATCTTCCCTCGTCACTTCTTATCTCATAACCATAAAGATTATCGAGCACTTCTTCTCTAATCTCAATAGCTTTCTGAAAGGATAGTTTCTTTGATTCATTATTATGTTTTATACCAGTATATGGATTATTTGTAAATGCATATACGAACTTAATTATTGGCAAATGCTCTCCCTTAAACCATTCCTGTTTATAAACTTCTATTATGTTTTTGTTGTTGTTATACTTAACCACAAAGTTATCTTTACTTTCAGATTTTAGCCTTTCTTCTACTTTGAGGGAAACCTCAAGCCTAAAACTCTTTATTAATTTAGCTTTAATCATTTCAAAATTAGAAACAAGCGATAATAGGTTTTCATAGTTGTCAGGTTGAGTTAGAAATTTATAGATTTCTTCTTCATAATTGTTTGTACTCATAAAGATAAAATTGTTTTAATATATTGATTAATAGTTTCACTTACAACTGCTGCTTTATTCTTTTTAAGTGACTCGTTTAGTATTGAAACAATATCTTCATAATAACTCCAGCAACTTATTGCATTTTCTAAACGAAGTTGCTGGAATAGTTTGTTAGAGATTGATCTTTCGGAAGGTTGTCGACCATTAACAGTAAGGTATATTAAGTGGAAATTACCATTGGAGATGAATAACTCGTCTTTTATTCTTTTGTAATACCTTTCAAGTTGTTGAAATTCATCGTGGTGATAAATTTTATTTTCAATTATTATTACTCGACCAACACCCTTGTACCTATATCGAATAATAATATCAACTTGACCAAAATCGCTTCTTTCTTCTTGCTTCAAATAAATGTCATTAATAAACTCAGTGTCAATCCTTCCTTTAAATAGATGAGAAATAAAAGTGTTGAAAAACAATCGTCCTTGACCATGGGAGCCATTTGTATCTAGCAAGTTAGATAAAAATGGAGTATGAACTTTTGTTTCATAATGAGCAATATTTAAAGTTGAAAATATATTGAAGTAAGGGGCTTCATTCTCCAAATAAACTAACGCATTTTTTTCAACAATTCGAAAATTCTTTAACAAATGTCCGTAGTTTTCCTTATCAACACCAAGCCTTAGTTCTTCATACTGCGATTTGATTTGCTTTACTCCACTTACAAGATTATTGAAATAATACCTTAAGTTGTCAATCTCAATTTGAGGCAATTCTTCATTAATTTCTTGATAACTATTTAAAAAGGTGATATCAAAATTGTCTTCAACCATTTTCCTCAATTTAATTTATATGATTATCCGCTAATGTGCCTAAATTATTATATTTGTACAAAATATATTGAAAATGAATTTTATAGATTTTGTAAAGCAGCATCCTGATGAGA
>NZ_JAANIG010000029.1 GCF_011174675.1 Perlabentimonas gracilis | reverse complement strand
CTACTTCAGCTTTTCGCTTTGATGTCCAGTAACTGTTCTTTTTCATACCGTCAGAAATTTAGCAATTTTTCTGCTCGGTTTTAATTGGGGCTAATATAATCTTCAATCTTCAATCTTCAATCTTCGGTCTTCGGTCTTCTGTCTTTAAACTTTAAACGCAAAGACACTAAGGCGCAAACGCTTTATGTTTAAACACATAAAACTATACTTTCTAATGTATTAAAGACGCAACCACACTCTTTAGGCATTTAAAACTCTAGGCACTTTGTGAACTTTCTCATTGGTCTTAAATCTTAAATCTTCAATCTTAAATCCTCAATCCTCAATCTTCGGTCTTCTGTCTTCTGTCTTTAAACGCAAAGACACTAAGGCGCAAACGCTTTATATTTAAACACATAAAACTATACTTTCTAATGTATTAAAGACGCAACCACACTCTTTAGGCATTTAAAACTCTAGGCACTTTTTGAACTTTCTTATTGGTCTTAAATCTTAAATCTTAAATCTTAAATCCTCAATCTTCAATCTTCGGTCTTCTGTCTTCTGTCTTTAAACGCAAAGACACTAAGGCGCAAACGCTTTATATTTAAACACATAAAACTATACTTTCTAATGTATTAAAGACGCAACCACACTCTTTAGGCATTTAAAACTCTAGGCACTTTTTGAACTTTCTTATTGGTCTTCAATCTTAAATCCTCAATCTTAAATCTTAAATCCTCAATCCTCAATCTTCGGTCTTCGGTCTTCTCTCGTTATGCTTCGCATCCCCTCGTCAATTATTATCTAAGATGTAGGCATTGTAAATCCACCCACACACAAATATTGTGGTAGTGCCGAATAGTTTAAATTCTCGTTTGCCTAAAAACCATCGGATTCTTTGATGGCAAAAAAAAATGGAAAGCCAAATCTACTCCCAAAATAGGCGAAGAAGCCCAAATATTGCCACAGCACCCAATGTAAATATCACGGCACCGGAGAGCTTATTGATCCACCAAAGTTGTTTGAGCCTAAACTTATCACGGAAAATATTAACCAACGTGGTAAGGATATACCACCAAAGCATTGCGCCAATAAAAACGCCACTGGTTGCAACAAGCGATAATAATATATTTTCGCCCTCAACAACAACACCAAGCGATGCGAAAAGGGCAATGAATAGAAAAACAGCTAACGGGTTGGTAATGGTAACCAAAAGAACCGATAGGTAATCTTCCAAAAGATTATTCTGCTTACGCTTATGCCTCCGTAGCTGCCGGACTGGATTTGTGTAAAAAATTTTGATGCCAAGTCCAAAGACAATTAATCCGCCTATTGCCTGAAAAATTACTTGTTGTTCCTGAATAAAACTAATAATAAAGGAGAGGCTAAACCCTGCTATGGCTGCAAAAATTGTATCGGCACTGGCAGCTCCCATGCCGCTTAAAAAGCCGCTGAGTTTCCCCTTGTTAATGGTTCGCTGAATGCATATAATCCCAATAGGGCCCAAAGGGATTGAGGCCAGTAGCCCAACAATTATTCCTTTGATTAAAAGCGTAAAAATCATCGATTTGCAGCCAAGTATGAGTATGAAAAAATCGCGTAAAGATAAATAAACATTACAGAATAATAGCTTTGATTAGCAAGAATTAGACCGTTAATTGGATTCCTAAGTAATATAACTTGTAACAGCTTATAGGTTGAATATTAGTGTGCGTTTTGAAATAATTTTATACCCCTCTCACGAGTATTCTAGGCTCCATCATATCATGCATGGCATACTTCACCCCCTCGCGACCTAGCCCCGAATCTTTAACCCCTCCGTAGGGCATATGGTCTACTCTAAAGGTTGGCACATCATTTATTACTACTCCTCCCACCTGCAACTCGTTAAATGCAGTATTTTCCTCATCAATTCTATTGGTAAACACCCCAGCTTGTAATCCAAATGGTGAGTTATTGATAGCATCAATGGCCTCGGAGAAGTTACTGTAGGGTTCAACAATTACAACCGGCCCAAAAACCTCCTGTGCACACACTTTCATAGCCGGCTCAGTATTGGTAAGTATTGTTGGCAGGAAAACCCCTCCCTTTACCCTACCACCTATAACCAGCTTGGCCCCATCGTTTATGGCCTCATCAACCCACTCCTTCACGCGCAGTGTATTGGCCTCGTCTATCATTGCCGAGATATCGGTTTTAGAATCCAAAGGATCGCCAATTACCAGTTCCGCTGTCCTTTTGGCTAGGCCTTCAATAAATGTATTGAATACCGATTGATGAACATAAATTCGTTGGGTATGAATGCAAACCTGCCCAGAGTAAGCGAATGCACCCGAAAGGCACTTGCCAATGGCCGTATCAATATTTGCCGTTTCGGTTACAATTACACCTGCATTACCACCCAGCTCAAGTACAACCTTCTTTTTGCCAGCCATCTCCTTCATTTTCCACCCAACCTGGGGCGAGCCCGTAAAGGTTAGCAGATTAAAACGAGGATCGGTAACCAGCTGATTGCCCGATTCCCTATCCATTGGCAAGATGCTTAGAGCACCCTTGGGTAACGAGGTTTGGTAAGCAATTCGGGCAAGAGCCAATGCCGATAAAGGAGTGCTCCTTGCTGGCTTAAGAATTATAGGACAACCAGTAGCAATGGCAGGAGCAATCTTATGCGATGTTAGGTTAAGCGGAAAGTTAAAAGGCGAAATACCAGCCACAAGCCCCACAGGGAAATACTTAACAAGCCCCTCCTTCCCTTTCCCGGCAGGAGTCCAGTCGAGTTTAATGTATTCGGCAGGGGGGCGTTTACACTCCTCGGCAGCAATCCTGTATGTTTGAATAGCCCTATCGACCTCACCAAGGGCATACTTTAAGGGCTTGCCTGCCTCCAAAGCCAGAATTTTGGCCATATCATCGCGTTCGCGCTCCATCCCGTTGGCTATTCCATGCAAAATTTCTTGCCGTTGGTACGATGGCATGTTCGCCATCTCCCTTTGGCAGGCTTGTGCCATATCAATAGCCTCCTCCAGCTCGCTGGTTCCCGCTAAGGAACAAATGCCCGCGAGTTTACCATCAAAAGGGCTTTTAACCTCAATGGTATTGGGTAAATTGCGAAAATCTCCGCCTATGCATACTCCCTGTGTAATCATATCAAGCGTCTTTTACTGCGAAAATAACAAATCTTTAGCTAAGGGTAAGTCGAAAATTTAGAATTACCTTTAACTTTATGCCTCTTTTAACATCCATTAAACTATAAAGTACTGCATATGCAAAGGGTATATCTGTTTATTTTGATTTTCGGACTCCTACTCCAAGCCAACCTCAGGGGCAACGCCCAGCTACCCGATGTGGCCTTAACCGAAGATGCAATTGTAAGCCTACTAACATGCTCGCAGGGCGAGGAGTTGTACTCCATATTTGGGCATAGCGCCATAAGAGTATATGACCCAAAGGTAGGCGTAGACTGGGTTTTTAACTATGGAACCTTCGATTTCTCCGATCCTAAGTTCTACCCCAACTTTGTGAAGGGTAAGCTAAACTATATACTTTCAGTCTCCACCTACCGAAACTTTGAGCATACCTACATTTTCGAAGATCGCTTTATTTACGAGCAGGTGCTGAATTTAAATCAGCATGAAAAGCAGCTGCTCCTCGACTCGCTAAAAATTAACTACCTACCCGAGAACAGGTACTACCTATACGACTTTCTGTTCGACAACTGCGCTACGCGCATACGCGATATTTTTGTTGAAGCAATTCCTCGTAACATTACGTTCGACTACAGCAAGCTCGACGGAACCAAGAGTTTTAGAGATTTGCTAATGCCAAACGTGATGGAAAAACCTTGGGCAAAGCTGGGCATCAACCTTCTACTCGGGGTATCGGCCGATAGGCCTGCTCGCGCTTGGGAACACATGTTTTTGCCAGAGCATATGCTAACCGCTTTTGCCTACGCAACCATTGAGACGGAGAATGGCAATATACCGCTAATGCAGGAGCCAATGGTACTACTAAAGGGAAGCGATATACCCAAAAGTAGATTTAGAAACGCCCCGTTAATGGTATTTACATTAGTTTTACTTCTGGCTGCACTTGTAACATTCATCAACCTAAAGAAAGGGCAAAACTTTTTTTGGTTCGACAGAGTTCTGTTTGGTCTGGTGGGACTACTGGGGATTGTGATTGCGTTCCAATGGTTTGGCTCGGACCATACAGTAATGGCCAATAACTACAACCTTATTTGGGCACACCCCATACACCTAGTGGCTGCAATACTTTTAACCATATCGAGGTTTAAAGGCATAATACGATACTACTTTGGGGTTAATACTGTGCTTATGCTATTGCTACTTGTACTATGGTTCGTTCTACCACAAGCGCTCCCGTTCCCAATGTTCCCATTGGTTGCAGCCATGGGCTTACGATCAGCAGTGCTGTACAAACGGCTAACATAAAAAAAGCGGATGAGTAATGCCCCATCCGCCTTTGTAATATTCATTCTATTTAACTACCTCCGTCTCCTTCGGCTAGTATTCTCGGGCTCGGGTTGCTCCTCTTTCCAGTACCCCTCGCGCGATAGCAGGTGGTCGAGATTAGCAATTCCGTAAACCACTATGGCGGTTACAATGGATGTGTGCTCCTGATACTCGGGAATACTCATATTGTACAAGTCGCGCTCGGTATGCCAAATCTCCCTGTAGTTAAAGTCGTAGCCCTTGGGATCGGTTGTGCCAAAGCTTAGGGTAGGCACTCCTGCTACTGCAAACGGGCCGCTATCGGTTCCCCAAGCCACCTTTGGACGTTCCATAGGAGGCCTTTCGGTTACTGTAAAAGGGAAATCGGGATTGATATCATTCAGCGGTTCACACACTTTTTGAATATCCTCCATCATGGCGGCGGTAACGCTTAAGCTGCTGGCCACCGTAGGCCCACCATCGCGGTTAAACATATTTGATACCTTATCCAACTTGTCGTAATGGTTCTCAACCCAGTGCCTTGATCCCAACAGGCCAAACTCTTCTCCGGTCCATAGGCATACCAAGATAGTTCGCTTGGGTTTTCCGCCAGCCTCCATAATTAGCCTTGCGGCTTCCATAGCCGGTGTAACGCCTGAACCATTATCGACACCGCCCGTTGCCACATCGAAAGCATCAAGGTGTCCACCCATTATAACGTACTCATCGGGAAACTCGGTGCCAGGAATTACTCCAATAACGTTATGGTATGGAATGGGCCCCATACGGAAATGGTTACGAATATCGAACTCGAGGAAAAAGCGCTGGCGCTCCTTGGCCATCTGCTCAATTACAGCAAACTGGTGCTCATCGAGCTTAATATCGGGTACTTGCGGTAAATTATCGAAGGTGAAGTTCATATGGTTCTTCCTATCGTACAGTGCAACTATAGGATTTGATGCCGATTGGATAATCCCTAGAATTCCTGCCTCCACCATCTCCTTGTAGAAAAGGGCAGGCTCCTCCTTTAGGGGCAAAAGTTCTTTGGGCGGTATGTTGGTGTTCCTATTGGCTCTATTCTCGCGTCTAATCTCATTATTCTGTTTGTCAATCTGCTCATTCTCGGCAATTATCTCAGCACGCCTTTTGTTGCCCTCCTCGGAAACGTCAATTGGCCAGCCATCGCTTTTGCCTGCTATTAGCACCCAAGCCCCGCATAGCTTGCCCTTCATACGCTCAAACTCCGCACGCGATTTTGGCTCTAACATAACGTGCCCAATCTGCACTCCTTTAGTACCAACGGTATACGACGGAGTTGCAAAGTGAAGTGTCATCCCATTATCGCTAAGCATACGGCCAAACCAAGGACCACGGTTGAAGCCAACGGGCAGTGTACCCACCTCCTCAATTATCACCTCCATACCCCACTCACGAAACTTTTGCGCAGCCCATTTCTCCGCTGTAGCGTAACCATCAGAACCTATTAACCTGCCTCCAATTCTATTGGAAAGCACATCGAGGTGCTGCATAGTACGATTATCGGTTTGGCCAATCTCAATTATTCGGTCGATAACTGGGTCGCGTTGAGCCTGTACACTACCCAAACATAACAAAAGGATAGCAGTGGCAACAAGGAGAATCTTTTTCATACGGGTAAGATTTGTGAATTAGTTTGTAACCTATTAGAACACTTTTCTGAATTAGAGTTTAATCTGGGGCTGATATAAACCGAAAGAGCGTCAGTTCAGTGTAACCGACGCTCTTCCGAGTTGTGCTATGCGAACCGTTTATCCACCAATTTGGATTGGTTGAATATTTCCAATTGTCCCGGTAGATTTGAACTGCTCGATACCCTTGTCCAAAAACTTTATAAACTCATCAACATTGGTGTTAAAACCATAGGGAGCGGTAAGTAGCTCCTCATCATTTCCAAGGAGCACGTAGTATGGCTGGCTATTCACGTTGAAACGCGATATCTGAAAATCGGCATTTTTTCGACCAACCGTATTCTTAACCTTTCCGTCAACCGTTGATGTTACCCACTCGTCCTCAGGTAGCTTGGTACGCTCATCTACATAAAGCGCCACCACCACAAAATCGTTTTGCAAGCGCTGTAGTACCCTGGGGTCGCTCCACACCCTTTGCTCCATCACCTTACAGTTTGAGCAGGCATGGCCAACAAAATCGACAAACAGGGGTTTGTTCTGTTCCCTTGCACAGGCTAAGGCCTGATCGTAATCGAAGTAACCCTGGAGGCCGTGGGGCAGATGCAGAATATCAGCATACTTGGGCTCTTCGCAAATGGTTGATTTATCCTCTACAGCTGTCACCCTTTGCTGTCCAATCATTCGCTCAAGGTCGAAACTGTGTGTTGTTTTGGGAGGGATAAGCCCCGACAACCCCGATAGTGGTGCACCAAACATACCGGGCAATAGGTACACTACAAATGAGAACGATGCGATAGCAAGCAGCATACGGAAGAAACCTATATGCTCAACTTTTGAATCGAGCTTAAACTTGATTTTGCCAAGTAAGTAAAGCCCCAGCATAGAGAAGATAACAATCCAGATGGCTAGATAAACCTCACGCCCGAGAATCCCCAGGTGGTAAGTTAAATCGATGGTCGAAAGGAACTTCATACCAAACGCCAGCACGATGAAGCCAAGGACAATCTTAACCGAGTTGAGCCAACCGCCCGATTTGGGCAGCTTGTTTAGCCATGATGGAAATATAGCGAACAGCGTAAAGGGTATGGCAAATGCCAGCGAGAACCCAAACATTCCCACAATGGGTTTCAAACCTAGTCCAGCAGCCGACTCAACCAGTATGGCCCCTACAATAGGACCAACGCATGAAAGGCTAACAATAACAAGGGTTAAGGCCATAAAAAATGAACCGATGAATCCGCCTTTCTCAGCTTGGCTATCAGTTTTGGTCGATAGGCTGCTGGGTAGCATAATCTCAAATAGCCCAAAAAACGAAGCTGCAAACACCATGAAAAGGATAAAGAATATTAGGTTTGGTAGCCAGTGCGACACCAATTGGTTAGCAAATCCTGCCCCTACGCTGGTAAGCGAAACCAACAGGCCAATTGATGAGTAAATCACAATAATGCTGATACCAAAGACAAAGGCATTAAGTATTGCGTTGAACCTATTCTTCTGCTTGTTCATAAAAAAAGAAACGGTCATAGGGATCATTGGGAAGACGCATGGCGTTAAAAGCCCTGCCAAACCTGCTGCAAACGATATGAAAAAGAAAATAAGGAGCGATGAATCGGTACCTTCCGAAGCTGGTGCTTCAGCGGTTTCTGTCTCAGCCACCGCAGCCTGCTGCTGCGAAGGTCTAGGAGCATCGCCTACAACCAGCGAAAAATCCTTGGTAAGAAAAATACACTTATCCTCGTAGCAAACTTGGTACTCTATCTCTCCTGTAATATTAGCTCCTGCCACACCTTCCTTAGGTTGTATACTTTGGGTAAACTGTGCGTATGCATCGAAGTATGCCAACTCCATCCCAAAAATCTCATCGAACTCGAGCTTAGCCTTGCTAAGGGTTTTTAGTTCTCCTACAACATCATACTTATCACTCTCGGCAAAAATAAAGGTGGTTGGAATTGGGCCACCATCGGGAAGATCCGATGAGTAAAGATGCCACCCCATATCAACTGTGGCCTCAAACACAATTTCATATTTCTGACCCTCTAATTGCTTAGATGAGAATTTCCAACTAACAGGATCTTCAATTTGCGCAAAGGCAAATTGTGAAGCCATTGTGATGGCCAGCAAAACTATTAACGAAAGTGATTTCTTCATCGATTTTATCTTTAATTAGTTAGCGTATTGAATCGTAACAAACATAGTAATTAAAAGTTCAAGCAAAAGTATTAAACCATTTTAAAATGGCAAATAGAAGTTGCTTTACCTGATGAGGCAAAAAAAAGGCCGCTGTAGCTAGCAGCGGCCTTAGGGTTGGTCTTATAAATCTATTTCGTTGTCGTGTTGATCAAGAAAATGATACTCCAAGAATGTGTAGGACGAGATGGGCACAACCTTAAGCGTGCACTTGTACTTTCGTGCCCATTTAAAACGCTTACTAATTAACCCTTTGGTAAGATAGGCCGCAAGGTAAGGGTGAGTTTTAAGGATTAAACTTTTGATCTCCTTCTCGTTCACCAGAAAAGCAAGCTTATTTTCTATCTGCTCGTCGAGCAGAACGGTAGGAGAGACCTCTCCGGTACCTTTACAGGTGGGGCATTTCTCCAATGTCGCCACATGCATTTCGGGTCTAACCCGTTGCCTTGTAATTTGCATCAGGCCAAACTTACTTAAGGGAAGAATGTTGTGTTTAGTTCTATCCCTGCCCATAAGTTCCTTCATCCTATCGAACAGCATTTGCCGGTTTTCGTTCTGATGCATATCGATGAAGTCGACCACTATAATTCCCCCCATATCCCTGAGCCTAAGCTGCCTAGTAATTTCATCTGCAGCTGCAAGGTTTACCTCAAGGGCATTCGTTTCTTGGTCGTTGCCCGCCTTTGAGCGATTGCCGCTGTTCACGTCGATAACGTGCAACGCTTCGGTGTGCTCAACTATAAGGTAAGCTCCGCTTTTAAAAGAAACGGTTTTGCCGAACAGCCCTTTTATCTGCTTCTCAATTCCAAAGTTTTCGAAAATGGGTACTTTACCGTTATATAGCTTAACGATCTTCTCCTTTTCGGGGGCAATGGTACCAATGTACTCTTTAATGTCGTTGTAAATCCCGTCGTCGTTAACGTATATGCTGTTGAACGAGACGTTAAGCATGTCGCGTATTATTGCCGAGGTGCGTTTAAGCTCGCTAAGCAATATCCCGGGAACAGGCGTTGTTTTAATCTTATCGAATGCTGTATCCCACTTCTTAATTAGGCTGCGGAGCTCAGCATCGAGAATTGCAACCTTCTTCCCTTCGGCTGCAGTACGAACTATTACCCCAAAATTTTTGGGCATAATACTCTCCAGTAGGCGCTTAAGGCGTTTGCGCTCTTCGGGCGAGGTAATCTTTTGCGATATGGAAACCTTATCGGAAAATGGGAGCAGCACGATATTTCTACCGGCGATAGAAATTTCGGAGCTTAGTCGTGGCCCTTTGGTTGAGATGGGCTCTTTGGCTATCTGAACCAGCACCGTTTGCCCTGAGTTTAGCACGCTGGATATCTTACCATCCTTATCAATCTCGGGCTCTAGCTTTGTTTTGGAGATCGGGGTAGCTTTCCCCTTCTTGGAGTTTGCTGTTTGAACCAGCTTGTTAAATGACCTGAAGTGCGGCCCTAGATCGAGGTAGTGAAGGAAGGCATCCTTCTCGTACCCTACATCTACAAACGCCGCATTTAGCCCAGGCATTATTTTCTTGACCTTACCCAAATAGATGTCGCCAACCGAAAACTGAACGTTGCTTTTCTCCTTGTTGAGTTCCACAAGTTGTTTGTCCTCAAGCAGAGCGATGGCAACTTCAGATGATCGTACATCAATAAGCAGCTCTGTATTCACTGTGAAAAATATTTGTGAGTTTCGGTAAGGTGTTATAAACAATACCAACCTAAAGAGCACTACGACTCCTTAGGTTGGATAGTTAGGTTAAATAGGCTCGCCAAAATAGTTGCTAAGCACTATTTCTTCTTCTTATGACGGTTTTTGCGCAAGCGTTTCTTCCGCTTGTGTGTTGCCATCTTATGCCTCTTTCTCTTCTTTCCGCTTGGCATGGTATTATAATCTTAGGTTGATAAAAAAAATTACTTAACGTGAGACTTCACCTTGTTCACAAAAGTTTTTGCGGGCTTGAAAGCGGGGATGAAATGCTCAGGTATAATAATGGTAGTGTTTTTTGAAATGTTACGGGCAGTTTTCTGCGCACGCTTCTTAACGATAAAGCTACCAAAACCTCTTAGGTAAACATTCTTCTCCTTTACCAGAGAATCCTTAACTGTCTCCATAAAGGCCTCAACTGTCTTTTGAACAGTTACCTTTTCGATTCCAGTATTCTTGGAAATCTCGTTTACGATATCTGCTTTTGTCATTTTAAAAAATCTTTAATTATCAATAAATTAAGGTTAGAAATCTCAAATCGGACTGCAAATATAAGTCTTTTAAATTGATAAATAAAAAACTTTACAACTATTTTTGTGGAAATTAAGCTCATTAACAATTGATTTAATGGATTTTAAAAGCATCCTTACTGGCTGGTACAAGCAAAATCGACGCGATTTACCATGGCGCAGCACCAGTAATCCCTACTATATATGGGTGTCGGAAGTTATTCTACAGCAAACCCGAGTTGCTCAGGGATTGGCTTACTACCAGAGATTTACAAACACCTTCCCGACCATATATGATTTGGCCAATGCCCACGAGGATACAGTGCTAAAAGTGTGGCAGGGATTGGGGTACTATACTCGCGCGCGGAACTTACACAATGCAGCCAAGCTAATTGTAAATCAACACAATGGCAAAATTCCGCCAGAATACAGCGAACTAATCAAGATTAAAGGGATTGGTGATTACTCCGCAGGTGCCATTGCATCGTTTGCGTTTAAAAAAGCTGTTCCGGCTATAGATGGCAACGTATACCGTATCATTGCGCGTATATTTGGTGTATTTAGCCTACCCACTTCGGCTCAAGGCAAAAAAGACTTTCACCAAATTGTAATGGACTTAATGGACAAGGAAGCTCCCGACACCTTTAACCAAGCACTACTCGACTTTGGTGCATTACAATGTGTACCCAAAAGCCCAAAGTGTGGCGATTGCCCTTTTCAGGATTACTGCTATGCTTACCGGAACAACATGATCGATTCGCTCCCGGTTAAAGGGAAAAAGTTGATCCCTCGCGACAGGTACTTCACATACCTTCTTATACAGTTCGGATACAACACCTTTATTTCCAAACGTAAGTCGAAGGATATTTGGCATTCGCTTTACGAATTTCCACTTATTGAGACCGAAAAGGCGCTCTCGCCCAACCTGCTACATAAGCACAAGGCGCTGAAAGAATGGGTTGGCACAAAAGGGTATACCATAATATATATATCCGATATGGTTAAACACCTGCTAAGCCACCAAACCCTTCACACTCGGTTTGTAATCATTCGGATTGACTCCATTTCCAAAAAGCTATCCCAGGAGTGCACCATGGTGCCAACGTCCGAAGTTAGCCACTACTCCACCCCCAAGCTTATCGATAATTTTTTGGCTGCAGAACCAGCTGCCAAATATTTTCTGTCTCCCCAAGATTTTCACTAGCCTGCCTCCTTACTCTTTCTTTAGAATCGATATAAATAAAGCAACTGACCTCTTTTTGTTTGATCAATTATTCCTTTAAAAAATATAAAGTGTTATTATTACACTTTATATTTTTGGGGAAATATTTCAAGCAATATTCGATGGAGCGATTCTATTGATTAGTAACCCTAAACAACATAAATATGAAACGTATTGTACTTATTTACATCGGTATTAACTTGCTCGTTAACGGAGTTAGCCAAGCTCAGATTGCCGGTGAACACTACCCTGTTCAACCCGTACCCTTTAACCAAGTAAAACTTCAAGACAATTTCTGGTATAGTCGAGTTATAACCAACCAACGAGTTACTATTCCCATCGCCATTCAAAAAAGCGAAGAAACAGGGCGCGTAGACAATTTTAAAATTGCAGCGGGCTTAATGGATGGCAACTTTAAAACCGAGTACCCTTTCGACGATTCCGATATCTTCAAAATACTTGAAGGAGCAAGCTATTCTATCCAAGTGCTTCCAAACCCCGAGTTGGAGGCTAAGATGGACGAACTAATTCAATATGTTGGTGAGGCTCAAGAAGAAGATGGTTACCTATTTACCGTTCGCACCATCAATGGGCCCAACGGACATAGTTGGATTGGTAAATCTCGATGGGAAAAAACGCATGAACTTAGCCATGAACTATATAACTTAGGACATCTTTTCGAAGCGGCGGCTGCACACTATATGGCCACGGGCAAAAGGTCGTTACTTGATATTGCCATAAAGGCTGCCAACCTCATTGACAAAGATTTTGGGCCGGGCGAATTGCAAAGTGTGCCTGGCCATCAGGAGGTTGAGTTGGGATTAGTTAAGCTGTACAATGTTACAGGAGAAAGACACTACTTGAATCTTGCCAAGTATTTTTTAGATAATAGGGGGCAAGAAGGGATTGGACTTCACAGGGAGTACGACCAGTCGCACCTACCTGTAGTTGAACAGCGCGAAGCTGTTGGCCATTCTGTTAGGGCAACCTATATGTGGAGTGGAATGGCCGATGTTGCAGCACTTACAGACGATCTCTCATACATTAAGGCCATGGAAACCCTATGGCATGATGTGGTTTATCGAAAGCTTTACCTAACTGGGGGCATTGGAGCCATTGGTTCTCATGAAGGGTTTGGTGGGCCATTTGAACTGCCTAACATGTCGGCCTACTCTGAGACCTGCGCAGCTATAGGGAATATCTTCTGGAATCATCGTATGTTTCTAATGACAGGGGATAGCAAGTACATCGATGTACTTGAACTCTCTTTATATAATACAGTGCTATCAGGCATTGCGATGAGTGGAGACAAATTCTTCTATCCCAACCCCTTGGAGTCGCAAGGTCAGCATCAACGTAGCGAGTGGTTTGGCTGTGCTTGTTGTCCATCAAACGAGGCCCGCTTTATCCCCTCAATGCCCAACTACATTTACGCCCAGAAGGGCGATGACCTATACGTAAACCTTTACGTAGCCAGCGAGACAGACTTTGCGGTTGGTGGAAAGAGCATACGGATGACCCAGCAAGGAAATATGCCCTGGAGTGGAGCGATGCAAATTCTGATAAACCCAGAAAAACCGGTATATGCCAATATTAAGCTAAGAATACCGGGGTGGGCAAAAAACCAACTCGTTCCTAGCGATTTGTACTCCTATGCGAGCCTTTCTGATCGTCAAGTTGGCATAAAGGTAAATGGGAAAACGGTATCCTACTCCAACGACGAACTTGTTTGCACAAAGGGCTACCTTACTGTAAATAGGAAGTGGCGCAAGGGAGATGTAATTGAAGTGGATTTGCCATTGGATGTGAACAGAGTTATTTCACATCCTGCTGTTCTTGAGAATAAAGGAAAGGTAGCCTTAATGCGTGGCCCTTTGGTATATGCTGCCGAATGGCCCGATTTTGAGGACGACTACATCCTCGATATTTTGGTTGATAATCAAGCGGCTTTCCGCTCCCACTATGAACCTGATTTTTTGGACGGTATGGTTACGATCCAGGGTGAAGTAAAAGGGGTTAAGCGAGATGAGAATGGGCTTTACACACTATACCCTCGAGGGTTTAAAGCAATCCCCTATTATGCTTGGGCACATCGGGGGGCTGGGCAAATGACCGTATGGATGGCTTCTGAAGTCGATAAAGCCAGACCGAAACCGACTCCAACCATTTCCACTACTAGTAAGGTATCGTGTTCCATTAACAGTAGAACCCTTTTTGCAATAAATAATCAACTTGTTCCAACTAGTTCTGCCGACCGGAGTAACCTCTACCTACATTGGTGGCCACGAGTAAATACCACCGAATGGGTGCAGTACGATTTCGAGAAGCCTCAAGCGATATCATCATCTACAGTTTACTGGTTCGATGATGCCCCATGGGGCGGTTGTCGTATTCCAAAAGAATGGCGTATACTCTACAAGCAGGATGAGACTTGGATTCCTGTTGCCGTTGAAGAACAGTCCGATGTGAAAAAAGATACATTTAACCATATTCGTTTTAAACCTGTAACCACAAGCGCTGTGCGGATGGAAATAGTTCTTCCCGAGAATCATTCAACGGGCATACATGAGTGGGCCGTAGAGTAACTCGTTAAAGGGATCGGATTCCTTAATAATGCATCGTTTTTATAAACCATCACATAGTATTATGGAAAAGTCAAAATTTATCTGCCCCACCTCTTTCTCTGTCCTATCGTCGTGGAAATATATGCTGACGATAATATCGGGTATACTGCTCATATTTTCAACATCATGCGGAGACCCGTCAAAGAGACAAAGCCAGTGGCTTCTTTCAGCACTATCCACTTCCGACACTATTCCATCAATTTGGAATAAAGAGTATTGGAGTAAGCAACAGCATTACTCCTTTGATCGTTCCGATAGGTCAAAGTTTATGGCTCTTATCATCGACGCCGATTCCCTTACATACTCTCGGTGGTACGTAAATCAGCCCGTAACTCCATACTCAAGGTACAGGCTCTCAGGGTGGATCAAAACCGAGGAGGTAGTGCCGGGCAAACCTGGTGGAGGGGCAGGGTTTAGGGTCGGAAGGCTAACCACAGAAGGGAATAAGGTTTATGCAGGAAATACCCCGTGGACCTATGTGGAGATATTTTTTGACACCGAAGGTGACGACAGTGCCTTTATTGAGTGTGTTCTAGGAAAAGAATCCCAAGCAAAGGGTAGGGTGTATTTTGATGAGATTTATCTCGAGAGGATGTCCTCAAAAACCCTACTCCCAGAAGCAACTATAGATATTCAGAAGACATTGCACCCTATGAACGACTACATTTACGGGCAGTTTATCGAGCATATGGGAAAATGTATCTATGGCGGCATTTGGGCAGAGGTTATAAGCGATCGGAAGTTCTTCTACAAACCTGGGCACCAGAAATCTCCTTGGAAGGTTTTGGGTGACACCTCCTTGGTGTATCTGGACAAAAAGAGGCCATACACTGGTGAACAAAGCGTTGTGATTAACAATACAACCAAGCAGAGCAATGGGATTTTGCAAAGTCGGCTAGGGTTACTGGAGCAGATGGAGTATTATGGACATATCGCCTTATGGGCCAGTGCTGACGCGTTGCCCATCGAGGTGGCGCTAACCTGGGGAGACGAAGAGCATCAGGCCGATCGATGTATTATTAACAACATCGATATGGATGGGTATCATACTATCCCATTAGCCTTTATTTCAGATGCCAAAACAGAGCAGGGCCAGTTAAGTATTATCCCAAAGGGGAAAGGGCTGGTTCGCATAGGGGCCATATCGTTGATGCCAGCAAACAATATAGACGGTTTTCGTCCAGATGTTTTAGCACAAATGAAAAGGCTGAACTCGCCTATTTACAGGTGGCCTGGAGGAAACTTTGTAAGCGGCTACAACTGGAAAGATGGTATTGGCGACAGAGATAAACGCCCAACTCGTTACGAGGCGGCTTGGGATGGCATTGAACCCAACGATGTGGGCATTGATGAGTTTATGCGTTTATGTCAAATTTTAAAAACCGAAGCAAATATTGCTGTTAATACTGGGTTAGGGACTCCTAAACTTGCAGCTGAAATGGTTGAATACGTAAACGGAAGTCCTCTAAGCCCAATGGGGAAATTAAGAGCAGCCAATGGTCACACAAACCCCTATGATGTTAAGCTCTGGGCGGTGGGCAATGAGATGTTTGGCGATTGGCAGCTTGGAGTGATGCCCATTGATGAGTATGTGAAAAAGCATAACGAAACGGCACGGCTAATGTGGGCCGTTGACCCAACCATTGAGCTCATCGCCGTGGGTTATCCAGGGCATTGGAACAATATGATGTACACCCATTGTGCAGATAAGATGACCTACATCAGCGAGCATTTTTACCGTCAGGATTGGCACGCCGGGGGACTTATGACTCATGTGAAGCAAATCCCAGATGCCATTCGCTACATTGCCGATGAGCATAGGCGTGCCCGAAGGGAAATAGTTGGCTTGGATGAAAAGAATATACTAATTGCCCTTGATGAGTGGAACTACTGGTATGGTCCCCATGTTCATGGTTTGCTTGGAACTAGGTACTTTCTTCAAGATGCTCTTGGTATTGCAGCAGGGATCAACGAGTTTATGCGACAATCCGATATTTATTACATGGCAAACTACGCTCAAACCGTGAATGTTATTGGAGCCATTAAGGCAACCTCTACCGACGTGTTCATGGAGGGGACTGGTGAGGTTCTTCAACTTTACCGCAGGGAGTTTGGTAGTATTCCTGTTGAATTATCAGGCAATACAGCGCCACTCGACGTATCTGCTGCACTTACAAAGGATCGAAAACACCTCGCCATATCAGTAATAAATGCCACGGATAAAGAGCAAAATTTGCGGCTGGATTTTCGGCAGAACAATATGCCCCAAAAAGGACAACTCTTTGTAATAACAGGGCCGGATCGTTATGCATACAATGAGATTGAAGCTTTTAAGATTGTGGAAAAACAGAAACGGTTTAGCATATCGAGAAATTCTATTGAGGTACCAGCCATGAGCGCTTGCATTTTCAAATTTGAACTTGATCAATCATCATCTAAAGAACAGCTATTATGAAATTTTTTCTTAAAGCCTTAGGGTTTATTCTTATTGCCCTTTCAACAACCAACACCTTTTCACAGCTAACGGCTGATGATTACCTCAGAGCCGACTCAGCTGATACGTTTGGCAAATTAGTATACAACGCCTTCCTAACTCCAACCTGGGTAGAAAGCACATCATCATTTTGGTATGAAGTTCAAACCCGTAGGGGCAAGGAGTATTTTCTTGTTGATGGAGTGAAACTCACAAGAAAGCCTGCTTTTGACCACTTTAAGCTGGCCGAACGGCTTAGTAAAGAAACGGGTAAGGAATACAAGCCTTTTGACTTACCACTAAGGGAAATATCCTTCAACAAGACCCTTACGGAAATGGAGTTCCTTTTAGATTCAGAAAAATGGGTGCTCAACCTGAAATCAAAGAGGTTAAACAAGGATACCGACTTCAAGCCACGAAAGCAAAACCAACGTCATTGGGCGGCGGTAGATCACGAACTAAAGAATACCGAATCCAAATCGCCCGATAGCCTTTGGGTAGCATACACCAAGAATTTTAACATCTACATCAAAAATCGAAAAACGAAACAGGAATACCAGCTATCGTTCGATGGCTCTGAGGGAGAGTACTATTCAACCTATATTCAGTGGTCGCCAAACTCGAAATACATAGCGGTAAATAAAATACGCAAACCCTATGTGCGAGTAATCCACTTTATTGAGTCGTCACCTGAAGATCAACTCCAACCTAAATACCACGATTTGGAATACCCAAAACCTGGTGATGCTCTTCAGATTCGTAAACCATCTCTTTTTAATGTTGAGCAGAAAAAGAAAATTGAGGTAGATACTCAACAATTTGAACACCAGTACAGGGTTAGTACACCGGAATGGCGCAATGACAGCAGAGCTTTCACATTCGAGTTCAATCAGCGGGGGCATCAAGCTTACCAAGTGGTTGAAGTTAACGCCTCCAATGGACAGGTTAGTATACTTATAGACGAGCAAACCTCCACGTTTTTCGACTATAGCGGGAAGCGCTATCGCCACGATGTAAACGATGGACAAGAAATAATTTGGGCCTCGGAGCGTGATGGGTGGAATCATCTATACCTTTTCGAGGGTAACAGTGGGACAGTAAAGAATCAGATAACCAAAGGCCATTGGGTTGTAAGGGGAGTTGACTACGTGAACGATGATGAGCGATACATTGTTTTCAGGGGCTCAGGGCGAAACCAGAACGAGGATCCATACTTGGTAAAGTACTACCGCGTGAATTTCGATGGAACCGAGTTAATTGAGCTAACACCTGAGAATGCCCAGCATTCGGCCACATTTTCATCTGATTTCACACTATTTGTCGACAATTACTCCCGTATCGATATGCCCCCCACAACGGTTCTTCGGCAAACAACCGATGGAAAAGTAGTCATGGAGCTTGAAAAGGCCGATATTTCTGACCTAATCGACAAGGGATGGAAAACCCCAGAGGTTTTTGTGGCAAAGGGGAGAGATGGAAAAACGGATATCTGGGGTAACATTTATCGCCCCACAAACTTTGACCCGAGGAAATCATATCCCATTATCGAGGCTATCTATGCAGGCCCCCATGCCGCGCACGTCCCCAAAACGTTTCGTCCTTCGTTCGGGCATTTTAGTGCGATGGCTGAGCTCGGATTCATCATCGTGCAAATTGATGGGATGGGCACTTCCCATCGATCCAAGGAATTTCATGATGTTTGCTGGAAGAACCTAAAGGATGCAGGTTTCCCCGATCGTATACTCTGGATGAAAGCGGCAGCAAAAAAATATCCCTATATGGATGCGGAAAGAGTGGGCATCTTTGGAGGTTCGGCCGGTGGCCAGAATGCTATGGGAGCGCTGCTGTTTCATCCCGAATTTTACAAAGTGGCCGTTTCGTCTGTAGGATGCCATGACAACCGTATGGATAAAATATGGTGGAATGAGCAATGGATGGGATACCCCATTGGCCCTCACTACGATGAATCGTCGAACGTGGTGAATGCCCACAAGCTGCAAGGAAAACTGCTACTCACCGTGGGTGAAATGGATAATAATGTTGACCCATCGTCCACGCTTCAGGTGGTTAATGCACTTATTAAGGCCAATAAAGATTTTGAGTTCCTTATCTTCCCTGGGCAGGGCCATGGATCGGGGGGTAAATATGGGGAGCGAAAAAAGCGAGATTTCTTTGTAAAACATCTACTTCACCTAGCTACACCCGACTGGAATATGGTGGATTAGAAGAAAAAACGTGAGAATACATTTCTAAACATCAGTGAGCAGCATTAAGCAACCTTAAAAATTTGATTAGGATATGAGCCACTTAAGTAGAAAGGAGTTCCTTCAGAAAGCTTGTGCCTTTGGGATTTGCATGGGAGGTCTAAATGCGGTTGGTATGACTAATGAATATTCTGTTTGCAAGGTTCTGGACGACGTGAATGATAATGATTCTCGAAAAATTCACCACGCTTGGGTTGCTTCATTGCTTTCGAGTTTGGATGCAAATCTTAGCCAAGATAGGATTAAGTCAATTCTGAAATCATGCGCAGAAGCTCACTATGAGCATCTTTCAATGGATATGCTATTAAAACCCTATGTTGGGAATATTGAGAGTTTTATAGACTTTCTTGAGAAAACATGGGGGTGGAGAATTAGCTACAACAAGCTAGCTAGAACGATTATTGCGAATGAGAACAAAAGCTATTGCGTTTGCCCAATGATTAAAACACCGAATCCCATAGCCGGTTCAACGATGTGTTACTGCTCCGAAGGTTTTGCTGAGAAGATGTTTTCAGTAGTACTTGAATTACCTGTCAGTGCTTCGATTATATCATCAGTTTTAAAAGGTGATAACTGTTGTATTTACAGAATTGAGTTTTAGTTTTTGCCAACGAATTACAATTAATAAACAACAAATATGAAAAGAAAAGTAACAAAGAGTTTAGCATTCGGCTTACTGCTTTTGCTACCATTTACTTCTACGAGTCAATCGGTATGGAACAGGTTTACTGACCAGCCAAAAGTACTGGGGCATGAGCAAGGTAGCATTGAGGTACAAACTGCTGAATTTAACATTAAGCTATTAAAGTCATCTCAAACCATTGCACAACTTGAACCTAAAAAAGCATCTGGTTTTGATTTTTCTCCTGGTGATGTCCTAGATTTCCGCAGTCGGAATAATATGTACCATTTAGGCGATATCACTCTGCGCATCAGGCAGGGTGAATCGAGAGAGTGGAAGTCTTACTCCTCGGCTTCTAACAGGGCAAATATTTTGGCCATAACGCCAAAAGGGTCACAGCTGGCAGTGGCCAATCTAAGGAACACCTTTCCTGCGGATATGCCCCTGCAAATCATACGAAGTTGGGAGCGTGATGGCGATGCCTTGGTACTGCGTTTTAACCTAACAAACAATTCCACCTCGCCAGTAGAAATCGGATCTCTAGGAATCCCTATGGTATTCAACAATATACTACATGGCAAAGGACTCGACCAAGCCCATGCCGAATGTGTATTCTACGATCCATACATAGGGCAAGATGCAGGATACCTTCAGGTGGTTAGGCTGCATGGGCAAGGGCCTTTACTGCTGGTTATGCCACATCAAAACGCACCATTTGAAGCGTACGGTCCCTTACTCGACGACCCTACCCCCAAAGGTGTTACATTCGAAGGGTTTCATGAATGGATGATCCACAGCCGTGCTCATGCTGAAACAGACTGGAGCGAAGCCGTACCTTGGAATAGCCCCACCTCCTACCGTCTGCTACCAGGCGAAAGCAGGGATTATGCATTGAAATTCGTGCTAAGCGAATCCGTTCGTAGCATTGAGACAACCCTTTTGCAACATAAAAGGCCCGTTGCAGTTGGGGTTCCCGGGTATGCCCTTCCAACTGACGTGAATGCTAGGCTACTACTGAACTATCATCAGGCAATTCGATCAATTGACGTTGAGCCTGCTGGAGCACTTGTAATTAATCAGCAAACCTCAACAAGTAACGGTTGGTACAGCTTCGATGTAAAGGGTGTTGATTGGGGAAGAGCCCGGTTAACTGTAACGTATGTCGATGGGGTAAGACAAACGATTAACTACAAGGTTATTAAACCGGAAGAGCAGGTGATTGCAGATATGGGCTCATTTCTAACCAATCAGCAGTGGTACAATAATCCAGATGATCCGTTTGGGCGCTCCCCTTCAGTAATGACATTTGACTACGAGAAGATGGACTTAGTCCTTGAGGATAGCCGAGCTTGGATTGCTGGATTAAGCGATGAGGGCGGTGCAGGTTCATGGCTAGCAGCTATTATGAAGCAACTGGTGGTACCCGATAGACAGGAGCTGGAGAAACTCCAACGATTTATGCATGAAACCCTGTGGGGAGGGATTCAGAATAGCGAAGGGGACAATAAGTATGGGGTACGCAAGAGCCTCTTTATGTACGAACCCGACGAATTCCCAGATGGAACCTACAGCCCCGATGTAAACTACAGCACATGGTCTGCCTGGAATCGAAAAGAAGCCACATCGGTTGGTAGATCATACAACTACCCGCACGTAGCAGCAGCTCACTGGGTATTCTATCGTATGGCTAGGTTTTATAACGATTACCCCGCGAACGAGTCATGGCAATGGTATCTCGAGAATGCCTTTCATACATCAATTGCTATGGTTGAACAAGCACCCTACTATGCTCAGTTTGGTCAAATGGAGGGAACAATTTTTCTACTGATTCTCCTAGATCTACATCGAGAGGGGATGACCGAAATGGCTCAAAAACTGGAGCAGGTTATGAAAGCACGTGCCGACGTTTGGGATTCGCTTTCATACCCATTTGGAAGTGAGATGCCGTGGGATTCAACTGGACAGGAAGAAGTATACGCATGGTCGAAATATTTTGGTTATCATGAAAAGGCCAATGTAACACTAAATGCCATTTTAGCCTATATGCCCACGCTACCACACTGGGGGTATAACGGCAGTGCTCGTCGATACTGGGATTTTGTATATGCTGGTAAGCTCAGTCGGATTGAACGCCAACTTCATCACTATGGTTCGGGACTAAACGCGATTCCTGTTCTATCAGAGTATCGGGAAAACCCAGACGATTTCTATCTACTTAGGGTTGGCCATGCTGGACTTATGGGATCCATTGCTAATATTACTCAGGAAGGATTTGCTCCAGCAGCATTTCACTCTTTTCCCTCAACACTTCGGATTGATGGTATCAATGGTGATTACGGGCCTAACTTCTTTGGCTACTCAGTAAATTCTGGCACCTACGTCACAAACCACGAGGAATTTGGGTGGCTAAGTTTTGGCGGAAACCTAGTTCAAAACAAGAAGATTATAAGCATCTTTCCAACCACCGCTTCCCGTTCAAGGCTATTTATCACCCCCTTGGGGCTATGGTTAACCCTGGATGCAGGCCGTATTGATAAAGTCGATTTCAATGTGTCTAAGGGAACTGTAACCCTATATTTGGAGCCAACCGATAGCCATACTCCCAACGCTTTGCTAAGGATAGAACAGCCTAAGCGGATCTCCCGGATTGGAATATATAGACCAAAAGGTACTTACGCTAAGGATCGCGACACCTATGTTGTTCCTCTTTCCGAAGTGGTAAGCAAAATAGAGTTAGTACATAAGTAGCTTATAGCATATCGTTTATGTTTTTGAAATTAATTCCTAACAATGATGAAGTTAAAATTAAGTTCACTTAGTAGATGCAAAATGATGTTTCTCCTAGGGCTAGCATTCACTGCTTGTCAGCCGAAGGATGCTGATATTGTTCTTGCTCCTATAGATCCAATGGTAGTGGTTGACCAAGACGACATGACCTGGGCCGACTATAAACCAATCCCAGGAATTAGCTGGGCCGATCCAACTCTAAAACCCGAAAAAGGGTATCGTATCGCTCTTGTAGCAGTTGACTTTGACGACCAGCCTTTTGTCATGACCCTTCCTAAGCATTCTGATCTATTTGGGAACCCCCAAATAGATCCGGTGAGCAGGGAAGAAATCCCTCAGTTTTACGCCGATTTCTTCCTCAAACCCAGTGCTGTAAACAATGGCCAAACCATTAACGGCTACTGGATGGAGCAGTCTAGGGGGAAATTTGGCGTTACTGAGCTAGTGCCCTATGGCCCCTACCGAATGCCCAAAAATCTATGGGAGTACGGATTGAGCGAGTGGGGGCAAAATGAGTTCACTCCCGATGGTAGCGTGGTGAATAATAGAATGGAGCCCGATGTGGACTCGTTGTGGATAGCCGATGTTGGAGATCTGCGCAAGAACTACGATGCTATACTTAGAATATATGCAGGTTACGACGAGACAGGTATTTGGCAGGAGTTTGGTGAGATGAAGTTCTTGTCAAAGGAGGATATTCCTGCTGAGTGGGGCAATCCTAACCCCGACAAACCCCGATGGGCAGCTACCCGATACGTGGAGTGGACCTCATGGAAAGCAGCTCAAATGCAATGGGGGATTTCATCGATGCGGCAAGGAGAAAACTCTGGGACAATTACCCATGAAATTGGCCATTTAAAGTTCCGCATAGGCGATAATAATAACAATCCTTATGTTACCCCTTACCGCAGAGCAGGATCGGGTCCTTGGGATATGATGGATCGGGGAAGTTTTAATGGCCCGGGAGGCCCCCATATGCGCTGGGTAGTTCCACCTATTGCTGGCGCAGCAATGCCTGCTGGCCTTATGCTGCGCAACAGAATGGCTATCGACTTTATTTCTCCTAACGATGTGCTTATTCTTAGCCGTGATGGACTTGTAGAAACGGGAACCGTTGTGGCAAATGTTACCGCCAGAGCAGTTGAACCCCTTTTGGATTCGTATGCGGGTTTAATTGTAAGGCTCGATGGGGATTTACCCCACGACAGAACCCCAGCCTCAGATCCAGCAACAAACCCAATGTCTCCTGGCGTACCTACCTACAATTTCTACTCCATGGAAGTGGTGCAAAGAATTGGGTACGACTCATTCTGCCCTGACAATGGGGTGCTTCTGGCTTTAAACAAAGATAAAGAAGGGCATAGTGGTGGCCCTAACTCATTCAACCTTTTCAACTGGGTAATTGATGCTAATCCTGAGGATATCAATATGGTTGATTTCGTCAGACCAGATGGCTCAAAGGTTATGCGGACCGTTGCCGATTATCGCCAGCTTAACGATGCCCTATTCCATGCCGGGCTAAATTCGGGAAGCAAATTTGAATTTGTTGACGAACCTAACGGTTTGCATTTCTATGTTATTGACATACACCGCTCCAGCCAAGGAATCCTGTCGTATTCGCTTGGAGTACGCTCGCTTGATGGTGAAAAAGAGCGTACTCGTTCATTCTTACTCGAAAACCCAAAGCAGGTTTCAACTTCAAAGGGGATAAAAAGGCTCGATTTCACAATTAGGAACGATGATCGCCCAGTCGCAGACATGTCAAGTGTTCATCCATCTGGCGATGTGGCAAGGCACCTGCTGTACGATATTTACCGAGTAAAAGCAGAAGTAGTTGAAGGCGATGGCTATAAGGCTCAGCTGCTTAATGAGCTAGTCGCTGTTAAACAGGGCCATGAAGACCGAATCTCGGTTTATCTCTCTAAGGATGTAAACGCTTCACCCAACGCAACAGTGAGGTTGTCAGTTGTTTCTGAGAGTAACCCATCTGTTAGCAAGGAAACCCTTTATAAGCTGAATTAGCCATTAAAACATAAGGTGTACAACGCCATAATAAACTCAATACCATGCTAACAATTCGCAATTTATCGTTAAGTGTAATACTACTAACACTTGTAGCAAACAATTCACTAGCAAAAGAATATAAATTGTTTTCTCCCGATAAAAGCATAGAAGTATCGGTAAAGGTTAACAAGGGAATAGTTTGGAGTGCAAAGCTTAACGGAGCTATAGTAGTTGACGAATCTCCCATTGATATAGTGCTTAAGAACGGAGTACGAGCAAGCCAAGGAAAGGTAAGAAACGCGAAGCAGAAAGAAGTTAAAAACACCATTAAGCCCGAGGTTCCCTATAAGTTTAGTGAAATTTTAGACCATTATAACGAGTTAGCTTTAACTCTCAACAATGGACTATCCCTAGAGTTTAGGGCATACAACAACGGCCTGGCGTATGCTTTTGGAACAAGCTCCAAGTCCACTTTACAGGTAGAGGATGAGCCGCTCAATTTGCAATTTCCGCAAGGAACCAGTTCTTGGTTTCCGAAGGAGCAGTCAATGTATTCTCACAATGAGAACTCGTACCCTCGAATCCCAATAACCAGTATCGACGAAGTCGATTTCTGTAGCCTTCCCGTTATGTTCGAATTGTCAAATGGTAGCAAAGTGGTATTTACCGAAACTGCGCTGAGCCACTATCCCAACATGTTTCTTCGGAAAGATAGTGGCAAGCAAGGTTTTGTATCGCAATTTCCAAAGTATGTGCTCGAAGCCATTCCAAACAGCAACCGTTCCCCCGACCGGAACCAAGTAATAACGCTCGAAGCCGATTACATTGCTGTTGTTGAATCGCCTCGTAAATTCCCTTGGAGGGTTTTTCTTATTGCCAGCAACGATAGCGAAATCTTAACCAATACTCTTGCATACCAACTTGGCGAACCATCGGAAATTAAAAACCCCCAATGGATAAAGCCTGGTAAAGTGGCTTGGGACTGGTATAATGCTAACAATATTTACGGAGTGGACTTTAAATCGGGGTTAAACACCCAAACCTACAAATACTTTATCGACTTTGCCTCCGACAATGGCATTGAGTATGTAATCCTCGACGAGGGATGGACCAAAAGCACCACAGAAATTCTCGATTTTAATCCAGAAATGGATGTGAAGTGGCTTATTAACTATGCAAAAAGTAAAAATGTAGGCATTATCCTTTGGGTACTTTGGAAACCTTTGGACGAAAATACTGAAGAAATATTGCAGATTTATCAATCGTGGGGGGCAAAAGGCATTAAAGTGGACTTCATGCAACGCTCGGATCAGGCTATGGTTAGCTCATACGAAAAAATAGCAGCAATCTCAGCCAGCCTTGAGCTTCTGGTCAATTTCCATGGCAGCTTCAAGCCAGCAGGTTTGCAACGAAAATATCCCAATGTGGTGAATTTTGAGGGAGTAAAAGGCGGGGAACACAATAAGTGGTCCGACCACTTAACGCCCGACCATAACCTAACCATACCCTTCATAAGAATGGCTGCTGGCCCAATGGACTATACTCCAGGCTCTATGATTAATACCACTAAGGGTAACTTTGCCATAAGCTACGATCGACCCATGAGCCAAGGCACACGCTGTCATCAGCTTGCAATGTTTATACTATACGATGCCCCCCTACAGATGATGTGCGAGTCGCCATCGACCTACATCAGGGAACAGGAGTGTACCGATTTCATCGCACAAATCCCAACAACTTGGGATGAAACCAGAGTTTTCAAGGCTAAAATAAGCGATTACGTTGTTATCGCACGCCGAAAGGGAAACGATTGGTTTATTGCAGCTATGACCGATTGGACTCCTCGATCCTTTGAACTTCCCTTGTCATTTTTAAAAGGGACCTTTGAGGCCACCATTATGAGCGATGGCATTAATGCCGACAGGTATGCACCAGACTATAAAAAAACAGCTAAGACGCTAACACCCAACGACACGATTACCATCGATATGAAACCTGGAGGTGGGTACGCTGCCATCCTAAGGGCAAAATAGCATTTATAATCAGAGGTCACCCTTAACCTAAACCCTACAAATGAAAGCAATAGTTTCCAAATCATTAGCAAAAGTAAGCGGAATGCATTCCAATCATAAACAGATTATCGTAGTTTGTTTTACTGCTTGCCTGGCATTCTTACATATAGCTGCTAATGGGGAAACTATTGGTCAAACCCAAATCCCGTCATATACCCCAACGGGCGGATATGTTAAGGAAATTTCAAAGATGACAAGTAGCCCCAACCAAGTTTTACTTACTGTTGAGGCTATTCTCGATACTCTTGTTGCCAAGCAGGATATCCTTCTTCATACCAACGATTCGGGAGCAAACCAAACAGCAACAGATGATACTAGTTCAGTTACCTCAAATCGACTTGAGCAAGAAGTCAATATAGTTTACGATTCCCAGAAACGAGCAAGTGTAACTGGTGCAATCTCATCCGTTGGCTCAGAACAGATTACCCAAGGGCCTGTTAGGGATATTGGGCAACTGCTAAGGGGGCGTGTGCCAGGTCTTAGCATTAATATGCCCAGCGGAAATCCTTTAGATAATGTGGAAATCAGCTTAAGGGGAACAAAATCTTTTTCGTTAGGTAGTTCACCGCTTATACTAATCGATGGAATACCCGGAGATCTGAATACGATTGCCCCGCAGGATGTTGAAACCATAGAGGTGCTAAAAGACGGTTCTGCCATGGCCATTTATGGTAGCCGTGCCGCCAACGGGGTACTCATTGTTACCACTCGCAGGGGGCATCGGAACTCGCCCCTAAGGGTCGAGTATCGATCGCACATTGGTACCGAGAGCCTTGTGGGCAGACCCGATTTTCTTACCGCTCAGGATGTTAGACGACTAAACGAGCAGGGAGTCACCAACTATACCGATTATGGGGATAGTAACGATTTGTTGAGGGAGATAACCCGAACCCCAATGACCATGATGCATGACATAAGCATTAGCGGCGGCAGTAACAACACTTGGTACTCTGGTTCGCTTAACTACAACCTGAACGAGGGCATATTCCTTAAATCGGCTAGGGAGTCAACCAAGTTTCGGTTAAACCTTACGCACACTATGCTTGACAATAAGATTACCATTAGCATGGGAACCATTGCCGGGATGGAAAACCGATCGAACAACGATTTTGAGCAGGCATACTACCAGGCATTAAAAAATAATCCCACCATGCCATTAAAAAATGATGATGGGAGCTGGTTTTACCCCATACCTTATTTGACATACAATCCCGTTGCCATGATCACCGAATGCTCCATACCCGAAAGGAATAGAAATGCACGATTCTATGGGAGCATCAATTTCAAACCCATACAGAATTTGGATATGCAGCTGTTTGTGGCCCGAAGCCTGGGTAGCCAAGCCAATGGCAACTACATAACCAAGCAGCATCCTTATTCTATAGGTACAAGTAGAACCAATTCATATAGTATAGCGACCTCGCGCGACGACATTCTTGAGTTTACAACACGTTATAGCAAGGCAATTGGCAATCACGAGTTCCGAGTTCTGGGAGGGTATAGCTATTCAAGTTCTGCAATGGATGGGCTAAATTTGAGTAAAATCAAATCGCCAATTAATCTAATGGGATTCAACCAACTAGGTGCAGCTAGTTGGCAATATGATGAGAACACCTCTGTAAATGGATGGTCAACCCCCTCACGTACCATCGGTTTCTTTGGGCGGGTTAACTACAGTTACTCCGGTAAATACCTGCTGCAGGTAAGTAACCGGTACGAGGGCTCCTCTACTTTTGGGGAATCTAACCGTTGGGGACACTTCCCGGCGGTACAGCTGGGCTGGCGCGTAAGCCAGGAATCGTTCATGAGCCCCTTTAGCTACATTAACGATTTAAAAGTTCGATTTGGGATTGGTGTTACCGGTTTACAACCTTCACTTTCGCAGCCTAACCTTCCCATATATGCTGTCTCGGCGAATGCTTTTATTAATGGGGAGTGGATTCCAACTCTTGTGCCAGCAAATTCACCCAATCCCAACCTGAAATGGGAACAAAGCGTTGAGAAGAATATAGGTGTTGATTTTAGCCTCTTAAACCAGCGGCTATCGGGGTCGATAGATTTTTATAAGCAGAGTAATTCCGATTTGGTTTATGAACATTTTACTAAATCACCTCCTGCCTTTACTAATAGAATTCTTGCAAATGGTTTTGAAATTGAGAATGTTGGGCTCGAGATTCTTGTTGATTTTGCCGTAACTCAATCCAACGCCATAAGCTGGAATACTATGGTTGCTTACTCAACCAATGCAAACAAGGTAGTCTCCCTTTATAGCAGCCAGCTTCAAACCTCTCTCGATTACATTGATGCTGGGTATTTTTCTGAACCTGTTGGAGTGCATTCCCAACGAATCCAAGTTGGTAAGGCTATTGGAAGTTTCTGGGGGTATAAGTCAGTTGGCGTTAATGAGCAGGGAGACTGGCTAATAGAAAAACCCGATGGGGAAATTGTTGAAATTTTAGATGCTAATTATAACGATAGACAGTATATTGGAAACGGGGTACCGAAGCATACCCTATCGTGGACTAACACGCTTCGCTACCGGGCATTCGACCTAAGCGTGTCGCTTCGCGGCGCATTTGGTTTTCAACTAATCAACACCTATCGTATGTACTATGAAAATTCGACGCGAGCACCCTATTACAATGTTCTAAGTTCGGCTTTCGATCCTATAGATGGTGTTACCCTTTCAAGCCCTCTGGCTTTTGTAAGCCATTACCTTGAGAATGGCGACTACCTTAAGCTCGACAACCTTACACTTGGTTACACCTGTAAGGCACAGAATCGATATGTGCAGCATGTAAGGCTATACGCTTCGGCCAGCAACCTGTTTACAATAACCGGCTATAAGGGTGTCGACCCCGAGGTTAGCATTGTTGGAATGGCTCCTGGTTTTGACGATTTGGAGAAATACCCAACCACCCGCACGTTTGCCTTTGGTATAAATGTAAGTTTTTAAGCTTTAGAGATAACAACACTAATTATTTGTTTTAAAATTCCTAAATATGAACTCAATTATGAAAACATCAAAGTTGTTTTTGGGACTGATACTCAGTCTATGTATTATGAGTGCAAATCATGTGTTTGCGCAGGGCGGCGACCAAATTCTTGATGGAATAGGGGAAACGGACTTGAATGCCCGCTATATCTTCCGAGGAGACCTAAACGACTGGTCTCGAAATAACCTTCATTCAAGGATACAAGGTTCCGATTTCAGATTTGAGAAGGATAACGTGTTTGGCGATGTCCTATCCTTATCGGGAGATCAAGAAGTATTTATAACTATCCCTGGCGAATCCGTTACTGGGCTAGAATCACTAAGCATCACAGGCTGGATCTACTTACGTTCATCAGAAGTAGGCCAAGTACTTTTCGATTTTGGGCAAAATAGCCAGCTACACCTCCAAGCTGAAACCGTTAAGGAAAACGACGGGATAGGGTATATGGTGCAAATCCAAACCGAAAAAGATAAGTTTGTGGTTCAAACTCCCGCCCTCGAATTGAATAAATGGAATCATTTAGCCGTAGTTATTAATATTCCCACTAGAACACTTAGTAGTTATATAAACGGTATGCTAGTGGGTCAGACTCGTAATGTTTCAGTGAACTTGCAGCATCTATTCGACAACAGAACCGTTAGTAACAATAAACTCTACATTGGAAAATCGATAGCCCCAAACCACAAAAACCTAAATGCCAAGCTGCATGATTTTAGAATCTACCGTATTCCCTTAAACAATGGTCAAGTAGCCAGAATTCATGCCAATGCCTTGAATCTGGATCAACCTGTCGTTAGAGTGCGAGACGAAGCCGATCCCAGCCTTCCAAAGTATTCCGAAAATACTCCTCAGCTATACAATGCTTACCTAATAAGCGTTCCCGACATCAAAGTGGAAACAGCAGTGGGGCATCTCCCCAGCCTTCCTGCTTATGTACAAGGTGTTTACAGCGATGGCATTGAGGGGCCAAGCGTAAGGGTTATCTGGCCCGCACCCGAGGATAACAAGCAAGTTCTTGCCCCAGGTACTTACACCGTTAAAGGCAGGATCGCTGGCTCTCATATACAGCCCACTGCTTTTGTTACCGTATCGGAAGCAAAAAAAATAACCATCCCAAATCAAACCTTGGGAGATTTTGGCCTGAATCGAGTTATCCTAAAAACTGATCTTGAAAACAACGACACCAAGTTTATCGAAAACCGCGATAAATTTGTAACCGTTCTTGCTAAAACCAATCCCGACAACTTCCTTTACATGTTCCGAAACGCTTTTGGGCAAGCACAACCTAAAGGTGCAGAACCTTTGGGCGTGTGGGATAGCCAGCTAACAAAACTTCGCGGCCATGCAACAGGGCATTACCTAACTGCCTTAGCCCAAGCCTACGAGAGCGCTTCCTACGATCCATCGCTCCAGGCAACTTTTCTCCAAAAGATTGACTACATGGTGAATACGCTTTATGAACTGGCCCAAATGTCTGGACACCCCAGTGTAGCCGGCGGAGATTTTGTTTCCGACCCAACGGCTGTTCCCCCTGCCCCAGGCAAATTGGGTTACGACTCAGACCTAAGCGAGGATGGCATAAGAACAGATTACTGGAATTGGGGACTAGGATATATTAGTGCGTACCCACCCGATCAGTTTATCATGCTTGAGCATGGTGCAACCTACGGAACAGACAATACCAGAATATGGGCACCCTACTATACATTAGATAAAATCCTTGCCGGATTGATGGATATTTACGAGGTGTGTGGCAATGAGATGGCATTAGAAACGGCCAAAGGCATGAGCGACTGGGTATATGCCCGTCTAAGCAAACTACCTACAGAAACCCTTATAAGCATGTGGAACAGATATATTGCTGGAGAATATGGGGGAATGAATGATGCCATGGCACGATTGTATAGGTTGACCAACAATCCAACATACCTGGAAACTGCAAAGATTTTCGATAATATTAGGATGTTTTTTGGTGACTCCAATCGTTCCCATGGACTAGCCAAAAATGTTGATATGTTCAGGGGATTGCACTCCAATACACACATTCCGCAAATTCTCGGAGCACTTGAAGTGTATCGTTCCTCAGGTGCCCCCGAGTATTTCCACATAGCCAACAACTTCTGGAGAATGGCTACCAACGACTATATGTATAATATTGGAGGAGTTGCTGGAGCCAGCAATCCTGCTAATGCTGAGTGCTTTACTGCTCAACCAGCAACCCTTTACGAAAACGGGTTCTCTGCAGGTGGACAGAATGAAACGTGTGCTACCTACAACATGCTAAAGCTAACCCGGGAACTATTCCTTTTCGACCAGCGTCCAGAGCTAATGGATTACTACGAACAAGCACTTTACAATCATATTCTAGCATCCGTTGCAGAGGACTCTCCAGCAAATACATACCATGTGCCGTTGAGACCAGGTTCCATTAAACAGTTTGGCAACCCGCATATGAAGGGATTTACCTGCTGTAACGGAACAGCCATTGAGAGCAATACAAAGCTTCACAACTCAATCTACTTTAGAAGCACCGATAACCAAGCTCTATATGTAAATCTATATGTCCCCTCTACCTTAGAATGGACAGAAAGAAATATTACAATTACCCAAGAAACCTCCTACCCAAACGATGATCATACACGCTTAACCATTGAAGGAAAAGGAAAATTTGACCTTCGTGTCCGCGTACCGCATTGGGCTAGTAAAGGATTCTATGTGAAAATAAATGGCAAGAGCCAAAAAGTTAAGGCTGTTCCAGGTACGTACCTTACCCTAAGAAGAAATTGGAAGAATGGCGACACTGTTGATCTGCATATGCCCTTTCACTTCTATCTTAAGCCCGTTATGGATCAGCAAAACATAGCAAGTTTATTCTACGGGCCAGTTCTACTCGCCGCTCAAGAATCTACCCCATTAAACGAATGGCGTAAGGTATCTCTAGATGCTAATGATATTAGCAAGTCAATTACTGGCGACCCCAAAAAATTGGAGTTTACAATTGAGGGTGTTAAGTTCAAACCTTTTTACGACACTTACGGGCGACACTCAGTTTATCTAGATGTGACGCTAAAGTAGAACGCTCGCAAACGAAATAACTGCAACGAAAAGTAATGCGGGGCAAGCGTGAGATTCGCTTTGCCCCGCATAGTTTTTTCCCATTTACTCAACATGTATATTCACCTGACGGATTTTATGTAACCAAACCCATAAACAATAAACAGGCAAAACACTAAATTGGTCTTGTATACTATTATAAATCATTTATTCTCCCTACCATCCCTTTTTGGACAATCCCTTCCGCATAACAAATCGTTAGGTTTATTTCATTTGCCTTTCCCCGACTACACAACCCTTCCTTTTCTATAGTAAGTAATGAAACAAAGATACTTTCGGCAAAAAGGCATTATTCAAAGTACTAAAATTTCATGTGTAATTAGTAATGAAAACTTGCTACAACATTGAAGTATCATAGGCTATGAAAGAGTAAAGTTTAGAGTTTAAACTTGTTCATATATTACTCTCTCATAATGCATTATAATACTAGCCTGAACACTTGGAACTAAAGGTTTAATACGATTTGCTCACTGCTCATAAAGTCCAAAACCACTGCATTAATTTAGACTAATTAGATATTGGGTTGTATTGTCAAAAAAAGTTAATGTTTTCTTACGGTTATATTAAAAAAGTGTTAATATTACACTTTATATAATAAGTGTATATGCAACACCTATAAATTGACACTTATAAAGTAGGTAACCTATTTAAGCAAAAATGCCGGTCTTGGTCTCCGGGAAACAGACCTCCACCTAAAAAGTATGTTAAACAAAAAAAACATCACATGAATCAAAAAGCTATTAAGATGAGTAAACTCGCAGTTTTACGAGCCAGACACATCCTAGTTCTGGTTCTTACTATCGGGTTATTGCCTAGTTTTGGGAGTAGTAGCTATGCCTCAACTACTTCTGAAACAGAGCATGTTCTTGCTATTGCTCAACAGGCCAATGTAGTAACTGGGCAAGTTAGCGATGCGCTCTCCAACGAGCCTTTGCCTGGTGTGTCGGTTTTTATAAAAGGGACAACCGCTGGCACATCAACCGATGACAAAGGTTCCTACACGCTGAGCGTTAGTGGGCCAACTGACGTTCTTGTTTTCTCGTTTATTGGGTACGAAACACACGAGGAAACAGTGGGTACAAAACGAATTATCAATGTGTCGCTTTATACCGCAATGACTGAACTCGATGAGATTGTGGTTGTTGGATACGGTACACAACGCCGTGGTGACATCACCAGTTCGGTGGCCAGTGTGAACGAGAAAGACTTTCAAAAGGGTAGTGTTCGCGATGCCGCTCAGCTAATTGCAGGTCGTACTGCTGGCTTACGGGTTGGGGTTACAAGTGGTGATCCAACCGCAGGTACCGAAATATCGTTACGTGGTTTCTCAACCGTATACGGTATTAGCAGTCCGCTTGTAATTATTGATGGTATCCCAGGCAGCCTTAGTACAGTTGCTCCTGAGGACATTGAATCCATCGATGTTTTAAAGGATGGTTCTGCTGCGGCAATTTATGGTACAAGGGGTACCAATGGTGTTATTCTTATTACTACCCGCAAGGCCAAAAGGAACACTTCTACTGTTGACTACAGCTCATATGTAGCCGTTCAATCCATTGCTCGCCAACTCGATTTCCTCGATGCCAGTGACTATCGTCGCTTGATAAGTGAGGGGTATGATTTTATTGATCACGGGTATGATACCGATTGGCTTTCGGAGGTTACCAGAGCAAATCCAATTAGTCACAACCACAACCTCACGGTTATGGGTTCTTCGGAAAGTTCTAGCTACACTGGCTCCTTCAACTACAGGGAAACAGAGGGTCTTTTCCTTAAATCGGACAATCAGGACTACCGACTACGCCTTGATGCAACCCATTCGATGTTCGATAATAAGTTAAAGATCAATGTTAATCTTTTAACTCGCCAGCAAACTTACTGGACAGGAGGCGATGGCTATAGCTTCAACAGCTATGTATATCGCCAAGCACTAATCCGCAATCCAACGGATAGGCCAATGGATGATGAAGGAAACTGGATTGAACGTGATGTATATTTCTACGACAACCCATCAGCCTACATCCAGGAAACCGATGGTGAATTCAAGCGGAAAAGCCAAAGGTTATCTGGTAATATCATTTACCAGCCCATAAAAGATTTGAACCTCAAGCTACTGGTGTCGAAAAGTTCTAATAGCAATGCTACTGGATTCTATCAAACTAAGAACCACGTATCTACCACCAAGTATGGAAGGAATGGGTTTGCCTCTAGAGGAGCTACTAATTCAGATGATTTACTGCTAGAATTCACCACCGACTATAACCTTGAGCTAGATAAGCACCGTTTTACAGCTCTAGGTGGATATAGCTATCAAGAGAGTATGTACGACAACTTCTGGATGCAGAACTGGGACTTCCCAACCGACAACTACACTTACAACAATATGGGGTCAGGAAACGCCTTAATTCGTGGCGAAGCTCCAATAAGCAGTTATAGAAGTATGAATAAACTAATCGGATTCTTTGGCCGATTAAACTATAACTTCGACGATCGCTACTTATTAATGGCCAGCGTACGTAGGGAGGGATCCTCGAAATTCGGTGCAAACCACAAGTGGGGAACTTTCCCTTCAGTTTCGGCTGGTTGGAGAATAAGCCAAGAGTCGTTTTTAAAAGATCTTGAAATTCTTAATAACCTAATGGTACGTGCAGGCTTTGGGGTAACAGGAACTGAACCCAACGACCCATACATGTCGCTAACCACCCTGAGCTACGCTTCGCGCTTCTACTATCAGGGCGAGTGGATACAAGGGTTAACACCCGCACAGAACCCAAACCCAGATTTACGCTGGGAGCAAAAACAGGAGTATAACCTTGGACTGGAGTTTGCTTTACTAAATCATAGGATCAGCGGTAGTTTCGATATGTACAAAAGGCATACTACCGATATGCTTTGGTGGTACACCGTGCCCGTTCCTCCATTCCTATTTGGCAGTATGCTGGCTAACGTGGGCGAAACTGAGAACAAAGGGATTGAAGCACTTATCCGTCTGGTGCCAGTTAGGGGGAAAGATTTTGAGTGGAGTACTAGTATTTCCTACTCTACTAATAGTATGAAGCTTCTATCACTATCGAACGACACCTACTCAACCGATGCAGACTTTTTCTACGAGGGCCATACAGGTGAACCAGTACAGGAGTACACCCACCGTATTGAGATAGGTGGTTCAATTGGCAACTTCTGGGGATATAAGTCGGTTGATATTGACGAGAATGGCCGTTGGATTATAGAAAAGCCCGACGGGACACGCATTCCAATAGATCAATCTACTCCAGACGACAAGCAGGTGCTAGGCAATGGTATTCCTAAGCATGTGCTTAACTGGAATCACCAATTCTCATATAAGAACTTTGATCTTGACATATCGATGCGCGGTGCTTTTGGGTATCAAATTTTAAACTTCACTCGCTTATACTACGAGAACCCCAGAGTAACCCAATACAATATGCTTGCCTCAGCTTACGATAAAGTGTACGATAAAGCTGTGTTAAACAACGACCTTGCATACGTAAGCCACTACGTTGAAGACGGTGATTACTGGAAAATTGACAATATTGCATTAGGTTACAATTTTGCTACGCAAAACATTAAGCATATCAGCTCGGCAAGAGTGTATGTTGCTGCTCAGAACTGTTTTACCATTACGGGCTACAAGGGCATTGATCCCGAGGTTAACTTTACTGGTTTGTACCCAGGGAATGACCAAAGGGATAAGTACCCAACCACACGAACTTTTACCATTGGTGTAAATCTTAAGTTTTAATTATCAAAATTTGATTGTTATGAAACATAAAAGAATAATAACAGCAATTCTGGTTGCGCTTCCTCTGCTTACCTTTACCCCTTCATGTACAGATTTAGAGGAAACTGTGTACTCATCGCTGGCAGCACAGGATTTTAACCCAACGGAAAACGATTTAGCTTCCCTAATTGCGCCCGTTTATGTTCCTATGCGAGCTATGATGATGGGATGGCAAGGCTATTTTGATGTGATGGAGGAGCCCGCCGATATAGTAGTTACTCCTGCGAGGCCAAATGGATGGTATGATGGGGGAACCTATCACCGTATGCACCGCCATGAATGGACATATACCCAATGGCAACCAACCAACCTGTGGAATAACTGCTGGAGCATTATTAATAATGCGAACAGGGTTATCTACCAAATTGAATCCGGTGACATACCTCTTGAGGGTGAAATCTACGATAAAACTTTAGCGGAGTTGAGAGGTGTTAGGGCATGGTCCTACTACATTTTAGTCGATAGCCATGGTAATGTTCCTATTGCAACTGATTTTACCGATGAAGAACCACCACAACAGTTCACACGGCAACAAGTATTCGATTTTGTTGTAACTGAGCTAACTGACGTGCTAGATCATCTGGAAACAGAGGTGAATACTAACTCGTATGGCCGATTTACAAAGTGGGCTGCCTTTACTACATTAGCTAAGCTTTACCTAAATAAGGAGGTATACACAGGTACACCCGATTGGCAAAAGGTAATAGATTATACCCAAGAGATAATTGACCACGCACCATATATGCTAGAGGATAGCTACAAAACAAGCTTCCTAACCGACAACGAGGGGTCGAAGGAAATTATTTGGGCAGTGCCTTACGATGATGTTTTGGCTACGCAATGGAGTCAGCATATGAAGAGCCTAAACCCCAACCACAGGCTTGTACTTAATATGGAGTCACAACCTTGGGGAGGCAGCTGCGGAGTTCCTCAGTTTATTAATACTTACGATCCTGATGATACCCGTAAGCAGGATACATGGATAATGGGCGATCAGTATAAGTACAACACTGATGAGGTGCTCTTTACCTACGATAACTACCTGCCCAGTATGGGAGGCGACTACGGTGATCTTCCTACTATGGAGAATGGTTATAGGCTTGGTAAGTACGAAATAAAGGTGGGTGCCAAGGCTGCTTTAAGCAACGATTTTGTTATCTTCCGCTATGCCGATATACTCATGATGAAAGCCGAGGCATTGCTTCGTATGGGACAATCAGGCCCTGCTGCACTAATTGTATCGGAGGTTCGGGAACGTGCTTTTAAGGATAATCCCAGTAAAGCCACTGTAACTGGTGCTGAGTTAGAAATGGGCAGTAGCTACAACTATGGATGGTATCAGAATGGCGTTGTAACTAGCCCCGAGGGAGGTGCCGATATTCAGTATGGTCGTTTCCTCGATGAGCTTGGATGGGAGTTTGCTTTAGAGGCAAGGCGCAGGCAAGATCTTATCCGGTTTGGTGTGTTCCATACCAAAACTTGGATGAACCACAATCCTACCTCTATACAGAAATCAATTTTCCCCATTCCTGAAGGCGCAATGCTTACTAACCCCAACTTGAAGCAAAATCCGGGTTATCCAGGACAGGGAAATTCATAAAATAAGGTTTAGGTTTAGGTTGAGTTAAGTTTTAGGTTTACGCTTTTTTATTGGTTTATCATTGGAGAAGGGTATGAAACCCTTCTCCTTTGTTTACTGTTGATAACAGAATTCACAAAGAAACACAAAAGGGTAAACTCCAGTATTTGGCAAAATTTCTCAATCTGATAATTGATTACCATTTCTTTTTTAGTTTGAATATTAGTGTTATTTTTACACGTAATTCAAGTTAGGATTATTGATAATATTTTAATTAGCAGAATATGATACTTTTAGACTGGCTGGTTTTAGGAGCATTTATCCTTCTAATGATTCTTGTAATCTGGTGGGTAGTTCGCCAGAAAGAAGAAACCTCTTCCGATTACTTTTTGGCCGGGCGGAATGCAGGATGGATTGCTATTGGAGCATCAATTTTTGCTTCAAACATAGGCTCTGAACACCTTGTGGGCCTTGCTGGTGCTGGTGCCGAAACTGGGATGGCCATGGCTCACTGGGAGATGCAGGGATGGTTAATACTTATACTTGGGTGGGTCTTTGTACCCTTCTACTCTAGAAGTAAAGTTTTTACTATGCCTGAATTTCTTGAAAGACGCTATAATACCGCTTCACGAAATTTTCTATCCATTATCTCCCTGGTTAGTTACGTTTTAACAAAAGTTGCTGTAACGGTTTACGCAGGGGGTATCGTCTTCAAGGAAGTATTTGGTATTGAAGAATGGATGGGGATTGACTTTTTCTGGATTGGTGCTGTTGGTCTAGTACTAGTTACGGGGGTATACACCGTTTTGGGTGGGATGAAAGCCGTACTTTACACGTCCGTTTTGCAGCTACCAGTGTTGCTCCTTGGATCAATTGTTATCGTCGTGGTAGGCCTACAGGAACTTGGCGGATGGAATGAGATGATGACCATTTGTGGCGCAAAGGTAACAGCGCATGGTGACTCAATGACAAGCCTAATGCGATCACATAGCGATGCCGACTTTCCGTGGACCGGGGTTCTACTCGGCTCTGCCATAATCGGTTTTTGGTACTGGTGTACCGATCAATACATAGTACAACGGGTACTATCTGGCAAGGATCAGAAACAGGCTCGCCGAGGCACAATTTTTGGCAGCTACCTCAAGCTTTTACCAGTATTTATTTTCTTAGTTCCCGGAATGATTGCATACGCCCTAAGTCAAAAGGGTTTACTTGAACTTAGTAGTTCCGATGCTGCTTTCTCCACTCTTGTTAGCAACTTGCTCCCTGCTGGGGTTCGAGGAATTGTGGTTGGAGGAATTATAGCTGCGCTTATGAGCTCGTTGGCTTCGCTATTTAATTCCTCAGCTATTCTCTTCACAAAAGATTTCTATGAAAAGATTCGACCCGAAAGTTCTGAGAAGCATTTGGTAAAAGTTGGTCGAATTGCAACTGTAGTTATAGTGATTCTGGGTATGCTTTGGATCCCAGTAATGCGAGGAATAGGCCAAGTGCTGTATGCGTACCTTCAGGACGTTCAATCATTACTCGCCCCTGGTATTGCATCGGTGTTCTTACTTGGGGTTTTTTGGAAAAGGGCTACTCCAACAGCTGGATTTACGGGTCTACTTACAGGGTTTATTCTCGGAATGACAAGGCTTGTTGCTACAATATTCGCCAACTCCCTAAGCCCCGATAGCCTTTTCTATAAAGTAATACTTCAACCTAACTGGCTGCATTATTCAATTTACCTGTTCTTCCTTTGTATTGTAGTTATTGTTTTGGTATCTTTCGTTACCAAACCAGCTGATGCATCCAAAACTGTAGGCCTTACATATGGCTCAGCAACCGCTGAACAACTAGCCGAAACTCGAGCCAGCTGGAATAAATGGGATGTAATTAACACCATTATCATTTTAGGTATTACAATAGTATTCTATATTTATTTCTGGTAACAATGGCAAAACACTCGCACTATCAAGGATTTGAAAAGCATTACGTAGCAATAGACAGCATTATCTTTGGGTTTGACGAAGGTAAATTAAAGCTGCTGCTTATTAAACGAAAATTTGAACCGCATAAGGATAATTACTCGCTTATGGGGGGATTTGTTCGAGAGAATGAGGGGATTGATGACGCTGCCTACCGTATCTTAGAAGATTTGACAGGGTTAAAAACCATCTACCTTGAACAGCTACAAACCTACGGGGAAGTAAAACGTGATTCTGAAGCACGGGTAATATCTATTGCATACTACGCATTGATTAACATAGCTGATTATGATGAGGAGCTAGGGCAGAAGCATGGTGCCGTTTGGTTTCCTATTGATGAGTTGCCTCCACTAATCTTCGACCACAACGAAATGGTTAGTAAAGCAATGAAAAGGCTGAAACGAAAAACTGTGATTGAACCCATTGGTTTTGAACTATTACCCGAGAAGTTCACGCTTCCTCAGCTGCAAAAACTATACGAAGCAATACATCAACACCCCCTTGATAAGCGAAACTTTAGAAAGAAGATTCTGTCGATGAAGGTTCTTTCCATGCTAGATGAGAAGGATAAGTCCAGTTCAAAAAGAGGAGCATTCCTTTACATGTTTGATAAGGAAAAGTACGATTACCTGATCAGCAATGGAGACTACTTTGAACTGGTTTAGTATTTACACAAAAAAAACAATAAATGAATAGCACAACCTCTCTTTGGTTTCTAACCGGAAGCCAACACCTATACGGTGATGAAACATTAGAAAAAGTTGCCCAAAATAGTAACGAAATTGTTAAGTTCTTTAACAGTCAAAATATTCCGGTTCAAATTATGCCAAAACCGGTTTTAACCTCAAGTGAAGCAATTGCCCAGATTTGCCTTGAAGCTAATGCTGATCGTAGTTGTATTGGGGTTATCTGTTGGATGCATACCTTTTCGCCTGCTCAGATGTGGATCAACGGTTTAGAAATTCTCCAGAAACCATTCCTGCATCTTCATACCCAGTTTAATCGCGATATCCCGTGGAATGATATGGATATGGATTTTATGAATCTGAATCAATCAGCCCATGGCGATCGTGAATTTGGCTATATCTGTAGCCGTATGAACTTGAACCGCGCAGTGCTAGTGGGACACTGGCAAGACGAACAGCTAATAGTTGATTTGAACAGCTGGTCGAGAGCAGCTCTAGGTTGGAATGAATCAAAAAGTTTAAAGGTTGCTCGGCTTGGTGACAATATGCGCGATGTAGCCGTAACCGAAGGAAACAAAGTTTCAGCACGCATCCAGTTCGGATGGTCTGTGGCTGGCTATGGTGTTGGAGAACTGGTTCGATTTGTAAATAAGGTCTCCGATTCTGAGATTGAGGGATTGATAAATGAGTACTCCCAAACCTACAGCCTCGATACCAAATTCCTGGCCAACTCGTTCAATAAGTCTCAACTTGTTGAAGCTGCCCGCATAGAGCTTGGGATGATCCATTTTCTTGAGGATGGTGGTTTCAAGGCTTTCACCACTACATTTGAAGATCTGCACGGACTAAAGCAGCTGCCAGGTCTGGCAGTGCAACGCTTAATGGAAAAAGGCTATGGTTTTGGTGCCGAAGGTGACTGGAAAACCTCTGCCCTACTTCGCTGTATGAAGGTGATGTCTCAAGGGATGAATGGTGGAACTTCATTCATGGAGGACTATACTTACCACCTTGATCCGCATCAGATGAAAGTTCTTGGAGCCCATATGCTTGAGGTATGCCCAAGCATAGCCGAAACCAAACCAAGCCTTGAAGTACACCCTCTTTCAATTGGAGGGAAAGAAGACCCTGCTCGATTGGTGTTTAGCGCCAAACAGGGGAAAGCTCTCAATGCAACTATGCTCGATATGGGTAATCGATTCCGCTTGCTTGTAAATACTGTAACAGCCGTAAAGCCCGAGCAACTCCCCAGACTTCCTGTTGCCAGAGCATTATGGATACCTGATCCAGATCTTAGGACTTCAGCAACTGCATGGATTCTGGCTGGCGGAGCACACCATACTGGCTTTAGCTTCGACATCAAGCCAGCACATATGCAATACTTCGCTGATATGGCTGGTGTGGAGTACCTTCAAATTGATGAGAAGACGGAGATCCATAGTTTTAAAGATCAGCTACGTTGGAACGAAATGTATTATCAACTTAACAAAAAGTAAAACATATACATATGCTTTTTAACCTGAGAAAATCAGTTCTTGAGGCTAACCTGATGCTTAAGGAATATGGGTTGGTTGTATTTACTTGGGGTAATGTAAGTGCCATAGACCGAAGCACAGGCCTGGTAGCCATTAAGCCTAGCGGGGTGGAATATGAGCATATGAAGGTAGACGACATTGTTGTTGTTGACCTGGATGGTAATAGGGTGTTTGGCGAGTTAAATCCATCGTCGGACACTGCTACCCATTTAGAGTTATACTCAAAGTTTCCCAATATTGGAGGGATAGTTCACACCCATTCCCCCTGGGCAACATCACGAGCTCAGGCAGGAAAGTCTATACCAACATACGGAACGACACATGCTGATCATTTTTACGGGGAGATTCCATGTACAAGGCCAATGAACGCCGACGAAACCCAAAATGATTACGAGAAAAACACAGGCCATGTAATTGTCGAAAGATTTGAATCCATTGACCCCAAAACTATGCCTGCGGTTCTTGTCCACGGCCATGGCCCATTTACTTGGGGTAACGATGGCAAGGATGCTGTTTATAACGCAGTTGTACTTGAAGAGGTAGCCAAGATGGCCTTTCACACCGAACTACTTGGTAATGAAACACCTATCGACCAACATCTGATCGATAGACATTTTCTACGCAAGCATGGGAAGGATGCCTACTATGGACAAAAGAAGTAAGTATTACTTTACAAAAAAAACAGATTCAATGAATAAATATGTTATAGGCCTCGATTATGGGACGGATTCCGTTAGGGCAATAATTGTTAATGCCAAAAATGGAGAAGAAGTGGGGTCGGGAATTTCATACTACAAACGATGGAGCCATAATTTTTACTGCGACAAGGTTAACAATCAGTTTCGCCAACATCCTCTTGATTACATCGAGAGCCTTGAAAAAGCCGTTGGGAAAGCCATAGAAGAGGCCGGAAAGGAAATCGCCCACTGTATTGTTGCGATTTCGGTAGACACTACGGGCTCAACCCCTGTGGCTGTTAACAAGGAGGGTGTGCCCCTTGCTCTGACACCAGAATTTAAGGAGAACCCAAACGCTATGTTCATTCTATGGAAAGATCATACCGCCCTTAAAGAAGCTGATGAAATCAATAATCTAGCGGCAACATGGGGCGGTGTGGATTTTACCAAGTACGAGGGGGGAATTTACTCCTCGGAATGGTTCTGGGCAAAGATTTTACATATGCTCAGAGTCGACCCCAGCCTTAGGAACGCTGCATACTCATGGGTGGAGCATTGCGACTGGATTCCGGCACTGCTATGTGGTACTAAAAATGTGGATCAAATAAAGCGCAGCCGATGTGCTGCAGGTCATAAAGCAATGTGGCATCCCGAATGGGATGGATTACCCTCTGAAGAATTTTTGGTTAAGCTAGACCCCCTACTTGCTGGTTTACGCGAAAGACTATACACGGAGACCTATACCTCCGATCAGGTTTTTGGAACCATTTCCTCTGAATGGTCCGATCGACTAGGTTTACCTTCCGATGTGGCAATTGGTGTTGGGGCTTTCGATGCACATCTTGGTGCCGTTGGTGCACAGATTAAGCCCTTCTACCTGAGCAAGGTAATGGGTACATCAACCTGCGATATGGTGGTTGCTCCTACAGCTGCTGTAAGCCAAAAGTGTGTAAAAGGTATCTGCGGTCAAGTGGATGGTTCAATTATTCCGGGTATGATGGGGCTAGAGGCTGGCCAGTCAGGCTTTGGCGATGTGTACGCATGGTTTAGGGATGTGTTGATGTGGCCAGTTAAACATATTATTCCCAATATCAACGGAGTAGCTCCTGAACAAGCTCAGGAAATTACTGATATTGTTTCGGATTCCATCCTCGCTGAGCTATCGAAAGCAGCAGAGTCAATAAATCCTGAGGAAACAGGTGTTGTTGCCCTCGACTGGTTCAACGGCAGGCGAACCCCCGATGCAAATCATAACCTTAAGGGTGTAATTGCTGGACTAAACTTAGGAACCAATTCCCCAGCAATATTTAGGGCTCTAGTGGAAGCTACAGCCTTTGGGTCAAAACGCATTGTTGAGCGGTTTAAAGAGGAGGGAATCCCGATAGAGGGAGTTATTGCTCTGGGCGGAATCTCCAAAAAGTCGCCGTTCGTAATGCAAATCGTTACCGATATACTCAACATGCCCATCCTGGTGGCTAAAAACGATCAAACGTGTGCCCTTGGATCGGCAATGGCGGCCTCTGTGGTTGCAGGTGTGCATCAAACCTTCGAAGAGGCACAAGAGCTGATGGGCAATGGATACGAGAAAGAGTATACTCCTCGTCCAGAGTACGTTGATATGTATCAACGGCTTTACGAAAAATACCAGCAGCTAGGCCATAACATTGAAAAGATGTATTAACCCAATGCTGTTACAAACGCTAAAAAATATTCGTTATGACCTCAAAACAAGTTACAATTATGCTAATTGCCCTTTCGTTTTGCTGCATCATAGGAAGTTGCAATAGCGGCCAAAAGGTAAAGTATGCACCCGGACTTGTGCTACTAGCTGCTGATGATTTTGATGCCGAACTTGATGGGCAAAAGACAAGCCTATTTACCCTTCAGAATGCCAATGGGATGAGGGTTGATATAACCAACTACGGCGGAAAGATTGTTAGCATAATAGTACCCGACAAGGATGGTGTGTTTGATGATGTTGTTACAGGATACCGTTCAATAAATGAGTACCTCAGGTCGGGGGAGCCCTACTTTGGAGCAATCATAGGCCGGTATGGAAATCGCATTGGCAATGCTACTTTTACTATTGATGAGAAACAGTACCAACTCCCCATTAATAATGGGCCAAACCACCTGCACGGTGGAGACAATGGCTTCCACACCGTTGTGTGGACACCTCAACTTATTGACGATAAAACCCTGAAGTTAACTTACCTCTCGAAGCATTTGGAGGAAGGATACCCAGGGGATTTACGCACCGAGGTAACCTATGCGCTAACCGACGCCAATGAGCTGGTTATTACCTACAATGCTACTACGGATAGGAAAACCCACGTGAACCTTACTAACCATGCATTCTTTAACCTAGACGGTGAGGGTAGCAAAACCATCAATAACCATAAGCTTAAAATCAATGCGCTATCCTTTACCCCTGTTGATGCAGATCTGATTCCAACAGGAGAAGTTCTTTCGGTAAAAGATACTCCCTTTGATTTTACAGAGTATAATACTATTGGGGCAAGAGTTGACGATGAGGACACCCAGCTAGAGTTTGGGAAAGGGTACGACCATAATTTTGTGCTAAACCGTGCTACAGCATCTGAGCTCGAGTTTGCTGCTAGTGTATACTCACCGGAAACAGGAAGAATGATGGAGGTACTTACCACTGAACCGGGCATTCAATTCTATGGAGGGAATTTCCTTACTGGAAGCGAAACTGGAAAGAGAGGTGAACCATACACCCACAGAAGTTCATTCTGTTTGGAAACCCAACACTTTCCAAACTCCCCAAACCAATTGAACTTTCCATCCACGTTACTGAACCCGGGCGAAACTTACTTCTCCCAAACAATATATAGGTTCACTCTGAAGAAGTAAACCGTTTGAGCAATTACCCCAACCGAGGGTTATTTACACCGATCAACGCTTGTCTTTCAAAGAAATAGGAATGCAAAAATGCATTCCATTTCTTTGAGATGTTACTAACCTTAATTGCTACTAGAATGAAAAGAATTTGGGGGCTAACTCTTATTACCATCCTTAGCCACATAGCATTACTGGGCCAGCCAGCAGACCTATATGAACCCATCGCAAGGTATCATGCCGATCGTGGCGCTCTAGAAAGGAAATATACCCTGAAGGAAACACAGGAATACTACGAACGCATCAACAAGCATTACACCTACTGGCTTAACGTTTTAAAAAGTATCGATTACAAAGGCCTGTCTGGAGACGGAAAGGTAGACTATGTGCTGTTCAAGAACAGGTTGGAGAGGGATCAATTTCTACACAATCTGCGAACTGAAGACTTTAAACAAGTACAACACGTAACAAGTTTTGCTGAAGATTTGTACGCGTTCATTCGTGCAAGGCGAAGAGCCAGCCCTGTTACCGGAGCCAAAGAGGCGGCTCTATTTCATGAAACCGAAGGCAAGGTAAGGTACGCCCTCACTCAGCTATCGCCACAGAATGCGTTTTCATCGTGGATGGAAGCAGAGCTTGCGTCGAACGTTGTAAAGGATTTACGGCTTAACCTTACCGAAGCTTGGAAATTTTACTTTGGTTACCATCCAGAGTTTACTTGGTGGACCGAATCGGCATACAAAAGCCTAGAAAAAGCATTAGGTGATTACGAGGAAGCCCTCAAAAACCACTACACTTCTCAGCTAGCAAAAGATGATGGAAGCGACATCGTGGGAAAACCCGAAGGAAGAAAAGCCCTAATCAAGCGTTTACAGTACGAGTTTATCCCTTACTCACCCGAGGAGCTGCTAGCAATAGGCGAAAAACAATTCGAATGGTGTACCCAAGAGATGATAGCCGCCTCCAGAGAGATGGGGTTTGGTAACGACTGGCGAGCAGCACTTGAACACGTTAAGGATCAGTATCTCCCCCCAGGAGATTTACCCGCTACAATCAACAAACTTGCCGAGGAGGCTATTGCGTTTCTTGAAGACAACAACCTACTTACTATCCCCGATATGGCCAAAGAGACCTGGCGGATGGAAATGATGTCTCCTGAAATGCAGTTGATCAATCCCTTCTTCTTGGGAGGAGAACGAATTAGTATATCCTATCCCACCAACACCATGCCGCATGAAGCCAAGTTGATGAGCCTGAGGGGTAACAATCCACATTTCTGTATGGCCACCGTACATCATGAACTAATTGCTGGTCATCATCTTCAAGGATATATGAACCAGCGCTACAAGCCCTACAGGAACCAGCTGGGAACCCCATTCTGGCTCGAGGGGTGGGCATTGTACTGGGAATTTTTGCTTTACGAAAAGGGATTGCCCAAAACCCCTGAAGACAAGATGGGCTTTCTGTTTTGGCGTAAGCACAGGGCAGCACGTATAATTTTTTCACTCAGGTATCATCTGGAGGAGATGACCCCACAAGAATGTATTGACTTTCTGGTGAATGAGGTGGGGCACGAGCAAGCTAATGCCGAGGCAGAGGTACGCCGGTCGTTTACACAACGCTACGACCCGCTTTACCAGCTTGCCTATATGATTGGGGGCATTCAGTTTCAGGCGCTACGGGCCGAACTGGTGGATTCGGGGAAGATGACCTTCCGAGAGTTTCACGATAAGATTATGCAGCAGAATAATATCCCTGTGGAACTTTTACGAGCAGTACTCCTTGAGCAAGACGTGAAGAAGAACTTCAAATCGACCTGGCGTTTTGCTAAAGGTTACAATTTAGAATAGGCGAACTTCATCTGATCCAATTTTTCCATTAACCTCCTATAGGATGAAAGGGAAACAACAATTTTTTTCAAATAAGTTAGGGTTTTTAATGGCGGCAGTGGCTATGGCCGTTGGAACAGGAAACATATGGCGATTCCCCCGAATGGCTGCTGCTAACGGTGGTGGTGCATTTCTAATTGTACTAATTATTGCAGTGATTGTTTTCTCGGTTCCTCTGCTAATGTCTGAAATGGCAATTGGACGATATTCCCGAAAAGGATCCATTGGAGCAATAGGTGATGTGGCAGGAAGAGGACACTCCTGGGTGGGGGCTTGGTTAGCATTTGTATGCATTGCCATAACCTTTTACTACTCTGTGGTCACAGGCTGGACATTAAAATACGTTATGGTAGCCCTTCAAGGTAAGTTTACATCAGGTGTTAGCACCAGAGCTCTTTGGGAGACCTTCTCAACGAACCCAACAGAAACAATATTTTACCATTTTCTGGCAATGCTCGGTACGTTTGTTATACTTTACCAAGGGATAGTTAAAGGGATAGAACGTTTTACAAAAATTTTAATGCCCATACTTGGAGTACTGCTTGTTGTAGCGGCTGTTTGGGCGCTAACCCTACCAGGATCATCATTAGGCGTTAAGTACCTATTCCAGGTAGATACAAGTTCACTCTTAAACCCTAGAATTTGGCTCGAAGGTTTTACACAAGCAGCTTGGTCAACTGGTGCTGGGTGGGCTCTCATGATGACCTATGCTATTTACACCAAGCCAAAAAGTCCCATTGGGGGTAGCATGTATATTGTAGCAATGGCCGATGTGCTGGTTGCAGTTATTGCTGGTCTTGCCATTTTGCCAACAATCTTTGCATTGGCACCCGATATGCAGTACGCTCAACAGGCCCTTGAATCGGGAAATGTGGGGCTTACGTTCATCTATATGTCCGAACTATTCACCTCAATGCCAGGAGGAGCTGTAATTGCCATTGTTTTCTTTCTGTGCCTGTCATTTGCTGCCATTTCATCACTCATATCGCAAGTTGAAGTGGGTGTTGCCAACCTAACTACAGGAGGTTTCCCTCGAAAAAAAGCAGTGGCTATTGTTTGCGGAGTTGCATTTATATGCGGTATCCCTTCAGCCTACAGCATTGATTTTCTTAACAACCAAGACACCGTGTGGGGTGTTGCTCTACTGCTAAGCGGACTTTTCACTTCGGTAGTAATCATAAAGTTTGGTGTGGAGAAACTCCGTAGAGATCATATAAACCAGGCTGGCTCAAAAATTACAATTGGTCGGTGGTACAATGTAATGACCTACCTAAACCCATTTGTAATACTTACAATTTTGGGCTGGTTAATCTATGGATCAGTAGTTTCCGATCCGCAGAACTGGTGGAATCCACTAAAATTATCTAGTACAGCTAACATGATTATGCAATGGCTTGTGGTTCTGTTTACACTAATTGCCCTCAACAAATGGTTGCATAAGCGTTTCGCTGGAAATTCACGACACATCCGGGAGTAAGCCACTAGCTAACAGCAAATGAAGTGAATCAGAAAAAGAAAATTTGGTTTATGCCCTCTGACAATTGAGTAGAATTATTTATTGTGCACAAAAATACGCCCTATGAGTTCAAAACAATTTTTTCTGTACCTGATGTTGTTACCTCTGGTAAACTGCTCACTTTTAGCTGCCAATGAGTGGAATAACCCCAATGTTATAAGCATTAACACAGAGCCTCCCCGAGCCACATTTATGCAGTACGATAATCTGAATATGGCTTTACGAGGCGACTACATCAACTCCAAAAGTTTTATCCTACTGAACGGACAATGGAAGTTTAATTGGTCGGCCAAGCCAAGTGAGCGCCCCAGTGAATTTTACAAGCCGAACTATGATGTGTCGAGCTGGGATCAGATTCCCGTACCGGCTAACTGGCAGATGCACGGGTATGACTATGCAGTGTACATTAACAATGGGTATCCATTCCCAAAGAATGCTCCTTATGTTGATAGCACATACAATCCCGTTGGATCGTACAGAGTAACCTTCAGCGTTCCCAAAGGATGGAAGAATCAAGAAGTATTTATCCACTTCGGAAGCGTTAACTCCGCTTTCAACATCTGGGTTAATGGGCAAAAGGTTGGCTATAGCCAAGGTAGCAAAACCCCTGCTGAATTCCGGATAACCGATTATGTGAAAAGAGGGGAAAACACCCTTGCTGTAGAGGTGTACCGTTGGTGTGACGGGAGTTACCTCGAAGATCAAGATTTTTGGAGGCTCAGCGGCATTCAGCGCGATGTTTACCTGTACTCAACGCCCAAAACTCGAATTCGCGATTTTTTTGCAATGTCCACGTTGGATAAATCTTACCAAAATGGAGTTCTTGACCTAACGGTTGACCTGCACAGTCACGAGCAAAGGCTACCCTCTAGTATGGCTCTTACGGCCATGCTTTACGATAACGATAAACTAGTATACGAAGAGACTAAGCCTGTGGCCTTCACCAGCAAGGATGAATCTGTGTCATTTGCGTACATTTTAAAAGATGTAAAAGCATGGTCGGCCGAAACCCCCTCGCTCTACCACTTAGTACTCGCACTTAAGGATAGAAAGGGCGCGACGGTACAGCTTACAGGATCGAAGATTGGATTTAGAACATCAGAAATTGCCAATGGGCAACTGCTAATTAACGGAAAACCCGTTTTAATGAAAGGTGTTAATAGGCATGAGCATGATCCTATAGCTGGACATGTTATTTCTGAAGAATCTATGGTAAAAGATATACAACTAATGAAGCAGCATAACATCAATGCTGTACGAACATCACACTACCCCAACGATCCCTTATGGTATAACCTGTGCGATGAGCATGGCCTTTACGTTTGGGATGAGGCCAACATTGAATCTCACGGGTACGGCTACGAAATTGACAAAACATTGGCCAACAGGGAAGAGTTTAGAATTGCTCATATAGATAGAATGAAAAGAATGGTGGAGCGAGACAAGAACCACCCCTCAGTGATTGTCTGGTCGATGGGTAACGAGGCGGGGACCGGAATCAGCTTCCTACAAGGATACAAATGGATTAAATCGCGCGATGAGTCACGGCCAATTCATTACGACCGTGCTGAACGCATGACTAATATTTTAGAACGGCATACCGATATTATTGGTTGGATGTATGCCTCAATGGATCATATTAGTAAGGAGTACCTTTCTAAACCTCAAGATCGACCCTTCATTTGGTGCGAGTATTCCCATGCAATGGGAAATAGCAATGGCAATTTGGTTGATTTGTGGGACTTTATATACGAGCATCCACAAGTTCAAGGGGGTTTTATTTGGGACTGGGTTGACCAAGGACTTCTTACACGAAAAGAAAATGGGGTTGAGTTTTGGGGGTATGGCGGTGACCTAGAGCCTAAAGGCGTTCGAAACGACCACAACTTCTGTCTTAATGGGCTGGTAAACCCCGACCGAAGCCCGCATCCCGCATTGTACGAGGTGAAAAAGGTTTATCAAAACGTTTTGTTTAGGTCAAGCAATCCTGCCAATTTAAGTTTTTCCATTACCAATATGTACGACTTCACAAATCTGTCGGACTACCGTGTGGAATGGGAACTGCTTAAAAATGGAAAGCAACATACTATGGGGATGTTAGATATAATGAACTTGAAGCCATACCATACTCAAACCATTGAACTACCTCACTTACAGCAGCACATTACACCAGAAAGCGAGTATCATATAAACTTTTATGTTTTCACAACCAAAGAAACCGCAATGGTTCCTGTAGGGCACCTAGTTGCCTATGAGCAATTTGCCGTTGGCCCTCTAGCGCCAAGTGCTCATGTAGCTCAAAAAGAGGCAAAGATATCTGTGGTGCAAGATGACAAGTTGGTGAAAATTAACACTTCAGCGTGGGGTTTATCTTTTAACACACAGCGTGGTACGCTTGAAAGCATTGAGGCCGGAGGTACGAATATACTTAAGCAAAGCCCTAGCATCAACTTTTGGCGTGCTCCTACCGATAATGATTTTGGTAACGGAATGCAAAAGCGATGCGAGCCTTGGAAGAATGCAAGCGAGAACCGAATTTTGACTAGCAAGGAAGTAAAGCTTGTAACACCCGATAGCGTTTATGTAGAGTTTACTTTCTGGTTACCCGATGTTGCCTCAACAGCTAAAACTCGATACACAATCTCAACAAAAAATGGGATTTGGGTTGAAACAGAATTTACCCCAGGCCAAGACAACTTGCCCGAGCTCCCCAGGTTTGGCACCAATCTCGAAATACTATCGGAGTACAGCAACGTGAAGTGGTTTGGACGAGGCCCTCATGAGAATTATAGTGACCGAAAAACAGCATCAACCGTGGGCGTTTACCATGCTACCGTGAGCGAGCTGTATTTCCCATATATTCGTCCACAGGAAAATGGCTACCGAACCGATGTGCGCTTTGTTGAATTCACCAACGATAAAGGGAATGGGATACGATTTGTTGCCGATTCGTTGATTAGTTTTAGCGCTCATCATAATCGAATCGACGATTTTGACCCAGGCCTTACCAAAGGGCAAAGGCATTATGTTGATATTACCCCAAGAGATTTGATAAGCATCAACATAGATTTAGGCCAAACGGGGGTGGGTGGCGACACTAGCTGGGGGCAAAGAGCATACCCACACTATACCCTATTCCCACAGGAGTATAGCTATAAATTCAGGATCGAAATTATTTACTAAATATTCTGTTTATTTTCAACCATTTCTAACCCCAAAAAGTAATGAGAAGAATTAATACTTTTCAGAAAGTTGCGCTTATTACTATACTTGCAATGGCTTTGTATGCCTGTGGCTGCAATGTGAGCGAGCCTAAAATTGAAGAACCTCTGAAGGAGTTGTACCTACCCTCTCAGATAATATATGTGCCCGAAGGGAATGATTACGAGAACAACGAAAGCGATTTTAGCTTTTCACGAATGAAGGAAACCAATAATGTGGCCATTTTCTGGCATAAAGAGTATGGTGCAAATCCCTTGCTTAACCCCGATGAAAGTAAACGCTTCGATGTAACATTCGCGCTTAATGAATGCGACAGGATTTATAGATACTATGTGAATGAGCTCAAGATGGTGAAGAAAGGGGAATCGCTGAGCGATAAATACAAGCTACTTGTATTTGTTTTTGGCGGCGATGAGGCTACGGCTTTTGGCGGTGGACTAGAGGAAAAGGTGGGTGCTATTTGGACTCCTGCCGTTAGAATTAACAAAACTCCCTACGGAGCTCTTGCTCATGAAATGGCTCATAGTTTCCAGTATTTAAGTAGATTTGATTGTGGAGTTGGTCCTAGAGGCCCAATTATGGAGATGTCTGCTCAGTATATGCTTTGGCAGGTATATCCTGAGTGGATGACATTTGAAAACTATCACCTTGAAGGGTTTATGGGAAAGACGCATTTTGCGTTCCTGCACCCCACAAATATGTATCATTCGCCTTACGTGTTAGAGTACTGGTCCCAAAAGCATGGAAAAGATTTTTATGGAGAGCTAAGTAGAAGAACTGAGGCTGATGAAGACCCAGTTGCAACATACAAGCGTATAACCAATATCTCGCAGGAACAGTTTAATGATGAAATTTTTGATGCATCACGCAAATTCATAACTTGGGATCTGAAAAGAGTTAATGAGATAGCAAGTAACTATGCTAATCAGCATTACACAACACTTATTCAAATGGAAGATGATTGGTTTAGGATCGACTCAACTAAATGCCCCCAAAATTATGGCTATAATGGCATTAAACTAAACTTGCCTGCTAGTGGAACTAAGATTAAGCTTATGTTTGAAGGGATTGCTGGGTCTCAAGGCTACAATCAGATAAAAACTCAATTCGCTGGATGGCGCTATGGGTTTGTGGCTTCATTAAAAAACGGTAAACGTGCTTATAGCCCAATGTATAGCAAGCCAAAAGATGAAGTTGAATTTGATGTCCCTAAGGATACCGAACACTTATGGCTGGTTGTTAGCGGGGCACCTACTGATCATTGGCCAATAGAGATGCAGTGGGGGAGAAAAGCCGAGCCTGTACTCGAAGAACAATGGCCCTATAAAATTAAGCTTAGTGGCACCACACTACACCTTTCGGCGCTAGGACAGTAATTGGAATAGATTTTCAGGGGCTATTGCAAAGTACCAATTTTTATTAAAAATATCAATAGTTGGAGAGTCTGGGTTAATAAGGTAAACAAGTACTTTTATAATCCCCTTTAGTGCACTTGGGTGCAAATGCTTTTTGGAGGGGAAATCAAAGCCATAATTAAAACTACATCGAAGAAAAAAGAGAATGAAAAGAATCAACTTACTGATAGCCTTAAGCCTGACAATTCTTAATGTCACAAATGGACAAGAACCAGAAATGTGTTTTGATAAGATTAAGAAAACTCACAATCTTAATCAAAAGGAAGAACGTCAAGTAACGGTTACAAAAGTAAATACAGGGGAGAAAGAAAACGAAATTCTAGTAGCAATCCTTGATAGCATTTATTATGAAGACCAAAAGTATCGCAACCTACTAGTAGAAATTGAAAAGAAATTCGGTGGGGAATCTGATGAAGTAAAATCTTTATGGAAAATCATCAATGAAAAAGACTCTTTAAATCAAATAGTAGTTAAAAATATACTGGATGAGAATGGCTGGCTTGGCGTTGATGTCGTAGGCGAAAAAGGTAATTCTACTCTTTTTCTTGTTATTCAGCATTCTGACCTTGCAACTCAAGAGAAATATTTGCCAATGATGAGACAGGCGGTTCAGGAAGGAAATGCTTTTTCAAAAGATTTGGCATACCTAGAGGATCGGGTTGCATTAGCAAATGGGGAAAAGCAGATATACGGTACTCAAGTTGAACGCAATAAAGAAACAGGAGAATACTATGCACCATTTCTAATTGAACCAGAAAATGTTGATAAAAGAAGGGCTGAAGTAGGTTTGTTCCCACTTGAAATTTACTTTGCCATAATAAAACAAGTTATTGAATAGATAAAAAGCATGGTTTCAAATAAACAACACTTGCTAACAAAGAGTGTATCCAATGCAGTTGAGTAGTAAACGTTTAAACCTGTATAAATAGAAGAACTAATTCCATTTCCAAAAAGCTATCCCAGGAGTGCACCATGGTGCCAACGTCCGAGGTAAGCCACTACTCCACCCCCAAGCTTATCGATAATTTTTTGGCTGCAGAACCAGCTGCCAAATATTTTCTGAACAACGGCTAGCCCAACGTGGTGCAGCCTTTCTAAGTATTGAACACGAATTGAGCACGATTCTACTTTTTTAGCAAAAAGCAAGGACTTATATTTGTAGCTTTCTCAATAAAAAATTAAGTTATGAAAACTTTGCTTGCCAAACTATTCGTGTCAATTACCTTCTTATTACTAATAGCTCCTATGCCTAGCAATGGGTGCACAAGCGTTCTCGTTTCGAAAGGCGCCAGTGCCGATGGTAGCGTAATAACCAGCTGGACCTACGATGTGGTTGGTTTTATGGCTCCACTACATTTTTACCCAGGGGGCGAGTATGCCAATGACGACTCGCTGAGGCTATATAGCTTCCGTGAGGGTAAATACATTGGCACCATTAAGCAGGTACCACGAACCTATAAGGTAGTGGGCAATATGAACGAGAAGCAGGTCTCCATAGGCGAAACCACCTTCACCGGACGAAAAGAACTTCATGGTGGAAATGGTTTTATCGATTACGGTAACCTAATCTACATAACCCTGCAAAGAGCAAGTTCTGCTCGCGATGCCATTCGAATAATGGATGAACTCGCTAAGGAGTATGGATACAGCGATACCGGCGAGTCGTTCACCATTGCTGATAAGAACGAAGCATGGGTGCTCGAATTTATTGGGAAAGGCGAACACGGCAAGGGTGCAGTGTGGGTAGCAGCCAGGGTACCCGATGGTTACATAGCTGCTCATGCAAACCAAGCTAGGATTAGAAAAGTTAATTGGAAAGATAAGGACAATTGGATGTGGGCCGACGATGTGGTTGATTTTGCTCGCCAAATGGGTTGGTTCAAGGGTAAAGACAAAGACTTTAGCTTTGTTGATGCCTACGCCCCGGTTTCTCCACGCTCGCTTCTAATGTGCGAGGGCCGTGTTTGGAGCATCTTCAACAGAGCTGCTCCATCGGCAGAGTATTCGGCCGATTACTGGCGATGCGTTGAGGGTGCCGAGCCCTACCCCTTATTCATTAAGCCCGACAAGAAGATTAGCGTTCAGGATGTAATTGCTTTCCATCGCGATCATTTCCATAACACACCATACTATACAGGCGAAGGCATCGCAGCTGGCCCATTTGGTAATCCATATCGCTGGCGTCCCCTAACCTTTACCCTCGAAGGCGATTCAACCCAATACGCTTGGGAGCGCACCGTATCGCAAACCCAAACAGCTTTCTCGTACATCACACAGGCACGAAGCTGGTTACCCGATGCCATAGGCGGAATAGCGTGGTACTCGGTTGACGACACCTACTCCACCGTTTGGATGCCGTTTTACATGGCAACCAATGCAGTACCCCCATCGCTCAAGGGAGGAAGCCCCATTGAATTTTCATGGGAATCGGCCTTCTGGGTATTCTCAACCGTTAATAATATCTCGTACGGTATGTACAATCTTGTTATTGATGATATCCTTAAGGTGCAGCGCCAGCTGGAGGATCGTGTATTTGCTATGGTTCCAGCCATCGACAAGGCAGCCGAAGTGCTACACGAGACCAACAAATTGGTGATGGAGGACTACCTCACATCGTTTAGCGCCGACAATGCAGAGCAAGTTGCTGAGCAATGGAGAGAGCTTGCAAAGCACCTGCTGGTTAAATACAACGACAGGTATATTCGGGAGGAGATTAGGATAGATTCATGGCCAAAGGGTACAGGCTATCCGCAAGAATTTTTGCAAAAAGCCATTGAAGAAAAGCCAACCTACTACGAAGTAGGATGGCGAAAAAAACAAGCCGAATAGGTATCAACTGGGTTAATGACAGATAGCATATTAAACCTTTAGGTGTGCTCATTTTTAATTGTTATGCTTATATTTGTATGTTGTACAAACCCTAAATTAAATTAGCTATGAGCGTAAACAAAGTAATTCTGGTGGGCAATGTAGGAAAAGACCCCGATGTAAGGCACCTAGAGGGTGGCATTGCCGTAGCGCGTTTTCCCTTGGCTACTAACGAAACGTATACCGACAAGAACGGTCAGAAGGTTACCCAAACCGAGTGGCACAACATTGTGGTTTGGCGAAATCAGGCTGAGATTGTGGAGAAGTACGTAAAGTCGGGCAAGTTGCTCTATGTAGAGGGCAGGCTACGCACAAGTTCATACGACGATAAGGAGACCGGTGTGAAAAAGTACTTCACCGAGGTGTACTGTACAAACTTTAGGTTTTTAGGCCCTTCAACGGGTGAGGTTCAGGACAATACTAAGCAAAACGCCCCAGAAACCAACACCCAAAGAACCGACAAGCCCGAACCACCTATGCCTGAACCCGAAGATGACCTTCCTTTCTAAATCAAGGAGGTTTAGTGTTTAACAAAACTATTGCATTTTGGAATCTGGCGATCATTTTTTAGCCAACATATTAATCTTGGCCGACATCTCGTTTTACCCCATCACTCTGGGAATAATTTTTGGCATCGTAGTGCTAGTGATTCTCCTAGTATTATCTAGCTTAGTATCGGGTTCAGAATCGGCATTCTTCTCGTTAAGTCCTGCTAACTTAAAGTACCTGGAGGATAACCCTACCAAAACCAATGCTGTGGCGATAAAGCTGCTCCAAGAACCGGAGCAGCTACTTGCCTCCATACTTATTGCGAACAATTTCATCAATGTTGGTATTGTTATACTTTCGGCATTCATTACCAACGCAACAATCGATTTTAGCCAATCGCCAATCATTGGTTTTGTTGTTCAAGTTGTGGTAATAACATTTATCCTACTGCTATTTGGCGAGATAATACCAAAAATTCTGGCAACGAGCAAGTCCTTATCCTTTGCTCGCTTTATGGCCCTTCCACTTTTTATCATCACCAAGGTGTTTAGGCCCTTCAACTACCTGCTGGTTTCGTCAACGGCACAAATGAATCGGAGGTTCTCCCAAAAGCGAAATATATCTATCGATGAGCTTAGCGATGCACTTGAGATTACCTCAGGGCATCATCCCGAGGAGAAAAAGATACTTAAAGGGATTGTGACCTTTGGGCATACCGAGGTTAGAGAGATCATGAAGCCAAGGCTTGATGTTGTTGCCCTCGATAAAACAACTGGTTTCAACAAGCTAAAATCGGTAGTGGTTGAGTCGGGGTACAGCCGAATACCCGTTTACGAGAACTCATTCGATGAGGTAAGGGGAGTGCTATACGTTAAGGATCTGCTACCCCACATTGACGAACCAGACGATTTTAACTGGCAAAAGCTGCTTAGGGAGCCATACTTTATCCCCGAGAGCAAAAAGATAAATGTGCTCCTGTCGGAATTCCAGGCAAACCGTATTCACCTTGCCATTGTGGTAGATGAATATGGAGGAACCTGCGGGATAGTGTCGTTGGAGGATATACTGGAGGAGATAGTTGGGGAGATATCGGACGAATCGGATGAGGAGATATCGTTGTACACTAAGATTGACGATTACAACTACCTTTTCGAGGGGAAAATACTGCTCAACGATTTTGCCAAGGTGCTAAATGTAAGCGATTCGGTTTTTGATGATGTAAGGGGTGAGGCCGAAACTCTTGCCGGCGTTATACTTGAAATGATTGGACACCTGCCAAGTAAAAACGATACAATAAATCATAAGTACTTCAAGTTCACCATCGATTCGGTTGACAACAAGCGTATTCGAAGAATAAAAGTGTCCATCGACAAGCATATAAATCAGCATGAGTAGAATCAGAATCATATTTTTCGTTATCCTTGGAGTAATCCTTCTCCAGGCTTGTGGTGGAGGCTCAACGCCCAAACCCCGTGGCTACTTCCGTATCGACTTTCCTGAGAAGGAGTACCAACTTTTAGACTCGGCGCACTATCCCTACCGTTTCTCCTACCCAACCTACGGAACGCTTGTTAACGACGACTCAAAAATTGCAGAGGATTACTGGGTGAATATCGATTTTCCACAGTACAAGGCGCGTATACACATAAGCTATAAGGAGGCACAAAACCGACTCGATTCGCTAACTGAAGACTCTCGCACCCTAGCTTACAAGCATGCGCTTAAGGCCGAAGCAATTAGCGAGAAGTTTTTTGAAGATCCAGAGAAAAAGGTTTACGGAATGCTATATAACCTAAAGGGGAATACTGCCAGCTCATGGCAGTTCTATGTAACCGACTCGGTAAAACACTTTGTTAGAGGAGCCCTTTACTTCTCGGTAAATCCCAATAAGGATTCACTCTCACCGGCCATCGATTTCTTTGGGAAAGATGTTGTACACATAATGGAAACCATAGAGTGGAACCACTAGAATAATTACTATGGCCATAAAACACCTACATAGAACTGAAGACTTTATACTTGGCGTGTGGCGACTTGAAGAGGACGAGGAGACCCTAAAGCAGAAGGTAGGTGGCACATATTTTCCGGGGCTTGCCCGTATTACCAACGAAAGACGAAGGCTTGAGTGGTTGGCCGCACGCTCGCTACTTAGGGAGTTTGGGTACGAGGGGCATGTGATGTATCACCCTACCCGGCGTCCCTTTTTAGCCCATTCGCGGTCGCACATCTCCATAACACACTCCTATCCATTTGTTGCGGTTATCATGAGTGAGAAGTTCCATGTAGGCATCGATATTGAATCGTTTGCCCGGCCATTTGCCCAGGTTAAGGATAAATATCTCTCGAAACGAGAAAAGAAATGGGTTGATAACGACGACAATCGGAGGCTTGCTCTGATATGGAGCGCAAAGGAAGCCATTTACAAGCTACCGGGGATGAGTGGCCTTGGCGGCTCCGATATGGAGCTAAAACCTATCGAACATTTATCTGACGAAGGAAAGCTAGAGGCTTCGGTTCGCCTTGGCAATACCATTCAACACTTCCTTCTCAACTACCAATACTTGGAGTACTTTAACGTGGTATGGGTGTGCTGTAATCCTAAAACTTTAGTTTGGTAAGCCATGGTATACTCCACCATAAAAAGCTCAAGGGGCGCATTTGCGCTACTTATTGACCCCGATAAACAAACGGACAACCTCCCCGATTTGGTTACAAAGGCGGAGAGCCTTGGTGTTGATTTAATACTGGTTGGAGGCAGCCTTGTAAAACGAGGAATGGAGGAAACCATAGCAACCATAAAAAGTAACTGCAGAATACCAACGGTGCTGTTTCCCGGTAGTGTTTTTCAGTTTACCCCAACTGCCGATGCCATACTACTCCTTTCGCTAATCTCGGGTCGTAACGCTGAATACCTCATCGGCAATCACGTAATCGCCTCGCAAGCAATAAAGGAAAGCAAGATGGAGGTTATCCCTACCGGATACATGCTGATTGATTCTGGCCAAACCTCATCGGCACAGTATATGAGCAACACATCGCCTATTCCCAGCAGCAAACCCGACATTGCCCTTGCAACGGCATTGGCTGGCGAACAGCTGGGTTTAAAAACCATATACCTCGAAGGGGGAAGCGGCGCCCAGGACTCCATTCCCGAAACGTTTATAAAAACTGTTTGCGATAGTATTGATATCCCAGTGATAGTAGGAGGAGGCATAAAAACGCCAAAGCAAGCTAACGCAATACGAATGGCAGGCGCATCGATGGTTGTGGTTGGCAACTCCATCGAAAAGAACCCTCACCTACTCGAAGAACTGGTGGCAGCATCGCGATAGGCAATAAAAAACGCAGGAAGAGATCCTGCGTTTTTGGCTTTATGCAATTCTCTTTACTTACTCTCCCTAGCAGCAAACTCGGGCTTAAGCTCACCCTTCTCGTTGAACCAACCGGGCAAACCATACCATTTCTCGCGTGAGTTGGGAAGTTTCTGCGTTTGCAACTTCTTCTCCATGGTAACCAATTTAGATAGTGCCCCAGAAATTACCCTCTTTACCTTGGGGGCATCGCTTTGAGGAACCTTAAACTCCTTTAGTGCCAGCTCATAAATTTCGGACGATAAAGATGGCGACTTCTTATCGCTGATAGCTTTTATAACAAAATCGTTCCATTTCACTTTATCCTTACCTCTCCCCTTATCAACTATTGGTTTTCTGGTTCTTGCTCCAGCTTTTCTTTTTGCTGCACTCTTTGTTGCAACTTTTCTTTTGGGCACAGCCTTTTTCTCTGCCGAAGGTTTGGTTGGCTTTAGCTTTTGGTATTGAGCCATAAGCTCCTCCTCCTTGGGGGGATCAAAATCGGCATTAATTTTCTTTAGTATGGCTGTTAGGTGCTCAACCCTTTTTAATGCTTTATCCAATTCGCCTAAGTAAATGTCGCGCAAATGGTTAAACTCTGCATTGGTGAGAGATAATTTTTTCATACTGTAAATAGTTTAGATTATAAGTATTTGATAAAAAACTGGTTTTAAAAGTAGTACTATTATTTCTTTTTCAATAAAAAATGAAAATAAAATTTACTTTATATCGTCTAAGTCTATAAATTGAAAGCATTCTGAAAAAATGAGGCTATCAAAAATGTTTTAGTATGTCTCTGAGAATTTATTATTTGAAGAAAATCTAGCATAGGGCTTGCTGAATAAAACATAAACATCTGGTTCCCTAATAATTGAACAACATATTTGCTCTGTCAAGTGCAAGGAAATTCAAGCGTTTCTGCTAAAACCCTTGCACCTGTATACCTGGGCGTTGCCCAGTCATGTTCGGAAGATTAACAGATTGAAATTGAGAAATATAAGGTCAGGATTGTAGTTGAAATTAAAGAATAGGTGCTTTATTAACA
>NZ_JAANIG010000028.1 GCF_011174675.1 Perlabentimonas gracilis | reverse complement strand
AAGGCAAATAATGAATTTGGTGCTAGTTCAAGTGAAATTCTAAAACGACAAGACTTTATAAATAAAAAAGAGGGTGCCAGTTTATGGACACCCTCGTTTTTTTTGTGTTGATGAGCTAGCACAATAAAGCCGTAATGATTTTTTATCGACTGTAAAAAAATATTAAATCGCAGAGAACAATTCCAACTTAATAATAGCTAATTTAGCCTTACCGTACCTAGGTATCAAAATTGAGTACAAAAATTACAACAAGCTAAATGTCTGATAATTCGGAACTATCCCAACTGCGAAACCGTATTGCTGCGCTCGAGTCGGAAAATATTTCGCTCAGGAAACGAATTGAGCATTTTGAAAAGCTCGAGGCACACTCAGGGAAAGATGCAAAAAGGGAACTTTACGAAGTGCAGGAGAAATTTGAGCGACTAGTTAATCTCCTTCCTCAAACCGTTTGGGAAACCAACGAAAAAGGAATTTTTACATACATCAACAAATACGCCGAGGTAGAGTTTGGTTACACCTACAACGATGTGGTGGGCAAGCTATCTATTGCTGATACAGTAATTCCTCAGGAAAGGCATTTAGTAATCCCAAGCGATAAAGATAGCGGTGTTGGTATGGAATTTACAATGCTCCGAAAAGATGGAAGTACCTTCTCGGCATTGGTACATTTTGCACCCGTCGTAAAAGAGGGTGTGTTTACTGGATTGCAAGGTATCATCACAAATATTGATGAACAAAAAGTTAACCAGAGTCAGCTAAAGGAAAGCGAAGAAAAATACAGGTTACTTGTTGAAAACCAAAATGATCTGGTGGTAAAAGTAAATCCCAAAGGAGAGTTTTTGTACGTCAGCCCAAGCTACTGTAAGTATTTTGAAAAAAACGAGGAGGAACTTCTAGGAAATTCGTTTCTACCTCTAGTACATAAGGATGATCAAGCGAAAACCGAACAGCTGATGCAGGCTCTGTACACCGAGCCTTACCATTGCTACATTGAGCAGCGTGTATTTGCACAAAACGAGTGGCGCTGGCTGGCTTGGCTCGACACATCCATTCTCGACTCAGCGGGTAATGTGCAAGCAATAGTTGGCGTTGGCCGTGATATTACCGACCAGAAAAGGGCTGAGCTTAGGCTCAGCGAGAGTAACGAGCGCAATAAGGCCATCCTTTCAGCTATTCCCGATGTGATGTTTGTTTTTAATAGGCAGGGTGACATATTGGATTGTCACTCACCAAGCAATGAACTACTACTGATACCGCAGAATGAATTTATAGGAAAGAATTTGAGCGAGGTGGCTCCCCCTTATCTTGTGAAAATCAACGAAGAAAGGATTGATGCACTATTTAAAACGGGAAAACCCCAAAACTACTCCTATCCCCTCGACCTGAATGGCGAAAGGAGATATTTTGAGGGGCGAATGGTAAAGCTTGGCGAGAGTAGGATTTTAAGCATTGTTAGGGATATCTCTGAGCAAAGACTGATGGAAGATGCCTTGCGCCAAAGCGAAGAGAACTACCACACCATATTTCAACTTGCGAACGACTCCATCATCATACACGACCCACTTAATGGTGAGATAATTGATGCCAACAAGGTGGCCATTGAGTCCTATGGCTTAAGCACCCTCGCGGAGCTGAAGCAACATGGATTCACTTCCGATCCACCATATTCATACCACGATAATATAAGGTGGATCAAAAAAGCAATAACAGAAGGCCCTCAAATTTTTGAATGGAAAAGCGTAAGGGTCGACGGAAGTATCTTTTGGGAAGAGGTTCACCTGTCGGTAACCAAAATTCTTGGGAAAGAACGCGTGATCTCAATTAGTCGCGACATAACCATCAGAAAAAGTATTGAGAGTAAGCTGCAGCGCATTAATAGGGAGCTAAAAGAGCGAAATGAGGAGTATGCTGCGCTTAACGAGGAGTACGTAACCCAAAACGAGGAGCTGCAAAACGCTAAAGAAAAAGCCGAGGTAGCCGATACCCTGAAGAGCGCTTTCCTGGCCAACATGAGCCATGAAATCCGCACCCCAATGAATGCGATTATGGGCTTCTCGGGGCTATTGGCAAAGGGAAGTATAGATGAGGATAAGCAAAGGCAGTTTGCTGAGATCATCAAGCGTCGATCGAACGACCTGCTAAAAATTATCGACGATATCCTAGATATATCAAAAATTGAAGCTAACCAAATTGTGCTCAGCCCAACGAGTGGTAGCCTGCTGAAGATGATGGATGAAGTTTTTGAATACTCGCTCACCAAGGCCGAGGTGGATCAGAAAACGGATGTGAATCTTAAGATGGTTCAGCAACTAGCCGATGTTGATGAGGTTATCACAGACTTTGGTCGGGTTAAACAGGTTCTCTTTAACCTTATAGAAAATGCCCTTAAATTCACCGAAGTGGGAGCCATTGAAATTGGATGCTCAAAGCATGATGGACAAACCATCCGCTTCTATGTAAAGGATTCGGGACCTGGCATTTCAGCCGATAATCACTCTAAAATATTTGAGCGTTTTCAGCAGGCCCATGATATCGCGAAGCGCGACGTTGGTGGAACGGGTCTGGGGCTAGCCATATCTAAAGGGCTGGTCGATCTTTTGGGGGGAGAGATATGGGTTGATTCAGAAGAAGGGAAAGGCTCTCAGTTCTCATTCACCATTCCTTTAGTTAGCACAAAAAATAGTAGGGAAATGGCTAGTGGAAGTAGCCTTCCCGTACTGGATAACCTGGAGGGTAACGTGCTGATAGTTGAGGACGACGAGCTTAACGCTAAGTTTATTCAAGAGGCTCTGCTAACCACGCGCCTCAACATTTCCATTGCCCAATCGGCAGCACAAGCAATAGACGCTGTAAAGAACAATCCTCAGCTCAGCTTAGTGCTCCTCGACGTGGGGCTCCCCGATGCTGATGGAATTAGCCTAATTGAACCGATGAGGAAGCTAATACCCAAACTTAGGATTATTATTCAATCGGCTTACGCAACTAGCGATGATATACAAAGAGGAATGGAGGCTAGTTGTAACGGATACCTCACCAAGCCTGTAGATCCAGATAAACTGCTTAGAGAAATTGCAAGAGTACTAATCTAAAAAAGGGCCGAGGTTGCCCCCGGCCCACCCCTAAAACTTAAACCAAACAAAAGGGGGTATGTATCGAACTAAAATACAAGCATTAAACTGCAGCAAATCTCGATTCAACCTCTTTCCAGTTTACCACTTTCCAAAAGTTATCGATGTACTCGGGGCGTCTATTCTGATACTTCAGGTAGTAGGCGTGTTCCCAAACGTCTAGGCCAAGTATTGGAATACCCTGCACCTCTGCAACATCCATAAGTGGATTATCCTGATTTGGGGTTGACGTAATTAGCAGCTCCTCGCCCCGCTTTACTAGCCAAGCCCATCCTGAACCAAAACGTGTGGCTGCTGCTGCATTAAACTTTTCCTTAAAGCTATCAAAGCTTCCAAAATGCTTATCTATGGCTTTGGCCAGCTCGCCCGATGGCGCTCCACCGGCATTTGGCCCCATAACACTCCAAAACAAGTTATGGTTATAAAATCCGCCGCCGTTATTGCGAACTGCTGCTGGATGTTTCGATATGTTCTGCAGTATCTCCTCTATTGATTTAGAGGCCAAATCGGTACCTTCAATAGCTTTATTCAAATTAGCGGTATAAGCGCCATGGTGTTTGGTGTGGTGTATCTCCATGGTTTGAGCATCAATGTATGGCTCAAGCGCATCGTAGCTGTATGGTAAGTTTTTTAACTCAAATGACATATGACTTGATTTTAAGGGTTAAACAATACTATTTAGATTCTTTCTAAATAGATAACATCAAGCCACTAGAATTGTTCAAAAGAGAAAAGTAAAGAAGCGAAGGGTTAAACTGGGGAGGGGAATACTACCTAACCTTAGAACGATAACCGACCTTGCTGCCATTAATTGATTTAACCACTTCCTTCTTGGATTTATAAATCTCTATTCCAAGAAAAAAGTAGTGTACATCCCAAAACTCCACATACCATTTTTCATCCAATGAATGTATAGTTTCAATTAACACCTGCACTTTACCAATGAATGGTTTACTATGTGTATCTACAAGTCCCAATGTAATTTCATTTTTCATATTAAAGATAGCTAACCTTTAGTATAAAAAAAACAATATATATAAAAACGCTTAAAATAATAATTTGTTTAAATAGCACTACCAACAACACTCTGCTAGTCAGAGCTTGCTTAAAAAAAATGGTTTAACAAATAATTAGGACTAAAACAATAGGTGCCTACCAGTTCTACTGAGCATCGGGATCTAAGCGCTTCTTGCGTAACCTCAGGAATAGATCAACGGCATCGTACTTAAAGGTAAGCGCCACGCCAAACGAACGGTTCATATTACGTTCTGTTTCGATTGTTTTTTCCACATCAACCACACCCAGATCGTATCGTAGGTCGAGGCAAAGCAGACCGTACTTAGTATCGTATGCGGCACCTCCACCAAGCGACAACCCCCAGTCAATTATAGTGTAGTGGTGACTCTCGTTAAACGACTCGCCCAACTGATCATAAACAATTCTTGCATTGGTTCTTACGTTGTTATATGTACCGCCAGTAGCGTAAATACGGGACAAACCCATGGCATTGAACGACAGCTTGGCCAGAAAGGGAATACTTATATAGTTAACACGGCGCGTTCCAAAATCGTCAGCAACACCCTTTGATGTGAATGTTAGCTCAGTTTCAAAAGAGAGCATATTGGTAAGGCCAATTTCACCCACAGCCCCAATTTGAATTCCTGTGCGGGAACTCACATTGGTAGTATAAGCATCCATATTGGTAATGGTTGAGAATGTGGTACCCACTTTGGGGCCAAGGTAGGCAAAGCCAATTTCGTGTCCTCTTATGGTGAAAAGCTGTGCACTTGCATTACCAAAGGTAATTAACACTAGCGCAAAAAGTAATGCACGTCTCATAGGTGTTTTTTAATTAATCGTTTACCTAAACAAAATTAAGGTATTTGGGGGCATTTCCGATAAAAATCTTTGCATTCTATACAATTTTTGATAAAACATAAAATTTTCTGGATAAACATATAATCGTGTAGGATATAGGCGTCGGAATTAATAGAAGTTTGTTGATAAGGACAAAGGTTGTTAGAAACAAATTCTCAGAATTTGATACATTTGAGGCTACCTTTTGATTCGATGCATGGATAGTTTAAATGGCCCAATCTCATTTCTTAAGCTTGTAGCAACAACAACGCTTCTGCAAATTATTTGGCTACTGGGTTTTATTTTTGTCTTTGGCATACTACTATCCCTTTTGGCTCGATTTACTAGGATTACCTTCGTTAAAACAATTGGATTGAAGTCTGACATATTCTTTAAAGGTTGGATTGGAGTTCCCGTTCACGAGCTGGGGCACGCTCTTTTCTGCATCATTTTTCGACATAAAATTATCGACATAAGGCTTTACCGACCAAATGCGGAGGATGGAACGCTAGGATACGTAAACCATACCTACAACTCTAGAAGCTTATATCAAAAAATTGGCAATTTTTTTATTGGTGTTGGCCCAATACTAACAGGTTCGTTAGCTATTTACGTTGCGCTATACCTGCTAGTGCCTAACCATAGCGACATTTTTGAGCCTTTAAAAAGAGGTGGTAGCGAACTCGTGCATGTTACACAAAGCAACTCAGGAGCAATACTTGCCACTTATTGGCAAAACACAATATCGATACTAAACAACCTGTTTACCGCATCAAACCTAACCAGCTACAAGTTTTGGATCTTCCTCTACCTCTCGCTATGTATATCATCGCATATGCAGCTTAGTGCGCCCGATGTAAAGGGTGCAAGCAGTGGCTTAGCCAGCATACTGATATTTTTTATGGTGATCAATGCAATTATACTTGGCCTTGAAGCGCTGGGGGTAAGCAATCAGTTTGGCAATTGGTGGAATTACCTTAAACTTGAGAGCTACGCACTGGGAATAAATAAGTGGGTTGGAAAGTTTGGCACGTTGCTAGCTCTAGCTACAGTAATTTCGAGCATAAACTTTACTGTAAGCTACGTGCTGCTATCAATAGTTAGCGTGTTAAGAGGAAAAGGTTTGGTAAACCCTACACATTAAAAGAGGGTGTCTAGGACTTTTTAGACACCCTATTTTGCTCTATTTGTAAACCTAAATCTTGAAGAAGCTCATTATTTCCTTTAGCTGTTCGGCCATAGCCGATAATTCTTCGGAATTTGAAGCCAGCTCCTCCGACGAGGAAGCATTCTGCTGAACCACTTGACTTAGCTGCTGCGTGGCATTATTTATCTGCTCTACCCCATTGGTTTGCTCAACGCTCGATGCAGCAATCTCTTGGATAAGGCTAGAAGTCTTCTCTATATCTGGAACAAGCTTGGCCAGCACCTCGCCAGCCTCCTCGGACAAATGGACCCCCTTGGTTGTTACACCAACAATTTCATCGGCAGCTAAGCTGCTACGCTCAGCCAGCTTGCGCACCTCGGCGGCCACCACGGCAAATCCTTTACCATGCTCGCCAGCACGAGCAGCCTCTACCGCTGCATTAAGCGCCAGAATATTAGTTTGGAAAGCTATATCGGTAATTATTGATATCTTCTCAGATATTTCTCGCATATAGCCTGCTGTTTGTCTGGTTGCCTCGCTCCCATCGCGTACACCTACTTCGGCCAATTTTGCCAATTTGGTGGTTTGGCTAGCGTTATCGGAGTTTGACTCTATCATCGATGACATCTCCTCCATCGATGATGAGATTTCCTCGGATGAAGAGGCCTGAAGGTTAACACCATCTGAAAGCAGCTGAGCGCTGGAGCTCATCTCCAAGCTAGCACTTGCAATGCTATCGGAAATACCTGTAATCTTCTCAACCATTCCCCTTAAGGACTCGGCCATTTGTGAAAGTGATCTGGATAGGGTACCCATCTCATCATTCGATTTGTGATCGATTTGAATGTTGAGATTCCCCTTGGCAAACTCATCGGTAGCGGTAACCAGCTTATTAATTGGCTTAATAATGGTTGTATTAAGGATATAGCCAATAAACCCAACGGCAACTACACCTAATATTAGCATAAGCACAAGTACGGCAGTGCTAATACTCATAACCATGCTGTTTATAATAGATACCTGAAGTCCAATGAATAGCATGCCGGTAATATTACCAGAGGCACCTCGTATGGGAAGGTATGCGGCAAGACATGGGTTACCCTGAATTTGTGAATCACCAAAGTAGATTCTGCCCTGATTCAGCACTGTATTCTCAATCTCAGGTATGCCTAGCCTGGTTCCAACAATTCGAACCCCTTTTTCGTCAGTAATGGTAGTCTGATAGCGTGTGTCGCCATAGAAAAGTGTTGCCTCAACATCTTGCACGCGCTTTAGCTCATCTACAAAACGCTCATCGCCTAGCACATACCCCAATGATATGGCTCCAATTATTTCGCCATCCTCATTACGCATAGGTACTCCTGCACGTATGGAAAATTTAACAACTGTACCATCCTCAAACCCTACAGAAGTCTCACCCCTTAGCGCTTTCTGGATATTAATCTGGTTGCCAATATTATCGCCAAACTGATCCTTTGCATGTGCCCTTATAAATACATTGGCTTGATTATCTGTGATCACGAGGTAATCGAGCCCATACGATTCCATAAGCCTTAACCCGTGCTCAATGGCCATCTGCCTATTACCCTCGGTAAATGCATTACGAAGTATATTTGAGGTGCCAGCAACAAGGGTAGCCGCTTTAGCCGATGCTTGCTTTTCCTGCATATACGCATTAACAAAATCAGCTTTCACCTGAATACTACGATTAAAATAGTCCTCAAGATTATTTTTAACACCAACATAAACTTGAAGCAAAATACCACTGAGCATTACAATAATGGCAACCAATAAAGTGGTAAAGACTTTTACTCTAATTCCTTTGTTATTCATAGCTATCATTAATTTAGGGTTAAGATTTCAACCACATAAATCTTATGTAATTTTGTAATGTAAAGCTATACAAGTTGCAAATGGAATGCAAACTACTAGCTATGATTTAAATTGCTCAAAAAGCTGATCTATGTCAATTTAATAAAAAATACTGATATAACTGATTCAATATCTTTAAGCAGTAGCGAATTACTAATCAAATTTTTTCTGGGAGCATATCTTTAGCATGCAAGTTGTAAAGTGTTGGACTAGGCATAGCGGAGTGCTAGTAAAAATGCAGAGCAAATCTATACACCAAATAAACCATAAAAAATAATGAAAAACGCTTGCCCATAGAATAGTGTACACTAAACTTTTTAAAGAGGAGTATACCTGAAGATTCTATAAGTATATGCGTTTTGGTAAAAAAGACTAATTTTGTCGCTTCAATTGGACATTGGTTTAAAAAACTTAAAGTTATGAAAGCATTTGTATTTCCCGGTCAGGGAGCCCAATTTGTTGGGATGGGCAAAGATTTGTACGAAAACTCTCCGTTGGCTAAAGAACTTTTTGAGAAGGCTAACGAGATTTTAGGATTTAGGATAACCGATCTAATGTTTGATGGCACCGACGAGGACCTAAGGCAAACCAAGGTTACACAACCAGCTATCTTCCTTCATTCGGTAATACTTGCCAAAGTTCTAGGCAAAGAATTTAATCCACAGATGATTGCAGGCCACTCACTAGGCGAATTTTCGGCACTTGTGGCAAGTGGTGCACTATCGTTCGAAGACGGGCTTGTGCTGGTATCGAAACGTGCTATGGCCATGCAAAAAGCCTGCGAAAAGGAACCATCTACTATGGCTGCCATCCTGGGTCTTGAGGACGAAGTTGTGGAAAAAATATGTGCAGAGATAGACGCCGTGGTTGTACCTGCAAACTACAACAGCCCAGGACAGCTAGTCATTTCGGGTAGCATAGCCGGCATTAACATCGCTTGCGAAAAGATGAAGGAAGCTGGAGCCAAAAGGGCTTTGCCCTTAAAGGTTGGTGGAGCATTCCACAGCCCACTAATGGAACCCGCAAGAGTTGAATTGGCCCAAGCTATTGAATCGACAACTTTCAATGCTCCACTGTGTGCAATCTACCAAAACGTAGATGCCAAGGCCTACACTAGTCCTGAGGAGATTAAGCAAAACCTAATCGCACAGCTTACCTCCCCTGTTCGCTGGACCCAAACCATGCTAAATATGATTGGCAATGGAGCGTCTAGTTTCACCGAACTGGGGCCTGGAAATGTACTTCAAGGGCTTGTAAAAAAAGTTAATAAGGATGTAGAAGCCAGCAGTATCCAAAGTTTGTAGCACAAAAATTTCTAAAACACTAGCACCTAGCAACAAATTGTTAGGTGCTTTTTTGCATCAACACAAAGCAAAAATAAAGATTTCAATTTTTGTATACTAACCGCAATATTTCATAACTTTACAATTACACTAATGGAAAACAGATACCCTATAAAAATGAAAACTAGCCTTTTGCCTCACTTGGCAACATTTCTCTTTATCCTTCTCGCAATAAGTGCAAAGGGACAGAAAGAAGCATTTGAGAAAATTTTTGAGAAAGAAACACAACAAAGAGAGACTGCAAACTATGGAAGGTTCAAAAATATTGAGCGTGTTAGCTTTTACCCCGACACCCTCCCCAGCTGGTTTTTCAGTCCGCCTGCCTCCTCAAGCGAATCAACTTTTGCCATAGGCATTTCTGATCCCGACTTACTTCCCAACGAAGCTATTTTTCAGGCAATGCACAGGGCTAAATCAATGGCTATTCTTCAGCACAAAGCATACATACAGTACTACAGAGATGTATATACTGTAGCATACTCAGAACAAACATATAAGGGCTATGGACAACGATTCGATACATACTTCAGGCTATCGGCTGCCGCCCAGGCCGATTCAAGTTGCTTCACAACCGAGAAAGTTCACCTAACCCGCTACAACGAAGCAGTTGTCCTCCTAAGGTACTCCCCTTCAATAACCGATTCCTCTGCCTCTTGCTCATCTCTAAAAATATCTACAGTTGGAACAGCGCTTTACATCGAGGCTCAAATCGACAACGTATTTGAGCCCCAGGCCGAGTACGAAATTGTTACCCAGCACTTAACCCCAAATGGCTTTGACATCAATTCGCACTTTACCTACCGTGAAAAAGGAAGACGATTCCTTGCCATTTCGGAATTTATGGGAAATGAAAGAGACTTCCCACTATACAACTATAAGTACTGCAATCCAAGCTGGGAGGTCAATAAGGAACCCCTTATTAGCTATAACGGCCTGTGGAGCATTTATTCCAAAAAATTGCTTCGCCAGCTCACCCTCAATACGGAGGAAACATCAATAAACATAAGGAGTTTGGATGAAATGTATAGCCCCGAAATGCGAAACCTAACCCGAGAGGTGGCCATAAAAACAGCGCAAATGCACATTAATGGCATTGAATTTGGTGTGGACAGCATAGGCTTTGATATAAATGTTATTGAGCTAAAGTAACACCCCAACCATATACAAACAAAAGCATTTGAGTGAAACCACTAATATTAAACGGTATGAAAAAGGCGTTAAAATTTTTGTCCATAGCCGTGGCTGCTCTGGTTATTGGCACTTCAAACATTGCTGCCCAAGAATTTGTGGATCTAAACACCAAGCAGCTTGGTGAGAATATTAACATTGAATATTCCATAACAGGCGAGCAGATAGGGCAACTATTTAAGGTTACCCCCAGCTTTTCAACCGATGGAGGGCGCACCTTTAAGGAGATGAAAACCGTATCGGGTTATGTTGGCGACAATGTACTTGGAGGTAAAAATCAAGTTATTATTTGGAACGTGCTAAACGATTTGCCAGAACTTGAGGGCGATGTTATATTCAAACTGAATGGCCAGACAAAATCCACAAAAGCTCTAGAGGACGACTTTAGCGATGTGGTCTTTAAGCTCGTAAGCTTACATCGCACTGGGAATAATCAACTGGAACTAATTCTTAGCATCACCAATAATGGCCCAACACGCGATTTAAAGCTTATTAATGGGCTAATTACCATTACAGACTTTAACCGGCAGAACTACGATGCTCAACGTGGAAAACTTGGCGATGTAGTTGGTTCGCAGCGCTACTCTACCCCCCAGCGCACCATTAATAACGGTGAAACTGTGCAGGCATCATTCACATTCGATAGAATACCTACCGATTTGAATCGGGTTATGCGGCTAACCATAGGAGCTGAACTGCTTACCTTCTCAACCTTTGGCCTTGACAAGCTCGAAAATAGTGCGCTGCAATTTCGCGATTTTCCAGTATCCAACGTGCCAACAACCTCCATGTCGGTTACCTCATCGAAACAATTCGAAAATAGCGTAGCCACCTCCGTCAGCGTCCAAAAACCTGCACCCCAGGTTGCACAAAAGGATACCAATCCGCCAGTTATCTCCATCCTATCGCCCGAAGGCGTTTCGCTTACAGGTAGCGAAGCGACAAGGGGTAGACCCTTGGCTCAATCATCAAGTGGGTTAGAAGACAGAAAACTCCGCTCCGTTGCCCTTGGCGAAGGCCTCACCGTGTCTGACGAGAGCCTACTTGTTAGGGGCACTGCAAGTGACGAAAGCGGCATATTTGAGGTTGTGGTAAACGGCCGTAACGCTTCGCTTCTACCCGATAATATCTTTGAGGCAACAGTTCCTCTTAAGCTTGGTCGAAACGACATTGTGATCCGATCGATGGATGTTTTTGAGAACAGCGTCGAACGAAAATTCATTGTGTACCGAAAGGACTCACCAAACCAGAAGGTTTCGTCGGATACCGAAGAACTCGATCTTGTTTTTGATGCACCAAGAGCGCCAAGGTATTACGCTCTTATTGTTGGAATTAACGAGTACCCAGACCCAGGAATTGCCTCCCTTAGCAACCCCGTTAGGGATGCCGCAACCCTTGCCAAAACATTGGTAGAGAATTACACCTTTGAGGCTAGCGACATTATCTTCTTAAAAGATCCATCGCGAGGCCAACTAATTGATGAGCTTGACAAGCTTACCCGTCGCGTAACAAAAAATGACAACCTGCTAATTTTCTTTGCAGGCCATGGGTATTTTGATACTGAAACAGAATTTGGATACTGGCTCCCAGCCGATGCCTCTGCCTCGAGCACAGGCAATTGGATGGCCAACAGCCAGCTTAAAGACTATGTGGCAGCAATAAAAAGCAAGCATACCCTGCTTATTGCCGATGCCTGCTTTGGTGGGAGCATCTTTAAAATTCGCAAAGCATTTTCCGATGCCACCGATGAGCTTAACAAGGTGTACGACAGAAAAAGCCGCAAGGCTATGACCAGTGGTGCGCTTACCGAGGTTCCCGACGAGAGTATGTTTATCAAGCATCTTGTTCAACGACTACAAGAAAATACATTGGACTACCTCTCGGCCGAGGAGCTGTTTAGTAGTTTTAAAACGGCGGTGATGAACACCAGCCCAACTGTACCCCAGTATGGCGACATTAAAGGAACTGGCGATGAGGGCGGTGATTTTATCTTTGTAAGGAAATAACCAAAAGCCTTTAGATAGCCTTAGCGCTCAAACCTAAAAGGTTTGGGCGCTACTTTTTACCATTCCAACTATTTGTAAAGCGGGAAGCAAAGCCTATCATAACCTTCAAATTCAAATAAAGGGCATTAAAAATTAGATTCTTCAATCACTATTTGTATTTTTGAATGAGCAAACTTTCTCGAAACTTATACATAAATTGGCTTCGCGTTGACATCTTTAACTTTTAAATATCAATGCATTTTATTATGAAAAGAATTACCTTAACACTATGCATTCTCACCAGCTATCTTCTGGTATCCTATGGACAATCTGACGATCCAAAGATTGCACGACTTGAAAGTAAGGTAGAGTCGGCAAAGGAGAGGGTAAATGCTACCGATGCCCTTATCTTCTCTGCCGACAGCCTAATTGCGGTTGGTGAAGCCGAGATGGCTAAGGCCGAAGTGGCTCTTAAAGAACTTTCACAGGAAAAAAAAGATATCGACAGGGATCACTTTAACCAAAAAAGACCCTTAGAGAGACAGCTAAGGTCGAAAGATAGGGACGAAGCCCGAGAAGCTAAGGCCAAAATTAGAGAAATTGACTCGGACAATAAAGCGCGTGAGCGCGATTGGAATACCCGATACAGGGCAATGCTTAGGGAGTACGACTCGGGAAAAAGAACAGTTGACAAGGGAAAGGCTAACCTAAAGAAGGCTAAGAAGCAAAAAAAAGATGCCGAAAAAAGACTTAAGGATGCCGAAAAGGAACTGCAAAAAGCCCAAAAATAATTGTTCTAAAAATTGGTGGCTATGGTAAGCTTAATAGCTACATTATCGCTCCAAGCAGGGTTGGTGTAAGTCCCCCAACGATAGTAGGCTCCCACTCCTAGCGAGTAAAAGGGATTGGCAAGCAACCCATTCAATAGTAGTCCGCTCTCAAAAAAACCAAGCGAAAGGCTTTTGGGCTCTGCCCCTACAAAAGCATGGAATGGGTTTTCTGAGTAACTCCCTATGGCAAAATTCTGAACCACTTCCAATTGAGGTTTGAATAGTGCCGAACGGCTTTTCCCAAACAGCTCCCCAAAATTGTGTCTAAGAAAGGCATAAAAATACCGATCGGATACAAACTCAAATGGGTGTATAGTTCCAAACGAGTTGGTGGCATCAAGAGGATACTTGTCCATACTTCCTGGGGTAAAGTAGAGCAATGAGGTTGGCACATCACCTGTTATCACTCCTCCAGTAAGGCTAACATTAGTTTTACCGATAATCCTATGGTTTATCTTGTGACTAATTCGAGCCTCGCAGCGCAGATAGTCAAAACCCTTGTCGTTAAGCTCAATTCCTTTTGCAACATTTAGCCAAACAATTGGATGCTCAAAACCAAAGGGCATTAGCCCTTTTAGGGTTTGAATATACGACTCGCGCCAGGCAAACTTAAGCTGTAAGCCAAGCTCATTGGTTCTGTATGCAAAGGGTGAAGCCAACAAGGGATGCTCAAATCCGTACCCAGAAGCAATATTATAATCGGTTTGAACTGCAGACAGCCCAAGGGTAAATCGCTTAAGAAACCGGAACCCAAAACCTGCCGAATAGCTCTGGGTATAATCCATCCTATCTATCATAAAAGTGCGAAAAAGATCGGTGTTTATCATACCCGTTTGTCGCTCAAATACCACTTCTCCAGGCTCTCGCACATCATTGCTGTATCGCCCCTCAACATAAACCTGATGCAACTGGCTTAAGGTAAGGCGAGCAGACACTCCAAACTTATCCTCTTTATCGCTAAAACCGTAGGCATAGTAACCGCCTAGCGTAAACCATTTTGATACCCTTTGGTTTGTTTCCAGCCCCAGTCCCAAGCGATACCCCTCAAATCGGTTGTAATCCATAATCTGGTTTAGGTCGAGATTGAAGATACCAATGGGAATTTTCCCCATGATCAGTGCATCAAGAATGTTCATCATCCTGTCGAGGTTGGCTTGCTTGCTTATGCTATCGACAAAATGATACGTGCGCAGCTCCTGGGCAGTAAGAGGCTCTACTCTATAGCTATCCCAGAATGCATCGTCGCGCAAAGATGCTGTGGGATCGAAGCTAACCGCAACGTGGCTAAAGTCTCTGGGCCTTAGATTTGGTAATAGGTCAATATTATCGATATAGGTACTACCCTTACCCACCATTATGAACTTAACAACCTGTTTGCTGGTTGAGTCTTGTAGCTGAACACTGCCCGAATTAAGGTAAAGAGTAGTATTAAGTTCAACTGGAAACCACTGTACACTATCGATGAGCTGGTAGCGCTGCTGAATTTTAATATTAAAAACTGGAGACGGAGCCTCTACTGGTTCGGCAATTACGTTCTGTATGGCGTAGCCATTGGAATTTATATTCATCACCCCTTGCAATCCGGCAAAATTGGCATTGCGTAATAGCCTGAATGATACTACGAAAACTGTGTCGGCACTTGGAGTAAAAAGCGTATCCTCCAAAATAAAAAGGTAGCGCCGTGTGCTGTTCTTGCTAATGGGGTTGAGGTGGAATTTGCCGCCAAGATTGAGCAACTCGGGATAGAACGAGAACGATTGGTACTGGGTTGTTAGGAAAGCCAGGAGCGGATCCTTAAAGCCCGATACCTTTGAAGCTAAAATGGTCTCGTGACTTCTGTTGGGGTGCATGAATATCCGCTCGGTAATCGATTCCATCATCATCAGATGCTGCTGTTTAAGAACCTTCTCAACCTTCAGCTCAAGCGAGTCGGTTGAAGGTTGTGCCCCCTCCCCATCCTCTCCTTTAGGCTTAAGGTTAATGGTGTCGCGCTGGGCCGTGAAGTACATCTTACTATAGCTATTGTACCTAAACTGTGCTAGTCGCTCAGGGTTATTGCGCTGTCTGTTCTCGTAAACCAGGTTGATAATCCTATGGGCTGGATTTTCACCGGGACGTACTACCACCTCCTCCAAATCGTAGGCAGTTGGAGTAAGACCAAGGAGCATAGGTTTGGCATACGCCCTATCATCAACAGCTATACTTTCGGGAAGATACCCAACGTAGCTAGTTCTTAGCTGAGTAATTCTATGTGATGTGGTAATTTCGAAGTTCCCCTCCAAATTTGAGGTAACACCTTGCCCCTGTTGATTATAGATAATATTGACAAAGGGTAAGGGTTGTCCTGTTTCCCTATCAACAATCCTACCTTTAAGCACGTATTGACCTTGGAGAGCAAATACAAATAAAAGCTGGGTGATAATAGCAAAAAAATATTTCACTTTTCGGGCTAATCAGTGGTTTTAATTGTAGACAAAACTACATAAAAAAAGCGGAATCGAATATCCGACTCCGCTATATTTGGGTGAGTGTAACCCTATTTAAACCTGTTCGTTTTAAGCATATTCACCTCCTTTGCCGAAAGGAATCGCCACTTGCCTCGGGGTAAACTCTTCTTTGTTAGGCCAGCAAAGTACACCCTGTCGAGCTTAACAACCCTATAGTTCAACTTCTCGAACATGCGGCGTACAATACGATTCTGCCCAGAGTGAATTTCAATACCAATAATTGATTTATCGCGGTCGTCGGCATACTCAATGGCATCGGCAGCAATAATCTCACCATCAAAATCAAGTCCTTTAAGAATTGCCTCCATATCTTGGGGGGCCACATTTCGGTCGAGACCAACCTCATAAACCTTACGCTTCATGAAGCTTGGATGAGTAAGCTGCTTGGTAAGCTCACCATCGTTGGTGAAAAGTAGCAAACCGGTACTATTCCTATCGAGGCGACCAACAGGATATACCCTTTGCTCGCATGCCCCTTCTATTAGATCCATCACTGTACGGGTAGCATTCGGATCCTCGACAGTGGTAACGTAATCCTTGGGCTTGTTAAGCAGGATGTATACTTTCTTCTCAGGGTCGAGGGCCTTGTCCTTAAAGCGTACCTCATCGGTAAGTTTAACCTTTGTGCCCAGCTCCCTAACCTCAACACCATTAACCGTGATTTGGCCTTTTGCAATAAACTCATCGGCCTCGCGACGGCTACATAAGCCCGAGTTGGCAATGTATTTATTCAAGCGGATAAGGCCATCCTTATCAGTTTTAAGCTCATTCTCTATTTCGGGTGGTGTAGAAAAGCGTTTTGTTGCCTTTGGTTTGCTTTCGAAATCGGGCTTGGCAAACTTATCGGGTTTAGCAAACCTGTCGGACTTTGGCTTGGAGAACCGATCGCTGGACGATTTTGTGTACTTATCCCTCGAAGGTCTCTCGAATTTTTCCTTGGTAGGTCTTTCGAATTTTGGTTTCGAATATTTATCCTCGTAAAAACTTTTCTTTCCGCTATCCCTTTTCTCGGGTCTTGGCTCAAAATCTTCATCGGATCGCTCGCGCTTGGGAGCATCCTTTCCAATGGATTTTGATTTTAGCGTACGAGGCATGTAGGTTCTCGACGAATCGGACTTTTTATCGTCTCTTCTAGGTTGACGCTTAGTCTCGTTGCGATCTCCTCGCTCACGTTTCTCCTTAAAATCGGGGGACTTTCTTCGTTCGGTGGGCTTAGGGGTTGACTCCTCGTCGTTGGAATACTTTTCCGTTTGGGGTTTAGAACTTAGCGGTCTGGCTGTACGGGGTTTGTATACCCTTGCAGACTCTTTCTCGTCGGACGTACTCCGCCTCACGGGTTTCTTTCCGAATTTCTCTTTCTCTTTCATTTACAATGTACTGGTTAAGAACTCTTAAATCTATAGCTATGCGTAAAAAATGGCTGCAAAGATACACCATTTTTAAAGAAATTCCTTACTATTCAAAAACTTAATTTTTCTGCTGATAATCAGCACTATCTTCGGGTGAAGTAGATGATGACGTTTTGGAAGAGTTAGTCGATGTTGAATTAGTATCAAGATCGGAAAGTTCGCGTTTAATATCATCTGTTGCTTTCTGAAACTCACGGTAGCCCTTGCCTATGGCGCGTGCAACCTCAGGAATTTTTTTTGATCCAAAGAGCAAAAGCACCACAAACACAATTAGTATGATTTCGGTTCCACCAATAAATAAGAGCATAAGACCAAGTGATTTGCCACAAAACTACAAAAAAAATCCTGCGAAAATCTCCGCAGGATTTTAAATATATGCTAAAGAAACACTATTTCCTCTTTTTGGGCACGTTGGCTGCCTTAACTGCTGCTTTTCTGCTAGCCCAAGCTTTAATATCGAAAGCAATTGGCGAAGCAACAAATAGCGACGAGTATGTACCAACCAGCACACCAATAATCAAGCCGAAGATAAATCCGCGAATGCTCTCACCTCCGAAGAAGAAGATGGGTATAAGCACCACCAACGTACTGAATGAGGTGGAGAATGTACGGCTCAGGGTATCATTCAAGGCGTTGTTCATTGTCACTTGCCTTTCACGCTTGGGGTACAAACCGATGTACTCACGAATACGGTCGAAGATAACCACCGAGTCGTTAATAGAGTAACCTATAATGGTTAGTATTGCGGCAATGAATGCCTGATCGATCTCAAGGCTAAATGGCATTCTGTTGTATAGCAACGAGAATATCCCCACCACAATAATGGTATCGTGGAAAAGCGCAACAACTGCACCAGTACCATACGACCAGTTCTTAAACCTTATAAGGATATAAAGGAATATTACAACAAGTGCAAAGAATAGAGCGATTATTGCCTCTTGGCGAAGGTCATGCGCAATGGTTGGCCCAACCTTCATGCTGCTCTGCTTGTTAACATCCCTAAACACATCAATGCTTGTACCATCGGGCAGGTAAGGCATAAGTCCAACATGAAGCAGCGAGTCAATCTCGTTATCAATGTTCTCACCTTCATCATCAATCAGGTACTTGGTTGTAATCTTCACCTGGTTGCTTGGGCCAAAGGTTTTTACCTCAGGGGTCTCGCCAAACACCTCACGAAGATCGGCTGCTATATCAACAGTTGACACATCCTCTTGGAACCTTACAACGTACGAACGACCACCGGAGAAGTCAATACCATAGTTTAGGCCTCGCATCGATAGCGAACCAACTGCAATAAGAATAAGTGCAAGAGAGATAACATACGATATCTTTCTGGCTCCAATAAAATCGAACTTGGTGTTTTTGAAAGCACCCTCGCTTATCCTATTTGAGAAAGTGATGTTATACTTACGCTGCTGCATGAAGTGAATCACAAGGCGGGTAAGGAATAGCGCACTAAACAACGAGGTAATAATACCGATAACCAGAGTGGTTGCAAAACCACGGATTGGTCCAGAACCAAATAGGTAAAGGATTACACCAGTAAGCAAAGTGGTTACGTTACCGTCGATAATAGCGGAGTAGGCATTTTTATAACCATCGGAAATAGCTAGACTCATCCCCTTTCCAGCCTTCAGCTCCTCACGAATACGCTCGAAGATAAGTACGTTGGCATCCACCGACATACCAATGGTAAGCACAATACCAGCGATACCAGGCAGTGTTAGCGTTGCGCCAAATGAGGCAAGCACACCAAATATAAAGAATAGGTTTGCTACCAGCGCAAAGTCGGCAATAAGTCCGCCCCTATGGCTGTAATAGAAAACCATAAACATTAGCACGATAATAAAGCTAATGATGAACGAGCGCAAGCCCGAATCGATAGCTTCCTGACCAAGTGATGGCCCAACAATCTCTTCCTGCATAATACGAGCAGGAGCAGGTAGTTTACCCGACTTAAGCACGTTGGCCAAGTCCTTAGCCTCGTTAATGGTGAAACCACCAGTAATTGAGGAGCGACCACCCCGAATCTCCTGATTTACCTTTGGGTAGGAGTACACATAATCGTCGAGCACAATGGCAATGGAACGGCCAACGTTATCGGCGGTAAGCCTAGCCCAAATTTTTGCACCCTCAGCATTCATACTCATCGACACCTCGGCCTCGCCACCAGTAGAGCTAAAATCGTCACGGGCATCGGTAATCGCACCCCCATCGAGAGGAGGATTACCATCACGGCTAGTTACCTTAATGGCAATAAGTTCAAAAATGCTATTGGTGTTATCCCAAGGAACATTTTTTACTGACCAAAGCAACCTTAGGTCGCGTGGCATTAGCTGCTGAACCTGAGGCAACTTTAGGTAAGAGTTAATTTGAGCAGTATCGCGATAGTGAGCAAAACCCACCACGGGGCCGCCCATTACTTGTCCCTGCTGATTGGTGCTAGGGTTAAGAATGGCGAAAAGAGGGAACTCCTTTGCCCAGTCGGCTTCGTCGATATCGGTTGAGTCGCCTTCGGCTTTAAGCATCTCGAGCAAATCCTCCTCCTGAGTAGTTGCTTCGTCAGCCTGAACCGCCTCGGCAGGAGTAGTATCCTCTACCTGAACGGGCTGTTGGCCTTTGGCTAAAGCTGTTTCAGCATCCTTAATTTCTTTAATCTTGGCATTAGCTTGCTGTAGATAGGGAAATATCTCACTATTCTCGTATGTTTCCCAGAACTCGAGGCTGGCAGTTCCTTGCAGCAACTTGCGAACACGCTCTGGCTCCTTTACGCCGGGCAGTTCTACCAAAATACGACCCGAGCCTTCGAGACGCTGTATGTTTGGCTGAGCCACACCAAAGCGGTCGATACGATTACGGATAATGTTAAACGAGTTGGCAATGGCACTTTCTGCTTCGGTTCTAATAACCCTAAGAACCTCGTCGTTGGTAGAGTTAAAATTTACCCTATCGCGCAGTTCAACGGTGTTAAAAATTGACGCTAGGCGAGCGTTGGGTGCAATGGTTTCAAATGCCTTTCCAAAGCGAGAAATAAAATCCTCCGATGGGGGCATCTTACGAGCCATATCGATAGCGGCAACAAAAGCGCTGTCGTTACTATAATTCGATAATGAACGTAGGATATCTACAACCGATACCTCAAGGGTTACGTTCATACCACCTTTTAGGTCAAGACCAAGGTTGATCTCGCGCTCCTTCACCTCGCGGTACGAATACTGGCGCAACCATAGGAAGTTGTATACCGTTTCGCTTGAAATGGAATCGAGATAAAATGCTTCCTTTTTCGGATCGCCCTGGGCATACTCTGCAGCTGCCCTTTCTGCTTTCTTGGCAAACCAGGTAAAGGATAGCTGGTATAAGCAAACCAGCGTCAATGCTACTGCAATAAACCTTATCGCTCCTCTATTTTGCATTGGATTTTTGTGTTAAACGATTGATTACTTTTAGTTTATTTTGAAAATGTGGGGCAAATATATTACTTTTTTTGAGAAATGCCATAAAACCTTGCATTGTGCTTGAATTCTCTGATCATATTCAGAGTATCAGAATCTTAAAACGACTTATTAGCCCGGTGAAATTTGGTGAGCACTATTTTTTGAGTGTTAAAATCCACAACACCACCATACTTCACCAGAAAGTCGCACCCCAAGAGCCCATCAATTCTTACCCCAGCCATCTGCTCGTAGAGCGATGATACTGCATCTAAATTGGTGCTAAAAATTAGCATGTCGAAAAAATCTAAGTTGCCAATCCTTATGCTAGGAATAACCACCTGCTCCACCTCCATACGCTGGGCGTTAATACCCGCCGCAAAGGCCTCTTCTCCATCTCCAGCAGTTTTGTCGAAATTTACCACAAGGTTGCTGCTTAATACTGTACGCGATGCGCCCGAATCGAGTATCATATTTATTTGCTTTCCCTCTAACTCTGCAGCAACTATTGGATGAAAGCTGGCGTGTTCTATCTCCTTTACATCAAACGGAATAAAAAAATCCATATTAAAAAACTTAGTGAGCCACAAAGATATAAAATTGCTCTCGATGCTTATTATATCAACACTTTTTGGTGTAACCACAAATCATTCACAACTTTAGTACAAGAGGTGCGGAAAAAAATATTACATTTGGAGAAATCGAAACCCACACCATGAGAGCCTGGTCAATAAAAACCCGTCTTTTTATTTACTCCATGCTATTTTGCTTTGTGGGGTTGCTGCTGCTAGGCGGTTACTCGTACTTCATTGCGCGCAGGGCGCTCCTTAATCGCACCTTAAGTCAGCTAACTTCCATTCGTGAGGAGAAAGCCCAGCGGGTGGAGCAATTCTTCTCCGATAGGGTGCGAGATGCCGAGTTACTATCGAATCAGGATATTAAAGCAAATCTGGCTGAAAAACTAGCAACTTCAAATTTTATAGACCTTTCAATTCTCGAGCAAGACAAGTCCCTGCTAAATATGCTCAGCTTTCTGCAGGCCGCCGGATGTTACAATAGCCTTATCGTTGGTAAGCCCAACGCCAACGCCCTTTGCATTAAGCTAACCGACGAAAATTTGACAAGCCATATTGTATACACCAACCTGAAAGCGAATGTTGAGATAAATAGAATTGCCGCGAGAACCCTTGAAGCCAACAAAGTTGGGATATCCGACTTTACTACTGGGTCGATAACGAACGTATACAGCTCATTTGTGGGGGCTCCCATTCCGGGAACAGAGGCCGTTCTACTACTTGAAGTACCCGACAGGGCAATGAATAGGCTTATGGCCGAACATATTGATAAGATGGAGGTGGGCCGAACCGGCGAAGTGTACCTTGCTGGCGAAGACTTTCTCATGCGATCCTCTTCACGATTTGTCGACAACTCAGTTCTTTCGGTTAAATGCCAAACCTTTGCGGTGGAACAATCGCTCAAAGGATTTGCCGGAACGGCAAAAATACTGGACTACAGGAACGTTGAAGTGCTCAGCTCGTTTAGCCCCGTGAATTTGCCATCGCTAAATTGGGTAGTGGTGGCCGAAATGGATTGGAGTGAGGCACTTGCCGATGTGGTAGTTTTAAAGCATAGGATTTTGCTAATTGGAGCCATAATTCTAGTGCTGATTACAGCAGGTGTTTTTCTTTTTAGCCGCCGAATCACCACCCCAATTATTCGGCTAAAGAAAGCGGCTATTCGGATAGGTGAAGGGGATTTCGAAGAAAGAGTTCCAGTTTCACAACACGATGAGATTGGCTTGTTAACCCAGGTATTCAACAAGATGACCCAAAGCCTTAAGCAAACCACCAAACGCTTGAAGGAGAGGGAACGAAGGCTACTACATTTTTATCGGGCCACAATAGATGGAATTCTCATTCACAACAATGGCAAAACAATTTTGGTTAATAGGGCGATGATAAACCTAACCGGTTACACCGAGGAGCAGCTGCTTAGCGCTCCTATCCAGTCACTTTTTGCCGATGACGACTACCTGCTGAAGTACACTAATGCAAGCGAGGTGCAATCGTTCGAAGCTGTGTTGCTTACAAAGTCCAAAAGCACCATTCCTGTAGAGGTTCAGCACCGTACAATTTCATTCCATGACCAGGAGGTTGATGTTATGGTGGTACGAAACATTGCCGAACGAAAGGCTATGGAGGACGAGCTAAAAACCGAGCGTTTGCATCGTCTCCGATCGGTTATCGATGGGCAGGAGCAGGAAAGGCAACGGTTATCGCGCGAGCTGCACGATGGCTTGGGGCAAACCCTTGTGGCCATTAAGCTAAGGCTCGAAAGTATTGATGTTGATAAGCTGGGAGACGAGCGCAAAACTCTTGAAATAATAAAGCAGATATTTAACCAAACCATAGATGAAACCCGCAGAATATCGAACAACCTTATGCCCGCAGCCCTCACCGAGTTTAGCCTGGCAGTGGTGCTACGCAACCTATGCAACGAAATTGAGAGCAACGCACAAATTAGCACCTCCTTGGTCCTGGGGGTTTTGCCCGAGAGTATAGATATGCTGACCAAAACCTACTCGTACAGAATTGTTCAGGAGGCTCTCACCAATATCGTAAAGCATGCACAGGCCAGTAAAATAACAGTATCCGTTTTTTCAGACATTCACAACCTGTACATTCAGGTTGAGGACAATGGGATAGGATTCGACAACAGCCAAAATAACGAAGGAGGAAACGGCCTGTACAACATGAAGGAGCGAGCCACGCTGCTGAACGGAAAATTCGAGATTATATCGTCACCCGGCAATGGGACTCTGATAAAAGTTGAACTACCCATTAAAAATTTTAAACAGAGAAATGAAAGCTAAAATTTCACTCGCCCTAGTAGACGATCACCATCTTGTGCGCGATGGCATAAAATCGTTGATCGAAGGAGTTGAGCACATTGACGTGGTAATTGAAGCCTCCAATTCCGATGAGCTGTTGGCAAAACTTGAGGAGGTGGAGCCACAAATTGCCATTGTAGACATTTCACTACCTGGCTTATCGGGCATAGAGATCACCAAAACACTTGGTAGCCGCTACCCAAACATAAAGGTGATAATCCTGTCGATGCACACCACCCAAGAGTTTATTTTCAATGCCATTAAGGCGGGTGCAAAGGGGTATCTGCCCAAGAACATTACGCAAACCGAACTTGTTGATGCAATAGATGGGGTTAACGCCGGAAACGAATACTTTAGCAAGGAAATCTCCGAGATAATACTTAAGAACTACCTTAAGCAGATAAAAAACCCCGATAGGGTTGATGAATACCAAGAGCAGAAGCTTACATCGCGCGAAAGCGAAATACTTAAGCTGGTGGCAGAGGGGTACTCCAATCAGCTGATTGCCGACAAGCTATACATAAGCGTTCGCACAGTGGAGTCGCATAAAAATCATATTATGCAGAAGCTAGAGCTATCCTCAACAGTTGAGCTGGTAAAGTACGCCCTAAAAAATAAGATTATTGATATATAGTTCATAGTGGCTACACACCATGCAATTTTTCGACAAGGGGAAAACTATACCTAACCTTTATTGTTTACTATATTTGCACCATCACATCCTACTTTAAAATGTGCGCTATGTTCACACACAACATGAAGCTGGCTGAGGTTGTTCAGTCCGATTTTAATACCCTAAATGTAATCAACCGGTTTGGAGTTAAGCTGGGCTTTGGCGAGAAATCGGTGGCTAGAGTTTGTGCCGACTATGGAATAAATACCGAGTTTTTTCTCGAGATACTTAATGCTTACCACGACCCAAACTACTTTCCGCAAAAACACCTGCAAAGCTTCAGTGTGGGCGAAATAGTGGAGTACCTTCGTAAAACCCATAGAAGCTATATCGACGAGGGGATTCCCTTTATTGAAGAGCTGATGAATAGGATGCTTGAAGATTGTGAAAACCCAGGTGAAATTAAACCCATTGTGAAGTTTTTTAACGACTACAAAACCGAACTTTTTAACCACTTACACTGGGAAGATAGGGACATTTTCCCATACACCCTTGCGGTAGAAGAAACTTACATAAATGGCACCGATGCCTCCGAGATAATTGAGGCAATGCAGAAATACTCTATGACCGATTTTCTGGATGAGCATGACGATATTGAATCTAAGCTCTACGACATCAACACGCTATTCATAAAATATGTACCCCCCGTATCAAACCAAATGATTTGCGTTCGCATTCTAAAGGAGTTCTCGCTCTTGCAAAAGGACATTAATAACCATGCACGTATCGAGGAGAAGGTTCTGGCCCCCAAGGTGATTATAATGGAAAAGGAGTTATTGCAAAAGCAATGAGCAAGGTAATCTTCATAGTAGCAGAGCCCTCGTACATTATTCGCAAGGGATTGGTGAGCCTAATTAATGAGCTACCTAACACCCTTGTGGCCAGAGAGCTTGAAACTGCTCAAAAACTTATTGAAACTGCAACCCACCATGGTGCCGATGCTATTGTTATTAACGCCGAATTGCTTAGGGAACTCTCCCAAGCCGATAGAAAAACATTGCTAAACGGTAAGAAGAAAACTGCAGTTGTTACCATATCTTGCTCTGCACTAAGCCACAGCGATGAAATAACCAACATAAGTAGCAGCCAAATTATGCTCTCGGAGAGTAAGCCGTCGGTACTTAAAAAGATAAAAGACATTATTAATCGGGTAGACACCAGCGAGGCTACACCAGAGAATCAAGAGCTAAGCGATAGGGAGGTTGAAATACTAAAGGATGTTGCCCTGGGGCTATCGAACAAGGAGATTGCAGAGAAGAACTTTATAAGCCCACATACTGTAATAACCCATCGTAAGAACATTACTCGGAAGCTGGGAATAAAAACCGTATCGGGGTTAACCATCTACGCCATTCTCAACAAGATAATTGGAATGGAGGCGCTTGAGTAGTAAAAACTATCGCTACACCTCAAACTTAAGGTGCTGGCACCACTTTTTTAAACCCATCGAAAAAAAATCACTACTGACCGACTAATAAATATAGATTTAGCTTCGCTGCTACTTCATGGTCTCGCTTCCTGCCTGACTGCGTCATTCAGGCAGGCGCTCGAAATCTATTACATTATTATCATTTTAAAAAAGACTTAGTCGGACACTAGTGAAAAAAAAATCTAAAAAATCTTGCATACTTTTTAGTCCTAGGTACATAGGATATAAATTGTAGTGATTCAACCACTTTGAACAAAATACATTGGCAATTTAAATGTTATAACAGGTTATTTTTCTCCTCTCGACTAAATAAAAGTGCCTAATGTTCTTTTTTTGAGCGAAATAAAAAATTAGATTTGGCGCATATTTCTCAAAAAAATCTTACTACATATGGAAAAACAACCTCAGAAGAAGGGAATAGCTTCGTTCCCTCGAAATTTCTGGACCGTTATTGTTATGGAGTTTTTCGAGAGGGGCTCCTACTATGGCGTAATGTCAATACTCTCGGTTTACCTGGTTCTTGATGTAGCCCACGGGGGCCTTGGATTTACCAAGGAGAGCGTAGGTGTTATAAAAAGCGTTATAACTCCATTGCTTTACTTTTTGCCAATCCTAAGTGGTGCACTTGCCGATCAGTTTGGTTACAAAAAAACCCTAGTCTTTTCATTCATTGTAATGTCGCTCGGATATTTCTTTACCAGCATCAGCACATCGTACTACTTCGTATTTGCAAGTCTTATGCTAATGGTAACAGGAGCCGGTTTCTTCAAACCCATCATCTCTGGTACCATTGCACGAAGTACCGACGAGAGCAACTCGGGGCTTGGTTTCGGAATTTTTTACTGGACTATTAATTTGGGAGCATTCCTGTTCCCGCTATTTTTAGTTCCCTACATGAAAAGCCTGGGGTGGAACTATATATTTATTATGGCTTCTGTGGGAACAGGTTGGCTTTTGCTGCTAGCACTATTTGTTTACAAGGAACCTGCAAGACCCGCCGTTCAGAAAAAGCTGGGCGAGGTACTTAAAGGCGCTGTGATGGTGCTTAAGGACTATCGATTTGTGCTTATGATTGCCATTTATTCCTGCTTCTGGATTCTTTACTTCCAGATGTTTGACACGGTGCTGTGGTACCTAACCGAACATATGGACATGACCCCAGTTAACAATGCGGTTAACTCATTCCTAACCCTATTCACCGAGAGCCCTAGCTGGAAATTCGATGCAGAGCACGTTACCGTTATTAATGCGGGTACCATCATTTTGCTCCAGCTAATCATCTCGTCCATTGTTAAGAACACCAAAGCATTGCCCACCATGATAATTGGTATTGCTATGGGTACCGTTGGTATGGCCGTGCTAGCAATATCAACCCATGCATGGGTATTTATGGCAGGTATCATCATCTTCTCCATTGGCGAGATGACCGCTCACCCCAAGTTTATATCGTATGTTGGACTAATCGCCCCCCCCGACAAGAAAGCTCTATACCTAGGCTACTCGTTTCTTTACGGAGTGATTGGTAGTGGTGTTGGTGGAATTCTTGGCGCATTCACTTACGTTCGATTTGTAACAGAGATGGGACGCCCCAGCCTGCTTTGGCTAATGTTTAGCGGAATTGGCGTTATCACCATTATAGGGTTGCTGGCATACAATAAATTCTTAGCGCCTAAAAAGGATATTTAGCTTATCTAAGCTACTACCATAAAATCAGAAAGGGGATTGATCGTTGGGTCAATCCCCTTTTGGTTAACTTTGGTAATATGGTAGTATATATTTAATTACCGGAACTTACTTCATATTCACACTATTTATATTTAGGCGTACAGTATTCTCTAGAAGTAGAACAGGAACATCAAGCAGGTCAACAGAGTAGAACTTTCTACTGGGGCTTAGGTCTGCATTAAAAGCCAAAGCAACCCTGTCCTTAGGGAACTTTATGGTTGCCAATATTACACCGTTAACATCCACAAAATCAATGGTAAGGTGCCCTTGCCCAATGAGTTTCGATGTATTCTCAATCTCCTTCTCTGTTTCAAACTCAAGCCTTAAGGTTTCATATCCACCACCATATCCGTACCCTCTATCGGCATTGTAACTATAATCGTAGAACCGACCAGCGTTTTTCACAATTAGCTGCTTGCTTACCTCAAGGTTTGTGGATCCGGAGTAAAAATCAAAGTTTGTTTCATGCCTTCCAAGCAGTTCTATTGTGCTTTGTGCATTTACCTCTCCAGCTGCCAGAACAACAAAAGTCAACAAGAGAATTTTTTGTAGTTTAATCATTTTTGAATAGTTTTTGGTTTATACTAATGAACATTCAGCATTCATCAATTCAATTTCTGTTCCACATCAAACCCTAGCCACAGATTTCCCTCTCCTCTCGATGATAAACCTATTATGCAGGTGGTTAGTAAAAAAAATTAACGGAGTTAAATCAATACAAAAAAGCAAGTAGTCCAAAAAACGTATTAAAATTTCCTCAAACTGTTTCGCAAAAACCCAACTTTTTAGGCTTTTTGAACAGATAGCATCAACTGGCTACCCAAAATAAATGCATTTGCTATATTTGCAAAAATTAAGGACAACCATGCTAAAAGTTGCTGTTGATTTTGACGGAACCATTGTAGAAAACAAGTTTCCCAGCATTGGCGAACCCCTCCTGTTTGCTTTCGAAACGCTTAAAGCCATGCAGGAAAAAGGATTGCTACTTATTTTATGGACTGTTAGAAAAGGTGCAGAACTACAAGAGGCTGTTGATTTTTGCCGTAGCCACGGCATTGAGTTTTACGCAGTAAATGCCAACTACCCCGAAGAGAATTTTAGCCCTGAAGTATCGCGTAAAATTGAGGCCGATATTTTTATTGACGACAGAAATATTGGTGGATTTATTGGCTGGAGCAGGGTGTGGCAGGAACTATTCCCTGAGGAAATGAATGTGAAAATGGAAAAAGTAGCGGTAAATAATCTGGGCAGTAAGCCAAGATGGAGAAAATGGCTTGGACTTTAACGATTAAAACTATGAATAGAATATCATTGCTTGGAATAACCTTTTGCGCGCTTGCTCTTGGTGCCTGTAACGGTTCAAAAACAACGGAGCGAACAGAACGCGAAAGAAGTACACCGTTGCAGTTGGTGAGGGTTTCAGAACCAGTTAACGGAGTTGTATTCACCCTTGGCGAATCGTTCAATCTAAACCTTAGGCTTATAAACGACACCATTGCAGCCGATTCGATTGTGCTTAGCATTGATAATAACCGTATAGGCCAGCTACAGGGATTATCTCGCCCAATCGATACTGATAATCTCTCACTGGGTAGTCATTTGATAAGGGCTACAGCATGGTACAATGGCCAAAGGCAAACCGCATCGGTTGGGTTTAAAATCAAATCGAATCAGCCCCCAAAGCAGTTAAGCTATAGGATTGTGAATACATATCCTCATGATATTGGTGCTTACACTCAAGGCCTTTTCTATTTTAATGGCCACTTAATAGAAAGTACCGGCCAGAAAGGGCAATCAACGCTTCGTAGGGTCGAAATTGAGACAGGAAAAGTAAAACAGAGCGTCAACTTGGAGAGGCAATACTTTGGTGAGGGGGCCACCATTATTAACGACGAGATTTATCAGATAACCTGGACCTCGCGAAAAGGCTTTGTGTACGAGCCCAACACTTTTAACCTGATACGTACCTTCGATTACCCAACCCAAGGCTGGGGGCTTACAACCGTTGGCGAGCAGCTGGTTATGAGCGATGGCTCAAATATCCTATACTTCCTCGAACCAAAATCGTTCACTGAAATTAAGCGGGTTGAGGTATACGATCACCGAGGCGCAGTTAACCAGCTCAACGAGCTGGAGTATATCAACGGAAAAATTTATGCCAATATCTACCTCACCGATAAAATTGTTATTATTAACCCTACAACAGGAATGGTTGAGGCCGAGGTTGATTTCTCAAATCTTTTAACACCGACAGACAGGCACAGGAACATCGATGTGTTTAACGGTATTGCCTGGGATCAGAAAAACGACAGACTTTTTGTGACGGGTAAAAACTGGCCTAAACTTTTCGAGGTTAAGATTCAATAAGTCTTTTCTTCATAATTACCCCATAAATACCTCAGATCACTATACATACCTCGACAAACATATTGTTTATCAATTACTAACCATTCACTAACAAAAAATCAAATTATGAAAAGAATTGCAATTATTTCTGTTTTACTTTTAATGGTGTCAGCAATGGCCATAGGTCAGAATTCCAATATGTGGGCTGGTGGTTCACTGGCTTTCTCAAACGAAAATAATGATGGCACTAAGGGTTCTGTTTTTACATTTATGCCCCAACTTGGCTATATAGTAAATGACAACTTTACTGTTGGGGGCGCAATTGGTTTTAGTTCCGTTGGTACAAAGCTTAACAATGGTGACAAAAATACTGACAATACACTATCAATAGTACCCTTTGCCAGATATTCTGTAATAAACCTTGAGAAAATCAGCATTTTTGCACAGGGAGAGCTACCGCTTCATTTCTATAGCGGAACCAACTATGATGGCTCATCAAAAAATAGCCAAAATTCTATAGGCATAGCAGTTCGACCTGGCCTATCGTACTCGTTCAACGAACGCTGGGGGGCAAATTTATTGATGCCTTCAATTTTTTCGTTTATTACACACAGCAATAATTACTCAAGCGTGAACTTTGGTATAAACAATGGGTATACCCTACAAGGCTACCTGCTTAATACAAGCATTGGATTTATCTATAAGTTTTAGTGCAAGTGAATCATTCTATCAAAGAGTTGCTCATAATTTTTGGGCAACTCTTTTTGTTTTCACAGATAGCTCTAGCCAAACATAAGGTTATAGGGTCTGGCAATTTTCTGTTCCAGCTCGCCAAGCGATATCATTCCATTGGCCCGGAATACCTCCCGGCCATCGACATACAGAATAATACCCGGTATGCTCAACATCCTTAGCTGCGCAGCTAGCTCACGATTCACCACTGCATCCAAATCAACCATATTTATCTTTGGGAATCTACCATTTACCAGATCCCTTACCTGCGGGTGAAGCACATTGCACACGCCACAGGTATCGTTGTGAAGATAAAGCAAAACCGCATCCATCGATCGAACAAATTCTTCCCATGCAAAAACATCGTACTGCATAATCGCAAAATTTAATAATTAAATTTCTCTAACAGAACAATTGGATGAATGTTTAAAGACATTAAAAACCAATGGTAAAAAGTAAGTTACAATTTTTATTCTAGCATTATCTTTGTTCCCATTCAAATAAAATCTAAAAAAAGCAGTTTTTATTTGATGAAAACACAAATCACCCTAACCTAATGACAAGAAAGTTCTTAATGCTTTTGGCGATTGCCATAAGCCTGCTTGGCCTGAAAGCACAAGCTCAAAACCGATTTACAATTAGTGGCTACGTATACGAAAAGGGTAGCCGCGAAACTATGCCGGGGGTAAACATTTACATACCCGAAACCACCCTTGGCACAGCCTCGAATAGCTACGGATTTTACAGCCTTACCCTTCCGGCTGGAGAGTACGAGGTTGTTTTCTCCTTTGTAGGCTACCAGCCCCGAAGTTTTAGCATCAAGCTAAATCAGAACGTACCCCTTAATGTCGAGATTGACCCCTCAATCGAGATTGAAGGTGTTGAGGTTAGGGCCGAAATGCCCAAACAATCGAGCCGCAGCTCGCAAATGAGCGTGATGGAGATTCCAATAAGGCAGATCAAGTCAATACCAGCCCTGCTGGGCGAGAAGGACGCGCTTAAGGTTGTGCAGCTTATGCCCGGCGTACAAAAGGGTAGCGAGGGCACCAGCGGGCTTTACGTACGTGGTGGTGGCCCCGACCAAAACCTAATCATCCTCGACGATGCCACGGTATACAACGCCTACCACCTCTTCGGCTTCTTCTCGCTATTCAATGGCGATGCCATAAAAAGTTTGGAACTCACCAAGGGCGGATTCCCAGCCCGATACGGCGGAAGGCTTTCGTCGGTTCTGGAGATTGTGATGAAGGATGGGAACAAGGAGAAGATCTCGGGTGAGGCAGGCATTGGGATGCTCTCGTCGCGATTAGTTCTCGAGGGTCCCATTGTTAAAGATAAGGCCTCATTCCTTGTGTCGGGTCGCAGAACATACTACGATGTTCTAGCTCGCCCATTCATCCCCAAAGACATTAAGCTAGGCCTTTACTTCTACGATTTAACTGCCAAAGCCAACTGGGAGATCAATAACAATAACCGCATATTCTTGAGTGGATATTTTGGCGAGGACAAGTTCTCGGGAGGGGAAGAGTACGAGGGCGCCAAGTACGAGGGTGGTATGTTCTGGAACAACGCAACCTCCACCATTCGTTGGAACCATATCTTTACCAGCCGGCTATTCTCCAACCTATCAGTTATTTTCAGCAACTACCGACTCAATATTTATGCAAGAGACGAGTATGAAGGCGACGTATTTGAGCTAAGCTACCGTTCGGGTATTCGTGATTTTGGAGCAAAATACGACTTCACCTGGATGCCACGCCACTCGCACACCATTCGATTCGGGATGACCTCTACATGGCACAGCTTCAATCCAAGCGCTGTGGTTATTCGCGATGACTACTTAAATGAATTTGAGAGCATAGTGAATACAATAGATACATACGAGTCGGGGCTTTACCTTGAGGACGAAGTAAAAATATTGGATAAGGGAATTGTAAATGCTGGTGTTCGCCTATCGCATCACTACCACGATGGGGCATCGAACTTTTCGTTTGAGCCACGCATCTCGGGGAGTTACTACCTTACCAATACCCTATCGGCCAAGGCCTCGTATGCGCAAATGAACCAGTATATCCATTTGCTTACCAGCACGGGCATTGGATTGCCCACCGACTTATGGGTTCCGGCCACCAAGGATGCCCCGGCACAGGACAGCTGGCAAGTGGCTGCAGGGTTTGCTAAAGATTTGAAAGATATATCAACCACCATTTCGCTCGAGGGGTACTATAAGGAGTCGGATAATGTGATTACCTATCGCGAAGGGGCTAGCTTTCTGATGTTCGACGACCCTACTAACGCAAATAACATTAAGTGGGAAGATAATATTACCAGCGGTTTTGGCTGGTCGTATGGCGTTGAATTCCTTGCCCATAAAAAGATGGGCCGCTTTTCGGGTTGGGTTGGCTACACCCTTTCATGGACACAACTACAGTTCGATGAGATAAATATGGGTAAACCCTACTGGGCAAGGTACGACCGCCGACACGACATTTCCGTTGTTGGGGTTTACGAGTTTAGCCCTGGCGTAACCCTTTCGGGTATCTGGGTTTACGGAACGGGCAATGCTGTAACCCTACCCCTGGCAACATATCCTGTTAATCAACACGTTCCAAACTCGGTTTCAAACTACGTGTGGACCGAAACAATTCAAGACTACGGAAAGAAAAACGACTTTAGAATGGCACCCTACCACAGGCTGGACGTAAGCGTGCAGATACATAAAAAGTTCGAAAAGTATGAGAGAACATGGGAGTTTGGCGCCTATAATGCCTATAACCGTCAAAATCCTTTCATGTACTTTGTTCGCGGAGAAGAGCGTCATAACCCACGTACTGGCGAAAGCACCTACGTTAACAAGCTGAAGCAAATCAGCCTATTTCAGTTTATCCCATCCGTTTCATGGTCAATAAAATTCTAATAGTATGAACTTACAATCAACAAAATCAATAATAACAATTGCTGCGGCTGCATTTGCCATTACATTTGCCAGCTGCATAAAGGATGTTGACGATGTAAACCTCCCCAACACTCCGCAAAAATTGGTAGTGCAATCGTATATATCGCCTACCGATTCCATTTTTGTTACCGTTTTCGCATCGCAACCAATAAATTATAACATCCCCATTGATGGCAACAACTATTATTACAACGCTTTCGATACCATAAAAACTGCTACGGTTATATTAACTAACATTGAGGACGATAACACTATTGCTATACCCTACGATTCGAAACAAAAGAAATACGCACTCCCGCCCAATTTATTTGCCATTGAAAAGGGCAACGAGTACGAGCTTAGGGTTACCGCCAATAACTTTGAGACAGTGAGCGGCAGAACCGTTGTACCTCTGGGCAAGGCCACCTCTAGCATCGAAAGAATTGATACAATTTCTACTAATGAATGGGGCTATACCGAAATGAGGCTAATTGGCACCATTATCGACCCAAAGAACGAGGATAACTTCTACAGCACACTCATATATAGCCTAAAGCAGTACGAGTCATCTTGGGACGAAACAACCCATACATTTATTTCAAATTACTCCAAGCAGCTAATAAGCGATAGTAATTCAGATGGTCGTACCATATCAATTCGGCATGAGTTTTCATCCTATGATGACGATTACTATATTAACCTAGGGACCACAACAGAGGTTTACGAGGTTGATGAACACTACTACAACTTCCACTACTCACTCCAAAACATCTACGACATTATGGATAATCCATTCACTGAATCGTCTCACCTATACTCAAACATCGAGGGAGGGCTAGGAGTTTTTGGCTCATACATCACTATAAATCAAACAACACTGAACAAATAAAGTAACGTAATATAATTAGTTCGTTTACAGTGCCCCAAGCTTTTATCAGCTTGGGGCAATATTTGCTTTTTAGCCAATAATCAGCTAGTTTTGCAAATAATTTCAACCCAATAAAATGGTTGTCATACTTATCGTGTTGAAGCAATTATTGCCTTTAGATTAAAAACAAAAACCCACAATAATCATATGGATTACAATACCCAGCGTAAGCATTTGGTTTTACCAGAGTACGGAAGACATATCCAACAAATGGTGAACCAACTCCTAGAGATTGAAGACCTAGAGCAAAGAAACAAAACGGCCAAAGCTATTATAGCTATAATGGGTAATATGAACCCGCACCTGCGCGATATTAACGATTTTAAGCACAAACTTTGGGATCACCTGCATATCATGGCCAGTTTTAATCTCGAGATCGAATCGCCTTACCCAAAACCAGAGGCATCTGTTATATACGAAAAGCCAAAGCAAGTTCCGTACCCTTCACACCCCATCAAGCACAAGCACTATGGGCGCTCAATATCACTCATAATAGAAAAAGCGATTGAACTGGAGGAAGGCGAACTTAAGGAAGCGCTGACCAGCCTTATTGCGAACCATATGAAAAAATCGTACCTAATATGGAACAAGGATTCCGTTTCGGACGAAGATATCATTCGAGATATGGCAGAACTTAGTGGAGGAAAGCTATCCTTAGCTTCCGATTTTAAATTCAACCTGGTGAAAGAAAACATACCTAGCAAGCCAAGAAAAAAGTTCCAACCCCGTAAAAAATAAGTAACATTATGGCAACCTTTGAGATTACTGGAGGCAAACGCCTTAAGGGCGAGATTACCCCACAGGGGGCAAAAAACGAAGCCTTACAAATTATTTGCGCCGTTTTGCTAACCCCCGATAAGGTTACTATCAAGAATATACCCAACATTAGAGATGTTAATAAGCTTATTGAGCTTATTGAGTCTATGGGGGTAGAGGTTAACCGCACATCCACCTCGGAATGTACATTTAAAGCCAAGGATGTAAACTTGGAGTACCTAAAAACCGATGTGTTTAAAGCAAAGGCTGCAGCGCTCAGAGGGTCAATTATGATTGTTGGGCCACTTCTTGCTCGATTTGGGGTGGGCTACATACCTCAACCCGGAGGCGATAAGATTGGCCGTCGCCGGCTCGATACCCACTTCGTGGGATTTCAGACCCTAGGCGCTACCTTCTCCTTCGACCCAAAGCAAAATTCGTACGAAGTGAAAGGCGATAAACTCAAGGGAGCCTATATGCTACTCGATGAGGCTTCGGTAACTGGAACGGCAAATATTGTTATGGCTGCTGTGCTTGCCCCTGGCAAAACCACCATTTTCAACGCTGCCTGTGAGCCATACTTGCAGCAGCTTTGCAAGATGCTAAACAGAATGGGCGCTAAAATTAGCGGCGTGGGTTCTAATCTACTCACCATAGAGGGAGTTGACTCACTTGGAGGAACCGAGCACACCATCCTCCCCGATATGATTGAGATAGGATCATTTATTGGCCTTGCTGCCATGACCCGCAGCGAAATTACCATAAAAAATGTGTCGTATGATGACCTTGGGATAATCCCCAATGCTTTCAGACGGCTTGGCATAAAATTCGACCGGGTGGGCGACGATATTTTCATTCCAACTCAAGAAAACTATGAAATCGAGACCTTTATTGATGGCTCCATCATGACCATTGCCGATGCACCATGGCCCGGATTAACACCCGACCTACTTAGCATATTCCTTGTGGTGGCAACTCAGGCAAAGGGTTCGGTATTAATTCACCAAAAGATGTTCGAGAGTCGCCTGTTCTTTGTAGATAAGCTTATCGATATGGGCGCTCAAATCATACTTTGCGACCCACACAGAGCAACCGTAATTGGGCATAATCATCAGTTGCAGCTAAGATCCACCTCAATGGTCTCCCCCGACATTAGGGCTGGGGTTGCGCTGCTTATTGCTGCCCTTTCGGCCGAAGGCACCTGCGTTATTCATAACATTGAGCAGATTGATAGAGGCTACCAGCAAATTGAGGAGCGCCTCAATGCCCTGGGCGCACAAATTATTCGTAAGGATTAACACATTGCCAATTATCAACGGAGCGAAAAAAGAAATATGCCAAATTGGCTGAGTTTTGCCATTGGCAAGGCATTTGTGTTTAGCTTCCATCGATATGATAAAAATAGATACAAGATATGAGCAAGAAAAAAACGACAAAAGCTAAAGAGCAAGTAGAGGAAAAGCCAGAGCAAGAGGCGGGTAGCCAAAATGATGTTACCCCTGAGTCAGATGATCAATCCCAAGAGAACCAACTTGAAACCGAAGAACCGGAGGTTGATCCTATTGAAGCACTCCAAAAACAGCTAGATGAGGCCAAGGATAAATATGTTAGGCTATCGGCCGAGTTTGATAATTTTCGCAAGCGCACTCAGCGCGAAAAGATGGATCTAATTCGATTCGGTTCTGAGGACGTAATGAAAAACATCCTTCCCCTAGTTGATGATTTTGAACGGGCAATCAAGCACACCGAAACAGCCACCGATATTGAGGCAATGAAGCAGGGCTTAGTGCTTATCCACGGAAAATTTGTTGATTTCCTTAAAAACAATGGCGTTAAGGAGATTGAGGCTATGGGGTATGAGCTGGATACTGACAAGCACGATGCCATTACAAAAATTCCTGCCCCCGACGATACCCTTAAGGGTAAAATTGTTGACGTGGTGGAGAAAGGCTATATGCTTAACGAGAAGATAATCCGTTTCGCAAAGGTTGTAATTGGAGAGTAAGATAAAAATATTATACGCGATAGATGTCAAAAAGAGATTACTACGAGGTTTTGGGCGTATCGAAAAACGCCAGTAAGGATGAGGTAAAAAAGGCTTATCGCAAGATGGCCATTAAGCATCACCCCGATAAAAATCCGGGCGACCATACCGCTGAGGAAAAGTTTAAGGAGGCTGCAGAGGCTTACGAAGTACTAAGCGATGACAATAAGCGCGCACGTTACGACCAGTATGGACACGCAGGCGTGAACGGTGGCTCTGGTGGATTTGGTGGTGGAGGTATGACCATGGATGATATCTTCTCGCAGTTTGGTGATATTTTTGGCGGACACTTTGGCAGTGCATTCGGAGGATTTGGTGGGTTTGGTGGCGGAGGCCGCAGTTCGCGAAGGGTTAACAAGGGCTCCGACCTTAGGGTAAAAGTTAAGCTTAACCTATCGGAGATTGCCAATGGAGTTGAGAAAAAAATCAAGGTAAATAAGTACGTAGGATGTAAATCGTGCTCGGGAACAGGAGCCGCCAACGGTTCATCATACTCCACCTGCTCTACCTGTAGAGGCTCTGGATATGTAAACCGAGTTACCAATACCCTGCTGGGCCAGATGCAAACCACATCGCCCTGCCCCACCTGTAATGGCGAGGGTAAAATGATTACCGACCGCTGTACCAGCTGCTCGGGCGAAGGTGTTGTTCGCGATGCAGAGGTAATAGCAATAAAAATTCCTGCTGGCGTTGCCGAAGGTATGCAGATGTCTGTTTCGGGTAAGGGAAATGCTGCTCGCCGGGGTGGTATTAATGGCGATTTACTTGTACTTATTGAGGAGGAGAAAGACCCCAACCTTACCCGCGATGGTAACGATCTTATCTACAGCCTATACCTTAGCTTTAGCGAGGCTGCATTGGGGGCGCCCGTTGAAATCCCAACAGTGGAAGGGAAGGTGAAAATTAAGATTGAGCCAGGCACACAACCCGGTCGCGTACTCCGCTTACGAGGCAAAGGATTACCCGATGTGAATGGTTACGGACGTGGCGACCTGCTGGTTAGTATTAATGTGTGGGTTCCTAAAAATCTCTCGAAAGAAGAAAAAGTTAGCCTCGAAAAGCTTGGCAAGTCTGATAATTTTACCCCTGCACCCGATTCAACCGAAAAGAATTTCTTTGAACGGATGCGAAGTTTCTTTGATTAGCCTACGATACGCTAATCGAGAACACGGATTACTTGCAGCATAGCAATAATCCGTGTTTCTGGTTTTAGTACTACTTAATGAGTCACAAATTGCTGGATACTAAAGTCGGCAATAAATAATTGATAAATTTGCACTTCATTAATCAGCAATATTTATAAACTGTGAAACCCCTTGAACCAAACGAGCTGTTTACAATTGCCAAAGCCAACCCAGTAGTTGATGTACGAACACCTGCTGAGTTTGAGGCTGGTCACATCCCCGGTGCCATCAACATACCTCTGTTCACAAACGAAGAGCGTGCCGAGGTGGGAACATTATACAAGCAGGTTAGCCGCGAAAAGGCAATGCTTAGAGCGCTGGATATTGTGGGGCCAAAAATGTCGAACCTGGTAAAGCAGGCTAGTAAATTTAAATACACCGATAAGCTCATTGTGCATTGCTGGCGCGGAGGAATGCGCTCAGCATCGTTTGCGTGGCTAATGAACACTGCGGGTATACCAGCAATAACGGTTAATGGTGGCTACAAGGGATTTAGAAGATTTGCGGCATCGATAATTAAAAGAGATTGGAACTTTAAGGTGATTACCGCCTGCACTGGCAGCGGAAAAACCGAGTTGTTGCTCAAACTGCAGGATCTAGGTGAGCAAATAATTGACCTGGAAGGCCTAGCCGACCATAAGGGCTCTGTTTTTGGCGGATTAGGACACGCACCACAACCCACCACCGAACAGTTTGAGAACAACCTTTTCTGGGCCATAAAAGATTTTGATATCAACCGCACCATCTGGGTTGAGGATGAGTCGATGTGTATTGGCCACGTTTTTATTCCACGGGATTTTTACAACAGGATGCACTTTAGCCCGCTGGTAAAGGTCGATTTAGCTCTTGACCAACGCATCGAACGGCTGGTTAAGGAATACGCCCTGTTTAGTAAGGAAGAGCTAACCCACGCCATAAGCAAAATAACCAAACGGTTAGGTGGCGATAACGCCAAACTAGCCGCCGAGGCCATTGAAAGCGGAAATTTCCACGAAGCCACCCGCATACTGCTTTGGTACTACGATAAGGCATATAATCGCAGCATTGAGGAGCGGCGGGGCTTGATATCCTTTGAAAAGGAATATAAAAAGTTTGATGCCGAGCAAATTGCTCAAGAATTAATGGCCAAAGAGTAGATTCGGACTACGCTTAATCAAACAAAATTCTTTTCAACAGATTGGGTCTAGTCTTACCTCCTTCAACCGTTCTGCGGGTTTCATCAAAGAAAATCTTATACGATACCGTGGGTATTATGGGGAAAAAGCTGATTTGGTAAAGCGAATAAGGCTCAAACCTCGATGATGAAAATAGCCTGAGACCATCACTCTTGCTATGCGTGTAGTAGTAAACATTTGGGTTCTTTCTGTTGTAAGCATTATACAGCGCGAATGTCCATTGGGTTTTGTAACCACTTCGTTTCGAGAACCTGGTGTAGTTTAGAGCCACATCGAGCCTATGGAACGCTCGCATTTGCTCACTATTCCGCTCGCCATAAATGAATGCTTCGTAAAGGAATTGGTTGTCTCCATGATTCCGGTAAGTTGAAGGAATTAGCTGCTTGCCAATTACTGGGGTAAAGGGTAAGCCCGATTGGAAAACCCAAGTTGCGCTAACAGACAGCTTCTCGTTAAGCTTTCGGCTAATGTTTACGGAGCCGCTATGGGGGCGGTTAAAATCGAACAAATACTCGTAACCATTATTAATGCTAGGGTACTGCCGCGTAGCTCGTGACCATGAATAGCCAACAAAACCAGTCCATTTGCCTAACGTTTTGCTAAGCATAAGCTCGGCGCCATAGGCTTCACCCTTGCCTCCCCTCTCCACCTTGCTTCGCCAGCTCTTATCGCCCATCAGGTTGGTGAAACCCTCCCTGTACGTAGCCAAGTTGCTTAGCGATTTATGATAAACACTCACCTCTGCACCAAGCATACCATCCAAAAATTTACCCTTCCACCCTGCCGATACCTGCTTTGTACTAGCTGGCTGAATATCGGCGCTAGCCGGTACCCAAACCTCGTTGCTCATAATATCGCCCTGTGTGATTAGTAGATGAGAGAACTGGTTCACATCCATATAGCTAACATTTAGGCTGTGATTTTTATTTAGGCCAATATTTATACTTGCTCTGGGCTCAAAATCGAACTTGCTGTACCCTTGGGTTAGGTAGCTAACCGCCCTCCCTCCAATCTTCAGCTCAAGCCAGTCGGTGGGTTTTAAGGCATTGTCGATGTAAAGTGCCGACTCCCAGGACTGTATCTCAGCCTGATCGCCCAAGGGTTTACCATCAATAATTGTGCTGTTGGGGTTATGCGTAAGCCATGAGGTTTGTAGCCCAAAATCCATCGACCAAAAATGTGTAGCATCATACTTAAATCCTACTTTGTACGATAAGTCCTGAACTGCCGAGAGGTACCTTTGGCTATAATTCTGCGAGTTATCTACACCCATCTCCGAATAGTTTTGCCTAAAGCCAAGCCTATAACGAACGTAAGATAGGCTCTGGTTTGAGTACAAGTTGGAAGAGTGAACCCTATTCCATCGAGCCGACACCAGCCAGTTGCCCCATATGTTTTGCATCCGTGCTCTTTCGGTAGTGTTACCACTAGTGTTTTTGTACCAAAAGTTGAGGTAATCGTCGCCCTGATACACGTTTAAACTCAGGGTATTTCGAGGGTTGGGTCGCCAAGTAAACTTGCCGTTGATATCATGGAAGCCATACATCAAGGTGTAGTCACTTCCTAAGCTTAGCCTGCTTGCCAGCACAAACAAGCCATCTATCATTGTTTTTCGCCCGGTAACCATAAAGGTGGTATTCTCCAGAGGGGTGGGCCCCTCAATGGCGAAAGAGGCATCGGTTAGCCCAATGCTAAAATTCCCTTTCAAAGTCGATGAATTTCCCTCACGCTGAGCAATATCCATAATTGATGAAAGTTTGCCCCCATACTTGGCAGGGAATCCGCCCTTGTAAACATCAATATTGTTAATCATATCGGGGTTAAAAACCGAAGTGAATCCCCCAATATGATTTACGTAGATAAGCGATACGTTATCGAAAAGGTATAGGTTCTCGCCAGGGTTGCCTCCACGCACTAGCACCAAGCTAGTGCCCTCGTTCTGCTGTTCAATGCCCGGCAGCAGCTGTATCGATTTCATCACATCGGGCTTTGCTCCTAGCGAGGGAATGCTCATTAGCTGCGTTCTGCTAAGCGTTGATACATTAAAACTTGGTCGGCTAGCCTGAGTTATCACCACCTCCTCTATCTCGTTACTTGGAACCAGTAATACTTCATACACCTTATTAGTTTCTGCTTTCACCGCAAGTTCACACTGGTTATAACCAACGTACGAGACCTGTAAGGTTTCACCGTTCGCAGCAACTAACCTGAAGAATCCATTATTATCGGTTGTTACCCCACGCTGATTCTGCGTATCGATTACATGTGCACCCACCAGCACCTCTCGGGTTACGCTGTCGCGTACAAATCCCGATACACGTATTTGAGCAAAGGAAGAGGAGGAAATAATTAGTATGGCAACTATAGATATAGCGAAACGAGTTGTTGATTTCAAAGCTTTAGGTATTTAAGGGTTACATCAAATTAATAGAGACTAAAATCCTGAGGGTAAATGGTGTCGGAAACCACAGAGGAGTACCCTGCAAATATTCCATATCCATTATCGACATTGGAGTGCATATGGAATGGAACTATTGTGCCTTGCCCTATCAATGGCTCGTCGTTGGCATTCACATACAAATAGAACTGCTTGGCATACTTATAGTAATCGTAACTAATCGACCGTAGCTCAACGGTAAAAGGGTAAACATTTCCCACCCATCCCGTACTCGGACTATAGCTAGCACCGCTAGTTGCGTAGTTTATGGTCATAGTATAGCTATCGTCCTCTATCATCTCGTTACTAAAAACCAGTATTGGCAACCCCTCGTTTAGCAACACAGGATCAACAACTTGAATTATCGAAGGGTGGATAACGTACAAGTCGTCACTCGAATGGGATTTTTTATATAGGTTTATTACCACCTCATAGTAACGCAACCTTGTGGAAATATTAGTAAAAGAAAGTATTAAGGCTGGCTGCGTTGTACCCTCCTCATCTACAACAGCCTGACTTATATGCTCAATACCTACTATTTGCATTGGATTTGGGAGCGTTGTGCTACAAGTTACTGTTTCGAAATCGGGAATGTTTACAACACATCGGTACTCAACCTTTGGCTCGGCTATCAGCTCCGACAGGTAGAAACCCTCCTGAGAGTACTCCAGCGTTTCAACAAATGCATCATCTGCATAAAGTTCCACTGTAGCATTCTCGCAAATGGCAACAGGCGTATCGTTGAACTCCCCTGTTAGCGAAACGAAAACCTTTATTGGCTTACCCGCCACAACAAAAGAATTAACTGTAGGTGACGGCTCGAGTTCTGGGGATTCCCAGTCAATCTTGGTACGGCATGCACTTAGCAATATGGATAGCACAATTAGCGCAAAAATCCGACGAGAGAACTTAAGCATAGCGAGAGGATTGTATAAATATGTGAAAGTGTTTTATGTAAGGTAAGTGTTATATGGTTAAAACTTAAAAGTTACACCATATCTGTATGTTACAGAGCGGTAGCCATTGCGATAAAGAGTATACCCATACTCACCAAAAACGCCCCATCGCTTGGTAAAATAGTATGCAAGCCCCATATGGGTTTGACCAAATAGGTAGGTTCCATTTACCATATACTCATCCGAAGCGAGATACGTTATCGCTCCCACCTTGCCTGACAAGTAAAGGTCTAACTTTAAGCCCTTGGTATCGAAAAGCAAAGGCAATGGGTGAAAGTTTGCCGTTGCACCGAAAGAAATGCCATGAGTTTTAATGCTAGAGGAACTCCATGTTAAATTTCCTAAATCTGATTTGAGTGAATTGTATAAACTGGTATGCCCCACAAAACCACCAACCTCTAGGTATTTAAAAACTCCATACGTAGTTTGGAGCCTATCCTCTCGGTTATTAAAACTGGAATATGATTTAAAACTAGGAAGCTGATCGGTGCTGAGGCTAAAACGAAGCCTATCCTTCACGTTATGATCTTGTGCCAGCGTAGTAACAGCAAAGCTGGCCATTAAAATGGCAATAAATGCAAATCTTCTCATTTTGTTAATTTTTTAGGTTATCCAAAATTACCTGCATTTATTGACAACAAATGTTACCTAAAGTTAATTGGTTTGAAAATAAGCTAACAAAAAAGGGTGATGAAAGTCACCACCCCTTAAACTATAACAAAACGAATTATATAATTAAAACCCTAATCCAAACCTACCCCAGTACTCATCCTCCAGCTCACCCCAACGCAACATGGTTGCACCTGCAAAGTCGCGGGTGTAGCGAGTTAGCATTTTCTGAACCTCCTCATTTTTATTCGCCTTTGCCAGATCTTGAACTTTCGGCTCTAGGAATTGAATCTCCATTGTGGCTTTGTTCTCGAAATGAGCAACCTCTTCCATCATCCCCTCGCGGGTATCTTGCCAAGCCAGCGTGGCCAGCTTGTTGGCCTTACGGTATTTCCAAATGGCAGCATCGGTACGATGACGCTTTTGTCCGCAGTAGTTAAAACTTTCGGGCAACTCTGTTGTACCCGAAAAAATTGGGATTCTGGGGCTTTGGCCAGGGTTATCGAACGAGAACCAAGCCACTCCGCCAATGGCATCGGGTAGCCAATCGCGCAGCTGAATTATTTGCGAGTACGAGCACCACGATACGGCCACGGTACGATAAAACTTAACCGCATCCTCATCGAGGAAATTGTACAAATTACGAGCATTGGTGGTTAGCCAAGGCTGCGCAATGGGCGATATTACGGTATCTACACTAGTCACCTCGCGCTTATCGTTGTAAGTTTTTTTGATGGATTTAAGATTTTGAGTCATGTCGTAATCGGTTCCCTCATAGGTTTCGCGGTATAAGGCAATCACATCCTGAACAGAAACCTTCTTGTCGGGCTTAACCGAGAATGGCAGCTCATCGGCATCGTAGCTGAGGTTAAGCGATGGGGCTACTGCGTTAAGCACAAAGTAATCGCGAATGGCGAAGGGTTTCTTGCCTGTTCCGTAGGCCTGCCAAAACTTAAAAGTAGACTTGCCGTCCCAAAATCCCATCTTCTTTGCTACATCAAAAACATTCTTTGAGGCCATGAAGTGTTCCTTATCCTTTAGGTTGATTTCGCCAATGCGAGGTATGTTAGCCGAAATGCCTACGTGGTCATCGGGAATACGCTGTGCTGCCCAAACGCCACCAATCTTATCGGGCCCCTCACCAAAAATCTCCATTTGCCAAACCTCCCTGGTATCGGCAATGGTGATGCACTCGCCCCAATCGCCGTAACCATAATCGTTAATTAGTTGGCCAATAAGCCTAATTGCATCGCGAGCTGTGGAGCAACGCTGCAGGGCAATACGTTGCAGCTCCTCAATCAGGAACATACCATTTTCGTTCACCAGCTCCTTCTTTCCCGTAATGGTTGTTTCACCAATGGCCAGCTGCTTCTCGTTCATGCATGGGTAAGCGGTATTAAGAAATGTGTAGGTTTCATTGGCTTGCGGAATTTCGCCCACCTTTTCCACGTTGCGCATATCCCAAGGCGTTTCGGTTTTTAGCAAGCCTTTATATATTGCTGTTACTGTATCGCGCTCATACTTCTGTCCCTTTTCAATGGTCACCCAGGTGCGGTAACGGCCATCGCAAGTATGACTGGTTATTACCGAGCCATCGGTTGAGGCTTGTTTACCAACCAAGATGCTAGTACATGACTCGCCAAAGAAGGGATCGTTCACCTGATCGAAAATGCTTTGCTGAGCAAACGAAAATTGTATTGACCAAAAAATCGATAAAAGCGTAAGGCTAAAAAAGTATCTCATAGGTACTAAAGGTATTAGTGAGGGGTTAATAAAGTTGGATTTACACTAATTTATAGATACTTACCACACTAATTGGTTTAACGTTTTGCTACTTAATAAAATCAACAAAAATGATTACATCAGTTTTTAGCTAATTTTTACTGAAATGGTGGATTATTAGTCAAAATCGAACTAATTTTGAGGCCAGTAAAAAACCAACTATAATACACGCAGTATGAACATCCTAACTACAAGTAACATCGAGAAGCGCTTTGCCACTCACTTGGCGCTCGATGATGTAAGCATTTCGGTGCCCGAGGGGAGCATATACGGGTTACTTGGCCCCAACGGTGCTGGGAAAACAACCCTGATCCGTATTATCAACCAGATTACGGGCCCCGATAAGGGGAGTGTTGAATTTAGCGGTCGACCATTGAAAGCAGACGATATTTACAACATTGGCTACCTGCCCGAAGAACGCGGCCTTTATAAAAAGATGAAGGTTGGCGAACAGGCTCTTTACCTTGCTCGCCTTAAAGGGCTTAGCCGACACGATGCGCTAAAAAGGCTTAAGTTCTGGTTCGAGAAGATGGAGATTCAAGGCTGGTGGGACAAGAAAATTGAGGAACTTTCCAAAGGGATGGCCCAGAAGATACAGTTTGTGGTAACGGTTATTCACGATCCCAAGCTACTGATTTTTGATGAGCCCTTCAGCGGATTCGACCCCATCAATGCGAATCTTATCAAGAACGAAATACTTGACCTGAAGAAGAACGGCGCCACGGTAATCTTCTCTACCCACAACATGGGCAGCGTTGAGGAGATGTGCGATCACATCACGCTGATTAACAAGTCGAAGAATATACTAAGCGGCCCAATCGATAAGGTTAGGCAAAGCTACGGCAGCAATGTTTTTGAGCTATTACTTAGAGGAGATATTGAGAAAGTTAGAGAGAACCTTGGTTCAAACTACGAGCTGGTTAGCCATAAAGAGGATGCTGGTTTAGTTAATGCTCAGGTTAAGGTGCACAACTACTCCGAGGATAACCGATTGCTAAAAGAAATAATTCCCGTGGCCGAGATTCTTGGGTTTAAACAAGCTGTCCCCAGCATGAACGATATCTTTATACAAGTGGTACAGGAGTATAATAAAGCCCACGGGCTTAAGTAATCATCACCCTGAAAATATTGAGCTATGAACAAAATAATGCTAGTACTAGAGCGTGAATTCCTTACAAGGGTAAGGAAAAAATCGTTCATCATAATGACCATCCTAACGCCCATCCTGTTTGCGGCGCTAATGATTGTCCCCGCTGTAATTGCTACCCTAGAAGATAAAAACGAGAGGCATATTGCAGTTATCGATGATGCAGGGATATTTGAAGGTGCAATACCCGAAACGGAGTACCTAAAGTTCACCTTTCTGCATGATGTGGAGGTTGATGATATTAAGGAAACCTTTCACGATTCGAACTACTACGCCGTGCTTTTCATCGGCAAAATGGTAGCCAGTACCCCCGATGCCGTGGTGCTTTACTCCGACAAGCAACCTTCCATCGATATCACATCGCACATCTCGAGTGCGCTGAAAAATGAGATAGAGTCGCAAAAGTTGATGTCGTACGACATTGAGAATTTAGATGAGATACTAAACAATATCAAAACCTCTGTAAGGGTACGAACCATCAAGTGGACAAAAAGTGGCGAAGCCAAGGAGAGCTCTACCGAGCTAGCCATGGGGTTGGCCTACATACTTAGCTTCATGGTGTATATGCTAATTTTTCTTTTTGGAACCCAGGTTATGCGGGGGGTTATTGAGGAGAAGAGCAGCCGTATTGTTGAGGTAATCGTATCGTCGGTTAAGCCGTTCCAGCTGATGATGGGCAAAATCTTGGGTATTGCAGCCGTTAGCCTTGTGCAAATTGTGCTGTGGATAATTCTAACCTTTGGTTTGGTAACAGTTGGCACCTCGCTTTTAATGGACAAACCCGACACCGCCGATGCCAACAAGCAAATGGTAACCAGCATCATGGAGGCGCAGGGTGGAGCACAGATGATACCCGATACCGCAGCTGCCGACAACGACTTTGTTAGCGAGATGATGGGCGCCCTATCCAACGTAAACTTCGCGCTGATAATTGGAGGGTTTATCTTTTTCTTTATTGGAGGATACCTACTTTACGCCGCCATGTTCGCCGCCGTGGGCTCTGCAGTAGAAAACGAGGCAGATACCCAGCAGCTGGTTATGCCCATTACCATACCCCTTATTATTGCCATTGTTGTAATGGTAAGCGGATTGCGTTCGCCCGATGGAGCCATATCGTTCTGGTTCTCGATGATTCCCTTCACATCCCCAATTGTAATGATTACTCGCTTGCCCTATGGTGTTCCTACCTGGGAGCTTATCCTTTCTGGAAGTTTGCTTATAGTAACGTTCATTGCAATGACCTGGCTTGCGGCTAAGATTTACCGCACAGGAATTTTGCTATATGGCAAAAAGCATACTTGGGGCGAGATGTGGAAGTGGATTAGGTATAGCAACTAACATACACACCACACCGAAAAAAAGGGGAAATCGACACGATTTCCCCTTTTCAATTTGGATTGAAAGGACTACCTCTCAACCACTCTAACCAATGTTCCTTTACCCTGTACATTTGCCCTAACAAATACCTCAACCTTTCCGTTTGCGCTGGGAACAACTATTGGGAATGCATCACCATACTGCTTAATTCCACCAACCGATTTGCTGATCCAGCTATCCCCATTGCGGTGCGATACGAATAGGTCTCCATTTCTCGAGTACCAAGCCACCACCGATTTACCATTACTGGTTGCCGTTGCGCTTAATGCCGATGAGAGCGTTTCGCTACCAAGGCCAAAAGTTCTTTTGGTCCATCGGCCAGTATACTGCGCATAGCCAAGGGTGCCACCCGCATAGTGATATAGTGTGGGCGAACCATTCTCCATGAAGATATTAAACCCATGGGTATTGAGCATACCTAAGCTGCCCACAATGCCCATATTCTTCCAAACACCTCCTGTATAAACCTGGCAATCGAGGAACTCGGCCACCACAACCCAGTTCCTATGGTGCGTTCCTTGGTATGGAATAAGAATATCGCCATTGGGCTGTATTAGCATGGTGGAGTTTACTCCACGTTCAACAAAGTTGGGTTTGTTATCCTCATTGGCCTTGAGCATTGTTGGCACAAAACGCCCCGACTTGTTGTTGGCATACTTAAGCCCCTCGTTATGGTAACTTATATGAATGATATTTTGCCTGTCAATGGCCAAACCATTCTGATAGCTGGTATTGGAAGTGATAGTCTCAACAGCTATTTTAGCAATAGTACCCTGTGTTAAGCTAATTGACCCGCAGTACAACTTAATGCTGCTGGACTCCACCTTGAAGTAAGTAAAATGAAGTGTCCCATTATTGTCAATAGCTAGCGATGGAATCTGCTTTTCTAATCCCCGGCTAAAACGTCCGTCCTCTTGCGATGCCGAACCTAGGCGCTCTAACTCGGCAGATTCCCAAGAACTCCCCTTTTGCCTTACATACCGTAAAACGAACTGATCGCCCGCAACCTTATCAACAAAAACCATATGGATATTGCCAGAGCCATCTCTTATTGATGAAGGTGTTCCTACTGCCTCGGTTGAACCCGTTACGTTTAGGGCTGTAGCCTTGGCTGCAAACGTGTTGGCACCTGCCGACAAAGTATGCTGAACCTCGGCAACTGGGGTAAACGAAAGCCTCTGTTGCGCTTCTGCTGAAATTGATATTAAAACGAACGCAAAGGCCATACTTATACCTTTAATCCCCCTTGAAACAATACTTATTTTACTATTCATAATATTTTTAATTTAGGATTATGCCACAAGATGAAATTTTCCAGCTAATAATAAAACATATATCTAGCATTTGCTGGGAACTATTTATTATTCGATAGTGTTTAATGATTATTTGCTAAATCGGGATAGATTAAAAGTAATCCCACATACCACCCTCTTCGCCAGAAAATCACTCGCACAACCCTTCGTTTGTATTAAGTTCCATTAACACTTGAGTTGTGAAAAACAAAAAACAGCTAAACTGTGTTGCCGAACGTTAACTCAGTAAATACTTTACAAAACATAGGTTTAAATTTGATAACACCAATTCTAAACCCTTATGAAAAAATCATTATTTGTAGCAGCACTTCTGCTAGCAATTTCATCTTCCGCATTTGCTCAGGTTGGAGTAGGAGGATTTGTAAGTTTTGGAGAGGACATTCAACCCCTTAACCTCTCGCTCACAACCAACCCATCGAAGAACTATGGCCTGATATTAAGACAGGGCTATGGTTTTAATGCTTCGCAGATTTACAGGCGAGCCGAAACCAACTTAGTAGTTAACCGGAGATTCTTCAAAACCGAAAACTCCAACTTTTACGTTGGGTTGGGAGGTATTATGAACTTCCAAAGGTACGATAGCCAAAACTACTTCGACTGGGGATTCAACATTCCCTTGGGTGTTGAGATTTTTCCAAACCCGGAGAAACGAAACTTTGGCATTACCGTTGAAACGGGTCTATACTACAAAACTAACAAGCAAAGGGGCACTATGCTTCGCGATGAGGATAAGTTTGGAGGTTACGGTGGGCTAAGCCTGCATTACTACTTTGGTAAGACAAAATAAGTTAGACCCTTAAAAACTATCTAATTTTTATTGCTGATCGACAAGAAATTTAAACTTATAAATATATTGCCTACTAGGCTATAGATTCTTCGCTTCGCTCAGAATCTATAAAAAGTTAGTCGATCAGTTATGTTTGAATTATCTTTTAACAACTATGATAATGATCACAAGGTTGCTTCGACAAGCTCAGCAACCCTCACTTTACAACTGGATACCTATGCGCTAATTAAAACTTAAACAGTTCATGCGCCTTTTCATTACTAAATTACAAACAATAGGGACTTATAGCAAACAAGAATGCCCCGAAAAAACTTCCGGGGCATTCTGCTATCTAAAGAAAATAGTTTACTGTATCTCAACTTCAATCCAACCGCTACGGTCGGGATCGGCAGGTACTGGCCACTTTTTAGGTGGATTTTCCTCCAGCTGCTTAAGCAGAACCTCAATGGCTTTCTCCAGTATTGGGTCTTGCCCCTTGGCTAGCTTGTGGGGTTCGTCAACCACCTCAATATCGGGGTAAACACCAATTCCCTCAATAATCCACTCACCCTTTTCGTTGTAAATTCCAAAGCGGGGAACGGCAATGTAGCCACCATCCATAAGCGAAGCGTTACCGCTCATACCAACCAGTCCGCCCCATGTGCGCGAGCCGATAATGGTGCCTAAGTTTTTCTGACGGAAGAAGTAGGGGAACGCATCGCCACCCGACGAGCCATACTGGTTAATTAGCATAGCCTTTGGCCCATCATGCGCAACCCCAGGGGTGCGCATTGGGTGTGGTAGCCCTGCCCTATGCCAATGGGCATGGGTTTCGCGGTTTAGTAGCTCAACCATACGATCGGGAATAAATCCACCGCCATTGAAACGCTCGTCGATAATAAGCGCATCCTTGTGATGATAGGCATACATACCACGGTGTAGCTCACGATTACCCTCAACAGCCGTGTTGGGCACGTGCATATAGCCAATACGACCACCCGACAACTTATCGACCATAGCGCGGCGCGAGTTCACCCAATCGAGATACATTAGCTCCTGCTCGCTGGATATTGGCCTAATGGTGTAGGTACGTGCGCCCTGCGTTGTGGGCTTGCTATTCACAGTTAAGCGCACGGCCTTGTTCACCTTATTCTCTAAGAACTTGTATGGGTTCTGGGTTGTTGTTACATCTTGCCCATCAATTTGGATAAGATACTCACCCTCCTTTATATCAATTCCCTGCTCGGTTAATGGTGAGCGACGCGATGGGTTCCAGTTCTCACCCTCATAAATTTTGCTGATGATATATCGCTTGCTCCTGTTGTCGGCAGCAAGCTTGGCACCAAGCAACCCGGTCTCAACGCGGGTAACACGCTCAAAATCGCCATAGTTGGCATAGGCGTGACCCGTATTGGTTTCGGCAATCATCTCACCAAAAATATAGTCGAGGTCGAAGCGGTGGTTCAGGTATGGTAGCATCTCGCCATACTTCTGGCGGAAGTCATCCCAATCGACATTGTGCAGGTTGGCCACATAGAAGAAGTCGCGGAAAATACGCCAACCATCAACAAAAATTTGCTCCCACTCCTTGCGGGGTTCAATGCGCATATCCATATTGCTCAGGTCGAGTTTGCCCGTGCCCGCCGATTGGTTTGGAGCAAGCGATGCCACTCCGTAATCGCCACGGCTTTGGTAAAGGAACTTCTTGCCATCAGCCGATACGGTTGCTCCACGAATTCCGGCCATAATCAGCTCGTTCTTCTGCTCCTTCACGTTGTAACGCTGCATACCCTCGTCGTTGAAATACACCAAGCCATTATCAACAGGTTGTAGGTTCCAGTAACCGCCAGAGGAAAGTGGGAAGGCCATGATTCGCTGGTTCGCCCCATCAAAATCGATGGTAACGGTTACATCCTTTTTAGGCTCATCCTTTTTCTCCTCGCTTCCGGCAGGCTCAACTGTTTCCTTGGGTTCAAATAAGCGGGGGCTATCGTTGCGTAGCGCAATGGCATACAGGCGAGTAGCCCTATTGTACAGGTAGTTGAACTCGAAATCGGAGAAGTTTAGGTTGAAATCGCGATTTGAGGCAAAGAAGATGTAGTTGCCACAATTGGAGAATATTGGATTCCTATCGCTGAAGGTATTATCGGTTAGCTGTTGGGTTTTGTTGGTTTCCACGTTGTAAACCCAAATGCCTCCCTGACCATTCAAACCATTCTTGGTATAGGTTACCCAGCGCGAATCGGGCGAGAAGTTGTAGCTGCGGATTTCGTCGGAGGTTGGGGTATCAATCACCGTTAGCTTACCTGACTCAACATCGAGCAACTGCAGGCGCATCGACCTGTCGAAGAAAACCAGCATTTTGCTGTTGGGCGACCATGTAGCTGCGTACTTCCAACCCTTGGAGTTCTTAGTGATTTGCTTAGGAGTTGCGTTCTCCTTATTCTCGAGCAGATACACCTCATACTCACCAGTCTCATCGGAGTAGTAGGCTATCCACTTGCCATCGGGCGACCACTGTGGGTAAACCGAGCGCACGCCCTGAGTATTTGTAAGGTTAATAGTAGTTCCATCACCAGCGGGTACCGAGAAGATATCGCCACGAGCATCGAAAAGCACGCGGTTACCAGTTGGCGAAATGGCCGAACTATGTATGTTATCCTTTACATTCTTATGATAGGGTAAGGTGTTGGCGTAGTCGTAGCGGATATTCACCTTCACACGTTCGGTCTCCTCAGTTGTAAGGTTTAGCTTGTAAAGATGTCCGCCCACCTCGTAAGCTAGCTGTCCATTGCTTCCGCTGGGCCACATCACGTCAAACTTATCATGCTTGGTTATTTGCTTAACCTCCTTGGTTTTCACATCGTAGCTATGTACGTTAAGCCAAAGATCGCGGTCGGAAGCGAAGTAGATTTTATCGCCGTGCCAAGTTGGGATATGGTCGGTTCCTTTGAAATCGGTGATCTCTTCGGAGTGATTTTTCTCCAAATCGTATATCCAAAGGTTCGATGCGCGGCCACCCTTGTATCGTTTCCAAGTGCGGAATTCCCTGTCGATGTAGGTAAACACCACCTTTTTGCCATCGGGCGAGAGGTCGGCAAATCCACCGTGAGGTATGGGTAGTTCCTCCTCTAGCCCACCCTCGATACTAATGGTGAAGTACTTGCCCATTCGGTCGCCGTAGGGGGTGCGGTTGGCGCGGAAGAAAACCTTTTTGCTGTCGGGGGTCCAGCCCAGCACCACGTAGTCGTAGCCACCACGTGGAGGCATTTCGCCCACATCGTTGTAGTAGGTTAGCTGCTGTGGGGTGCCACCCTGCGAGGGCATAATGTATACCTGGCGCGAACCACTGTACTCGGCCGAAAAAGCAATCCACTTGCCATCGGGCGAAATTTTGGGGAATAGCTCAAGGCCTTTGTGCGAAGTTAGCTGCCGCGCATCGCCACCATTGGCATCCACGGTCCAAATATCGCCAGCATAAACAAATACAATCTGGTTGCCATTGATGTCAGGGTAGCGCATCATCCGCGCATCCTCGTATGCATGCGAGATGAATGGCAGAAGCGCCAGCATCCCAAGCAACCCTAGGTTTCTAAAGATTTTTTTCATAGTGATGTTAGTTAATTATTTGAATTGATTTTAATTATCAGCTCATGGTTTGATGGGCATTGCTTGCAATAGGTTTAATTGCAACTGCCAACCAAAGGTAAGGGATTTTTTGCATATGGATGAAAAGGTTGATGATGCTTTAGGTTAACGTAAGCTAAGTTCACAAATGCACACCCTTTGAACAAACAATACAATAGGTAGGTTGTTATTTGTGAGAGCAGTAGGAATAAGATAGAATTAGCATTTGCTTAAGAATCATCGAACATCATAGCAACCTAATTGCTATATATTTACAAACCCATTAAGGTGAATCATCATGAAGGCAATAAACCAATTAGTGAGTACCATTATCACCAGCCATAACGATAAAAGATCGCTAATTCCACGATTGGTGGTAGGGCTGGTATTCCTCTCGGAGGGTATTCAAAAGTTTTTGTTCCCTGAGCTGGTGGGCGTTGGCCGTTTCGAGAAAATTGGGTTTGCCAACCCCGAAATCCTAGCATACCTAGTAGCATATTTTGAGGTAACTAGTGGAGCAATGATACTTGCTGGTCTCCTAACTAGGCTAGCCTCCATCCCACTGCTTACCATTATGGCAACGGCCATTGTCACCACAAAAATACCCATACTGCTAAATAATGGATTTTGGAAAATGGCGCATGACTCGCGAACCGATTTTGCCATGACCATGCTTTTGGTATACCTGATAATCTATGGGGCAGGAAGCCTTTCGGTTGATAAATTGATTCTATCAAAAAAAAAACAATACATAAAACATCACTAGTGGCTGCCAAAAACTTTGAAGATATATATAAGATTCTTCGCTTCACTTCGTTTTGCTCAGAATGACAGGTATATGCTTTTAAGTGGATGTGGAGAGGAGGGGCAGTTGGCCTCGTTCTAAAACAACGAGGCCAACTGCCCCTCCCCTCCACTAAATATAATATAAACACATGTCATTCTGAACGAAGTGAAGAACCGAACATGGGGGTTCACTGAAAGTAATCTTATTATTTTAGTCGGTCACTATTGATAAAACATCATTAGAAAGTAAAACGAACATAAATATGAGCAAACCAAATAGTTTAAAGCGAGTTCTGGGGCTAAACGATGCCATTGGCGTTGGGCTTGGAGCCATTATTGGCGCCGGAATATTTGTGGTTACGGGTGTTGCCGCTGGGGTATCGGGGGCATCGTTTATTGTTGGGCTGATGATAGCCGGCCTAATAGCCTCGTTTAACGGCTTAAGCTCTGCCCAGCTGGCAGCAGTTTACCCACAATCGGGTGGAACTTACGAGTATGGTTACCGGCTGCTAAATCCATCGCTTGGTTTTTCGGCAGGTTGGATGTTTATAATTAGTAAGCTTTCGGCAGCAGGCATTGTGGCCATTGGGTTTGGCAGCTACTTTCATCAGCTGGTGCCCGCATTTGCTCCCATTACCTACTCGGTTGCCGCTGTGGTGCTACTCACCATTGCCAATATTGTGGGGATAAAAAAGGCCGGAGCAATAAATTTAGTTATTGTGCTTGTGACCCTAATTTCATTAGTCTATTTTATTGTAGGTGGAATTGGCTCTGTTAAGGCTAGCAACTTCACTCCATTTGCTCCGTTTGGGGTTATGGGAATTGCCGAATCAACAGCCATTCTTTTCTTTGCCTTTACTGGATACGCGCGAATAGCCACACTGGCCGAGGAGGTGGTGGAACCCACGAAAACCATTCCACGAGCTGTAATCATCACAATTATCAGCGCCATTGTGCTTTACGCAGGCGTGTCGATTGTTGCCACAGGCGCCATTGGCGCCGAGGGGATGGCGCAAAGCAAGTCGCCCCTTCAGGTAGCGGCAAATGCCATGGCTGCTCCAGGTATAAGCACTATAATCACCATAGGGGCATCAACAGCTATGCTGGGGGTTCTACTTAGCCAAATACTGGGGATTAGCCGTATGCTTTTGGCCATGGGGCGGCGCAACGACCTACCCCATTTTTTTGAGAAGATACACAGCAAAACTGCAGTACCACACATCGGCATACTATTTACAAGCGTGATAATACTTGCAATAACTATTCTGGGAACCTTTGAGTTTGTAGTACGAGCGGCCACCTTTACCATTCTGCTGTACTACAGCATTACAAATATTGCTGCCATTAGGCAGCCAAACCAACAGCAGCTGTACAGCAAGGCAATACCCTACCTTGGGCTTGTGGGATGTATAGCCATGTCGATATCGCTACCCCTTAACGTAATTGTTTCGGGGATAGCATTACTTGCCATCGGATTTGCAGTTCGGTATCTGGTAAGGCGTTTTAGCGCTACATAAAGAAAAGGAATACGCCTAGGATAGTCACAAATGCACCTAGTAGCTCCTTGGGGTTAAACCTCTCCTTCATTATTAATACCGAGAAGGGAATGATTAGCACCGGCACAATGGACATTAGCGCCGAGGCCACGCCCGTAGTGGTAAACTTAACCGCCCAAAGGGAGAACGACACACCTAGAAAAGGGCCAAAGAAAGCACCTATGGCCGTGCGGCTAATTGCCCGTCGGTTCCTAAGCGCTTCGGTAAGCTTCTTCCACCTACCCAGGAATGTGAAAATTAGCGCAAAGCCAACAACTCCCGTGAGCACGCGGATTTGAACTGCCGAGAAAACATCGTAATCGGCCATTCCGTACTTGCTAAGCACCAAGCCTCCGCCCTGTCCTACTGCTCCGCCAAAGGCCAGAAGCAAACCAGCAATTGGATATGAGAATTGCACCTTACGACGAGCTTTTGGCTTCTCGGGGTCATGAATCTCCCGGCGAAGGATTACCATGGCAATGCCCGAAAAGGTAAGCAGCATGGCAATACCCTGCTTAAGGGTTACGGTTTCGCCAAGCCAAGCCCAGCCAATTAGTGCGGCTACACCCGGTGCCAAGGCCATAATAAGCATCGATATACGGGCTCCCACCACCACGTATGCCTGGAAAAGCACCAAATCGCCCAGCACAAAGCCCACCAGTCCAGATATGGACAGCCAAACCCAATTGTGTACGCTGGCGTCGGTTGGGAAAATTACGCCACGCATAAACCATGAGAAGATGCTAAGAAAGATGAATGCCATGGTGAGCCTAATAAGGTTCACCTGTAGCGAACCTATCTTTTTGCCTGCCGACTCGAAGGCCAGCGCAGTAATGGTCCAGAAAAATGCGGTAATTAGGGCAGCCAGCTCGCCCTTGTGAGCAAGAATAAAATCGTTTAGCATTGAATTTCTTTAGTGTATGTTTAATTGATCGTGCTTTTGATATTAGTATGAAGTTTTGGTTTAACGAGCATTCTGAGAAAAGGTTAAGCCTTTGAGCAAATGAGCATAGAGAGAAAAGTATACAGCTAAACACAAACCGTTTCATAGCCTAATTAGCTATATCGGATAACATTTCGTGCATTTGTCAATCAAAACAACTAATTTTACAATACCATTTGCTACTTGGCAATGAACTCAAAACTTTGAAACACAATTGCTATGAACAGATTAGCCCGTTATATAATCCTTGGAACAGGCCTTGCCATTGTGCTGTTTTTGCTTTGGTACTTTAGCAGCATCGTTAGCTATGTAATCATCTCGGCGGTACTATCGCTCATGGGCAAGCCCATAGTTGACCTGGTGTGTAAGCTAAAAATTAAAAGCTGGAGCGCCCCAAAAGCACTAGGCGCTGCACTAGCTTTGATTACCCTATGGGGACTATTTATACTTTTTTTCCGGGTAATGATACCTTTGGTGGTAAGCCAAATAAACGACCTTAGCACGGTGAATGTTCCCAGCATGGTGTCGAACTTCAATAAACCCCTTGAGAGTATCGATACGTTCATTAAGGAATACCTACCTGCCTCGGCGCACGATTTCTCCATTCAGGAATACCTTGTTGAAAAGGTAAGTGGAATAATAAATGTTGGTATTATCACCGATATCTTTAGCTCAACGGCAAATATTATTGGCAACCTGGCCATTGCCGCGTTTTCAATATCCTTTATCACCTTTTTCTTTCTAAAGGATGAGGGGCTATTCTTCAATGGGGTAACTATTCTTTTCCCTGAGAAGTTCGAGAAGAATATTAGGCATGCGCTGAGAAGCATCAACAACCTTTTGCGCAGGTATTTCATTGGCATTGTGCTGCAAAGCACAGGTATTATGATACTCGACACAACGGGTTTACTAATTGTTGGCCTACCCTTTAACACGGCAATTGTAATTGGCCTATTTAGGGGAATACTAAATGTAATTCCCTACGTGGGGCCAATAATTGGCACGGCACTGGGTTTAATTATTGGCATTGCAACCAATTTAGATATGAACTTTGCAACCGAGATGCTACCAATGCTGCTATTCATGACATTAGTTTTTGTGTCGGTTCAGCTAATCGACAACTTCTTTTTTCAACCCCTTATATTCTCGAACAGCGTACACGCCCATCCTCTCGAAATATTCATTGTTCTTCTTATTGCCGGTAGCATTAGTGGTATTTTAGGAATGCTACTAGCCATACCGGGCTACACCGTGCTGAGAGTTTTTGCAAAGGAGTTCCTTAATAATTTCAGGGTAGTACAAAAATTAACCGAAAAAATTTAGCCCGTGTTATATGGCTTTTACTATATTTACAGTAAAAATTGAGCAATTATGCAAAAAGGTTTTAAGCTAGTAATCCCCATTACGCTCCTTATACTTACCATAGGTACTATTAATCTTAGCGCACAATCGTTAACTTATACATTGATTGGGCAGTACGAGTTGGCTACCGAAACGCCCGATACCTTAGAATTTACCCAACATCTGCCCGATGGCTTTGAGTTTTGCAAAATTGAGTTCGATGTGACCTCGGAAACCCTTATCACCAATCAGGTATATGTTTTCGACAATGGACCCGAAAACTTTGAGGCAACCCTATACTATATTGCCACTGGAGGCAGCTGCAGTACCGCAGCAGATTTACTAACCCAAACCATAACAATTTACCCAAAACGAGCACACTTCATACTGGAGTACGACAAGGAGTTTGAAGAGCTGGCCAGCCTGAAAAGGATACTTAAGAGTTCGCTGGATATCTCGGATAATTCCATCAACCAGCTCGGTGATTTTAGGTTCTTTTGGGATTTTGATGCCAAGATGCTCCCTGCTCCTCAGGTCGATTTTGATGCAAATAACCCTTCGTTGGGTCAATACCCCAATGTTTACTACACCTTCCCCAATGGAGGTGCCTATGAAATTACGCTAAAGGTTATCGATATAAACAATGCTACCGACACGGCGGCCTTTACCATGATTACAATGCTAGGGCCCGAATTTGGTTCCGACCTGGTTGATTTTGAATATATCCCCAACGTTTTCACACCCACTGGCAATTCCAACAACTTCTTTACCGTTGAGTCGTCGGGAACAAATAAGCTGTCATTCAAGGTCTTTTCGCGCTCGGGGTCGTTGGTGTACCAGTACGAGGGTAATATTATTAAGTGGGACGGTAAAAACTACTACGGGACATACCTGCCCCAGGGAATATACTACTACCTGCTTGAGGATATAAGCCCCGAGAAACGATACAATACCGCCAAAGGCTTTTTCTATATCTACAGATAAAAAAACGGTGCGAAGCATTGCTCCGCACCGTTCAGTTTACTTTCAGTCAATAGTTACTTAGCTGCTTCGCCCACACCAACAATTTGGTAGCCACTTACATCGAGCGACTTATTGGTATTGCTTAGTATTTCGCGCACATTCATGATGGTTTTGGCGCCCGAGCTAAAATCTTCCGAAACCATTTCCATAATCATTCCATTGCCAAAACCCATTCCGGCTGCTGCCAACCCTTGCAATCCATACATCTGCCCATAGGCTCTTGAGAGATCAATGGGGCTCTTCTTCGATGCCCAAAACGAAACCCTGCCCTCGGTATTCTCATACAAATACTCCTCGCATAGCTGCCCTGCGATAGTTTTGCTTTTACCTGTCTTGGTGTACATTGGGTTAACAAATATCTCGTCCTCCACAACCTCTTCCGGGTACTCCTGAGCTAAAGCTTCTTCTTGCTCGGGAAGAGAATCGTTAGCAAATGAAATGGCCACCCCGCTTCTTTCGCCATTCTCCTCATTGAGTATCAGCATGGAGAAATTCTTCATATCAAAAATCATAGTCCCCTTCTGCTTTTGCCCTGTTTGCTGGTCTACGGCATCAAACACCATGGCGTAGCTCTTGCTGTTGGGATCAAAATAGGTGGTGTACTGCATCTTGTCCGATTTTTTAAGCGAGTCGATGCTCTCAATATCCATCACCATGCTGGAGGTGAACGAGTAGTGAGGTTCATACTTCACATTGTTAAGGCCCATGGCCTGCATCATTCTGCGCTCCAAAAAGTTTGGCCCAGCCTGTCTCTGGCGTTGGGGCTGCGCCTGCTCCTGCTCTACCTCCTGCGTTTGAGTTGTTGCTTCTTCTTGTTGGTTTCCTCTCAGGGCCTCAATGGCCTTTTCTTTCAGTAATCTTTTAATTTGGCCTTGCGACTCGCGGGGAACAAGTAGAATAGCCATAAGTAGAACGGTACAAAAAACAAATCTTTTCATAGTGCTTAAAGGTTTAATTATTAGTCCTTGAATTTATGTGTGTATAAGTTCAAAGAATTTGAACATTAGGGTTATTATCACAATGCAAGTTATGCAAAATATGCAACAGGAATCAAGCCTATTGGAAGTTTTTTTAGAGAGGAAAGGTTAATTGGACACTTTATGCTGAGTAATATAAAATTGGTTTACCCTATGCTCCATTAATCATTCTCCAAACAGCACCCTCCTTAAGCGCATACGACGACTGCACCATCCGCTCAATGCCAAAACGCCTGACAAGAAAATGGGTAAAAATGGTAGCCAGCACAATCATCTCAACCCGCATGGGATCCATACCGGGTATAGCAGACCGCTGCTGCTTGCTAGTTTTAATAAGGTGGTTATGCAGGTTGAAGTATTCCTCCATGGGAATCTCTATGCTAGGATCACCGTTTGCCTTTACTATATTGGCGGCCACTAGGATATTTCGATAGGTATCGAACGAACCCGAGCTGCCAATAATCATTTTGGGTTTAAAGTGCTCCATGGGTTCAATTAAATCGGCAAGTTGAGCCTCAAGATACTCTTCTACTGCAGCAATCTCATCTTCAGCAATTGGATCGGAGGGGTTAAACTGTTGCAATAGCCGCGATATACCCAAATCGTAGCTCCTTTTCCAGTGGAACCGCTCTCCATTTCCAATAATCATCTCGTTACTCCCCCCGCCAATGTCGAGCATTAGCACGTTCTCGCTGTTTAGCTCAACTGCTTGACGAATTCCCATGTATATAAGTTCAGCCTCCTCATCGCCACCAATCACCTGAACATCTACGCCAAAAAGATTTTTAATATCGGCCACCAGCTCATGCCCATTGGATGCGTTGCGCGTTGCCGATGTGGCGAAAGCAAAAATTTCGTTCGCACCATGCAGCAGGATGGTTCGCATATGCTCGCCAATGGCGTTTAGCCCACGCTGATAAGCAGCTGGGGTTATGTACTTTTGATTTATGCCCCCCTCGCCCAGCTTTACAGCCTGCTTGGAACTGTGAATAATTTGGTACGACAAATCACCATTAACCGAAGCCACCAGTAGGTTAAAGGTGTTGGTCCCCATATCGATAATTGCTACTTTTCTCATAATTTGTAAAGGCTGATGCTACGGTTTATCCTCCAGATTCCATTCACCCAAAAATTGTTCCACGAACCCCTCCATATAGCGATGTCGACCATCGGCTAGCTCGCGAGCGGATTGGGTATTAAGCCGCTCCTTAAGCAGTAGCAGCTTTTCGTAGAAATGGTTAAGGGTGTTCCCCTTGGAGCTTTTATACTCGGCAAATGTGCCGTGCATAATGGGTTCCTCGTTGGGATTGTAGAGTTCGCGGTGCTTTGAGCCACCATACGCAAAGGCACGGGCAATGCCAATGGCGCCAATGGCATCGAGCCTATCGGCATCCTGCACCACGCAGGCCTCAGCTGATGTGGGAGTGGTATCGACACCAGCCCCCTTGAAAGAGACCTGCTTTATTATTTGCACAACACTTTCAATCAGCCTATTGTCCACATTACAATCATGTAAAACATTCCTTGCATTGGGTAAATTCTCCCCATCACTTTGGGCCAGCTTATGGTCGTCCATATCGTGCAGCAGGGCAGCCAGCTCAACCTGCAGCATAATTGCACTTTCGCGTTGAGCAATATGCCGAGCCAAGTTCCACACCCGCCATATATGCCACCAGTCGTGGCCCGTGGTGTCAACCTCATGAAATGCCTCAACACGCCGAGCCACCTGTTGAACAATACTGCTATCGTCTAAAACCTGCATTAATTTATTCTTTGTTGATGAAAATTTAGGGTATGTGCTTGAACAAGCAATGTGTTCCAAAAGTAGGAAAAAATGTGCTTTTCACACCACCAGTACAAAAGTAGTGACACCAACCGCTCCTTTTGCACTACCCCAAAACGGTTATTTTGTTGGCACAAATGGTTACAAGTAATCTTTTATACCACCTGAAAACATGGGTGCTTTGTAAAACCTAAAACCCTAACCAATTTATGTCACTAGTGGGCACTAAATATAAATAATAGTTCTTTGAAAATCTTTGTTCATCGCACTTATCTGTTTTTTTAATAGCGTGACGATTTGAATTGGAAATC